>CAMAPT010000008.1 GCA_945860225.1 Chitinophaga pinensis | reverse complement strand
TTGTTTTAATTTTCATTGATTGTGTTTTATTGACTAAACACTTAGTCTTTAAAAATCAGATTGTTGTATTGCTCTTGCTAATAATTTTAGCATTATGCGGATAATGACTCTTGGAAATACGGTGTAGAGTATTGTTGATTGGTAAAAAGTTAATTAGTATTATTTAACCTAGTTCATAGAAATAAAAAAACCTCCGGATTTCCGGAGGTTTTTTTATAAGATAAGAGTTTGATCTTACATCATTCCGCCCATACCGCCCATTCCTGGCATGCCACCAGGCATTCCAGCAGGAGATTCTTCTTTTTCGTCAGCTAAAACACACTCCGTTGTTAAAAGCATTCCGGCTATAGAAGCAGCGTTTTCTAAAGCAACACGAGAAACTTTAGTTGGATCGATAACACCAGCAGCTAAAAGGTTTTCGAATTTTTCAGTTCTTGCATTGTAACCGAAATCACCTTTTCCTTCTTTTACTTTTTGAACGATGATTGATCCTTCACCACCTGCATTGGCAACAATTTGACGAAGAGGCTCTTCAATAGCACGTTTGATGATTTGAATACCTGTAGTTTCGTCATCGTTGATTCCTTTTAGGTTTTCAAGACTTTCAATAGCTCTGATGTATCCGATTCCACCACCAGGGATGATTCCTTCTTCAACAGCAGCTCTTGTAGCATGAAGTGCATCGTCAACTCTGTCTTTCTTCTCTTTCATTTCAACTTCGGTAGCAGCACCAACGTAAAGAACAGCAACACCGCCGGCTAATTTAGCTAAACGCTCTTGTAATTTTTCTTTATCGTAATCAGAAGTTGTACTTTCGATTTGAGCTTTAATTTGATTAACACGAGCTGCGATATCCGCTTTTTTACCTGAACCTCCAACGATAGTTGTATTATCTTTGTCGATAGTAACTTTTTCAGCTTTACCTAAGAAAGTTAAGTCAGCGTTTTCTAATTTAAATCCTCTTTCTTCAGATATAAATACACCACCAGTTAAGATAGCAATATCTTCTAACATAGCTTTTCTTCTGTCTCCAAAACCTGGAGCTTTTACAGCAGCAATTTTTAAGTTAGAACGTAAACGGTTAACTACTAAAGTTTGTAAAGCTTCACCGTCAATATCTTCAGCAATGATTAAAATTGGTTTACCTGTTTGTACCGCTTTTTCTAGCACAGGTAATAACTCTTTCATTGTAGAGATTTTTTTCTCATAAATTAAAACCAATGGACTTTCTAATACAGCCTCCATTTTATCCACATCAGTAATAAAATAAGGAGAAATATAACCTCTGTCAAATTCCATACCTTCAACTACTTCAACAGTTGTATCAGTTCCTTTAGCTTCTTCAACAGTAATAACACCTTCTTTTTTAACTTTAGACATTGCTTCAGCAATTAACTTACCAATAGTGCTATCGTTATTTGCAGAAATAGTTGCAACTTGTTCGATTTTTTTATTGTCGTTACCAACTGCTTGCGATTGTTTTTTCAAATTTTCTACAATAGCATCAACAGCTTTGTCAATTCCACGTTTTAAGTCCATTGGATTTGCTCCAGCAGCCACGTTTTTTAATCCACCTGTGACAATAGCTTGAGCTAATACAGTTGCAGTTGTTGTACCATCACCAGCAGCATCAGCTGTTTTAGATGCAACTTCTTTTAATAATTGTGCACCCATGTTTTCAACAGGGTTAGATAATTCGATTTCTTTTGCTACAGTTACACCGTCTTTTGTAATTGCAGGTGAACCAAATTTTTTATCGATAATAACATTTCTTCCTTTAGGTCCTAATGTTACTTTTACTGCGTTTGCTAATGCATCAACTCCACGTTTTAATGAGTCACGAGCTTCTAAGTTAAATGTGATATCTTTTGCCATTTTTTGTTTGGTTTAAGGTTAAATATTTAAGATTCAAGGTTTTTGAATCTTGTGATTTTGAATTTTTTAATTTGAATTAAACAATTGCGTAAATATCGCTTTCGCGCATAATTAACAAATCTTTGCCATCTACTTGGATTTCAGTTCCAGCGTATTTGCCATATAAAACTGTGTCGCCAACTTTAACAGTCATTGGCTCATCAATTTTACCATTTCCAATAGCTAAAATTTTCCCTTTCATTGGTTTTTCTTTAGCAGTATCAGGAATTATTAATCCTCCTGCTGTTTTTGTTTCTGCTTGAGCTGGTTCTACCAAAACTCTGTCAGCCAAAGGCTTTACATTTAAACTTGTTTTTGCCATAATTATTTGATTTATTATTTGTTTTTAATTTCGTTACTCGCCAATTGTCTAAAAATGTGCCAATATATATTCTCTACTATTTAATAGACATTTTGCCATTTTTTATTTATTTATTGAAATAAAATGTCAGTCCATGTGTCAGACTGACATTTGTTTGATCATAGATGTATAATCAAAAAGAAGAGGCTGTCTAAGAAGACAGCCTCTAGCGATATCAATAGTCCTGGGATTATTATAATCTTATGGCCCTTACAGCTTTAATTTCGGGAACGGCTTTCATAATTGTTTCCTCAATTCCTGCTTTCATAGTCATGTGACTCATGCTACAAGTACTACAAGCGCCCTTTAATTCAAGCATGGCAGTATTACCATCAATGACTTCAATTAACTCAACGTCTCCTCCATCTGCTTCCAGATAAGGACGAATTGTTTTTAATGCATTTTCTACTTTATCGAATAATTCCTGGTACATTATTTATTTTTCTAATTTCTTTTTTAAATTGCTATCAATGGCATTTAAGAAATCTTCTGTATTTAGATAATGTTCTCCTAAAGTTACTTTATTTCCATGAACACAAACTGCTAAATCTTTAGTCATTTTACCAGATTCAACGGTTTCAACACATACTTGTTCTAATGCATGGCAAAAATTAATTAATTCTTGATTACCATCTAATTTACCACGGAATTCTAAACCACGTGTCCAAGCAAAAATACTAGCAATCGGATTAGTTGACGTTGGTTTACCTGCTTGATGATCGCGGAAATGACGAGTAACTGTACCATGAGCTGCTTCAGCTTCCATAGTTTTACCATCTGGAGTAATTAATACAGATGTCATTAATCCTAATGAACCAAATCCTTGAGCTACTGAATCTGATTGAACGTCACCATCATAGTTTTTACATGCCCAAACAAAATTTCCATTCCATTTTAAGGCAGAAGCTACCATGTCGTCAATTAAACGGTGTTCATAAACAATACCAGCTGCTTCAAATTTTGCTTTATAATCTGCTTGGTAAATTTCTTCGAAAATATCTTTGAAGAAACCATCGTATTTTTTAAGAATCGTATTTTTAGTAGATAAATATAATGGCCATTTTTTATTTAAAGCGACATTAAAGCAAGAATGCGCAAATCCACGTATAGATTCTTCTGTGTTATACATACCCATAGCTACACCATTACCTTTGTAATTGTATATTTCATGAGTTACAGGTGCTGAACCATCTTCGGGAGTAAATGTCATTGTTAATTTACCTTTACCTTTAATTACAACATCAGTAGCACGGTATTGATCGCCAAATGCATGACGTCCAACAATGATAGGCGCAGTCCAGTTAGTAACTAAACGAGGTACATTTTTACAAACAATTGGTTCACGAAAAACAGTACCATCCAAAATATTACGGATTGTTCCATTCGGTGATTTCCACATTTGTTTCAATCCAAATTCTTTTACGCGAGCTTCATCAGGAGTAATGGTAGCACATTTAATCCCAACTCCATATTTTTTAATAGCTTCTGCAGCATCTATGGTAACCTGATCGTTTGTAGCATCACGGTATTCCATACCCAAATCGTAATATTTAATATCCAAGTCCAAATACGGTACTATTAATTTATCTTTAATAAATTTCCAAATGATGCGGGTCATTTCATCACCGTCTAATTCTACTACCGGGTTGGTCACTTTAATTTTGCTCATATTTTGGGGTTTAATTGGTTAAAAAAAGTTGGCCAAATTTAAATATATTAAGTCGTTGAACAAATTATTGTTTAAAATAATTGCCAGGTTTTTCAATTATAAAAAGACAGTTTAAATCAAGTTTTGAATCGATTTTCAAACAGGTCTTTTTATAAAATATAGTCGCTGTTCGATGCTGTATTTGTTCACAAGCGAAAGTTTATAAAGGGTATAAAAAACATAATTTATAATTCAGCAAGCCGTTAAATTTATGCTGAATCATCTTTTTATTTGATTCTGACATATTACCCATCAGAATATAATTAATATAAAATGAAAAAAATAGTTTTACTTGTTGTAAGCATAGTATTTATAATAGGAACCGTTGAGGCGCAAAGTGAGTTTCAAAAATTTTTTTGGTCAAAACGTTATAAGAAATGTCTTGCAGAAAGAGATCAGTTATTGGCAGAGAATAAAAATCTAAAAAAAGATACCCTTGATTTGCATACCATCATTAAGTCAAAAAACAGGAAGTATGATTCACTATTGGTAGAATATAATAAATTGAACGCTTCCTATAAATATTTAATGAGTTCAAGTGATAAAAAAGTTTCCGAATTAAATTCATCTTTGGAAAACAAGTTATCGGAGCTTTCCCAACGCGAAAAAGATTTGAAAGAAAAAGATAAACAATTAAAAGAGTTACAATCGTTATTAAAAAAACAAGATTCTATCTTAAATGCACTTAATAATACTGTTAAAAACGCTTTATTAGGATTTAAATCGGATGAGTTTATGGTCGAAATGAAAAACGGCAAGGTGTACGTCTCTATTTCCGATAAATTATTATTTAAATCAGGAAATGCAACTGTAGAAGATAAAGGCAAGGATGCTATCAAGAAATTGTCGGAAGTGTTGAATAAAAACCCTGAAATTGATATTGCAATAGAGGGACATACCGATAATGTACCTATTAAAACAGCCATTTATAAAGACAATTGGGATTTAAGTGTTGCTCGTTCCACAAATATTGTAAGGATGATTTGCGATGAATTTAATGTGGAGCCAAAAAGAGTCACTGCTTCAGGAAAAGGAGAACATTTTCCTGTGGCAAATAACGATACACCGGAAGGAAGAGCTAAAAACAGAAGAACTGAAATTGTACTTTCTCCAAAATTAGAAGAATTATTTAAATTGCTGAATTCGGGCAAAAAGAATTAAAATTCTATTTTAAAAAATAGATTGGTTTCAGTTATCTTTTTTTAAGATTAAATGGCCTATATTCTTTTTTGTTATTAATCAATTAAACTTAAATTTGGTTCTTATTGACATCATTTGTGAGAACTATCTTTCTTTCAACTATTTTATTAATCATAGCTTTTTGCTTTTCGAATTGCAGAGGTTCGTTTACGTATGATAAGTACGTCAAAGAATTAGATAGCCTCAAAGTTGTTTTAGAACAGTCGGTTGATCAGTTTAAAACCATAGATAGTGCGGTCTGTTTTAAAGCTTATTCCAAACAATATACGTATTCGGTATATGTTAATACGCATTTAAAGGATACAGTGTCTAAAACTGTAGCAGAAAATTTGCAAAAAATGCATTCGGTAGAAAAAGGTCTCAGAGATTATTTGTTATATAGAAGTTATTGGATAAATGATGCTAACATCTCTATTAATCAATTACTCAATTTATCTAATGATATAAAACACGAAACGCTTGAAGAAGATGAAGCATTGGAATTCATTAGTCAGGAAAAAAAACACGCAGAACAAATGATTGATGAATTAAAAGGGAATACAGAAAATTTACGTAATCATTTAGAAGTTTTTAATCAATCGGTTCCTGTGTGCGAAGCTTTCCTTAAAACATTGAATGGAGGCGTTCTGCCAGAGTTAATTGTGCCTGAAATTAAATAATTTGAAAACACATTTTTTTATAGCCATCTTGTTTTTCTTAGGTTTTGTTAGCTTGAGAGCTCAGCGAAACATGGATGATAAATTGGCTATTCAGTTTTATGAACAAAAACAATACGATAAAGCAATTACCTATTTTGATAAATTATTTGACAAATTGCCCGATGTTTACTTCAATTATTATTACAATGCTCTTATCGAAGTAAAAGATTATAAAACAGCAGAGAAAATTACTAAAAAACAAATTAAAAGAAATGCCTCTAATTCGCAGTTATATGTAAAACTCGGTAGAGTTTACCTATTAATGGAAAATCCTGAAAAGGGAAAAGAACAATACGAAAAAGCCATTAAAAGCCTTATACCTGAACAAAACAATGTATTTACACTCGCTCACGCTTTTGAAGAAATGGAGTTGTATGATTACGCTATAGACGTATATAAAAAAGGTCGCAAAGCAACTTTTGAAATATATCCTTATTATTATGAAATAGCAGATTTATATAAAAAAAAGGGAGACCTAAAGGCAATGGTAAATGAGTATTTGGATGCGATTGAATTTAGAGAAAGCGAAATTTACACAGCCCAAACTAATCTTCAGCAATCATTGGGTTATGATGATAGAAACGGAGGATTTAATAATCCTATATTAAAACAGGAATTAATAAAACGTATTCAGCAACAGCCCGACAAAACGATATTTTCAGAATTTTTAATTTTTTTACTTAATCAGCAAAAAGATTTTGAAGGTTCATTTATTCAAAGTAAAGCTTTAGACAAACGTCAGAAGCTAGATGGGACAAGACTCATGGAGTTAGCTCAGCTATGTATTGATCATGAAAATTATGAAGTAGCCGAAAAATGTTATCAATATATTTTGAGTAAAGGAAAAAATAATCCTTACTATGATATTGCAAAAATAGAACGATTAAATGCAGGATATTTACAACTCACTCATCTTGCCAACCCTTCATTAACCAATCTGTTGGCTTTAGAAACCAATTTAGAAATGGTGATTAAAGAATTTGGTATAAGTAATTTAACCTTACCCCTTATTAAAAAATCAGCTTTGTTAAAAGCCTATTTTTTAAATAAACCTCAGGAAGCAGTTCAGTTATTGGAAGATATAACCACGCAATATGCTTTTGATAAAAATGAAATAGCTGAAATAAAATTAGATTTAGCGGATATGTATTTGTTGATTGGTAATATTTGGGATGCATCTTTATTGTATTCTCAGGTGGAAAAAGATTTTAAATACGAGGTAGTTGGTCAGGCAGCTAAATTTAAAAACGCCAAATTAAGTTATTATGCCTCTGATTTTAAATGGGCAAAATCGCAATGCGATGTACTTAAAGGAGCAACCAGCAAAACAATTGCTAATGATGCATTAGATTTATCTTTAGTGATAACAGATGCCATAGGAGTTGATACTAACACTGCACCCTTAAGCATGTTTGCTTCTGCTGAATTATTAATGATGCAACATCAGAATCAGCAGGCAATAGCTCGCCTCGACAGTATTAACACATTATTCAACGAACACACATTAGGAGATGACATTTATTATAAAAAAGCAGAAATTTATAAACGCATGAATTTATATGCTGAAGCTGTAAAAATGTATGAAAATATTGTAGAATTTTACCCTAATGAATTATATGGAGACGACGCTTTGTTTAAGGAAGCAGAAGTATATGAACGTTATTTGAGTGATAAAGAAAAAGCCAAACAATTATACACCGATTTAATGGTAAAATACCCAGGAAGTATTTACGTGGTGGAAGCACGAAAACGTTTTCGGGAATTAAGAGGTGATACAGTGAATTAAAATATTGATAATTTTTAAAACAATTTAACTATGTATATATACAACGTAACTGTAAGTATAGATAAACAAATAGCTCAGGAGTGGCTACAATGGATGAAAACTATTCATATACCTGATGTATTAAAAACAGGGTATTTTAAAGAAAATAAAATATGCAAGGTATTGAACGTGAATGATGAAGGTGAAACTTTCTCTATACAATATACCTTTGAATCGATGGCAGACATCGAAGCATATCAAAAACATGATGGCCCTCGATTGCAGGTGGAACATACCCAACGCTATGAAGGCAAGTATGTGGCTTTTAGAACATTATTAGAAATTGTATAAATTGTTTTTATATAAAATAAAAAAACAGGCAAGTCTTGATTGATTTGCCTGTTTTTATTTAAAATATTTAGAATTAAAAATGTTCTAAATACTAATTTTATTAGTGAGGTTTGTGCTCGCCTTTGTGTTCTCCTTTATGCTCACCCTTGTGTTCTCCTTTATGCTCGCCTTTGTGCTCACCTTTATGCTCTTCTTTGTGGTCTCCCTTATGCTCACCTTTGTGTTCTCCTTTGTGAGCGTCTTTAGATTCTGCACCTTTTTTAGCTGGCTCAACTTGAGCATTTAAAGTAGTTAAAGATCCTGCTAAAAGAGCTACTGCTACAGTTAAAAATACTTTTTTCATAGTGATAATTTTTTATATGCCTTGGCGCTAGGCTTATTATTTAAACTCTGTTGTGCGCGCTTACAACGATATAAATATATAATAACCTATAAGAATTAGCAAAAAAATGAGTATTATCTTATTGAAAAATCATTAAAATTTCATTATTTATTTTCGATGACAACTATCTCAACACGACGATTTTGTGCATGTTCTGTTTCGTTGCATATTACACCCTCTTTGCAGTGATTTAAAATAGAAGTTTCACCTTTACCAGTTACGTTTTTGATTTGAGTTGATTTTAGTCCATGCTGTAACAAATAAGATTTGATTTTAAGCGCACGTTGTTCAGATAATTTTAAATTATGTTTATCAGAACCTCTACTATCAGCGAAACCATAAATTAAAATGGATAGCTCTGGATGCTTAGATAAAATTTTTAAGTTTTTGTTAAGAATAGATGTAGATTCTTTAGATATATTCGATTGATTATAAGTAAAGTAAATAGGACTCAAATCTAATTTTAAAGAATCGATTTGTGATTTTTTCAAGTATGATACTTTTAAATCTGCATCGTAAATAATTTGATCTGTTTTTTGGTTGTTTTCAGAAATATTGAGATTTTTTTGTGCAAGAGATTCATCAGTTTTCGAAACCAAAAGCTCTTTGGGTTTTTGGTATTTAATAAAATTACATAATACCACTGGATCTAAACAAGTATCACAGCCTGCTATAATTTTTACATAGATAGAATCTCCAATTTCAGTATTGGAGACCTTGTGAGTGAAATTCAGAGAGTCAGTTGTTAAAATTGTTTGATTAAATTTCCATTGGCATGAAATAATATTTAAGTGTGCAGGTATATTGGCTCTAAAATTTACAAGTTGTAAGTTTTTGTCAATTAAATTGGCTTCAAGCGGTATATAGTTATTCTGTTTTTCTCTGCATTGTTGATTGAATTTATTAAAATAAGTTATTTTGTAAATATCCATGTCTCCAAATCCACCTTTACGATTTGATGAAAAATAAGCATTTGCATATCTGCTAGATTGTACAAAAAAGATATCGTGATCGGGTGAGTTGATAGGTTGTCCTAGATTATCAGGAACTGACCATTCTCCATTAATCAGTTTACTTTGATAGATATCGTAATTCCCAAAGCCCGGATGGCCTTTAGAAGCGAAATATAACGTTTTCCCATCATCTGCTAAATAAGGCGAGTCTTCGTCGTATGG
The DNA here is from genome assembly GCA_945860225.1 of Chitinophaga pinensis. Classification (GTDB taxonomy): domain Bacteria; phylum Bacteroidota; class Bacteroidia; order B-17B0; family Aurantibacillaceae; genus UBA4416. The sequence continues at coordinate 116,248 of CAMAPT010000008.1, read as the reverse complement.
TGTATTGATGTTAGAGCCTAAATTAACGGGTATACCCCAAGTTCCATCTGCTTCTTTAGATGATTTATAGATATCAAGTCCACCAAAACCTCTTTCATCTTCACTTGTAAAAAAAATGGCTCTACCATCCTTACTTATACTGGCGTGATTTTGATAGTAATCTATATTAACATTTTTTGATAGCGCATTGCTTCTTTTAATTTGGTCGGCGTCTACTTTTATTTCATAAATATTATTATCGATGAATAAAAACATCGTTTTTCCGTCATGAGATGATGAAACCACAGAGACATGTTTTTTTGAGTAATTAGTTTGAAGTTTATTGCCCCCTAGATCATATTCTTTAATGGGTTGAGGTTTGCCATTTTCAAGTTTACTCACATACATGTTTTCGAAGTATTTATCATCTTCTTTACTTCTTTTCTCTTTTTCAGAATCTTTTCTTCTGGAGGTAAATATTAACTCATTATTATCCTTTATTACAGGAACGTATTCGGGCATATCCGTATTGATTTTGGGCCCTAGATTACCAACATAAATGTTTTTATCGAAAAGAGAATCTTTATATTGATTTGCAAACAAGCAGTCTTGGGCTCTTTTTTTAATATCGGGTACTGTATAGGTATCTTGTTCTTGGTCATTAGCAATTTTTACGGCTAATTTTTGATATAGTTCATAAGCTTTAGTGAATTTCCCATGATGATTATAACATTTTGCTAACGAATAATATAAATCAGCAACTGTATCTGTTTGATCTTTATAATATGCTGTTTCAAGATAAGGAATAGCTTCGGTGTATTTTGCCATAAATTCACATAACACAAAACCTAATCCTAAATTCGCCTCAAAATTATTTTTGTCAATTTTATATGCGCTTAAATAATAATTTTTCGCGTCTTCTATTTTATTTTTTTCGATAGCTTTTTCAGCTTTTCTTAAATATGTATTTATTTGAGCATCACACAATTGAGTTGTGCTTATCAAAATTAAAAACGAGATAATAGATTTGATAAATAATGACATATAGTAAATACTTTAAAAATTTAAGAAGTTTTGAATAAGACGATCAAAAATAATCAAAACAATTCAATTTATACTCTTGATAATCAATTAAGTCGCTCTCGATTGTGCAGTTAAGTTAAGTTCAAAAAAAAAGCCTTTGCAACTAGGCAAAGGCTTTTAGAGATGATATAAATATGTTAACCGTTTAATGCTTCAGCACCAGCAACGATTTCTAAGATTTCAGTTGTAATGGCTGTTTGACGAGCTTTATTATAACTAATTTTTAAGTTGCGTAACATTTCTTTTGCGTTATCAGTAGCCTTATGCATAGCTGTCATACGAGCCCCATGTTCAGAAGCCAATGAGTCTAATAAAGCTTTATAGAATTGTGTTTTTAATGAACGAGGAATTAAATCGCTAACAATAAATTCTTTGTTTGGTTCAAAAATATAATCAGTACTTGTTGCCGAAGTTTCGTTAGGAGTAGCAGACTCAATTGGTAAAAATTGTTCTGCCTGAACAATCTGAACAGCTGCATTTTTGAATTGATTATAAACTAAAACAACCTTGTCAAATTCATTTTTTACAAATGCTTCCATGATTTTTTCAGCAATTGGAGCAACATTTTCATAATTTAAACGGTCAAATATTTCATTTAAATTATGTGGTAAATCAGTACCTACAATTCCGTAATTTGTTCTTTTAAATGCGTCATTAACTTTTTTTCCGATGCATATTACAGATACATTTTCCCCTTGATAATCATTCTTAATCAAGCTCCATGTTTTCTTGATAATATTTGCATTGAAACCACCTGCTAAACCGCGATTTGAAGAAATGGCTATTAATAAAATATTTTTAGCTGGCGTGTTACGTGCATAAGCATTTTCAGAAGTATCTAAACTTGAACTAACGTTTTGTAGTATTTCCTGTAACTTATTGGCGTATGGACGCATCTGCGTGATGGCATCTTGCGCACGTTTCAATTTTGCAGCACTTACCATTTTCATGGCACTTGTAATCTGCATAGTTGAGCCAACTGATACGATTCTATTTCTTACTTCTTTTAAATTTGGCATTTTTATTTAAGATTTTAGAAGTCAGATATTTAATCTGACTTCTTAATTCTAAGATTAATTATATTTCGCTGATAATTCTTTTGCAGTAGCTTCTAAAGCACCTGTAATATTATCATCAAACTTACCAGCTTTTAAAGCGTCTAGATGTTGTTTGTGTTTACGTTCAAATACATCTAAAAATTCTTTTTCAAATTCTTTCACTCTATTTACTGGAATGTGACGTAATAAATTTTTAGTTCCGATGTAAATAATCGCAATTTGTTGTTCAACACGCAGAGGTGATGCATTTGCTTGTTTTAAGATTTCTACGTTACGCGCACCTTTATCTAATACAGATTTTGTAGCAGCATCTAAATCAGAACCGAATTTAGCAAAAGCTTCTAATTCACGGTATTGAGCCTGATCTAATTTTAAAGTACCGGCTACTTTTTTCATAGATTTAATTTGAGCATTACCACCTACACGAGATACAGAGATACCTACGTTAATTGCAGGGCGAATACCAGCATTAAATAAATTAGACTCTAAGAAAATTTGTCCGTCAGTAATAGAAATTACGTTTGTAGGAATGTAAGCAGAAACGTCACCAGCTTGTGTTTCAATAATTGGCAAAGCCGTTAATGAACCACCACCTTTTACTATTGGTTTTAACGATTCTGGTAAATCATTCATGTTTTTTGCAATTTCATCAGAGGCATTAATTTTTGCAGCACGCTCTAATAAACGACTATGTAAATAGAAAACGTCACCAGGATACGCTTCACGTCCAGGAGGTCGACGTAATAATAAGGAAACCTCACGATATGCAACTGCTTGTTTTGATAAATCATCATATACAATTAATGCAGGACGACCAGTATCTCTGAAAAATTCACCAACCGCAGCACCTGCAAATGGAGCATAGAATTGCATTGGAGCAGGATCAGAAGCATTAGCAGCAACAACTACTGTGTAAGCCATTGCCCCGTTTTCTTCTAAAGTACGAACAACGTTTGCAACGGTTGAACCTTTTTGAGCTACCGCAACATATATACAAAATACAGGTTTTCCTGCATCATAAAATTCTTTTTGATTGATAATGGTATCCAAAGCAACGGTAGTTTTACCAGTTTGACGGTCACCAATAATTAATTCACGTTGCCCACGACCAATTGGAATCATCGCATCAATCGCTTTAATCCCTGTTTGTAAGGGCTCAGTAACTGGTTGACGATAAATTACACCTGGGGCTTTACGCTCTAATGGTAATTCATAAGTTGTACCTTGAATAGGCCCTTTACCATCTATAGGATTCCCTAAAGTATCAATAACACGTCCTAGCATGCCTTCTCCAACTTTAATGGAAGCAATGCGGCCAGTACGTTTTACCGATGAACCTTCACTAATCCCAGTGCTTACTCCCAATAATACCGCACCAACGTTATCTTCTTCAAGGTTTAATACAATTCCTTGTAAACCCGTTTCAAATTCAATCAATTCACCTGATTGAACTTTAGATAATCCGTAAATACGAGCGATACCATCACCTACTTGTAATACGGTTCCAACTTCTTCTAGTTCAGCTTCCGATTTGAAACCTGATAATTGTTGTCTTAAAATTGCAGATACTTCTGCTGGTTTTACTTCAGCCATTATTGTTATGGTTTATTTATTAATTTAATGCTTTGTTAATTAATTCTTTTTTGTAATTTGATAGTTGACGAACAACAGATTTATCAATTTGTTTATCCCCAATTTTTAGAATAAATCCTCCAATAATTGATGCATCTATTTTTTCAACTAATTCAACTTCACCTTTTAATTGTGATTTAACTAAATCTAACGCTTTTTGCTTAGTTGTTTCGTCCAAACCTTTAGCAGATGTGACAACGGCAGTCAAAATGTTTTTGTGAGAACGGTATTGTTCAATGAAATTAGTTGCTATTTCAGGAATGATTGATTCACGTCTTTTTGAAGTCACAATAGATAAAAAAGCAGAAGTAATATCATTAATCTTTCCATTAAAGATAGCCTTTATTACGGAGTTTTTTTTATCTGAATTAATAATAGGACTATTCAAAAAATTAATGAACTCTTTTGAATTTGCACACGTTGACTTAATCTCAATCATATCAGCATAAACTGATTCTAATTGACCTTTTTCAAGGGATAGGTCTAGCAATGATTTTGCGTATCTATTTGCGACTATCATAATTAGTTAAGGGTTACGTCTTTCATTAAATTTGTTACTAATGCTTTTTGCTTATCATCACTAGATAATTCGCTACGTAAAATTTTCTCAGCAATTTCAATAGACAAAGTAGCTACTTGATTTTTTAACTCAACCAATGCTGCATTTTTTTCATTTGTTATTTGTTCACGAGCAGATGACATAATTCTGTCTGCTTCTGCCTGAGATTTGGCTTTTGCTTCTGCAATAATAGCTTCTTTCGTGTCACGAGCTTCTTTTAATAAATTATCACGCTCAGAACGTGCATCAGCTAATATTTTCTCATTGTTAGATCTTAATTCGCGCATATCATTTAACGCTTTTTCCGCACTTGATAAGGCTTCTTCAATTCCTTGTTCACGAGTTTTTATCGCACTTAGAATAGGTTTCCAAGCGAATTTACCCAATAAAACTAATAAAATTATAAATGTGATGGTTGTCCAAAATATTAAACCAACAGATGGTTCGATTAAGCTTGCTAAAATAAACACGTTCATATTAATTATTTTTATTTTTTGTTTTTTCTTGTCTTTTTATTTTAAAAAGATTTTTTCCAAATAAATAGTTTAAACCAAGTCTTTTACCAACCGTGAAAGACTTGGTTTGTTTTTTGAAGATTACTTCGACATTAAAGCAACTACAACTCCGAATAAAGCAACACCTTCTACTAAGGCTGCTGCGATAATCATTGCAGTTTGAATTTTTGCCGCTGCTTCTGGTTGACGAGCAATTGCTTCCATTGCACTTCCACCAATTTTTCCGATTCCTAAGCCAGCACCGATTACTGCTAATCCTGCGCCAACTGCTGCGATACTTCCTGTCATTTTTACTTGTGATTTATATGGTTAAACAAAAAAATTATTAATGATGGCTTTTAGCCAAATTATGATCTTCATCTTGATGAGAATCTTCATGATGATCTGCTACAGCTGAACCGATAAATAAAGCGGTGAGCATAGTGAAGATAAATGCTTGTAAGAAAGCAACTAAACACTCAAGGATATCAATAAACAAGGCAAAAGGCACAGAAACAAACCCAATCATAGCAGATTTGAATACGAATATTAAGCCTATTAATGAAATGACGATGATATGTCCTGCTGTCATATTTGCGAATAAACGAATCATTAAGGCTATTGGTTTAATAAATATACCAGCTATTTCAATCGGAATTAATATTGGCCAAATAGCTTTTGGAGCATGTGGTAAAAAAATATGAGACCAATAATTTTTGTTACCATTAAGGTTTGTGATAATCAAGGTAGCGGTTGATAAAACTAATGTGAACGCTATATTTCCTGTTAAATTAGCTCCGATTGGAATTAATCCAAAAACATTATTTACTAATATTAAGAAAAATACAGTTAATAAATATGGAACAAATTTTTCTGAACCATGTCCAATATTACCTTTTGCAATATCATCTCTTACAAAGATAATTAATGGCTCAAAAAAAGATTGTTTGCCCTTTGGAGCTGAAGTGACACCAGTTGTTTTGTAAGCATTAGCAATGGAGATAAATAACCAAAACAACACAAACATCGATATGAACATTTGAGTAACATTTTTAGTGATTGAAAAATCTAAAGGTGTTTCATTTAAAACAGCTACTTCTTTATCTGCCGCTGTTAAAGAAACATATTGACCATACTCATTTGGAGTTTCGTTTGCAAAGTAAATTTTCTCTTCGAAATTCACAAAACGTTCACCATTTTTTTCCACAACTACAAATCCTTGATTGTCGTGATGAAATTCAGAAGACATAAAAGTGTAAATGCCATTTTTTCCTTTCAAAATAACAGGTAAAGGTAAAGATACAGCATCGTGTCCTTCACCCCAAAAATGCCATGAATGAGAGTCTAAAATATGCTCAAAAGCTACGGCTGTTATGTCTACAGGCCCACCTTCAGCATGCGATTCGTGAGGAACAGATGAGGCAGCCGAATGAACTTCTGCTTCAGTTTGACCTTCTTGTGGTTCAGAACCAAATAGATTGTTGAAAGATAACATCAATAGTGTAACTACTACAAAATGGATGTTTGCAAATTTCTTGAAAGTATTGATTTTACTAGTCATTACGAAAAAATGTATTTGTAAGCTTTAAAATTCGGGTGCAAATGTAGGGATAAATTGCTAAAAGTGAAATTTTTTTTATCTTTTAAGGAAGTGAATTGCTTTTTAATGTGATGTTTCAGTCGCCATAAAAATTAAAATACCACATAATCTTGAGGATTAATGGCAAATCCATTATACCACAATTCAAAGTGTAAATGCGGGCCTTTACTGTTTTCACCGGTGTTACCAACTACACCAATTGGTTCTCCTGATTTAACAAAATCTCCTATTTTTTTAATAATGCTTGATTGATGTTTATAAACACTCATTAAATTACTACTGTGTTGTATTTGAATAACATAACCATCGTCGGAAGTAAATCCTGCAAATACAACTGTTCCGTCTAATGTTGATTTGATTAGTTCATTTTCTTTACAAACAATATCAGTCCCAAAATGACCTTCTTTCAGATTAAACGAAGATGTTATTAAACCTTGAACTGGTGTAAAAAAGAAAAAGTTGATTAATGTATTCGTTTTATTAGCAATAACCTTGTTGCTAGTAGATTCTAGTAGATTATTTTCTATATTATTTCGTAGTTTAACATCTTCTTCGCTTGGTTTGATATTTAGGTCAGCGTATTTACCTGTCGAGTCTTTAGTCGGTTTCGGAGGTCTTCCTTCTGTTTTGCCTGATAAAATATTTAAAATATTATTAATGTACCAATCTCTTGCTACTACTGCATTTTCGAGTGAATCGGTTTTTGCCGTTAGGTTAACAATTGTTTTTCGATCATGCACATTCCCATAACCAGGAATATATTCGCGCAGAGAGGTAAAAGCTACCAAACTAATTACTAAGGTTGTCATTAAAATGGTAATTGAACCTAATAAAATGATTAAGCCAAGTGGAGAAAGACGTAATGAAAATTTTTCCGCAAAAGAATCATCATTTAAAATAACCAAACGGTATTTATTACGTAATTGATCTGTAAATATTTTCCAACGACTATTTTTGATTTCCGACATACGTTCGATACAAAAATATACTAAATTTACGATTTTGACGTTATAAGTTACATTAGGGGCCTCTTATTTTTGAAGTCAAGATTCATATACATTGTTGCAGGAATTTCATTCCTTATTTTATTGTTGGGTTGTAAAACCAACAGAAATACGTTTATTCATAGAGGATATCATAATTTAACTGCCCGATTTAATGGATATTATTATGCTACGGAAAGCATAAAGGAAGGGGAGGACAAAATTGCATCCAATTATAAATATGATTACGATCGTTTGTTGCCGGTATTTTTGATTGCGAATAATGAATCGGCTAAATCAACATTTCCGGAATTTGACAAAGCCATTAAGAAATCTTCTAATTGTATCCAAAGACACACTATAAAGGATAAAAAAAGTGGGGATGAAATAACTAATGCTGGGCGTTGGATTGATAATAACTGGAATGTGATTGGTATTTCCCATTTTTACAAACGAGAGTTTTTTTCCGGAATTGAAGCTTTTGAATATGTGATTCGTAGTTATAAGTCAAAAGATAAATATAAGGCCATGATTTGGTTGGCTCGTTCATATAATGAAATTGGATCTCCGACACAGGCGGACCCGATTATAGGACTTTTAAAAGAAGATAAAAAAATTTCTAAATACGCAGCCAAAGAATTGCCGGCTGTTCAGGCAGATTATTTTATAAAAAGGGGCATGTATCCTGAGGCTGAAGTTGCCTTACTTTCTGCTTTAAAAGGTGGTGATGTAGTAGGAAAAAGAGGGGTAGCTAATTTATGGTTTTTAGCTAAAAGCAGACCTTCAAAAAAAACGAGAGCCCGATATGCATTTATATTAGGTCAATTGTATGAAGAACGAGGTGAAAATAAGAAAGCGATTCAGTTCTATCAGAAAACAATATCGTTGAAGCCTGATTATGAGTTTGTGTTTAATGCAAAAATAAAGCAAACGAGGTTATTGGATGTTAATTCGGGTAATGTCTCAAAATTAAAACGCGAGTTGTTAAAAATGACTCGTGACATTAAAAATACTGAGTACTTAGATGTTATTTATTACACGTTGGGTGAAATTTTTGAAAAAGAGAAAAATGAAACTGAAGCAATAATTAACTACAAATTATCAATTAAAAGTAGTACACAAAACCCTAAACAAAAAGCTTTATCGTATCTTAAATTGGGTGAAATAAATTTTGAAAACGCTAATTATACTGCTGCCGGAGGATATTATGACAGCACAATGATTACATTACCAAAAGATTATAAAGATTATACAATTATTGCTAAACGTAAAGAAACATTAGAAACCTTGATAGGTTATATAAAAACCATTCAGAAAGAAGACAGTTTACAACGCATTGCAAAAATGAATGAAAGCGATAGAAATTCTTTTATTAAAAAACTCATTCAAAAACATGAAGAGAATGAAGAAAAGAAAATACAGGAGGCTGAAGCTTTAAAAATGCAAAATGAAAATCCTAATTATAATCCTTCGGGAGTTCCAATGAGTGGATTACCCAATGGTGGAAGCGGTGCCAAGGGAGATTGGTATTTTTATAATCAAACGACTTTGAGTTTTGGATTAAACGATTTTATAAAAAAGTGGGGCAATAGGAAACTAGAAGATAATTGGCGGAGAAGCCAAAAGGCATTGGTTTTCGAAAACCAAGTAAATGAGGCTAATGATACAACTGCTAAAGTTGACGACAAAAACAAGCTAACTTATAAAACAGATAAAAAATGGATGAATTATTTGTCCGATTTACCTTTGTCTGATTCGTTAATGAATAGTTCTAATAAACGTATTATGGATGCCTTGTATAATCTTGGAAGTACTTACAAAGAAGAATTAAATAATTACGAAAAAGCGATTGCTGCATTTGAAGAATTGAATCATCGGTTTAGTGAAAATAAGTATAAGTTATCGATTTATTTTCAGCTTTATCGCACATATGGTTCAATTAATAATCAATCCAAGTCTGATTTTTACAAAAACAAATTACTAAATGAGTATCCTAATAGTGAATATGCTCAAATCATCAAGAATCCTAAATATATGGCCGATAAAAATGCTCAAAAAGGTGAAGTTGAGTTGTTTTATACCAATACGTATGAAAGTTATGCATCTGCCAATTTTAAAGAAGCTTATGATAATTGTCAGCAGGCAGATTATAAATTTGGAAAAAATGATTTTGCGCCAAAATTTGCCTTTATTAAAGCAATGTGTATTGGAAAATTGAGAGGAGCGGATTCTCTCGAATCTGCTTTAAAAAGGCTTCATGTATCTTATCCTAAAGATCCTGTATCTAAGCAAGCCCAAGATATTTTGGAGGTAATATATCAAATGAAACATTCTGATAAAAGCGGACAAATCAATAAAATAGACACGTTTAGTTTAGATTTTAATTCTCCACATATAGTGGTTGCCGTATGTCCTGATGAAGCTTCAATGGTGAATGTTTTTAAATCTGCTTTGGCCGATTATAATAATGTGTATTATAGTAATACAAACTTAAGTATCTCAAATAGTTTATTTGGAACATCGAATCAAATAACGAATGTGAAAACATTTAATAATGCAAAGGAAGCATTAGAGTATATTGAGAATTTAAAAAAAGACAAAACCGTTTTTAATGATAAGGTTAAAATGGATCGATTTTCTATTATGACTATTTCTGTTGATAATTTTCCGAAATTTTATAAAAAGAAGGACGTAGGTTATTACAAACCTTTTTACAATGACCATTATAAATTGCAGAAGTAATTTTATATATTCGTCAATCAATAAAATAGTATGTTTCAAAAAGCTAATAAATCATCTGTACCAGATGGAAATTCAATCAATTTGATTGGAAATGGCACGACAATAATTGGAAACATTCAATCAAATGGAGATGTTAGGATTGATGGGATTTTAAAGGGAGATATTTCAATTTCAGGAAAATTAGTAGTTGGTCCTATGGGACAAATTAAAGGGAATGTTGTATGTCAAAATGCTGATATTTCGGGAGAAATTGATGGACAGATAGCAGTTGCTGAATGGTTATCATTAAAAGCAAATGCGAAGTTGTTAGGAGATATTATTACTTCAAAAATTTCTATAGAACCAAATGCCACATTTACAGGCTCATGTAATATGAGTACTGTTAACATAAATTCATCTAATATCAATGAAATTAGATAAGCCAGATAATCAGGATCAAAAGCCGCTTAATGCCTACGCAAAGTATAGTGCCCTTGGCATACAAATGGCATTAATTATAGGTGGGGGTTGTTATGCGGGCTATAAATTAGATGAGTATTACAATACCACAACACCCGTTTTTACAATTATATTAAGCCTTCTTTCTATCGGAATAGCAATGTATATTGTTTTAAAAGATTTTATTAAATCAGGAAAATAAATTCCCAATGGAAAATCAAAAAAAATATTATTTGCAGTTTAGTCTTTTGTGTATAGGCACTTTCCTGTTATCTTACGGCTTAAGTCAAATAGTAAATCGTTTTTTTTATACAAATAACTTTTGGATACCAACTTTATTTTTTGGCATAACAACTTGGCTAATTAATATTTTATTAATAAACGGGCAAAGTGAGCCTAAAGAATTTGCTTTTAAAACTTTGGCAATGAGTATGGCGAGACTATTGTTGTGTATGGTATTTGTTCTTGTTTACAAGTTAATTAATAAAGCTGATTTCTTAGCATTTACCTGCCATTTTATGATTCAATATGCCATATTCACGATTTTTGAAATATCTAATCTTGTTACATTTATTAAAAAAAATTATTAATCCTTTTAAAGTTTAAATACAAAAGCACTTTTTGAATTGCTTCAAAATTATTTTTATAAAACAATAACATATACAAATGAAACAATTATTTTTTTCTTCGTTAGTAGTTTGCTCAATGGCTTTATCTTATGCCCAAACGAACACATCTCAGCAATTGCCTTTAACAAATATGAAAGGTAGCGAATATCAATTTACAGTTGTGAAAAATTTAGATGCAAATGCTGTTCAAAATCAAGGTCAAACAGGAACGTGTTGGACGTTTTCATCCCTATCATTTTTTGAAAGTGAATTGATTAGAATGGGAAAAGGGAAAGATTTTAATTTATCAGAAATGTTCATAGCGCGCAAGGCTTATCCTTTAAAAGCTGATAACTATATCCGAATGCACGGACGAGCTAATATGGCCGAAGGTGGTGGTTTTCCTGATGTTGTAAACGTAATCCGTAAATATGGAATTGTTCCTGAAGAAGTATATACCGGAAAAAAGAATCAAAAGGAACCTCATAATCATTCTGTTTTGGAAGCAACCCTTAAAGGTATTGTAAGTGCAGTTGCTGATGATAAAAATTCTAAGATTGATTTCGCTACAGCTCATCAGGTTGTTGAAAGCACCTGTGATGCATTTTTGGGAAAAGCACCAGAAAAATTTACCTATAAAGGAAAAGAATACACCTCAAAAACATATGCAGAAGCAACAGGTATTAATCCTGATGATTATGTGTTTTTGACTTCATTTACGCATCATCCGTTTTATGAAAAATTTATTTTAGAAGTACCCGATAATTGGAATTGGGATCAAATGTATAATTTACCATTAAATGAATTTCAGGAAGTGATGCAATATGCTATTAATTCAGGTTATACCTTTGGTTGGGCGGCAGATGTGAGTGAAAAAGGATTTCGTTTTAAAGAAGGATTAGCTATTGTTCCAGAGCTGCCATTTTCTGATATGACAGACGAAGAAAAAGCTAATTTGGTTAAAAAACCTCATACACAATTCAAAGTAACTCAAGAAAATCGTCAATTAGCATTTGATAATTATGAAACTCAAGATGACCATGGGATGCATATCGTGGGATTAATAAAAGATCAAACTGCGACTCCGTATTATATCGTGAAAAACTCTTGGGGTAAAGATAAAAATGAATGCGATGGGTATTTTTACGCATCAGAAAGTTATGTTTTGTACAAAACCACGAGCATCATGTTACATAAAAAAGCGATCCCGGCAGCTATTGCTAAAAAATTGGGTATTGTGCAGTAAGCTTTAAAACTAATTAAAAACCCTTAGTGAAAAACTTTCGCTAAGGGTTTTTGTTTTTATAGTAATTTTGAAAAAACATTATTTTAGTTATGGAAGAAAACACATCAAACGAAAATCGCAAAAAACCAGTATTGTTTTGGGGTTTTATAACACTATTAGTTATTACAAACAGTGTTACTTTTTGGATGTATTTACAAGAAAAGAATAAGGCTACTAATGAAATCGTCGTGAAAGAACAAATTATTGTAGAAAGAGATAATGTGCAAGACGAATTATTGCAGTTACAAAAAGATTATGAGAATTTAGAGACAAACGATAAAGCGCTTCAAGCAGAAATTGACGCGAAGAAAGAAGAAATAGCACAACTATTGAAAGATGCTGAAAAACATAAAGGAGATGCATCTATTATTGCCAAACTTCGCAAAGAGACAGAAACTCTGCGTCAAATTATGAGAGGCTATGTGAGAACCATTGATTCTTTGGGAACTTTAAACAAAACATTAATAGTTCAAAAAGATAATGTATTGAAAGAATTAGACAGTGAAAAAGGAAAAACATCATCTCTAAATAAAGAGAAAGATGACTTAAAAGCTACTATTCAAAAGGGTTCTATTTTATCTTGTTTTAATATTACGGCGAAAGGTGTTAAATTTAAAAATGGAGGTAAAAAAGAAAGTGAAACTAATAAAGCATCTCGAGTACAAAAAATTAAGGTGTCATTTTCATTGGGAGAAAATAAAATTGCTAAGTCGGGAGAAAAAACAGTATACGTGAGAATTTTGACACCCGATGGTAAAGAAATGGCTAAAAATTATGATGATAACTACCGTTTTTCATTTGATAAGTCAAGTGGTTATTTTGCAGGTAAACAAAGTTTAAATTACGCTAATTCTGAGATAAGTGGTGTTACTTACTGTGAAGGTAAAGATGAATTTGTACCTGGTAATTACATGATTGAAATTTCGTGCGACGGAGTAGTTATTGGAAATACTTCTTTGCATTTAGATTAATAAGCCTTATTTTCTCTTAGCTTATATTATAGTAAATTCGTAAACCTACTCCGTGTTGCAAGGAAAACTTTGGGTTGTAGCCTAAACTAATTCTGTCGTAAGATGGGCTATAAACGAGTTGTATGGCATAGCGCGGATTAATAGTAAGGTGTAAACCAATGCCTCCAAAAGCGCCAATTCCAACTCCTATAAAATATTTTGCACTATAGAAGTTGTAAGGTGGTTGATTGTAAATGCTCATTAAATCAAAACTAATGTTGTTTTGCCCATTATTTAAATCGCTAGTTAAAAAGGCTTGATTTTTTTGTGCTTTTGAAAAAATAAGATTCATACCACCTTCTATCATGAAATTTAGTTTTTCGTGATTGCCTAATATGCGTTGGTAGCCAAATTGGAAGTTAAGGCGTTGTTCAGCCCCAACAATAGTAAATTGGTTTATTTTTGTCGCATTTTGGTAAGGATTACTAAATCCAGTGTTGGGTGAGGTTGAGCTTATGGTGAATTTACCATTTACTGATAATTTAGTTCCATTGATATTTAATGAAATACTTGCCTTTTTATGTAGCTGGTAACGCGTATTCAGGCCTACTAAATAGCTTGTTGAATATCTTAAATTTGTAGGCATATCCTTTTCGGTGAAATACCAATCTTTATGATCAACATTTAATAATTGAGCAATCAAATCATTTCCACCATAAGCGCCCCCATATACATTTACAATTTGTTGATATAAGATGCTATTCTCAAAGCTATTACGCTGACCGTTTTGATCAAACCCATACCCATCATACAAATAGGCTGTATAATGATTAGCCCAAAAAGTTCCTACATAAACTCCTGCATGAAAGCTTTTATCAATTGGAGGAATATAAATACTGTCGTTTTCATTAGTCTCGTATAAGTCTTGCGACGATATGTTATGACTAAAAAATAAACCTAAAAGCAAGCATGCAATAGTTTTTGATGGATAAAATCTCATAGTCAAAAATAAACATTTATTTATTCCATATAATAGAGTAAATACGTATTTTCGATTCCTGAAACAAACAATTTAAATTAGGAATTGAGATTGAAATGATTTCATTTTACTAGGAAACTTGTTTGAATATTATACATAAATCAAATAATTATTATGATAAATAAAGTAGTAAAAAATGTTGATGCAGCTTTAGAAGGTATAACGGATAATATGACCTTATTGGTTGGAGGCTTTGGCTTATGCGGTATTCCGGAAAATTGCATTGCGGGTTTAGTTAAAAAGGGAGTAAAAGGATTAACTTGTATAAGTAATAATGCTGGAGTAGATGACTTTGGGTTAGGATTATTGTTGCAAACTAAGCAAATCAAAAAGATGGTTTCTTCGTATGTTGGTGAAAATGCTGAATTTGAACGACAAATGTTAAGTGGCGAATTAGAAGTAGAATTAATTCCACAAGGAACTTTGGCAACCCGTTGTTTGATGGCAGGTTTAGGAATTCCATTTTTTCCTACTCCAGCAGGAGTTGGAACTGAAGTTGCTATTGGTAAGGAAGTTAAATCGATTACTTATAATGGCGAGACTAAGGATTATTTAATCGAAAAAGCATTTGAAGCTGATTTTTCTATTGTTAAGGCTTGGAAGGGTGACACAGCTGGGAATTTAATTTTCCGTTCAACGGCCCGTAATTTTAATGAACCAATGGCTATGGCCGGTAAAATTACCATTGCTGAAGTCGAAGAATTGGTTGAAGTTGGTAATTTGAATCCTGATCACATTCATGTACCTGGTATATATGTAAATCGCATTTTTAAAGGCGAACAATATGAAAAAAGAATTGAGCAAATAACGGTTAGAAAAAGAGGATAATTATATTAAAAAACACTTATATACTATGTTAGATAAAAATGGTATAGCTAAGAGAATAGCTAAAGAAGTAAAAGATGGGATGTATGTAAATTTAGGAATAGGGATACCAACATTAGTTGCTAACTATATTCCAGAAGGTGTTAATGTTGTTTTACAGTCCGAAAATGGTATTTTGGGTATGGGGCCATTTCCTTTTGAAGGAGAGCAAGATGCCGATTTAATAAATGCAGGAAAACAAACGGTTACTTTATTACCGGGTTCTTCTATTTTTAGCTCTGCGGTAAGCTTTGGAATGATTAGAGCACAACGAGTACATTTAACGATATTGGGGGCGATGGAAGTGAGTGAAAATGGCGATATTGCGAATTGGAAAATTCCGGGAAAAATGGTGAAAGGCATGGGCGGTGCTATGGATTTAGTTGCCTCTGCAAAAAATATCATTGTCGCCATGCAGCACGTTAATAAAGCTGGTGAATCAAAATTATTATCAAAATGTGATTTGCCATTAACTGGAATTAAATGCGTTAAAAAAATAGTAACAGAATTGGCGGTTTTAGATATACTGCCGCAAGGTGGATTTAGGTTATTAGAAAGAGCTCCGGGAGTTTCTGTAGAACAAATAAAAAATGCAACAGCAGGAAAATTGCTTATAGAAGGTGAAATTCCGGAAATGCAATTGTAATGTTCTTTATAACAGAAATTTTACATGATCTAATCAAGCAGATAAAGACAATAAAAAAACCATTTGGAACTCCAAATGGTTTTTTTGTATGTAAAAAGTATGATTTATTTTTTAACGCGTTCTACATAAGAAGCAGTTCGAGTATCAACTTTCACTAAATCACCTTCATTACAGAACAAAGGAACGTTTACCGATGCTCCAGAGTCTAAAGTAGCAGGTTTTAATGTATTAGTAGCTGTATCACCTTTAATGCCTGGTTCAGTGTAAGTTATTTCACAAACAACGAAAGTAGGAGCTTCTGCTAATATTACAGTTTCTCCTTCGAAACTTATTTTAACTTCCATTTCTTCTTTTAAGAATTGGAAACTGTCTCCAAATAATTTTACAGGAACATATACTTGTTCAAATGATTCTTTGTCCATTACAACTGCAAAATCACCTTCTTGATAAATATATTGCATTTGTTTGAATTCAACGCGAACAATATCAACTGTTTCTCCACTTCTAAAGCGGTTTTCTACTTGTTTACCATTGATTAAATTACGCATTTTAGCTTGATAAAATGCACGTAAATTTCCAGGAGTACGATGTTGCCACTCTGTAATTTGCATTAATTCGTTATTGAATCTGATAATTGACCCTACGTTAATATCGCCTGTATCTGCCATAATAATTTTGTTTGTAATTAATTGTTGTTAATTGATGATGTAATATGTTTAATTTATTCTAACTCGTGAACAACACCCATAGAACTGAATTTTTCGATACGAGCGTTGATTCGTTCTTCTGGACTTTGATTTTTTAATACTGCTAGATGTTTTAAAATTTCGGCTTTTACTGTATCAAACATCGTCTGTTTATCATGATGAACGCCTCCTAGAGGTTCTTTAATTATACCATCTATTAGGCCATTTTTACTCATGTCTTCAGCCGTTAGTTTTAAAGCCTCAGCCGCCGTTTCTTTGAAATTCCAACTACGCCATAATATTGAAGAGCATGATTCTGGAGAAATAACAGAATACCAAGTGTTTTCCAGCATTAATACTTTGTCTCCAATACCAATTCCTAAAGCACCACCACTTGCACCTTCACCTATAATAATACAGATGACAGGGACTTTTAGTTGTGTCATTTCAAGTAAATTGCGGGCAATGGCTTCGCCTTGGCCACGTTCTTCAGCTTCTAGGCCGGGATATGCGCCAGGTGTATCAATGAATGTAACAATTGGTTTATTAAATTTTTCGGCCATTTTCATTAAACGCAATGCTTTACGATATCCTTCTGGATTTGCCATTCCAAAACGACGTATTTGACGCATTTTAGTATTGATACCTTTTTGCTGACCAATAAACATAACGGTTTGACCATCAATTTGACCAAATCCTCCAACCATAGCTTTATCATCGCCAACTGTTCTGTCTCCATGTAATTCAATAAATGAACTATTCGAAACAGCGTCAATATAGGCTAAGGTATAAGGTCTTTCAGGATGACGGCTAACTTGAACTCGTTGCCATGCAGTTAAATTCGAAAAAATCTCTACACGTTTTTCATGAATAGTAGCTTCTAGCTCTTTAATGGCGTTGCTCATATCCACCTTGCTTTTTTCAGCAACGCTTCTTAATTTTTCTAGTTCTCCTTCTAAATCCTGAATTGGTTTCTCAAAATCAAGGTAAATCATAGTCATATTTATTAGGCGACAAAGATACTAAAAAAACAAAAAAAAAATAGTATTTAACTGTTTGATAATCAATATGAATTATTGTAAGTAGAATTTATTGCTGTAAAAAACCATAAATTTGTCTTATGATATGTTTTCCAAATGCTAAAATTAATTTAGGTTTAAATGTTACAGAAAAACGTTCGGACGGGTTTCATAATATCGAAACAATTTTTTATCCAATTGGATGGAATGATGCTCTTGAAGTAGTTGTAGCAAAGAAGTATTCCCGAAAAGAATTTACTTTACATTTAAGTGGGATTCCTATTTCTGGAAACACGAATGATAATCTACTTTATAAGGCTTATAAACTAATGCAACAGATTAGATTATTACCAAAAATTGAGGTGTATTTACATAAGTCTTTGCCTATGGGAGCTGGTTTAGGAGGTGGTAGTTCGGATGCTGCTTTTTTTATTAAATTATTGAATGAACAATTTAGTTTAGAATTAACAGAATCCGAAACACTGGATATTTCAAAAAAATTAGGTAGTGATTGCGCTTTTTTCGTAAAAAATAGCCCTGTTTTTGCTTTTCAAAAAGGAGATATTTTTACGGATATCTCTTTAGATTTAAGTTCTTTATATATTGCTGTCATATATCCAAATATTCATAGTAATACAAAAGAGGCTTACAGTTTAATTACACCTCAAAAGCCGAGTCAATCTGTATTAGAAATTATTAAACAACCTATAGCAACGTGGAAAACTGATTTAGTGAATGATTTTGAAACATCTATATTTAAACTTTATCCCGCTGTAAAAAAAGTTAAGGATGATTTGTATCGTTTAGGTTCGTTATATGCTTCTATGAGTGGAAGTGGTAGCGCAGTATTTGGTTTATTTGATCATGAACCTGATATTAAGCATTTACAAATGTTTCCTAATTGGATTGGAAAAATGAAAAATTCATTTGTCTAATAATATAAATAGCTGCTTTTTTAAGGCAGCTATTTATAGGTTAGTATGGTTGTTACATGATTACGCTAAGCCTACGCCATGACAACTTTTGTATTTTTTTCCACTACCACATGGGCAAAGATCATTGCGCCCTATTTTTTGTTCAACACGAACAGGCTGTTGTTTAGGTTTTTGTGGTTCTGATGTTTCTTCTTCGTTTCTGCTTTCAACTAATTTTTCTGTTGGTTTTTGTTGAACTTGTTGTTGAGTGAAACGAGCTTGTTGCAACTGAGGTTTTTGATTTCTATTTTCTTCAATTGGTAAACCACCTTTCATTAAGAAAGAGATAATGTTTTTGCTTGTTCTTGCAATCATTTCACGGAATAAATTGAAAGATTCAAGTTTATAGACTACTAAAGGATCTTTTTGTTCTAATGATGCGTTTTGAACAGATTGTTTTAAGTCATCCATTTCTCGTAAATGTTCTTTCCATGAATCATCAATCATAGCTAAAATAACTGTTTTTTCAAATACAGTTACCAATTCTCTACCTTTACTTTCAAATGATTTTTTCAGATTGGCCATTACCTGAATGGAATGAATACCATCAGTAAAAGGAGTGACAATATTTTCAAATGTATTATTCGGATTCGTATAAACATCTCTAATCACAGGAAATGTCATTTCTGCAATTTCAGCGGCTTTTAATCTATAAAGTTGTTCGCTTGCTTCAAATAAGCGTTGTGTTAATTCATCTTCTTTACCAGTTTTAAATTCTGTTTCAGTAAAAGGCGATTCGATACCAAAATTTTTGACACATTCAAATGTAAAGCCTTCAAAATCTTTTAAAACGTGAAATTCTGAAACAATACTGTCAGCAACTTCATAAATCATATTAGCAATATCAATGCTAATTCTATCTCCATTTAATGCATTTCGTCTACGTTTATAAACGACATCGCGTTGGGCATTCATGACGTCATCATATTCAATTAAACGTTTACGAGTGCCAAAATGATTTTCTTCAACTTTCTTTTGGGCGCGTTCAATAGATTTAGAAATCATTGAGTGTTGGATAACTTCACCTTCTTGTAATCCCATACGATCCATTAAACTAGCAATACGCTCGCTGCCAAATAATCGCATTAAATTGTCTTCTAATGATACATAGAATTGTGAACTACCAGGGTCTCCTTGGCGTCCAGCACGACCACGCAGCTGTCTGTCTACACGACGAGATTCGTGGCGTTCTGTACCAATAATTGCCAATCCTCCAGCTTCTTTTACGCCAGAACCCAATTTAATATCTGTTCCACGACCAGCCATATTGGTTGCAATAGTCACTGTTCCTGCTTGTCCAGCTGCGGCAACAATGTCAGCTTCTTTTTGATGAAGTTTAGCATTTAGTACATTATGTTTGATACCCCTTAATTTTAGCATACGGCTTAATAATTCAGAGATATCTACAGTAGTTGTTCCAATTAATACCGGTCTGCCTTCTGCAACTAAATTCACAGTTGCGTCGATAACAGCATTGTATTTTTCTCGTTTGGTTTTATACACTAAGTCTTGCTCATCTTTTCTAGCAATTCCGCGGTTTGTAGGTATAACAACAACATCTAATTTATAAATGTCCCAAAACTCATTAGCTTCTGTTTCGGCAGTACCTGTCATACCCGCTAGTTTATTATACATGCGGAAATAGTTTTGTAAAGTGATAGTAGCATAGGTTTGGGTTGCTGCCTCAATTTTTACATTTTCTTTTGCTTCCAAGGCCTGGTGTAATCCATCACTATATCGGCGACCTTCCATAATACGCCCAGTTTGCTCATCTACAATTTTAATTTGTCCATCCGCAATAACGTATTCTTGGTCAATTTCGAATAATGAGTAAGCTTTTAGTAATTGATTAACTGTGTGAATTCGTTCACTTTTGATGCTAAAGTCTCGCATCAAAGATTCTTTTAATAGTATTTTTTCTTTAGGGTCGGCAAAGGTTTTCTTTTCTAAATCGGCAATTTCGGCTCCAACATTTGGAATCACAAAAAAGTGAGGATCGTCAGTAGTACCTGTTATTAAATCAATCCCTTTTTCTGTCATATCCACAGAGTTATGTTTCTCGTCGATAACAAAAAATAATTCAACATCTATTTTATGCATTTCCTTTTGTTGGTCTTGCATATAGTAATTTTCAGTTTTTTGTAATAAAGCCTTAACTCCAGGTTCACTTAAAAATTTAATTAAGGCGCCGTTTTTTGGTAGCCCACGATGAGCTCTAAGTAATGCAATTCCCGAATCTTTTTCGTTACCTTCTGCAAATAAACGTTTTGCATCAGTTAAGAAAGCTTGAACGCAGGCTTTTTGGGCAGCCAATAGTTTTTCAACACGAGGCTTAAATTCCAGAAATTCGTGTTTATCTCCCGTTGGCGTTGGTCCTGATATGATTAAAGGTGTACGCGCATCATCAATTAAAACGGAGTCAACTTCATCCACAATGGCGAAATTATGTTTTCGTTGCACAAGGTCAGAAGTTTCACGAGCCATATTGTCTCGCAAGTAATCAAACCCAAATTCATTGTTAGTTCCGTAGGTAATGTCAGCTAGGTAGGCTTTTCGACGATTTTCAGTGTTTGGCTCATGTTTATCGATACAATCTACACTCAGTCCGTGAAATTGAAACAATGGAGCATTCCACTCACTATCACGCTTCGCAAGGTAATTATTTACAGTAACTACATGTACCCCTCTTCCTGATAAGGCATTTAAAAATATGGGTAATGTAGAAACTAATGTTTTACCTTCTCCGGTAGCCATTTCAGAGATTTTTCCTTGATGCAAAACGCTACCTCCAATTAATTGAACATCGTAGTGTATCATATTCCAAACAACTGTAGACCCCGCAGCTAGCCATTTATTTTTCCAGATAGCTTGTGAGCCTTTTATTTCGACATTTGGTTGTTTTTTCGCAAGTTCTTGGTCAAAATGATTGGCTGTTACTAATATCTCTTCGCTTTCTGTGAATCGGCGAGCTGTATCTTTTAGAATGGCATAAGCTTCCGGTAAAATCTCATGGAGAACTTCTTCAATTTTTTTTGTAATGGTTTTTTCAAGATCGTCAATTTCTTTGTATAAAGATTCTTTGGAATCTAAACTCATATCAATTTCTTGATCTACTTTATCTTTAATTTCAATTATTTTTGATTGTTCAATTTTGATGGCATCTTGTATTTTGTGTTTTAAGCCACTCACCTTTTCTCTCAATTCGTCGTTTGACAAATCCTTTAGGGTAGTATAAATTTCGAGAGTTTGATCAACTAAGGGTTGAATGGATTTAATGTCTTTTTCAGATTTGGTACCAAAAAATTTTTTCAGGAACGTCAACATAGTATATTTTAATTTAAGCCACCGAAAGTACAAAAAATACATGTTCAAAATGACAAAAATTACGAAATAATTAATGGTTATCAATGACCATTTAATTTAAAGTTGCTTTCTCACTTTAATTTCCCTAACTTCGCCCCCTTATTTAAACAAATCATGTCAGAAATCAGAAACATTGCCATTATTGCCCATGTCGATCACGGGAAAACTACTTTAGTAGATAAGATTTTACATCAATGTAATTTATTTAGAGAAAACCAAGCATCAGGTGAGTTAATACTTGATAATAATGACTTGGAGCGTGAGCGTGGTATCACGATTTTAGCTAAAAACGTTTCAGTTACATATAAAGGAACAAAAATTAACATTATTGATACACCGGGTCACGCGGACTTTGGAGGAGAGGTTGAACGTACGTTGAACATGGCGGACGGAGTTATTTTATTAGTGGATGCTTTTGAAGGGCCAATGCCTCAAACGCGTTTCGTGACTCAAAAAGCCATTGCTGCTGGCAAAAAAGCCATTGTTGTAATTAATAAAGTAGATAAACCAAACTGTCGTCCAGAAGAAGTTCATGACAATGTATTTGATTTGTTTTTTAATTTGGACGCTACAGAAGATCAATTAGATTTCCCTACTGTTTACGGTTCAAGTAAAAACGGTTGGATGGGACCTGATTACAAAACACCAACAACAGATGTTACTCATCTATTAGATACTATTTTAGAAAAAATTCCTACAGCGCCTGAGCGTGAAGGTACTTTACAAATTCAGATTACATCTTTAGATTATTCTTCTTTTATTGGTCGTATTGCTGTAGGACGCGTTTACAGAGGGATTATTAAAGAAAATATGCCGGTAAGCGTTGTAAAACGTGATGGAAGCATTCAGAAATCTCGTATTAAAGAATTATTCGTATTCGAGGGGTTAGGTAAAGTAAAAGTATCTGAAGTTCAAACAGGAGATATTTGCGCATTTACTGGAATTGAAGGATTTGAAATTGGTGATACTGTTGCTGATTTTGAGAATCCTGAAGCAATGCCAACGATGAAAATTGATGAGCCAACTATGAGCATGTTGTTTACTATAAACAATTCTCCTTTCTTTGGTAAAGATGGTAAATTCGTTACTTCTCGTCACTTACGTGATCGTTTATACAAAGAATTAGAGAAAAATTTAGCGATGCGTGTTGAAGAAACTTCTTCTCCTGATTCTTATTTAGTTTTTGGACGTGGTATCCTCCATTTATCAGTATTAATTGAAACAATGCGTCGCGAGGGGTATGAGTTACAATTAGGTCAACCACAAGTTATTGTGAAAGAAATTGATGGTCAAAAATGTGAACCAATTGAAGTGTTAACAGTTGACGTTCCTCAAGAATCAGCTTCTAAAGTAATTGATTTAGTAACTCAACGTAAAGGAAATTTATTAATCATGGAAGCCAAAGGAGATTTAACTCATATCGAGTTTGAAATCCCTTCTCGTGGAATTATTGGTTTACGTAATAATGTATTAACAGCTACAGCAGGTGAGGCTATTATGGCCCACCGCTTCAAAGATTACGAGCCTTGGAAAGGTCCAATTCCAAGTCGTATTGCTGGTGTATTAATCTCTAAAGATAAAGGAACAGCAGTTGCTTACTCTATAGACAAATTACAAGATCGTGGTAAATTTTTCGTAGAAGCAGGGGATGAAATTTATCCAGGTATGGTTATTGGTGAGCATATCCGTCCGGATGATTTAGTTGTAAATATCTGTACTGAGAAACAGCTGACAAATATGCGTGCATCAGGTACTGATGATAAAATGCGTATCGTTCCAAAAATCAACTTCAGTTTAGAAGAAGCAATGGAGTACATCCAAGGCGACGAATACGTTGAAATTACGCCAAATCATATCCGCTTACGTAAAATCTATTTAGATGAAAATGAACGTAAACGTTTAGGTAAAACATTATTAGCTAAATAATCATTTTTATAAGTTCTTAAAAGGCAAAGAAAACACCATAGTTTTACTTTGCCTTTTTTAGTTTACACGCATTAACCTTTAACCTAAATATGAAGCCTAGTTACGAAGAAATATATATGGAATTAGCTGAAAAGTTAGCGTTCCGATCTCATTGTGTAAAGGCACAAGTGGGCGCTGTTTTAACTAAAGATACACGAATTGTTTCTTTAGGTTATAACGGTCCTCCGGCTGGCACGCATAATTGTGATGTTGAGTGGCCGGAAACTGGCTGTCCTAGAGATAGTAAAGGAAGTTGCTCTTTGGCCTTGCATGCAGAGCAAAATGCGATTTTGTACGCTGTTAAAAATAATACATCAATCGAGGGGTCTGTATTGTATGTAACTTTATCACCGTGTATAGCATGCGCTCGTGTTATTTTCACGATGGGAATAAAAACAGTTTATTATAAGCATAGTTATGCCGAGTACAAAAATATTCCAATTGATGAAGGTGTTGAATTTTTGAGAAAATTTGGAGTAGAGGTAATTAGATATAAAGATCGTATTTGATTAAAAATATCATGTTAAAATCAATTTTAGTCATTTTATTAATTTTAGGATTACAACACGTTAGTTATTCTCAAGTTGGTCCTCATCAACATCAAAGTTTGAGGAGTAAGATAAAGCATTACAGAGAGGAACGTAAAAAATGGAAAGAAGAACGCGCTAAAGAGCGAGAAGAAGAAAAAAGAATTCGAGAATATCATAAGCGAATACAATCGAAGGAGGTATTTAGCCGAATGAAAAAAAGTAAAGAAAAAGCGTTAAGAAACAATTCACATCAAAGAGAACCATTTTTAAATCGTTTGTTTCAGAAAAAAAGAGGCAGGGGAGTCAAGCAGCCTAAAGAAAAAAGTATGAAAGTTAAACAGTATTGATTCCTATTTATAAATTGTTAACCTCTTTTTTCATCTTATTGTAATTGATGATGTCGTTAATTCTTGTTAAGATTTAGCGACCTTTAACATGAAAAATTTGTAAATTAATTTACACATTGTCAGTGTATTACATAAAACAAAGAGAAAAATTTGCACTAGTTATCTATCCTTCCTATATTTATCCGCTGATACAGTCTGTGGACTTAATTTAAAAAATATCAATATGTTAAGAAAAATTTACTTTTCAATCGTAACACTTTTAGTTGCTGGCACCTCTTTAATTGCCCAAAACAGCGGTGGAGCCATCAAGGTATTATTAAAGGATAAGACAAATGGAGAAACGATTCCATTTGCCAATGTCGTTGCATACCAAGGAGGTGTTCAAGTGGGTGTTGCTACAACCGATATGGATGGATACGCTATGATTAAGCCATTGGCGCCAGGAAAATACGATGTAAAAGGCGTGTATGTTGGATATCAGGCACAAGAAATTAAAGGAATTGTAGTTGGGGAAGCTAAAACAGCATATGTAACTATTGAGTTGTCCAACGGAGAAGGTGTAAGATTAGATGAGGTTGTTGTAGTTGATTTTCAGGAGCCGTTAATTGATGGGGATATGAAATCTGGAGGAACGGTAACGAGGGAAGAATATCAAAACATGGCCACTAAGGATGTGAATTCCGTTGCTGCTACTACAGCTGGCGTTTACCAAGCAGATGAAGGTTCTGGTATTAATGTAAGGGGTGGACGTTCAAATTCTACTATTTATTTTGTGGATGGAGTAAAGGTTATTGGGGGATTAGGAGTTCCTCAACAAGGTGTAGAGCAATTAAATGTTATTACTGGTGGTGTTCCTGCGCAATACGGAGATGCAACCTCTGGTATTATTTCTGTTACAACTCGTGGTCCTCAAAGTAAGTTTTTTGGTGGGCTTGAATTAATCTCTTCTCAAATAACAGATAAATATGGGTACAATTCCCTAGGGTTTTCAATAGGTGGACCAGTATTACAAAAAAGAGATTCTACAGGACAAAAAAAACCAATCATTGGATTTTTCTTGTCAGGTCAAGGGACTTATGAAAAAGACCCTGATCCAGCTTATGTAAATATGTGGAAATTGAATGATGATAAATTAGCTCAAGTAGAAAAAACTCCTTTACGTGTTGTTACAGTTGGTTCAAATGATGTTTTTTATCGTGAATTAGATTTTATTACTAAGGCGGATATGACAACAACCGCTGTTCGTCAAAACGTATCAAATCGTTCTATTCAATTGAATGGGAAATTTGATTTTAAATTAGCGCCCAATACTAATTTAACTGTTGGTGGGGCTTTTGATTACGGCAATAGACATGACTTCGTTTACGCTTATTCTTTGTTTAATCCAGTAAATAATCCTCAAACAATTAATACTACTTGGAGGACATATGCTCGTATTAATCAAAAATTTGGCGCTAATCAAACCGGAACCGAAAAAGAAAAAGCACAATCGTTAGTTTCTAATGCTTATTTCACTTTTTTAGCTAGTTATGAGAAAGCAAAATCTGTAACACAAGATGATACTCATAAGGATAAAATATTTAACTATGGTTATCAAGGAAAATATAATTTTAATGTTGATACAACGAGCAATTATAGATTGATGTATGACCAAGTCAATAATAACTATTATTATGATTATGCTGGGCCTATAAGAGGAGCAGTTTCTTATGAAAGAAGCGATTTAAATCCTACTACAGCAAATTACTCTTCGCAAGTTTTCGATTTTTTTGGAACATTACCATCTATTCAAGCGGCTCAAACGAATTATGCCTTTGTTAATGGAGACAGACCTCAAAGTATAAACAGTTTATTTGCTTCAACTGGTCGTCAATATAATGGTTACAGTATAGGAGAGGCTTCACAGTTGCGTTTTGCATCAAGTTTTTCAGCTGATTTTAAAAACCATGCTATTATGGTCGGTATGGAATATGATCAACGTAATCAAGCCGGTTATTCGGTTGCTCCGATTGAATTATGGACTCGTATGAGAAATTTAACCAATACTCATTTGACGGCTTTAGATACCGCTAATCCTATAATTATACCCGGAACCAATGGTGATTTAGACAAACATTATTATAAATTCGTATATAATGCTGCTAGCCAAAATCAAATTGATAAATCTTTAAGAGAAGCCCTTGGTTTGTCAGCAAATAATCAAAATATTATTAATACAGATGCATTTTCTCCAGAGGATTTAACATTGGATATGTTCAGTGTACAAGATTTATTGCAAAGTGGACAAAATTCATTGGTAAGTTATTACGGTTTCGATTATTTGGGAAATAAAAATAAAAATTCAACCAATTTAGATAAATTCTTAAACGATAAAGATTCTAAAGGCAATCAGACTTTAAATGTAGGTGCTTATAAACCAATTTATGTAGCTGGTTACATCCAAGATAAGTTTGATTTTAAAGATATTAAATTTAACGTGGGTGTTCGTGTGGATAGATTTGATGCGAATCAAAAGGTTCTTAAAGATCAATATTTATTCCATGAGGCATATACAGCTGCTGAAAAATCAGAAGGTAAGCCTGACAATATTAAGGATGATTATGTTGTGTATGTTGATAATGTTAAAGCATCTAGCCCAACGATTGTTGGATACAGACATACCGACCAAAATACTCAAACTACGACATGGTTTAACAGCGAAGGGAAAGAAGTTTCCGATCCTAAATTATTAGCTGTTGATGGTAAATTAACTCCATGGTTGAAAGATGCTGATTATGCTGATAAAAACGCTTTTAGTGTTAATGCATTTAAAGATTATAAGCCTCAAATTAATGTGATGCCGAGGATGGCATTTTCATTCCCGATTTCTGATGTGGCTAACTTCTTTGCACATTACGATGTATTAACTCAACGCCCTTCTGACGGATTAATGCGTTTTGATCCAAAAAGTTATTATTTTATAGGATCAACTTCTAGTAGTCCGTTTATTACCAATTCTAACTTAATGCCAGAAAAAACCATTGATTATGAAATTGGTTATAATCAAGTGTTAAATCAAAAAAAGAATGCAGCTTTGAAAATCACTGCGTTTTATAGAGAATTAAGAAATCAAATTACATTAGTATCTTTAACTAATGCTTATCCTAAAACGTATCAAACTTATGCTAACAAAGATTTTGGAACTGTAAAGGGTTTAAGTGCTGAATTTGATTTACGTAGATCTGGTGGTGTTTCGTTGACAGCGAATTACACCCTACAATTTGCTGAAGGATCTGGTTCTAATGCCAACTCTGGTGCTAATTTAGCAAGTTCTGACCAACCTAACTTAAGAATTACTTTACCATTAGACTATGATCAAAGACACACAATAACTATGAACTTAGATTATCGTTTTGGTGAAGGAAAAGATTATAAAGGACCACAATTCAATCGTAAGAAGAATGATGGAGAGCAGACAGTACAAGTTTTGAAAAACGTTGGAGCTAACTTGATTTTCCGCATAGGGTCTGGTACTCCATATACTAGAGATATTGCTGCGTCTCCTATCGGTGGAAGATCACAAATTAATGGTTCTATAAATGGTTCTGTTAAACCATGGCAGTTTAGAACAGATATGAGAGTTGATAAAAATATTCAATTAACTTTTGGAGATAAAGAAAGTGATAATAAAAAGACTGCTAATTTGAATATTTATTTACAAGTATTGAATTTGTTGAATTCAAAAAATATATTAGGTGTATATAATTATACAGGAAATCCTGATGATGATGGTTATTTAACATCTTCTCAAGGTCAATTATACTTGAATAGTAATCCTGCAACTGCAGCCTCTTTTACAGATCAGTATAATATCTTCATTAATAATCCTAACAATTATAGCCGTCCTCGTACTATTAGAATTGGGGTATTATTGGATTTTTAATTATTAAAACGAAATTAGTAGTATGCAAATTATGAATAAGTTAAGTAAACATTTATTAGTTGCCTTCGTAACAATTAATGCATTGTCGGGTACTGCCCGTGAGAAATTTGGCACTGTGCTTAGAAATTCTTCTGTTGAGAGAGTGATGGCAGGTTGTAGTCCAGCTCAGTCTTCAGCTGAATTGGCGGTAAACAATGTTAGAACCATTATTTATTCTGGTTCTGATATGTGGTGGGATTTATTTGGGGGAGGAAATGCTTGGTACAATGTACCTAAAGTAGATGACCGTTCAAAGGGTGCAAATTCAAATTTTGCAGGAAACGTATGGTTCGGTGGCTTAGATGTTGGTGGTCAATTAAAAATTGCTGCTCAGACCTATCGTCAATCAGGGGTAGATTTTTGGACAGGGCCTTTAAGTACACAAGATGCTTCTACTACTTCTGATGTTTGTCAGAAATTTGATAAAATCTTTAAACTTACTCGCTCTGAAGTAGATAATTTTGTTTTATCAGGTGGACCTCTTACTCAAAATATTAAAGAATGGCCAGGAAATGGTGATATCACCTTAAATCAGGATGCTCAATTAGCACCATACATTGATAAAGATGCTAGTGGTACGTATGATCCTGAGGCAGGAGATTATCCATATTATGATGTATACAATGAAGGCTTAAAAGATAATTTGGGTGTTTGTAAAGCTCGTGTATTTGGTGATGAAACATTATGGTGGGTTTACAATGATAATGGAAATAACCATATTGCAACTGGAGGAAAAGCCATTGGAATGGAAATTCGTGCTCAAGCGTTTGCATTTAAAACGACTGATGAAATTAATAACATGACTTTTTACAACTACCAATTAATTAATCGTTCATCGTTTGCCTTATTAAATACATACATGACAGTATGGACAGATGCTGATTTGGGTTATTATGGAGATGATTATATTGGATGTGATGTGAAACGAGGTTTAGGTTATATTTATAATTCAGATAATTTAGATCAGACAGTTGGTTCTACAATAGGTTATGGTGAATATATTCCTGCGCTTGGATGTGATTTCTTTCAAGGCCCTATTAATACCGTTGATGGAATTGATAATGATAGTGATGGATCTACAGATGAAGCAGGTGAACAAATGGGGATGACTATTTTCAATTATCATAATAACTCTTTTCCGGGTGTTCCTTTACAAACAACTGACCCTCAAAATGCCACACAATATTATCAATATATGACTGGTTTTTGGAGAGATGGAACACCATTTACTTGCGGTGGAAATGGATATGGTGGAAGTATACAAACCAAATATGTATATCCTGCAGATACTTATACAAATGGTACTTGTGGTGCAACTCCTTGGTCTGAATCAGGTGTGGCAGGTGATAGACGTTTTATGCAGTCTTCAGGTCCATTTGAATTACAACCTGGTGCTGTAAATTATATTACAGTAGGATTGCCTTGGGCTAGAACTACTTCTACTGATCCTAAAGCTTCTATTCCTTTATTGAAAATAGCAGATGACAAAGCGCAGTCTTTGTTTGATAACTGTTTCCGAGTATTAAGTGGTCCTGAAGCGCCTGATTTGACTATACAGGAGATGGAAAATGAATTAATTATTTATTTTTCTAATAAACCAGGTTCAAATAACTATTTAAATCAATATAAAGAATTAGATGTATCGATTATAGTTGATCCTATTAAGTTCCCTAATGCTGATAAATCTTACCATTTCGAAGGTTATAAATTATATCAATTGAAGAATAATTCTATTACTCAGGAAGAATTATCTGACCCATCTAAGGCTAAATTAGTTTTTAACTGTGATGTTGCGAATGGGATTACGCGTTTAATTAATTATGAGTATGATGCTACAACTGGTGGTGATGTTCCTAAAGTAAAAGTAGATGCTTCATCTACTAGCGATAAAGGTATTCAATCATCATTCCATTTTACAAGAGATGAGTTCTCTTCAGCTCAAGATAAAAAAGTTATTAATAATAAGGAATATTATTTCTTATGTGTAGCTTACGGATATAATAACTACGGACAATATAAAGAAGACACACCATTTACTCAATCAGGAATTGCAAGTAACGAAGGGCAAAAAAGACCATATTTAGAAGGTCGTAAATCAAAAAAAGCATTTGGTATACCTCATGATCCCGCTGCTGAAAAAGGTGGAACCGTTGCTAATTCATTTTATGGATATGGCCCTAAAATTACAAGAATCGAAGGTCAAGGAAACGGTGGAAATTTCTTGGATTTAACTCAAGAATCTATCGATAAAATTGTTGCAAATGGAAATAGAATCGATGAAATTACTTACGAAAATGGTCGTGGGCCAATTAATGTAAAAGTAGTAGACCCATTAAATGTACCAAATTCTAATTTCTCTATATCATTCATAAATCGTAATTGGAATTCATCTATTGACACTGTGGATAATGTGGATCCTTGTAAAAATCAATCGGAATTTCATATTAATAAACCATTTAATCAGTTGGCTCCAAAACTTACACAGTTTGGTCGAGTTAATGCTGATTCAACGACATGGGTGTTAAAAGATTTGAATACAAATAAATCATACTATCCTTGTAAAGCGATTAAAATGCAGGAAGAGTATTATTTCAGTGATTTAGGTCTTTCAGTTTCTTTAGCTCAATCAAGGGATATTGCTGAGGTTTCAGTTCCGTCCACTTCTTATGATAGAGTTGTTAAATCAGGAGACATTTTAGATGGTAGTGGTATTTTTTATTCTAATTCATCCATTAGTTGGTTAAGTGGTATTGCAGATGTAGATGGTGCTACCCCTTATAATTGGATTCGATCAGGAAATTTTGAAGACAATAAAGATCTTTCACAAAATGATATTTCTACTTCTTTGGGTTATGCTGATCCTGAATCTCATTTTGAAAATTTGATTGGCGGTACTTGGGCACCATACGCATTAACAGCTTCCTCTAAAGTTGGTTCATTCGCGGCACCATCCTATAGTTTGATGACTTCGGGTTCGCAAGTTATGAATACTAACTATGATTTAAGAGGCTTAGCGAGTGTAGATATTGTATTAACGAAAGATAAAAGTAAATGGACAAGAGCAATCGTTTTAGAAGAGAGTGATGAACCTGGTTCAAATCCTTCCGGTGCGAGAAAATTAGAACCACGTAGACACAAATGTGTAGATAAGCAAGGTATTGCTTTAGGACAACCCGGATGTAACACAGCCGAAGCATCAGTTGATTCAATTTCTGGAGTGCCTTTTCAAACAGGTTTATCTTGGTTCCCAGGCTATGCTATTAATTTAGAAACAGGAGAACGTTTAAATATAGCCTTTGGAGAAGATTCATATCAATCTGCATCTAATGCGTTAGCCCCAAATAATGGAGACGATATGATGTGGAACCCTACTGCTAGCAGAGCAACAAGTTCTTCATATCCTTATGCTTTTGGAGGCAGACATTATATTTATGTGTTTGGTCACAATAGAAGTAATATGAAATATGCAGGTGTTACGGGAGTTAATGCAGGAGTTAATGGCAGAAGCTTAGGTGTAGGAACTTATGCTCAATTTGCCGATTTCGCATTCAACTACAAAGCAGCTTATAATAATTCAACCATTAATATGTTGCATAATATATGGAGTGAAGCTATGTGGGTTAATATGCCTTTATTAATTGATTCTCGTTACGCTTTTAAAAATCCGGCGGATATGCCTTGTGACGCTAAAGTAAAATTGAGGGTTAAAAAAGCCTACAAATATGGTATGTCAGGTGTTTATTCAAATACAACAACAGCTAACGCTAGTGGTATTCTTGCTACACCGTTTATTTCGGATGCAAATAGCACGAATTTCACACGATTAACGAAAGACTTATCCTCAAGTCCAGTCAATAATAATTTTGGATATTATAAATTTAGTACAGCAGATATTTTTACTGAAACTAATAATGCGGATAAACTTAAATCTTCTTTAGATTTAATTAATGTTGTACCGAATCCATATTATGCTTATTCTTCTTACGAAAATTCAAGGATTGATAATAGAGTTCGTATTACTAATTTACCAAATAAATGTAAAATCAAGATTTTTACCTTAAATGGAACTTTGGTAAGAACTTTTGATAGGGATGTTAGTGGTCAAGAAGATATTGAAACAAATCAATCTGACTTTATTAAATCAAAACGACTTTCTTATCAAGATTGGGATTTGAAAAATCAAAGTGGAATACCTGTCGCTAGCGGTTTATATATTATTCATGTGGATGTGCCGGGTGTAGGTGAAAAAATTCTAAAATGGTTTGGTGTTATGAGACCATTAGATTTACAAAGTTACTAGACATTTAATAGCGTTAAATATAGATTATTATGAAGTCATTTTTAAATATATCGTTGAGTGTTGTTTTAACAGGTAGCTTGATGATTACAGGATATGAGTCAAATGCAGGTAATCCTGAGCGAGCTGGTCAAGCTGGAGCATCACAATTATTGATTAATCCATATGCTCGTTCATCTGGATGGGCTGGAGCAAACGGTGCGTGTTCAAAAGGTCTTGAGTCGCAATATACCAATATAGCAGGTATTGCTTCTACTAGAAAAACGGAATTAATGTTTATGCGTTCTTCTTGGTTGGTTGGTTCAGGTATTAATATTAATACTTTTGGATTTACACAAAGGGTAGGTGAAACTGGAGCTATTGGATTAGGTATCATGTCTATTAATGCGGGTAAAATAGAAAGAACTACCGTAGATCAACCTGAAGGAGGTTTAGGAACTTTTACACCACGTTTTTCAAATATTGCAATATCCTATGCAAAGGGTTTTTCTGATAATATTTCGGGAGGAATTTTGTTAAGAGTTATCTCTGAAGGAATTGATAACGTTAAGGCTCAAGGTGTTTCTATCGACGCAGGTATTCAATATCATACCGGAAAGCAAGATCATATTCATTTAGGTGTGGCTTTAAAAAATGTGGGGCCAAAAATGCAGTATAAAGGAGATGGATTATCTACTCAAAGGACTGTAACAAATGCTTACGGAAATGCTTATGAACTAACTATTAATAATAAATCAGGGGCATTTGAGCTACCAGCTTTGTTAAATATTTCAGCGGCCTACGATTTGTATCTACTTAAAGATTCTACAGGCAAATCCAAAACTCATCGCCTAACCTTAGCAGGTAATTTTACATCTAATTCATTCACTAAAGACAATTTTTTAGTTGGTATGGAATATGGTTGGAAAAATATTGTGATGGTGAGAGCAGGCATGGTTACTGAAAAAGGTATTTTTAATGGTGAAGCTAATCGTACTACTGCTTTTACAGGGCCATCTTGTGGCGCTAGTATTGAAGTTCCTTTTGGAGAAAAAAAATCAACTTTCGCGTTTGATTACTCATATCGCTTTACAAACCCATTTGGTGGTGTACATTCTATGGGTGTCAGAATTAATATGTAACACTTATTTTATTTTATTATACTTTTGAGAGTCCCGAAAATATATTCGGGATTCTTTCATTTTAAAAAACGAGGAAAAAAATGACAACTATTGCCTATTACACGGAAGAAGGATTACAAAAGCTAAAAGATGAATTACAATACTTAAAAACAGTTGAAAGAAAAAATGTGATTCGTCAAATAGCCGAAGCGAGAGATAAGGGTGATTTATCCGAGAATGCTGAATATGATGCTGCTAAAGAAGCACAAGGCTTGTTGGAAATAAAAATTTCAAAATTGGAAGAAATTGTTGCTAATGCTCGAGTAGTGGATAGCACGAAGTTGGACATTTCTAAAGTAAGTATTTTAACAACTGTTAAAATCAAAAATTTAAAAAACAATATGGAGATGAAATATACCATTGTTGCTGAAAATGAAGCTGATTTGAAAGCAGGTAAAATTTCCATCGATTCTCCAATTGGGAAAGGATTAATTGGCAAAAAGGTTGGAGACAAAGTTGATGTAACGGTTCCGGCTGGTGTTATTCCATTTGAAATTATTGAAATTACGATTTAGAATGGCAAGTGTTTTTTCTAAAATTGTCGCCGGTGAAATACCATGTTATAAGGTAGCTGAAAATGAACATTTTTTGGCCTTTTTGGATATTTTCCCTCTGAAGAAGGGTCATATATTAGTTATTCCTAAAAAAGAAGTAGATTATATTTTTGATTTAGATTCTGATACTTATTCTGGATTAATGAATTTTGCCAAGAACGTAGCTATTGCAATAAAAAAAGTTGTTCCTTGTAATCGTATAGGAATCTCTGTAGTAGGACTAGAAGTACCTCATGCGCATGTTCATTTAATTCCTATTAATTCTGTTAACGATATGAATTTCTCAAATGAAAAGTTGAGATTTTCTAAAGAAGAATTTGAGATTCTAGCTTTAGAAATAGGCAATAATCTCTAAATTCTTTTATAAGTTGGCCTTAACAAAAACAGTTATATTTGCACCCTAAATTATACCCATTATGGATAAATCGTCTCTTATTGGTCTAGGATTAATTGCCGCTATTTTAATTACTTGGTTAGCGTTAACTGGTCCTAGCAAAGAACAAATAGCTAGAAATAAGCAAATAAAAGATTCTATAGAGTTAGTCACCGCCAAAGTACTCCAAGAGGCGCAAGTTGCTAGTACAATAAAAACAAAAAACTCAAAAAATGATACTTTAGTATTGAGTAATCTTTCTGATTCTTTAATGAATATAGAAAGAGTTAACAGATACAAAGATTTTGCCCCATCATCAATTGGTAAAACTGATGTTGTAACTCTTGAAAATGAAAATTTAAAAGTTTACATTTCTACAAAAGGTGGACATGTAGAAAAAGTAGAATTGAAGAATTATAAACGTTATGGAGATGAAAAAGCCTTAGTGTTATTTGATAAGGATTCTACCTCTCAATACTTAGAGTTTGATGCGTATGCCAATAAAACACGTTTTAGCACCGACAGCTTTTTTTTCAAACCATCTTCTGTTTCTGAATTTGTAACTGGAAACAATACCAAATCTATTGTTTTGAAATTAGAAACAACAAAACCTGAAAGTTATATTGAATACGTATATTCTATGAAGGGTGGTGATTTTATGCTGGATTATGATGTGAATATTGTTGGTATGCAGAATATTATTTCAAATACAACCAATAAAATCACCATGCATTGGTCTCAGGCCTTGCCTTCTCAGGAAAAGCATATTGTGAAAGAAAGAGAAGCGGCAACTGCTTATTACAAACAAGCGGTTGAAGGTGTTGACTATATCAATGCCCGTAAAAGCGAAGAAAAAGCATTAAATGAACAACCAATTAAGTGGGTTTGTTTTAAACAACATTTTTTCAATTCTACCTTAATAGCGGATACTGAATTTTTGAAGGATGGGAGTTTCGTTAAAACCTCAGAAAATCCAAATTCAAAACAATTTGTAAAAACAATTACTTCTAAGTTAGGCATTCCATTTAATCATAGTTCGTCCGAAAAATTCGGAATGGCCTTTTACTTTGGTCCCACTCAATATAACACTTTAAAAGCATACGATATAGATTTAGAAGAAATCATTCCTTTAGGTTGGAGTGTTTTTAGCTATATTAATAAATGGATGATTATACCTTTGTTTGATTTATTATCAAATTTAAATAGTGGAATCGTTATTTTAATATTAACCTTAATATTAAAAACACTATTATTTCCTATTGCTTATAAAACATATATGAGCAGTTCTAAGATGCGGGTGCTTAAACCTGAAATAGATGAGATTAATGCTAAATATGAAAAAAATGATGATCCATTAAAAAAACAACAGGAAACCATGTCTTTGTACAGGCGAGCAGGAGCTAACCCTTTGTCTGGATGTTTACCTATGTTGTTACAATTCCCAATTTTAATTGCTTTATTTGGATTTTTTCCGGCGGCTATTGAATTAAGACAAAAACCGTTTTTATGGACTGATGATTTGTCTACTTATGATTCTATTTATGATTTTGGCTTTGAACTTTGGGGTTTTGGAGACCACGTTAGTTTATTTGCATTATTAATGTTTGCTTCCACTATTATTTATACATGGATGAATCAATCGATGCTTCAGCCTCAGCAAACACAAATGCCGGGAATGAAATATATGATGTATTTGATGCCTGTAATTTTCTTAGCAGTAATGAATAGTTATGCTGCTGGATTAAGCTGGTATTATTTTTTAGCAAATATTATTACCTTTCTCCAAACATGGTTAATGAAAAAATTCATTGATGATGGGAAAATTAGAGAACAGTTATTGGCTAATATGAAAAAACCCGAAAAGAAGTCTAGTTTCCAGATGAAACTAGAAGAAATGGCAAAAAAACAGCAGCAGATTCAAATTAAAAAATAAAGTCAGAAAAGTCGCCCCTTTTGGGCGACTTTTCTATTGTTATCATCTTTCTCAATATCAAATTTTTTATAAAACAAAATCAATCTATTTAAATCTATCGTCATGGAAGGAACAATTAAATCGGTAATTGAAAACGGAGTAGGAACTATCACCTTTTTTCACCCACAAAGTAATTCAATGCCTGGAGTACAATTGCGAAATTTAGCTTTGGAAATTGAAAAATTAGGAAACGATGACAATGTAAAGGTTATTATTTTACAGAGCGAAGGTGATAAGGTATTTTGTGCGGGCGCAAGTTTTGATGAATTGATATCAATCAAAGATATTGATACTGGATTAAAATTCTTTTCTGGTTTTGCGATGGTTATTAATGCGATGCGTAAGGCACCAAAATTTATTATAGCTCGAGTTCAAGGGAAAGCTGTTGGCGGAGGAGTAGGGATTGCATCAAGTGCAGATTATGCATTTGCATTAGAAAATGCCTCTATTAAATTATCTGAGTTAGCAGTAGGTATTGGCCCATTTGTAGTTGGTCCGGCAGTAGAACGTAAAGTCGGAACTTCAGCATTTTGTCAATTAACGATTAATGCTACTGAGTGGCAAACTGCAGAGTGGGCCAGAGAAAAAGGTTTATATGCAGAAGTGTTTTCTTCAAAAGAAGAGATGGATAAAAATATTCAAATTTTAGCTACAAAATTAGCTTCAAGTAATCCTGAAGCGATGAAAATGTTGAAGAAAATAATCTGGCAAGGAACAGAACATTGGGATGATTTATTAATTGAACGTGCAGGAATGAGCGGAACTTTAGTATTATCTGAATTTACGGTAAATGCTATCAATCAATTTAAACAAAAGGCATAATTTTTAAAATAATGACCAAAAAAATCGGCTGTCTTGAAATGAGACAGCCGATTTTTTTATGAGGAGATTGAATTAAGTGATGGATTAGTTCATGTATTCTTCAATACA
Source organism: Chitinophaga pinensis (assembly GCA_945860225.1). GTDB lineage: Bacteria > Bacteroidota > Bacteroidia > B-17B0 > Aurantibacillaceae > UBA4416. The sequence continues at coordinate 78,157 of CAMAPT010000008.1, read as the reverse complement.
AGTATCAAAAGAGTGTTTGTATTGACTAATTTGTCCATAATCTAAAGCATCAATAATAACAGATTTACCTTTTACCGTACCTAATTTAGTAAAATGAACACCTTTTTTTTGTAATTCTGATTCTAATGTAGCAACATGGTTTTGTGATACGGTAACAACAACTCGGCTTTGAGCTTCACCAAATAAAAAGGCATCTTTTCGAATGGAAGCATCTGTCGTGATTTCAAAACCTAAATCATTCACCATAGCACTTTCTAGTAAATTCATAAACAAACCTCCATCGCTTACATCATGTGCGGATGAAATGAGTTGTTGACGAATTATAGACGAAACGCAAGCTTGAACCTTATGTTCAGTATCTATATCAAAATATGGAGCCGGTGTGTTTTTTACTTTGTGATAGTTGTATAAGTATTCTGAAGAAGAGATATCATTTTTATTTTCTCCAATTAAATAAATCGCATCACCTTCATGTTTAAAATCAAGTGTAGTTTGCAATGATTTGTCTTCTAAAACACCAATCATCCCAATAGTTGGTGTTGGGAACACTGGACCTTCGTAGCTAGATTGGTTATAAAAACTCACATTACCACCTGTAACAGGTGTTTTGAATTTTTCGCAAGCTTTACCCATTCCTTTTATTGCTCCCACAAATTGCCAATATACTTCTGGATTATAAGGGTTACCAAAATTTAAACAATTAGTTACAGCGCTTGGTATACCTCCACTGCAAACGATATTACGGGCAGCCTCACTTACGGCAATAGCACATCCGGTTTCTGGATCGGCATTCACGTAACGAGCATTGCAATCAACTGTCATGGCTAATCCTTTTTTAGTGCCTCTTACATTTACAATCGCCGCGTCACTTGGTTTATTGGTGCTCATGTTGATAGTTCCTACCATACTATCGTATTGATTATAAATCCAACGTTTGCTTGCCAAATTTGGTAATTTAGCTAAGAATTGCATCACTGGTTTTAAATCTTTTGGTTCTGCAACAGAGTTAATGTTAAATTTTTTAGACTCAGCATAATAAGCTGGTTCTTTGTATTCGCGCTTGTAAACTGGAGCACCTCCTCCTAATACCAAAACACCAGCAGGAACATCGGCAACCAATTCATCATGCATGTAATATTTTAATCTGTCGCCTGAAGTTACTTCTCCAATTTGAGCACAGTTTAAATCCCATTTATCAAATACGGCTTTTACAATAGCTTCTTTTCCTTTTTCTACAACCACTAACATACGTTCTTGTGATTCTGATAACAAAATTTCAAAAGGATGCATTCCGGCTTGGCGGGTAGGTACTTTATGTAACCAAATATTCATACCATGCTCTCCTTTAGCACTCATTTCAGAAGTAGAACATGTAATACCTGCAGCTCCCATGTCTTGCATACCAACAACAGCGCCCGTTTTAATCACTTCTAAAGTAGCTTCTAATAATAATTTTTCTTGAAAAGGGTCGCCCACTTGTACGGATGGTAAATCTTTAGCAGAATCTTCGGTTAAGTCTTTACTAGCAAATGCAGCACCTGCAATTCCGTCTTTTCCGGTTGAAGAACCTACGATAAATACAGGGTTACCAACACCGTAAGATGTAGCGCTAACTGTTTCTCCTTCTTTAACTATTCCAACACTCATCGCATTTACCAATGGATTTACGTTGTAGCACTCATCAAAAAACACTTCGCCTCCAACTGTTGGAATACCAAAAGCATTCCCGTAATCGCCTATACCTTTTACTACACCTTTTACGAGCCATTGAGTTTTTTGTGAGGTAATGTCTCCAAAACGTAAAGAATTTAATTGAGCAATTGGACGGGCTCCCATTGTGAAAATATCACGATTAATGCCACCAACACCGGTTGCTGCCCCTTGATATGGCTCTAGAGCACTTGGGTGATTGTGTGATTCGATTTTAAAACAACATCCTAAACCATCTCCAATATCTACCAAGCCTGCATTTTCTTCGCCGGCTTTTGCTAACATGTGTGGCCCGTCTTTTGGTAATGTTTTTAACCAAGTAATTGAATTTTTGTAAGAGCAATGTTCACTCCACATGACAGAAAAAATAGATACTTCGGTGAAATTAGGGGTACGACCTAAAATTTCTTTGATTTTATCAAATTCTTCTGGAAGTAATCCCAGATTTTTTGCGTCTTCAACATTTGCTAATTGCTCAGAGTATTTTACTGTTACCATATTGTTTTAAATAGTTTAGATTGGTTAAGATTGGATCAAAACCACATGTTTAAATTAAGTTTCAAAAATAAGAAATTGATGATAATAAGACTTGATTTTGTTAATGAGTTTTTATAAAAATACAGTACGGTTAATAATACTTAGATTATTTTTTTCTAACAACCATTAACCCATCCCGTATAGGTAAAAGTATATTTTCTACTCTTGAGTCTTGTTGCACAAATTGATTGAACTGATGAAGGGCTAATGTTTCTCTATCCATCTCCTGTTCAGGAATGGTAATTTTACCACTCCATAATACATTATCTGCAATAATTAATCCACCGCTATTTAACTTATTAAAGATTAAATGATAGTATGCTAAATAATTTTTTTTGTCAGCATCAATAAAAACAAGGTCTATAGGGGCATCCACCGTTTCTAAATAAAGTTTGGCATCGGCTACAACGAGTTGTATTTTTTTGGATAAATCCGTTTTTTCGACAAAAGAGGTGGCAAAAGCAGAGGTCTCTTCATTGACGTCAATACTGATTAACTGGCCATCAGGATGCAATCCTTCGGCTAAACATATAGCAGAATAGCCTGTATAGGTTCCAATTTCAATAATTAATTTGGGTTGATGAAGCTTGGATATAAAACTTAAAAAACGACCTTGTAAATGACCACTTAACATACGAGGAGAAACCACTTTTAAGTGCGTTTCTCGATTTAGTTGAGTAAGTAAATTGGATTGTGGAGAGGTGTGATGTTCACAATATTGACTGAGGTCTTTGCTTATGAATTCCATTGAAATGTTATTTATGACAAATAACGTAAAATTTAACCATAGAAAAATGCCGATTAATAATTTTCAAAACCTTTTTTAATCTAGATGATTAAATATCCAAACTCAACTGCTTAGGCAATAATTGAAATGTCAATCGATGTAGAGGTGTTGTCCCATTCGTTTTAATGGCTTCACGGTGCTTTTTTGTTGGGTAACCCATATTTTTTTCCCAACCATAATGAGGATGTTCTATGGCCGCTTGTTTCATAAAATCGTCTCGATAGGTTTTAGCCAAAATGCTGGCGGCTGCAATACTTAAAAATTTAGCGTCGCCTTTCACAATGCATTGATGAGGAATATCTTTGTATTTCTGAAAGCGATTTCCATCAATGAGCAATAATTCAGGTTGTTGTTTTAGTTGGTCAACTGCCCTGTGCATAGCTAAAAAAGAGGCATTTAAAATATTAATCTCATCAATTTCAATATTATTTACCGTGCCAACTGCCCATACAATGGCTTTTTCTTCAATTTCGGGACGTAACTCATAGCGGTCTTTGTCGCTTAACTTTTTGCTATCGTCTAGCCATTTATTCCTGTAATTTTTGGGAAGTATTACAGCAGACGCATACACAGGTCCAGCCAAGCAACCCCTTCCTGCTTCGTCACAGCCTGCTTCAATTAAATGCTTATCAAAATATGATTTAAGCAATGTGTATAAAGTTATATGAGTTGGTTGCCGTTTCTAAATCGGTGGTTGATGTTGTTTATGTGTACTTTTGACTGGTTAAAATGCTATACCTGTTCTAAACAAGCTTTTATAGCATCAAAATTTGGTTGTTTGCCTGCATCTTCCAATATTTCTGCATAGCGAATGATGCCATCAGCATCAATGACGAAGGCCGAACGCTTGCTTACTCCTATCATCCCGAAAGCAAATGAATCGTACAAAGAGTCATAAGCTTTGGCTGTTGTTTTATTAAAATCTGATAATAGGTTGAAATTATAATTTTGTTCTTGTTTAAATTTCTCTAAACTAAACAATGAATCTATTGAAATACCAACAACCTCTGTATTTAAAGAAGTGTAAACATTATAATGATCTCTAACACTACATAATTCAGCAGTACAAACACCAGTAAACGCTAAAGGAAAAAATAAGATAACCAGATTTTTACCTTTGTAATCAGACAAAGAAATTTCTTTTTTTTCAGTGTTAAATAATTTAAAATCCGGAGCTTGTTGACCTACTATAATCGCCATAATATTTAGTTAATATGTTTAAGTTTTTGAGTTATTCTTCAGTTGACTCGGTGTTAAAAAAGTAGAAAGTTTCAAAACTTTTTAACTTTAAAAACGTTATCAACCTGTGAAACAAAGTAAATGATAATTTTGCACAAAAAAACAATTAACCTTTAAAAAACAAAACAATATGGCATTAGTAGGAAAAAAAGCACCTTCATTCAGCGCAGCAGCTGTTATTAATGGAGAAGAAATTGTAGATAATTTCTCTTTAGACCAATACATTGGTAAAAAACACGTTGTATTTTTCTTTTACCCAAAAGATTTTACATTTGTTTGTCCAACTGAATTACATGCTTTTCAAGAAAAATTAAATGAGTTTGAAAGCCGTGGTTGTGCAGTAGTAGGTTGCAGCACAGACACAGAGCAAAGCCACTGGGGTTGGTTACAAGTTGATAAAAAGAATGGTGGTATCAAAGGAATTACTTATCCATTAGTAGCAGATACTACAAAAACAATTTCATTAAACTACGATACTTTATTTGGTGATTATGATGTAGATGCAGTCGGTAACTTAATAGCAACTGGTCCAATGATTGCTTTCCGTGGCTTATTTTTAATTGACAAAGCGGGTGTTGTAAGACATCAATTAATTAACGATTTGCCTTTGGGACGTAACGTAGATGAGGCAATTCGTGTATTAGATGCCTTGCAATTTAACGAAGAAAAAGGTGAAGTTTGCCCTGCAAACTGGAGTAAAGGTAAAGAAGGTATGAAAGCAGACCATAAAGGAGTAGCTGATTACTTAGCAGCTCACTAATAGGTTTTCCAAAAAAATGAAGCCATAAACCGAACAGTTTATGGCTTTTTTTGTGGTGAGAAAACTGTTTTGGTTTTAAGATGATGCTTGCATCAATTTCTCTATATTTAATTTTTTCATTTGCATAAATGCATACATTACCTTTGGTGCTTTTTCAGGATTATTCATCCACTGACCCATCATAGCAGGAACTACTTGCCATGATACACCGTATTGGTCTTTTAACCATCCGCATTTACCTTCTTCTCCGTTTTGGGTCAATTTTTCCCAATAGTAATCAATATCAGCTTGTGTTTCGCAACTGATAACAAACGAAACAGCTTCATTAAATTTGAAGGAAGGCCCGCCATTTAATCCCATGAAACGTTCGCCTTTTAATTCGAAGATAACCGCCATAGGATTAGAGGAAATAATTTTCGAGTTAGGGAATATGTTGCAATAATAATTAGCTGCCTCTTGGGCTTGGTTATCAAACCAAAGACATGGATAAATGGATGTATTCATCAAAAAGTTGTTTTTTGTTTAGTTTAATTCGTAAGTAATGTTACCAATTTTATCCAGTTCGTTCATCAGGTGTGTGCTTACAGCAATTTTTTGTGACTTTGAATAAAGTTTAACGCTCATATTTTCAGTAGGATCTTCCACAAAAAATTCTACGTTGCATTTGCCTTGAGAGACTTTAAAAACCGAATCAAGCATAGAAATTAACTCTTCATTTAAATCCTGGATATTGATTTTTAATTTCATACTCGAGAAAATAGTTTCTTTCACTGTTTCGAGTAATTCTATTTTTTGAATTTTTATTTCTAAACTACCCGGTTGTCCATAACGTTCTTGTACTTTGGCTTTCACATAAATAAATAACGGTGAAACCATGTATTTACTGTAATTGACGAAATCTTGACCAAATAACATTAATTCAACGGAACCATGATAATCTTCAATGATGAGTTTACCAAATGCATTTCCTGTTTTACTCGTTCTGTTTTCGAAACCGGCAACAATGCCACCAAATGTTACGTCTCTATTTTTAAAAGGTTCTAATCCGGCTTTTAGTTGAGCACAGTTGGCATTGCATTTATGTTCAATAATTAATTTGTATGGATCTAACGGATGTCCTGAAATAAAGAATCCAACTACTTCTTTTTCTCTAGCTAATTCCGCTAGTTTTCCCCAAGCCTCTACTTTAGTGGGTAATTGTGGTTCGGTAATTTCAATTTCATCATCGCCGCCAAATAAACTTGCCTGTGAAGTGTCATTGCCTAAGCTCATTTGGTTACTGTATTTAATCATCCGGTCTGTTAACGTCGAATTATCCGTATCAGGCACAAAAAACATGGCCCGGTGAACACCCTCAAAGCTATCGAAAGCACCTGCTAAAGCGAGTCCTTCTATGGATTTTTTATTGACGCTTTTGCTGTCTAAACGTTTTGCTAAATCAAATACAGAGGAAAATTTACCATTTAAATTTCTTTCTTCGATGAGGTTGTTAACCGTATTTTCTCCAACACCTTTAATGGCTCCCATTCCAAAACGAATATCTGTCCCTCCAGGAATTACGGCAAATTTCGCAAACCCTTCATTAATATCCGGGCCAAGTACTTTTACCCCCATTCGTTTACATTCTTCCATTAAAAAAGAAATCGCATCAATGCTTCCGGCATGATTTAAAACAGAAGCCATAAACTCTGATGGATAGTGTGCTTTGATGTAGGCCGTTTGAAAAGCAACATAAGCATAACAGGTAGAGTGCGATTTATTGAAAGCATAACTTGCAAAGGCTTCCCAATCTTTCCATACCTTTTCGGCAACTGCAGGGTCATGATTATTGGCTTTGCAATTATCAATGAATTTGCCTTTCATTTTATCAAGCGTTGCTCTGTCTTTTTTTCCCATTGCCTTACGCAATGTATCGGCATCACCTTTGGTAAAATTTGCTAATTTTTGAGAAAGCCGCATTACTTGCTCTTGATAAACCGTAATGCCGTATGTTTCTCCTAAGTATTCATCCATCCCTTCTAAATCAAAGGTTACAGGCTCTCGGCCATGTTTACGATTAATATAGTTTGGAATGTATGCTAGTGGCCCCGGACGATACAAAGCATTCATCGCAATTAAATCATTAAATGTATCGGGCTTTAAATCTTTTAAAGATTTTTGCATTCCGGCACTCTCATACTGGAACACACCGTTTGTTTCGCCTCGTTGAAATAATTCGTATGTTTTTTTATCGTCCAATGGGATTGCATCAATGTCAATATCAATTCCATGATTTTGTTTGATATAACTTAAAGCGTCTTTAATAATGGTTAAGGTTCTTAAACCCAAGAAGTCCATTTTTAATAATCCGGCACTTTCTGCTACCGAGTTATCAAATTGGGTTACGAGCATATCACTGTCTTTTGCCTTCGTAACCGGTACAAACTTTACCATATCATCTGGTGTAATAATCACACCACAGGCATGAATACCAGTGTTTCGTAAACAACCTTCAAGTTCGTATGCTTGCTTTAGTACATCCGCTTCAGGTGTTCTTTCTTCAGCTAATTTTCTAAAGTTATGAGATTGTTCAATCACCTCACGTTTATCTTTAATCTTACCTAAATATTTTTCGTCGATGCCTCCAGGTTTTAATAGGGCTTTTAATTTAGCATCTAAACTATCTGGAAATGCTTTTGCTAACTTATCGGCATCAGACAACGGTAAATCTAGAACCCTTGCTGTATCTCGAATAGCAGATTTACCGCCCATGGTACCATAAGTAATAATTTGGGCAACTTGATTAAAGCCGTATTTGTCAATAACGTATTTAATGACTTTATCGCGACCTTCATCATCAAAGTCAATATCAATATCGGGCATACTGATACGATCAGGATTCAAGAAACGCTCAAAGAGGAGATCGAACTTAATTGGGTCAACATTAGTAATCCATAAACAATACGCAATGGCAGAACCAGCTGCCGAACCACGACCCGGACCAACTGCTACGCCCATTTCGCGAGCTTTAGAAATGAAGTCGGCCACGATTAAAAAATAACCGGGGTAACCCATTCTTTCGATGGTTGCTAGCTCAAAAGCAATACGTTCTTTTGTAGAATCTAGCATGTCCGGATAGCGCTTGTGAGCGCCTTCCCAAGTTAAATGAGACATGTAAATAAACTGTTCTGCTATGACGCGCATTTCAGCTTTTTGTGCTTCAATAGCTTCGGGCGATAAATTTTTTTCAGCCCAGCCTTTTTCTTTTAAAGCAATGATTCGTTGATGCGAAGCATTAATTTCTTCAATATTCGCATCAATAAACTCTTGTGCAATTTCAAACTTAGGTAACAAAATATCCCGACCCAATTTAAACTGTTCCACCTTAGCTACAATTTCGTTGGTCATCTCAATCGCTTCGGGCATATCAGCAAATAGCTCTATCATCTCTTTAGGAGATTTAAAATAAAACTCTTTGTTCTGTAAGCCATATCTAAAGCCTCGTCCACGGCCAACCGGGGTTGCTTTTTTTTCACCGTCTTTTACGCATAATAAAATATCGTGTGCGTCGAAGCCGTTTTTATCTAAATAGTAATTGCTATTTGCAGCGAAATATTTAACATGATGTTTAGCCGCAAATCTCAACAACACTTCATTAACGTGATTTTCCTCTTGTAAATCATGGCGATTTAATTCGACGTAAAAATCATCTCCAAATAATTCCTTATACCAAACAAAAACTTCTTCCGCTTGCTCTTCACCAACATTTAAAATTAAATGAGGTATTTCGGAAGATAAAGAACCGGTTGTGGCAATTAACCCCTCTTTGTATTGCAGCAATAAATTTTTATCAATACGAGGTACATAATAAGAACCGTCGATTAAACCAACTGAACTTAACTTCGATAAATTTTGATAACCCAGTTTGTTTTTAGCAATGAATACTTGTGTATAACCATTGTCTTGCTTGGTTTTATCTTTATGATCTTTACAAATAAATAGTTCACAACCAATAATGCATTTCAGTTCAGTTTGTAAATCTCCTTCATTTTCTCCTTTTTCAATAGCAGCATTATGGTCTTTTACACTTTTGTTATGTTTATCAATGGCTTGCCAAAATTGAAAAGCCCCATACATATTGCCGTGATCGGTCATCGCAACAGCCGGCATACCGTAAAACACTGCTTTACTTACTAGCTCTTTAACACCACTCGTTGATTGAAGTACTGAGAATTGCGTATGATTGTGAAGGTGTGAAAATTTTAGTTTAGACTTTTCGACTTCGCTCGAAGTGACAACGGCATCTAACTTCTGACTTTTAACTTCTACTTTCTGATTTTTTCTTTCTTTCCAATTTTGTTCATGTTGATACAGTGCCGATAAATCAGGGTCTTGGTATGTAATCGTTTGTAATTCAGTAGCCGGAATTTCGGAAACTTTAGTAATTCCTCGTTTAATAATTTCGAAGAATACTTTGCCGGTTGCTAAAACGTCAAAGGCTGCGTTATGGGCTTCTTCGAAAGAAGCATTAAATAATTTTGTATATAACTCCGTTAATGTTGGCCATTTATATTTTCCACCACGTCCACCGGGTATTGCGCAATACTCTGTAGTTTCATCGTTCTTCGTATCAATAAATGGTTTAGCAGCTAACACATTTTCTAAACCACAACGTAATAATTCAGCACCAATAATATTATTATCAAACTCAATATTGTGTCCGCATAAATATTTTGCCTGATTAACAACATCTACAAATTCTTGTAAAACTGTTTTTAAGTCTTGCCCTTCTTCTATAGCGCGTTCATTGGTGATTCCGTGTATTTGAACGGCATTAAATGGAATGGTGTAGCCATCTGGTTTGATAATAATAGAATGACTATTTATTAAATTTCCTTGGGCATCGTGTAATTGCCAAGCAACCTGCACCATACGAGGCCAATTGTCAAAATCGGTTAGTGGTGCGTTATAACTGCGTGGTAAACCTGTAGTTTCGGTGTCAAATATTAGGAACATCTTTTATAATTAAGATTTAAGAATGTAGAATTAAGAATTATTTTTATTTAGAACTTTTTTAATTTCAATTAATTCGTTTTTAATATCGGTTAATAATTGAGTATTATCTATTGTTGATGATGGAGTTAATTGTGCATTCCCATAACTGTGTTTTTGATGAATGACCATTTCTCTCTGTTTTAAAATTTGTGTTTTAAAATGTTCGGCATTATTTATACCCAACATATTCATCATATTTTGATGATGATTTCCACCTCCACCAGCAGTTTCGATTTTAATAAGGGTCAAGCCAAAGAAGCGAAGTATAGGACCACCAACAAAAGACAAGTCTTGTATGTTTTCTAAAGGAATTGTTTTTTCAATATGTAAAATTAATCCCTTTGAAAATTTTAAATTTTTATTTGTGATTTGGCACGATAAGGTTTTGAAATATTTTCCACTCAACCATTGCCCAAGTCCTAATATCCAAAATGGAACTAATAGGATGCCTATAACACTTGAAAATAGCACCAATAATCCTAAAATAAAAATATAGGTTTTTACTTTCGGGTTGAAAGTTGCATCGTGTAAAACCATTTCATTTGTCATAACACTTAAAAGTACAAAATAACAAAATCAAGGTTGTTGATTGTTGATATTTAGTGTAAATTAAAGTCTAATTCCAATGATACAAATGTCATCTACTTGTTCTAGGTTCCCTTTCCAATTATTTAGAGATGTTTCTAACATTTTATGTTGATTACTAAAATTTAGGTGGTTCGAATTAATAAGCAATTCTTCTAATTGTTTGTATTTAAATTTTTTGCCTTTTGGTCCACCAAACTGATCGGCAAAACCATCCGTAAACAGATATAACGAATCTTCTTTTTGAAGCAAAAGGGTGTGTGTGGTAAAAGGGTTAGGATTGTCTGTTTTGCCAATTGGTTGTTTGTTGGCTTTTATTTCTTTCAATTGATTGTCTTGATAATACCATAATGGATTATTAGCACCAGCCCATTTTACAGTTTCTCTCTTTATGCTTAATAAAGAAATATCCATTCCATCCTTAATATCTTCACCATTTTTAGAAAAACTTTCTAAAACTAATTCGCGAGTTTTATCCAAAATTAATCCGGGTTCTGTTAATTTAAATTCATTCACAGATCTATTTAATGCATTATAGCATACCACAGAAACTAATGCCCCGGGAACTCCGTGACCTGTGCAATCAGCAGCGGCAATAAAAAATGTATCACCAATTTTTTCTGCCCAATAAAAATCACCTGCTACAATGTCTTTTGGTTGATAATAAATAAACGAATTAGGCAAATGTTTTTTTATAAATGAAAATGATGGAAAAATAGCTTCTTGAATGCGTTTCGCGTAATTAATGCTATCTGTAATTTCCTTGTTTTTCTCTTCAATTACAATATGTTTTTCTTCAATTTCTCTGAATGATTCTTTTAATCTGTCTTCTGCAATGGCTCGTAATTTAACTTCCTTCTTAAATGAAATATTCCATCCAATCAAAGTAAGCATTAATGCTAATGATCCTACAATTATCATTATTACTGATCCAGGCCAATGCATGTATCTGAACAGTAGCCCCATAGTAATCAGGATCACAGAAAATAAGTCTACATAACTTAGCAATAATATTTTATTATTTAAAAGCGTTTTTCGTTTCTCATATCGTGTTTTTATAATTAAGGGTAAACTAGAAAAAGAGAATAAAAAAATACCTAAAATTCCTATCATATTTGTACCCGGAAAAACATATAGTTTACCGACAATTGCTGATGAAAAAAATATAACGGAAACGAAAGTAGTTATGATGATGGCCTTTCTTCTTTTTTCAATAGAAGAATTGTAATAAATCATGGTAATACTTGTGAAAAATGAAAGTAGTAAAAATAAGATGGAAAATACCTTAACAGTACCCGATAAATATTCAACGCTATCTTCAAATAAAATTAATATCAAGATGATTACAACTAAATAAATTAAGCTTCCTCCTAAAAAATATTTACCAATTTTATTTGTGTTCATATAGTTATGGTTATCTGTTTTTTTAAATTTTGCACTGTCAAAATTGAAATATTAAAATTGTAAAACAAAAAATAAATTATATCGTATTGTTTTTCAGTTAATTAAAAATTTTTTTAAGCATAATAATCTGATACATTGGAAACTTATGTATCTTTGTCTTAAGTATAAAGTTATTGTGTTATGATTTACTCCTCAGAATTAATAAAAGGAACACTTAAAACCATTGTTTTAAAACTATTAGCCGACAATAAAAAAATGTATGGTTATGAAATTACTCAAAAAGTAAAAGAATTAACCCTAGATAAAATTCAAATTACCGAAGGTGCTTTATATCCAACTTTGCATGCACTAGAGAGTGATGGATTAGTAACGATTGAAACCGAATATATAGGAAAGCGTGTCAGGAAATATTATAGTTTGAGCCCAAGTGGTAAAAATAAAACTAAAGAAAAAGTAAGCGAGTTGGCTGATTTTATGGAAACCATGCAATTTTTGTTAGATATTAAAACAAAGACAGTTTAACACCCTATCAGTTCGAGTAAGCGCTGTCTTTTTTGCGCTGTATCGAGAACATTTGTCGATACGCCCTTTCGTCGCACTCGAAGTGAAAAAATGATAAAAATAATATGTACCGAATCAGTGATCAACAAATAGACTATATACTTAACGACATTAGTGCACGTGGCGTTGAGATGGAGAGCCTGCAGCAAAACCTATTAGATCATATTTGTTGCGTCATTGAAAACAATCTCGAAGAAAATGGAGACTTCGAGAACTTCTACCAAAAAACCGTGAAAACATTTTACAAAGATGCTCTATGGGAAATTGAAGAAGAAACACTCCAATTATTAACTTACAAAAACTATTACACCATGAAAAAAATAATGATTTATAGCGGAACATTTTCCGTTTTTGGATTTATAGCAGGCTCAATTTTTAAAATGATGCATTGGCCCGGGGCAAGTGCTATATTATTGCTAGCCATGATAACCATTAGTTTAGTGTTTTTGCCGCTTTTATTTGTTTTAAAGTCAAGAGAAGTAAGTACGGTGAAAGATAAAATGATGATTGCCGTTGGAACCATATTTGGTATTTTATTCAGTCTTTCGTCGTTATTTAAAATTATGCACTGGCCCGGAGCTAATGTAATGTGGTTTATGGCGTTGGGTTTATTATTATTTGTGTTTATTCCGTTATACTTTTTTTCAGGAATCAGAAACCCCGATACAAAGGTTAACACGATCATTACTACTATTATTTTAATTGCTGCCGGTGGTATGTTGTTTGCACTCACCAATGTGAGATCGAGTTCGCATGTGAACCGCTCAAAATTAAAACATTACTTGCAGTTTGAAGAATTGGTTTCTCACATGAAAACTATGCCGAGAGATACAACTAAACAACATGCTGAGCTTTATAGGGTTTCGGAAGGTATTTTATCAAATTGTGCTAAATTAAAAGAGCTAGTATTAAAGGATGAAATCGGACAGGCGAGTATTCCTAAGGATTTTGAGGAGAAACATATTCTAATTCAGGAAAGCCATTTAGGTGAAAGTTTTGATGCAAAAGGCGAAGGAGAAAAATTATTGTTTAGTTTAAAGACTCAAATTGATGATTACAATAAGTTGGCAAGTAAACATGAGATGATATATTCTATTGAAAACATTATCGATGATGCCGATAATTTAACCCTAGTTAAACATTCTAATTATCAATTGCTAAATACACTTTGCCAAATCCAATTGTTTGTATTAGAAAACGAACGACTTTAACCATATTTATCAGAAAGAGGCAGAAAGTATAGGATGAATAGACGTTGTTTTATAAGTTAGCCTACGGTTTTTTCGAGTAGAAAATTCTGCCTCTTTTGAATTTTTGTATCGAGAATCAGCCTCACTCCCGACCCCTCTCCAAAGGGAGAGGGGAGTAATCAGATAACATTTTTTGCAAAAGCGAGGACTAAAAATTGCTCAAGGTGACCACTGTCGGTTCGAGTAGAAAATTCTGCCTCTTTTTTAATTTCTGTATCAAGAACTATCTAAGAACAACCTTTCGATAGAATTTTTTACAAGTCCAAGGGTAAAAAATCACTCAAGGTGACTGCTGTCGGTTCGAGTAGAAAATTCTGTCTCTTTGAATTTTCGTATCGAGAACTATCTAAGAACAACCTTTGGATAGAATTTTTTGCAAGAACAATGGCAAAAAATCACTCAAGTTGGAAACCTATCCAATACGAAAAATTAGAAATATAAGTCGTCTGTTTTTAGTCTTAAATAACGACTTACCGATAGTGCAACGCTTAATCCGGAAATCAGGATGCCTAGCGTGACGATTCCACCAAATAACAAGGCTAACAAATTAGGGTCTTGTAATTGTAATAACTCAGGAATATAGCGTGTACTTAATACCAAAAATCCAGCCAGTAAAAATCCGGCCAATAAACCGGCAATGATACCCTGACGAATACCTTGTAAAATAAATGGCATTCGAATAAACCCTTGTGTAGCACCTACCAAATACATGGTTCGGATAACAAATCGCTTCGCATAAATAGAAAGTCTGATCGTGTTATTAATTAAAGCAATGGCAACAATTAAAAGCAAAGTGCTGAATATTAAAATGTACATACTGATGACTTTAGCATTGCTGTTTACCTGCTTAATCATGTCTTTATGGTAAATGACTTCTTTTACAAAATGCCGTTGCATGAGTTGTTTTTCAAAGCCAGATAAACTATCGATATTGGCATATTCTGGATTTAATTTCACATCTAACGATGAAAGTAAAGGATTGTAGCCTAAAAAACTGATGAAGTCTTCTCCTAAATCTTCTTGTAATTTTTTGGCAGCTAATTCTTTGCTGATGTACTCCACTTTTTTGGCAAATGCCGAAGAACTAATTTCTTGTTTTAATAAATCTAACTCCGCCATAGAGGTTGTATCTTTTAATACCACCTGAAAACCAATGTTTTCTTTGATGTGGTGAGATAATTTTTTGGCATTAATAACCACTAATCCTAAGAGTCCGAGCATAAATAAAACCAATGCCAGACTGATGATGACCGTAAATGAAGAAGTTTTTAATTTATTGGTGGTAGTTTTATTCGACACGTTGATTAAAATTATATTCAACTAAATTAAGCGGAATATAAAAAGCACAGGAGTCTTTGTGGATGAATAATTAACAGGGTATTGTTTGTTAGGCTCCTTAAACATGAGTTAACTTAATTTGCCAATCAACAAAATTGTGAAACAAAAAATTGTATTTTTGAGAGAATTAAAAAACGATACTGTATTAACATAACCGATTAGCGTTTGCTAACAATCCTGGTGTAGAAAAGTCGAAATTTCAAACAAGACAGGAAAGTTGAAGCACAACGCTTGCGCTAAGGCGTGAGCGTTGCTTTACTTTGTCTTTATGGGCTTCGACTCCCACTACACCAAATTAAAGCAACTGTCTCACGCTATTTTTATTAATAACCGCTTCTGCGGGACAGAGTGGCGCAATACAAATTAATATGAAGAGAATTTTATTAAGCGCAGTGGCTGCCATGAGCATGGCTACTGTAACCATGGCGCAAACGGTGCCAAGTTATTTGCCTACAAATGGTTTGGTGGGTTATTGGGGATTTGATGGTGATGCCAAAGATTATTCGGGAAATGGGAATCACGGTACAGTGAATGGTGCTACATTGACAACGGATAGAAATGGAATTGCAAATAAGGCTTACTATTTTTCGAGTTCAGGATGCGCAACAAGAATAGATGCTAATGTTAATACATCTACTATACAAACGGGATTAACTATTTCTATTTGGGTTTGTAAAATAGGGAATGGTTGTTACGGGCCACGATTATTTGAATTTTGGCCGGGTAGCGATGGTCCAGGACAAGCACAATGGGGTTGGGATAATTCTACAATAAAAATATGGATGGGAAGTATCACTAGTACAGGTTTTTCTTGTGGTTATGGTGTACCAGTAAAATCTTTAAATCAATGGACTAATATAGTATATACTAACGATGGTGTTTCAGGCAAATTTTACCAAGATGGAATATTGGTTGGAACAGTTGCATCAACAGGTAAACCAATATTAGCAGGTAACTTAGCAATGGGAAGAATGAATCATCCTGCTTATGACGCATTTAATGGGAAGCTTGATGATTTTGGAATTTGGGACCGTGCTTTAACTCAACAAGAAATTACGGCACTTTACACGGGCTGTAATTTAAATGCAAGCATTACTCCAATTAAAGCCAATGTGAAAGCGGGCGATAATACTTCATTTACCGCGAGTGCTGCTGATGGCTCTGCGACGTTTCAGTGGCAAACACAACCTGCAGAAACACAATGGATGAACGTGCCCACTAACCAAAAATATAATGGAGCTACCACCAAAACCTTAACCGTTAATAATGTGCAATTAGGCAATCATAACCAACCATTTAGAGTCATAGCTACAGCGGGTACTTGCAAAGACACCTCTGATGTGGCTACCATTCAAATAGCTGATACGTGTTTGATAACCGTACACGATACCTTAGTCATTAACCGCACTATCACTGGTTTATCGGCTCCAAATAATAAAAATACCATTAAGGTATATCCAAACCCTGCTAAAGACCATGTCGTTATCCATTACGGCAACTTTGCTATGATGAATGGGTATAGCGTCAAAATCACTAATACCTTAGGGCAAGAGTTATTTGCTGCGCCAATTAACCAACAAACATCGAGTGTTAATTTAACTAATTGGAATAGCCATAGTTTATACTTCATTCACATCATCGATCCTCAAGGTAAAACAGTAGAAACCCGAAAAATACTCATAGAGTAGAGGTTTGTTAAAAAACAATCAATTTACTACATAATGTAAAAAGGCGAAAGTGGTTTTCCATTTTCGCCTTTTTCGTAAAACAGACCGTTGTCACCTTGAGTGATTTTTTGCTCTCGCTCTCGCAAAAAATTGTATCGAAAGGTTTAGGTCAAATAACTAATTTTTATATTAATTTAGGCTATAAGAGAGGAGAAGCTTATTTTATTTTTCTTGAAGCATTATGAATTCTTAGAATAGTAACCTTTTCTTTTTTTAGTTTGTAGAAAATACGATAGTTTCCTTCAATTAATTCTCGAATTTCAGGGATATTTTTTTCGGGAACCACACGTCCTGATTCGGGAAAATCAATTAGTTGCTCAACTCTTTTTATAATTTTAGAAATAAAACGTGCAGCATAAAATGTAGAATCAAGTGAAATGTAATCGTTAATAGCTTTTAAATCTTTTACCGATTTTTTAGTCCAATCTATTTGTGCCATTTAGCTACCAACTTTTTCACTTTTTCATGACTAACTGTTTTACCCGCCTTTTCATCTTCTATTCCTTCATTAATTTTTTCAATAACAATGAGTCGTTCTAGAAATTCATCAAGATCAAATTTATTCGGTAATTTATTCAGTGTATTCAATACAATTGATTTTTCCATATCCTAAATTTACAAAAAAATTCGTTCAACTGAGAATGTTATATACATCATTTTTTTCCATTAAAAATAGTTCTTGATTGTTCTTCAATTGTTGCTTTTAGTGATTTTTAAATAAAATGATTTTAGATAAAAAAATTAATCGTATTTTTACGATGTATTTAGTATGGCTAAAAAAGAAGAATTTACTGTAAAGAACAATAAGATAGCAAGGTATGCAAAAGCTTTATCTCATCCTGCTCGCATAGCTATTCTTCAATTATTAATTAAAAAGCAAACTTGTATTTGTGGCGATATTGTGAATGAGTTACCCTTGTCACAAAGCACAGTTTCTCAGCATTTAAAAGAATTGAAAGACGCCGGATTAATAAAAGGAGATATTGAAGGGGTAAAAGTTTGCTATTGCATTGATCAAGATGAATGGAAAAATGCGCAGGCTTATTTGGGTTCGTTATTTGAATCATATAAAGCTAACAATGAGTGCTGTTGATTTGCTTCATATATCGTTCAAGTGCGATGAATTTCTGTTTGCTAAATCAATACTCATTTACACCTGTTATTTATAATCATATATTCAATTATAATTAAGTAATACCAATAAATAAAAAATCAATCACATGACATTATCAGAATTCAAAAAACACTTAACTAAAGTTACAGACATTCATTTTGTATTGCCTAATGGTTCGTTAGTTCCAAAACATTTTCATGTAACCGAGGTGGGTCAAATTACGAAGCGTTTTATTGATTGTGGAGGTACCGTTCGTGATGAAAAAGCGGTTAGTTTTCAATTATGGGAGGCCAATGATTTTGATCATCGATTAGCACCCAAAAAACTAGCGGATATTATCGCCCTTTCTGAAACCAAATTGGCCATAGAAGATGCAGAAATAGAGGTGGAATACCAAGCAGAAACGATTGGTAAATATGGGATAGATTATAACGGAAAAGAATTTGTATTGACCCGCAAATTGACTAATTGTTTAGCCGACGACAAATGCGGAATTCCGGCTGAAAAATTAAAAGTCAATCTGGCTGATTTGGAAAAAGCGAATCAAAGTTGTTGTGCACCCGGAGGAAAATGTTGTTAATTGATTTTAAATATGTTAAAAGCATCCATTCAATATTATTGCGACGCTCTTACCTCAGAGTTTGAAACTATTTCAGCAGACCGTCGTTTGGTACTAGAAAAATTGTCTCAGTATATTCGTTCGAAACAGCAAGCGCATCAACCAATTCATCTCGTTTATATTTGTACGCATAATTCGCGTCGCAGTCATTTCGGCCAAATATGGGCACAAGTAGCGGCTTGTTATTATGGTATCAAACATGTATTGACTTATTCGGGCGGTACCGAAGCCACAGCTTTTAATCAGAATGCCATAAATGCTGTTATGCGTGTCGGTTTTGATGTTATACAAAAAACGAAGACTAATAATCCAGTGTATCAGGTATTTTATAGCGCAGATGAAACAGCCATAGAATGTTTTTCGAAAACTTATGATGATGACCGAAATCCGAAATCAGGATTTGCGGCTATTATGACTTGTAGTGATGCTGAAGAAAATTGCCCGTTTATTCCGGGTGTTGATGTGAGAATAGGCACCACTTATGATGATCCAAAAGCATTTGACAACACACCCTTACAAGATGCGAAATATGACGAACGTTGTCGTCAGATAGCATTAGAAACTTTATATGTTTTTTCAAAAGCAAAATAAGATGAGAAAATATATAGCAGAATTGATTGGCACATTTGCCTTGTTGTTTTGTGGCACAGGAGCTATTGTAATAAATCAGGAAACAGGTGGTGTAGTTACACACGTAGGAGTAGCCGCTACCTTTGGTTTAATTGTTTCGGCTATGATTTATACAGTAGGTGATATTTCAGGAGCGCATCTCAACCCGGCAGTTACCATAGGTTTTTGGTTGGCTAAAAAATTTCCGGGAAAAGAAATCCTGCCTTACATATTGAGTCAATCGATTGGTGCTTTTGCTGCCAGTGGTGTATTACATTTTTTATTTCCAACTAACCAATACCTAGGGGCTACTTTGCCTGCTGGACCTATCATGCAATCCTTTATTTTAGAATTGATACTGACGTTTATTTTGATGTTTGTTATTATGCATGTCGCAAAAGGTAGTAAAGAGCAAGGAATGTTTGCGGGCATTGCCATTGGCGGCGTAGTACTTTTAGAAGCTCTATTTGCAGGCCCTATTTGTGGGGCTTCTATGAATCCTATTAGGTCGTTAGCTCCAGCCATTATTTCGCAACACACAGAGCATTTGTGGGTTTATATGGTAGCACCCGTTATTGGAGTTGTGTTGGCTGTTTGGTTATGGTTGTATTTAAAACCACAAGAATCTCACAGTAAAAACTAATTAAAACGAAATAAGTTAGTTGTTACAAAATGACAGAATATCATCTATGATCTTTCTATCATTGTTTAACCGTGGTACCTTAAATTGTCCGCCAAGTTTATTATTAACTTTTAGCCAGTTATAAAATGTGCCTTTCGGCATAACCTGTATGATAGGTGGTTGAAGAATATAATCATTAAAGCGTTTAGCTTCGTAGTCAGAGTTGAGTTGTTTGAGCACTTCATCTAGGGTTTTTTTGAAACGATCCATGCTTTCGGGTATTTGTTCAAATTCAATTACCCATTCGTGTGCGCCTGTATTTTGACTCATAAAAACAGGAGCCACCGTAAAATCAACAATATGAGCATGTGTTTTTTCGCAAGCTTTTTTAATAGCCGATTCGGCATTGTGAATCATTAATTCTTCTCCAAACACATTAATATACTGTTTAGTTCGGCCGGTTACAACAAAACGATAAGGGTTTAAATTGGTAAACCGAATGGTGTCTCCTACCTGATATCGCCATAACCCTGCATTGGTAGAAATTAATACCGCGTAATCTTTGTCTTTTTCAACTTCTGATAAATTGTAAATAAGAGGTGTTGATTTATGTAATTCAGACACAGGCATAAATTCGTAAAAGATGCCATAATCTAGCATCAACAGCATTTCGTCACTCTTCCGTTCGTCCTGTATACCAAAAAAACCTTCTGAGGCGCTGTAGAGCTGCATGTACGCCATGTGAGGTTGATTAAACAATGCTTGAAATAATTCTTGATAAGGTGCAAAGCTCACTCCTCCATGAAAGTATATTTCTAAATTTGGCCATACATCTTTCAGATTATCTGTTTGTTTTAATTCTAAAATCCGTTTTATTAATACCAACATCCAACTCGGAACTCCGGCTAAACTAGTTACATTTTCGTTTGCCATCGATATGGCCATTTTTTCGAGTTTATCTTCCCAATTTTCCATTAAGGCAATTTGCACATCGGGAGCTCTGAAATATTCTGCCCACATGGGTAAGTTTTGAATGATGATGGCGCTTACATCACCATGGTAAGACTGGTAATCACCAAAGTCATCTTTTTTAAAACTACCTCCTAATGCTAAATTTTTGCCGGTAAATAATTTTGTATCTGGATTGTTAATACAATGAAAAGTAATCATATCACGACCACCGTTGTAATGACAGCCATTTAAAAATTCTTTGCTAACCGGAATGTATTTGCTTTTATCTGTAGTGCCACTGCTCTTAGCAAACCATTTAATGTCAGAGTGCCACAGTAAATTTTGTTCGCCTCTTCTGGTGCGTTCAATGTAAGGCTTTAAACTTTCGTAATCTTGAACAGGGATATGTTGTTTAAACTGTTCGTAGTTTTTAATGTCTTTAAATTGATGTGTTTTTCCGAATTCAGTATCTTTTGCTAAATCAATTAAATTGTGCATCCATTCATTTTGTACATCATGAGGGTATTTCATGAATAACTCTATTTGGTGCATGCGTTTTTTCATGAGCCACGAAGCGATCGAATTCAGTATGGCCATGTTATTTTTTATACGTTTTCAAAAAAGTTTCAAATTCAATTAAATTCATCGCATTTAGGCACATATCGGCTGTTAAGAGACCTTTTCTGGCTGTATAAGTTCCGAAGCGCATGTCATGATAGCCATGTAATTGATGAGCGTCCGGATTAATGGAAATCATGACGCCTTTTTCTAAACAATACGGAATCCATCGCCAATCAATATCCAAACGGTAAGGATGTGCATTGAGTTCGATGACTACTTTATTGGCGGCACAAGCATCAATAATTTTTTTATGATTTATGGGATAACCCGGTCTGCCCAATAATAACCTTCCTGTAGGATGACCTAAAATAGTTGTGTAGGGATTTTCAATGGCCTTAATTAAACGAGCGTTTGCTTTTTCTTCATCCATTTTAAGATTAGCATGCACAGATGCTACAATAAAATCAAACGATTTAAGCACATCCTCTTCGTAATCGAGGTTTCCATTGTTTAAAATATCACTTTCTATGCCTTTAAAAATTTTAAATGGATATAATTGATGATTCAGCTTTTCAATTTCTTGGTGTTGTAATAATATCGTTTCTACTTTCAAACCATCAGCATATACAGCCGTTTGCGAGTGATCGCATATACCTAAATATTCATAACCTAAATTTTTACAATAAATGGCCATTTCTTCTAAGGTATTCATCCCATCACTGTAAGTGGAGTGATTGTGAAGAATGCCTTTTAAATCTGTATATTCAATGAGTTGAGGTAATTCATGAGTTTTAGCTTTTTCTAATTCAAACAGACCTTCTCTCAATTCCGGTTCACAATACTGAATGTTTAAATTTGAATAAACAGATTTTTCATCATTATATGGTTTAGTTTCTAAATTTTTAAAACCTATACCATTTAGATGTTCTGCGGTACTTGAAGTTTCGACTAATTTTCTGTAAAAAATAGTCGGATTTACTTGAATAAAATTAATGGGAATGGTATCTGAAACAAATAATTCTGTATCTAGATTTTCATCTCCAATTAAAATGTCAATCTCTTCAATTACTTCTCGCCGACGGTACATGGCTCCCGTAAAACTTACCAAATCAGTGTGTTGTTTGATAGCCTCCACAATTGGTTGACCAATTTTCTCGGCGTATGCATAATGAAACCAACCCGTTTGTTTTAATTTGAATTCGATATTTTGAATAATACTTTGTTGTGTTTTTTCGCCAAAACCTTTCAATTCTACCAAACGACTTTCATGACATGCATATAGTAAATCGGTTACGCTTTCCAATTCTAACTCTTGCCACAACTGGCGTACTTTTTTTGGCCCCAATCCTTTTATGCCTAACATTTCAATAACACCGGCTGGTGTTTTGGCTAGTAGGTTTTTTAATTCAGCAGTGGTACCGGTGTTTTTAAAATCTATAATTTTTTCGGCTAAACTTTTGCTGATTCCTTCAATGCCGATGAGTTCGTTTAATCCGAGTGAAGTTAAATCTAATCGTGTTTTACCTAATTTGTATGCCGCATTGCTTATGGCTTTTACCTTAAATGGATTTTCGTTGTGAAGTTCCAATAATTTGGCGGTTATTTCCAAAGCGTCTGCTATATCCTCTGTAGTCATCATAAATATAATTCGGCGAATTTTAAATCATTGGGATGGGTTATTTTGATGTTTTCCGGATTACCATCTACTAAAATAATGGATTCATCCATCGATTCCAACACAGTAGCATCATCTGTAAAAAAAGGAGAATAGCCTTGTTCAAAAGCTTTTTTGATTTTAGATACGATGAAACACTGGGGTGTTTGCACAATTTTATAATCATCGCGGCTTACAGCTTTATTAATACCGTTAACGACCATGCGAATACTCTCGTTAACCGGAGAAACCGGAATGGCATTGCCTTCTTGAGCAGCGGTTTCAAAACATCGTTTTATGGTTTCTGTACTCACAAATGGTCTCGCTGCATCATGAATGCCCACAATATCATTTTTGTTTGTTATACAGTTTAACCCATTTTTCACTGAATGAAATCGGGTTTCGCCTCCTGCTACAATCTGAATATTTTTTTCAGGGAAGTGTTCAGCAATCATAAATCTCGCATCATTTAAAAAATCGGGATGAACACATACAATCACATGAATAAATTCATCAAACTCTATAAACTTTTCGATGGTATGAATGAGAATGGGCTTGCCTTTAATTTCTATGAATTGTTTTGGTACAGACGATTTCATTCTGCTGCCTGTTCCCCCTGCCACAATGATGACATTATATTGAGAAGTCATACTATTATTGTTTATTACCTAATAATCTGGCGACGTATTTTCCTACGATATCAAATTCAAGATTGACTATATCATTTACTTTGAGGTGTTTGAAAACAGTATGTTCGAACGTGTAAGGAATGATGCATACTGAAAAAGAATTTTCTTTGGAGTCAACGACTGTTAAACTTGTTCCGTTTATTGTAATACTTCCTTTTTCAACGGTTATATTGCCTAATTGAGGATTGTAGGAGATGGTATATGTCCAACTACCTGCATGGTCTTCTATAGCCGACACAACACCTGTTTGATCAACATGTCCCTGAACAATATGTCCATCAAATCGGCCATTTGCAGGCATACAACGTTCTAAATTTACTTCGTCGCCTATTTTTAAGGTACCTAAATTGGTTTTTTTTAGTGTTTCGTCGATAGCAGTAACGGTATAGTAAGATTCTTTAATTTTTACAACCGTTAAGCACACCCCATTATGGGCAACACTTTGATCGATTTTCAACTCATTAGTGAAAGAACAACTAAATGTAAAATGAACATTTGTATTTTCTAGTTCTATGGCCTCAACTTTTGCAAGTCCTTCTATAATTCCTGTAAACATAGTGTAAAATTAAAGGTAAATAGCCATTCACAAAATACCAGGTTGCAAAGTATTGCACCTATGTTGATGTGCTGTGCTAAAGGTTATTTTCTAGGTTGGTTATTTTTTAATCTGTCTTGATTTTTGCGTTGATAGCGTCTCAATAAATACATAATGGAGGCAATGATAAAGACAAATGTAAAGTACAATGCACTGTCGTTATCTTTGGTAATTAAAAAATAAACAGATATGCCTGCAGAAGCTAAAGCGGTTGCAAGCCAAATGATTTCTAGTATTTTAAAAAATTTACTCATAATTATAATTCGCCTTTTTCAAGCCTTATGGTGCCTGTAATTTCTTTTATTTCGTATTGTGTAAAATCTTGATTGGCTTCCAATCCATTTCCCGTAATAATTTCTTTGGCTGTTGTTATTTTTACAAAGGCATTTGAAACGATTTTTTGTTTTTGTTCGTCCCAGGTTAACTGTTCGGTGTTTAGTTTTTCACCATTTACATTCACTACTTCAACATTGTATTTTACTTCCATTCTCTGACTTCGTTCGTATCTAATCCCGTAATCAGCTTTTAATGTAGTGGTTACTTTTTGTTGAGTATTAAAAAAGGTTACAAAAAGACCTTTAGGCATTATGGTCATGGGTTCTTTTACCCCTTTTTCAAACTTTTGCATTTGTGGGGTTTGTAGTCGAATTTTTAAAACGGTTGAATCGGAAAAAAGCATCGTCACTTCTTTGCCACTCAGCTGAGGTGTAATGCTATTTTTTCCAATAGACATAACTTCATTTCGGTTGGTTTGGCAAGACGTCATGAAACTGAAAATACACAACACTAGCCATAGTATTTTATTATTTAGTATAAATACAGATATGCGTTTAATCATATTTATATTTAATGAACCAGCGTTTATTGAATGTTAATCCCACTACTAATCGCACATACTGTTCCTGTAATAATTGATTATTTAAAGTCCCCATTTTTCCAAATTGGGCCGATAAATTAATAATCGCAATGTCATCAAAACGACCTATACCAACCGGTAAACCCAAGCCAGCTGAAATAAAATAATTACTAATAGGCGTATTTTTTAAATCTAAATATCCGTCGGAATAAGAAAAGCCTAAACGATATTGGATTCGTTTGTGATAATTAGAACGACCGTATGCTAATTTGTTAGGCACATAGTTCATGCCCGCAGAAACTCTGTAACTATTTTTAAACGTTCTGGAAGGAGAGTCAAAAAAAGTATATCCCGACCAATTAGTAGAGGCAGCATCCAATAATAAGGTTAAAGATTCTCCTTTTTTTACAGAAATACCTGCGCCCATTTCTAATGGTAAGGTTATTTTTCCAGAATTGTCCTGAGAGTTCAGAATGGTATCTTTGGCTCTTTCTATCCCAAAACCATCAACGGCGTAGTTATAAATGATAGAGGATTGACGAGCTGATAAATGACTAGGGTTAGTAGCAAAAAAACCAATACCTATTTTTATTTTTTGTTTCAGAAGTCGGTTTGTTCCATTTGATTTAACCGAATCAATGGTGAAATGAGTTTGGAAACCTGCATTAAATCCAAAATCAGATATTTGAGTAGAACGTTGTCTTTTAGTGTTGAAATATGTGGTGGTTCCAGGATATATGCCGTCGGTAGTTTGATTAATGGTGCCAAATAAATAATTGCCGGTAGCTCCTATCGAAAGTTCTGACAATAGTTGTTTCGCGAATTTTTTACGCTTAAAGGTGGATGTTTTTTTGTATTGAATCAAGCTGTCTGCCAAGGCAGAGTTTTGAAATTTTGAAATTTGATTTTTAAATGGTTTTATCCCAAATCCAATAAATGCTTTATTTATGCCGCCATCGCCCTGAAAAATATACTTCATGCTTCCAATATTTGCCTCTTCTTGTGTTGAGGTTATTTTATAACCCACCGTGCTGTAAGGCATTACTCCAAAGGCAGCACCTCCAAAACGTTTTAGAGGAAAGCCGACGGACGCATAAGAAAAATTACTATTATTTTTATTTACAGATGAACTTTGGCTACTAATTTTTGTAAATTGGGCTTGCCCTCCAACTTCAAACACACTCAGTTTTAAGCTAGCTAATCCCGCCGGATTAGCGACGTTGATGAAAAATGGCGCAACGGTATCTTGATGGTAGGCGATAAACGAACCACCCATAGCAGAGGGAGCCGCAAAGGTTTGAAGATTTAATTCTCCTAATCCATAACGGGAATAAGGACTTGATGTTAATATTTGCGAAAACGAACATACATGCAAGACAAATATAGCCAATGCAATAAATGTAAATTTTAAGGACGAATAAGGGTTATTTTTTTTCAAGGTTGTAAATTAAAATATCGTTAAGGCCTTTCAAAACCAAATTTTGGTGCGTAAAGATGCTATTTTTTAACCGTTTTGCCAAGAATTCACTATCGCCACCGGTTAAAATACAAACGAGGTCAGGAAATTTGGTTTTGTATTCATGAATTAGTCCATCAATTTCGGCCACGCAACCATTTACAACCCCCGACAATATAGATTGAGTGGTGTTGACTCCTATTAAATCGATGTCGTGTGAGTCAATCTCAATAAGCGGTAATTTACTTGTAAAATGATGGAGCGCCTTAAATCTCATTTGAATTCCCGGCGAAATGCCACCTCCCAAATAGTCGTTTTTGCTATTTGTGAAATTATATTTAATACAAGTTCCGGCATCAATTACCAATACATTTGAATGTGGATATAAATGGTAAGCGCCAACAGATGCTGCTAATCTATCTGAACCCAAGCTGGAAACGGTTTGGTAACAATTAGTTAATGGAATAGGGGTATTAGCCTCAAAAAGTAAAGTTGGGCGAATTAAACTTAAGGATTTATAAAAGTGATCTAATCCGTCGACTACACTGCCTATTAGGATGTTTTGAGCCTGAAATAAAAATAATTCATCAGCTAATAGATCATTTGGCTGGTTATATATACGGTTCTCCATAAAACGTTGCCCATCAAATAGGGCCGCTTTAATACGAGTATTGCCTATATCGAGTATTAAGTTCAAGTTGATAAAAATAACTAAATGCATTAAATCAGCATTTAAATTAATATTTTTTTAATATTTATTTTGAATTTAAAATATTTATATTACATTTGCCCCCGAATATGTTGGTACCTTAGCTCAGTCGGTAGAGCAACAGACTGAAAATCTGTGTGTCCCTGGTTCGATTCCTGGAGGTACCACTTTTAAAAACAGAAACCCTTGACTAAAATAGTTAAGGGTTTTTTGTTTTTGTGATCTTATTAAGATTTGAGGATTGCTTTGAAAGATGAATCATTAATTATTGTTCCGAAATGAAATCCAATTGAAAAAAGTCATACTTTTTTGTATTTTTCGGTAGGCAAGTTTAGGTATGTTTGGCGACAAAATTAACTCGATAAAAAATTAGCGGTTATTTTTATTTATTAAGTGGATGAATGAACTCGTTTTTTGTACTATTTTTTTACATTTTATATTTAACCTTATTTTAATTTAAATTCATGCTAAACCAAAACCCTGAAGCAAATATTTGATTGGAAGGAAGCGCCGGCGCGAAGCACGTATAATGAGTTCTTTAATAAATTTGATTGGAAAAGAAACACAGATACCTTTGTTCCATTATTTCCTAGGTTTTTAAATCGAATTCAATTTGACAATGTATCCTTAGATTTAGATAGCACGGTTGTTACTCGTTATGGAGAACAACATGGAGTAAAAAAAGCATACAGTCCAAAGAAACTTGATCGCAATTCTCATCATCCTTTAATTGAATTTATGACTATAGTTAATGCGTGGATGCGTCAAAGAAATAATTGAGCAGCAATTAGTCCGAAATTATTTTTAGCAGAAACATTGGAATTATTAAGTAACAAAAAAGTAGGATTGGTTAGTTGCCATAGTGGCTTTTATAGTAATGATTTTTTGAGTGAATTAGAAACAAAAAACTCAACTAAGTAACTGCTGAAAAATTTCACCCAACGATCAAAAAAGAAGTTCGGCATTTAAGCAACTGGATAAGTATCAAAGATGGAACAGAGATGTGTGAATTTTTTTATCAATCGCCTAATTGGAAAAAACTTCGACGAATGGTTGCGGTTAGAAACAACATTAACAAACTAAAATATGATTTTGCTTTAGAAACCTTTCATGCAAATAATTTTTTTGGGACATAGACTGTCTTTAGAAGCATTTTAATGGCTTGTAACCTAATGGCATTTTTTCGTCAGGTTGTCTTGAAGAACAAGTTCCAAGACAATTTAAGTACTTTAAGATTTAAATGCTTTGCATTAGTAACTTGGGTTACAAAACATGCTCGAATAAAAACTCTGAAAATCAGTGGTACTGTAGAAAAAAGAAGATCGGTAGATACTTTCTTCGATATAGTAACTAAAAAATCAGTAACTCATGTTTTTTCTATTGCATAATCTTGGTTAAATCAACCCAATAAACACAGGTAATTGTTACGAAATAAGATATATGGTATGCTTGCTTTATATTTGTTGACATATTATTTTCTCATATACTTAAATATTCATTTAGTTTATGTTAGCCCACGGATTGCAAATCCGCTTTAGCAAGGTAATGCAGCTATATTTCCACCATCAAATTTTTTTTTTAGTCATTTAAACTTTTTAATTTTCCAATATCCATATTAATTATAGTAAACTTAAAATCTTTTATAAAATTATTCCATTGTTAATCTACTGAATTACTCTCATTCCCTAAAAATTTTTATTGGGAGGAACCATTTGGCATAATTCTCAACGTGTTGTTATTTCGACCTCCAGCGCTTCTTAAACATCCACTTAACATTCCATCACAGTCCATATTAAAAACGCCTTGTAAAGGAGGATTATTTGAAGTGCTATTCTTGTAATCCTCTCGGTAGTATTCGTTGACACGCTGCTCCAAATCTGGATATGGATCATTATTTGAAGAGTTGTAATTTCCAGATATTATCAGTAAATTATAGATTCTTATACTATTATTTGTCATTATTTCATACTTACCCTTGTATCCCTTCCCTCTATGCTTAATTTTTATATCACCCTTTTTAAGAAAAGAAACGCCTCCATTTCCATTTAACGTAAAGTGTTTTGTTGTCAAGTAGTCCAACATTTGATCGGGAGATAAATCACATAAGTTTAATTTTGTATTTTCTGCAAATTGCTGCCCTTGGGAATTCTTAGTTGCATCATTATAATTAACATTGTTTTCATTATCAACAATTTGGTTAGTAATATCTTTGTCTGAACAAGCTAAAAAAAATATTGATACAAAAAGAAAGTTAATTAAATTAAACGTTCTAATTTTGTTAAGTTTTACTGTTTTTTTGTCACCTATGTAAACTAAATAGGGCGTATTTGCAATACGTTCGATACATTTTTTTTGTATTATCCATTTCATATAACCAATTCTTAATTTTTATTTTTAATTATATAAAATTGCTTTCGTACCCTCAGACCAAAAATTCGGATTGAAATTTTCATTAAAATTTGCTTCTAGCTTTATATTTTGTTGACATTTTATTTTCTTATCTACTTAACTTTTGATTTAGTGTATTTTAGCGCACGAATTACAAATCTTCGGGAGCGGATAAATATCTTAACATTAACCAAAAAACCAATATTTTGGATTTAGAACATATAAAACACAATTCTAATTTTTTTATTCTAAAAAAGTTAATAGACTTCATGATACCCTGAACAAGAACATTGGTTGCCTATTCCACCATATATATTTGTTATACCGTTTATTAACCATTTACCTACCTTTACGTTATCCTTATAGTCACCATAACTTATTAGTTTGCCAGTTATGTCTCTCATTTCGTATCTACCTTGTTTTATCCCCGTCGAGTCGGTGTGCCAAATTTCTAAATATTCACCAGACCATTTTTCATTTCTTGTTAGTTCAGTAGTTAGGTTTGAATTTTTTTCTTTCGAATTAGAAATTAGATGGTTTATTGCTTCTATACATTTATTTGCTTGTTCTTTTTTTACAACAATACTAAATCGACCTTTTTTTTTATCATTAAAATAGTTATCATATGGTAAATCTTTCGGATCAATATCCATTGGGTCTTGAATACTTTTTATACTATAGTTTGTTGTTCTATTCCAAAAAACAGTGGGGGAGAAGCCTTCTGCGAATTCAATACAAATACAAGAATATTGAAATGTTAACGTACTGATTTTAAGATTTACAACATGATCCCATTTTATATTCACTACTTTATGAAGCTGCATATCTGCTTCACTATGTATTTTTTCATCCGTTAAAGCAGCATAACCACGACTGGTAAAAGAGGCGGATAATTGATGTACATTTTTGATTGACACTAACATACCGTTACATTCTTTTACACATTTATCTAAAATGCTGTAATACTGGGAATTTTCATCATTTTTATTTGTAGTTTGCGAAAAAAAACATACAGCGCGCCCATTTAAATAATTATTTTTTTCTTCAATTGTAAATTGGCTGTGACTTTTGACTTTACTTATTGAAAATGAAATTATTAACACAATAAAAATAAATTTAATTTTGGTCATAGTTTTTTGTTTAAAATTAGTTTAAAAAATTAAAATCAATTCAAAAATAGTATACAAATGTATTTATTTATCTATTTTTCACTACTTTTCCATTTATATAAATTTGAAAATAATATTCCTTAAAGGTATCATACAATTAAATAAATGCCATATCTAGGTTATTAATAATCTTTCATTTAGGCTTTAATGGAAAAATAACTTAGCTTTTTTTATCGATAAAAATCAGAAAATATATTCTGTAAATTACTATACATGTGGGAATTAAACTCAGAAGTACTGATATTTAGGATTTACTTGTCATTTGGTCATTGTATCAATAAAAATTATAGAATCATCTGTATGAAAACTAATTAACTTTCTCTTAGGAAAAATATTGCAAACCAGTAATTGAAATTTATTATATAAAGCACAACTAAAAGAATCTCATCACTTTATTTTGAGGTTTTAATTAATTTTTAACATGGAGAATTTTTTATTCCATATGAACTTTGGCAACTAATTGTTTGCCATGAGTAATTATTTGTTACATTTCAAATTATGAATAATAATAATAAGTATTAACCACTTTTACCTATTCTTTCTAGTTTGTAAAATTTTATGTTCGTTAAATGAATTATTGTATTTTTTGATGAATTTATTTTTTTAACATACTTGTAATTTTTTTGAATACTTATAATAAAAAACGCCAACTGGTTATATATCAGCTTTGAACCTGTTAATTGTATAAAACTTTATTTTGACTAGATGAAAAAACTGTGATCAAAATAAAGGTTAAATGTATAAGATGTTTATTTAAACACTTAAGATGTATATCTTATCGTTTTATTATTCGATAAAATTTTGAAAGTAGGCACCGGAATAGTTGTCAAAATTAATATCCTTTTCATTTTCAACTTTTTCAATTGATGCTTCATCTAACAAGAAAAGAGTTATTTTTTTTGATGATTCCTTATTCTTTTCAACAACAACAATTTTATTATCTTTTGGAGCGTTATTCTTGATATTAATTATATTTTTTAATAACAACATTTCTTCCCCTTTAGTGTTAATAAAAATTTCAGCTTCAGCTTTATATTCTTCATCTCCTAGCATATAAAATACTTTGGCAAAATTGTTAACGTAGTCAATCGAAAACGAAACATTACTAAAACAACCAACAGGAAAACAATTGCCGTTATTAAATTCTAATTTGCCAATTTTATTAAATAGTAAAGTTTTATATTTATTTAATTCTTTTTCAATAAAATCAAATTGACAGTTATTTAAAATCTTGAAGTTTTCCTTCGAAATCCAGTAAAGAGTATCGCCATTTTTACCGCCCCTTAATTTAGCAACTAAAGCAAATTTGTTATTGATTTCCAATGCACTCCAAAGAGAACCAAATTCACTTTCACTTAATAATTTTGAAGTTGTCCAATTATCTCCCATAGTCATACATTCTTGGCAGTTAAAATCTACAAATGAAAAAATGGAATCAGATTTTGAAATATTTATCCCAATTGCATTTGGACTTTCTTCATCTTTAAAGTTAAAGTTTAAGTATTCCTTGGTTAAATAATAACCTTCTTTATAGTTAAGTTTTATTTGATTAACATCAGAATTACCCTTATTTGTCTCAGAATTTTTGCAACTAGATATTAATAACGTAGAAATAATAATGATTAGTGATATATTTAAATTTTTATTTGTCATTTTAGGTTATTTAAAAATTTCTTGTATTTTATTTTTGTAATTCTTATAAACTTGTTTTTAATAGAATTCATTTGATTATAAGTGTCCGTTTGGACGAATCCTCTAAATAATCCTCTGCGTTTTATTTAGTTGGAATCAAAATGTACTATCTGTATTTTTATCGACATACATTGTTTTTCCATTTTTTCAGATTTCAAATTGTATTTCTACTCTTATTTTGTTGATATTTTTTGTTTAACCAAATAAAAGTCTAATACTTATATCTACACCTATCGAATTAGATTTAATGTTAAACTCTACACAAAGTAAAAAATAAATTAATTAATGTCAAAAAATAGGTCAAATTATTTCTTTTTCAGAACAAAGTATATCTCTGATAGCAGTATGTAGTCATTAGAGAGCCACTTCAAATCCTCCATAAAACAAGACTGCTAGTTTAATGATAATCAAAAATCTATTTCTAAGGAAAGTTCATATTCTATCCAGTTTAGGTGTTGTTAAACAAGTTGCTGGTACTCGTTATTTTACCAATGCCGGTATTCTTTTTTTTACAACTACCCCTTCATCTATTATTAAACAAGCACAAATTACCTGTGTAGCGTTTAATGGAACTGAAAAAGTGGATATACTCGATCGTAAAGATTTTAAAGAGGATTTAATTACAAATATTGATTCGGGACTGGCCTTTTTAAGACGGCATTTAAACGAGGCGTCTCACATTAAAGGCTTAAAGCGCGAAGATGTTTTGGAAATACCTTTGGTAGCCTTACGCGAAGCTTTGGTGAATGCGGTAGCGCATCGTAATTATTTAGAAACTGGCGCACACATTATGATTGAAATTTATAGCAACCGTGTTATTATTTCTAATCCTGGTGGTTTACCCGAAGGCTTAACCGAAAAAGATTTTGGCAAATATAGTTTATCTCGCAATCCTGTTATTTCCGACTTACTGCTAAGAGCTGGTTTAATTGAAAAATTAGGCACAGGCGTTAACCGTATAAAGGATTTA
Source organism: Chitinophaga pinensis (assembly GCA_945860225.1). Lineage (GTDB taxonomy): Bacteria > Bacteroidota > Bacteroidia > B-17B0 > Aurantibacillaceae > UBA4416. The sequence goes on along the minus strand of CAMAPT010000008.1, from coordinate 44,571 downwards.
ATAAAAGAAGCAAAATTACCTGAGCCTGAATTTCATTTCAATGATTTTTTTGCAGTAACTTTTTTTAGAGAAAATGCCGAGATTAATCAAACAAAAGATGATGCAAAAAGTAGTGCAAAAGTTGGTGCAAAACTAACAGATAGGCAACAAGAAGTTTTAAATTTAATCATCGATAACAATAAAATCACAAAACCTGAATTGGCCGAAAAATTAGGAATAAATGTATCAGCAGTACAAAAACAAATTGAGAATCTGAAACAAAAAGGAATGCTTAAAAGAATAGGACCTAAATTTGGGGGCAATTGGGAAGTAATTAAGGTGGTCTAACAGGTGGTCTAACAGGTGGTCTAACAGGTGGTCTAATAGGTGGTCTAATAGGTGGTCTAATAGGTGGTCTAACAGGTGGTCTAACAGGTGGGTGAATAGGTGGGTGAATAGGTGGGTATAAAAAACAAACAACACATTAAATGAGTACAAATATTAAATTACCTAAAGGTTGGAAGCAAGTAAAGTTAAGTGAGGCAGGTAAAATTATTTCCGGTGGAACACCTTCAACAGCAGTAAATGAATATTGGAATGGAGACATTAGTTGGATTTCCCCATCTGATTTAACTGGATACAAGAACAAAACAATAAAAAAGGGTACTAAATCAATTACGGAAATAGGTCTTAAGAATTCTTCGGCAAGGCTAATGCCAAAAGGCTCAGTTTTATTTTCCTCCAGAGCTCCAATTGGTTATGTGGTAATTGCAGATAATGAATTGTGTACCAATCAAGGATTTAAAAGTATTATACCATATGAAAATGTAGATAGTAATTTTATTTATTACTATCTAAAAGCTTCCAAACAAAGAGCAGAGCAAGTTGCAAGTGGAACAACATTTAAGGAGATATCTTTGAAGAGTTTTTCAGAACTCACTTTCCCTCTTCCCCCACTGCCAACCCAACAAGCCATCGTCTCAAAAATAGAAGAACTATTTAGCGAGTTAGATAATGGCATTGCCAATTTAAAAACCGCCCAACAACAATTAAAAACTTACCGCCAATCTGTTTTAAAATGGGCTTTTGAAGGAAAGCTAACCAACAAAAAAGTAAAAGATGGTGAGTTACCAAAGGGGTGGAAAATGGTAAAAATAGCTGATGTATCTAAAGTTGTAAGAGGTGGTTCACCACGTCCAGCTGGTGACCCTAAATTTTATAATGGCAATATTCCATTTCTTAAAGTTGCTGATTTAACAAAAGGTGATGGAATCTACTTAACTACATATACTTATACAATTAAAGAGGCTGGTTTACATAAAACCAGACAAATAGCTCCAAATACATTATTGTTATCAAATAGTGGTGCAACATTAGGAGTTCCAAAAATTTGTATGATAAACGCAACAATGAATGACGGTGTAGCTGCATTTTTGGATTTGGACATCAGAAGTAATCATTATTTATATTATTTCTGGGTTAGTAAGACTAGAGAATTAAGGAATATAAATATGGGTGCAGCTCAACCAAATTTAAATACTGACTTAATTAGAGATTATGATTTACCTTATTGTTCATTTGAAGAGCAACAATTAATTGTTCAAGAAATCGAGAGTCGTTTAAGTGTAGCGGATAAAATGGAAAAAAGTATAAACCAAAGCCTACAACAAGCCGAGGCTTTGCGCCAAAGTATTTTAAAAAAGGCTTTTGAAGGGAAATTAGTTTAAGAGTTAAATAAAATGGAACACGAATTAACATCAGAAGGAAAGTGCTTGTATTGCACACAAATAGTGCCACACGCACAAATTACTAAACATTTGGCCGCACACTTAGCCCAAATGCAAAAAGAAGATGCCGCTAAAAGCCCAGAAACCTATTGTCATATTGTGGTTGAAGATGGCGTTATGTTTTTGCAACTATTAGTAAAAGGCAAAGCAAGCATGAAAAAAATAGATACCTTTCTAAAAGATATTTGGTTAGACTGCTGCGGACACATGAGTGGCTTTGGACACAAAGATTTTAAAGTATCTACCACACATATGGTAATGGATGTATTTGAAACCAAAGTTAAAATTTACCACGATTACGATTATGGCTCTACAACCCGTGTGTTTTTAAAAGGTATAAAAAATTATAAACTCAACCTTAAGGAGGATATTGTTTTGCTTTCGCGTAACGAACCCTTAAAATTAATTTGTGCTAAATGCGAAAAACATCCAGCTGCAAATATTTGTACAGTATGTGATTGGGATTTCTTTTGCGAAAGTTGTTCAACTCAACACGACAAAGAATGTGCTGATTTTCAAGATTACGCAAAAATGCCAGTTGTAAATTCGCCTCGCATGGGTGTGTGTGGTTATACAGGCGGTCATATTGATCAACAAAGAGATGGTGTACATCAATAAAAAATATGGAATTAATTAACAGAAGCGCCATAACCATTTTGCACAAACAACCATTTATACAATGGCATAACGCCTTGTGCCCTGATATGCCAATGCAAGAAAATATGTTAGGCGAAGCAAAAACCTATTTGGTAAAAGAAGATTTTGAAGATGCCCAAAAATTAATAAAGAAACATTACAAACAAATTTTCGAATTAGAATTAGAAGGCATTTGGACAGATGAAAACGATTGGCCACAAAACCGTAATTGGAAATTATTTAACCAATGGTTTCATTACGAAATCAGCGATTTTGTAATTGATTTAATTGATGCGCCTTTGTAATTAAAAATTCAACTAAGATACATGATGATTAATCGTATACCAGTAAACATGCAAAGCATAGTAAGTAAAGTATGGGCATCTTGCCAACCTTTATTTAGCGATGTGGTGAGTTGGGTATGTAGGGGTGTAATGCCCTCATCCCCAGCCCTTCTCCCTTCGGAGAAGGGGGTGCTAACCGCACACCCTGTTCTATCTCCTTCTGTTCTGTCTCCCTCTCCTTTGAGGAGAGGGATTAAGGGTGAGGTCATTGTACACAAAGGTGAGAGTACTAAACACAGCAAGGTCACTTTACCTAACTACGCATCCAACCCTTAAAACCATGCGCAGTAAAATTCCTCACTATCACGGTGCTACACCCAATACATTTAAAAATGCAAAACTATTGCGTAAAAACAGTACCTCTGCCGAAGATTTGTTTTGGCAAATGGCTCGTAACCGTAAAATTTTAGGATTAAAATTTAGAAGGCAACATCCATTAAACTATTTTATTGCTGATTTTTATTGTCACGAAGCATTATTGGTTATTGAGATTGATGGCAGTATACATGATTTAGAAGAAGTAAAACAACGCGATATACAACGCGAAAAAATCATTAATGAATTAGGGATAACGGTTATACGATGCACAAACGATGAATTGTTTACCGAACCAGATACCATTGTAAAACGCATTGAAAATTATTTAGAAAATAAAATCAAATTATGAGCAAAGACACAACCGCAAACACATCAAGCATCGTTAGTAAAGTATGGGCATTTTGCCAAACCTTAAGAGATGATGGCGTTGGCTACGGCGATTATTTAGAGCAGCTAACCTATTTGCTATTTTTAAAAATGGCCGATGAATATAGCAAGCCACCGCATAACCGCAAAATGCCAATCCCAAAACAATATGGTTGGGAGAGTTTAATAAACAAAAGCGGTGCAGAGTTAGAAACGCATTATAATACCATGTTGCGTGAGCTAGCCAAAGAAAAAGGCATTCTTGGGCAAATTTTTACTAAGAGCCAAAATAAAATACAAGACCCTGCCAAATTGTATAAACTCATTGCCCTCATTAATGCCGAGAGTTGGATATTAATGGGTGTAAAAGATAAAGGCGATATTTACGAAGGCCTTTTAGAAAAAAATGCCGAAGATACCAAAAGTGGTGCTGGGCAATACTTTACACCACGTCCTTTAATTAAAGCCATGGTGGAGTGTTTGCGTCCAGAGCCTATGAAGACGATAGCAGACCCTGCTTGTGGTACAGGTGGTTTCTTTTTAGCCGCTTATGATTGGATTGTAGATAACCAAGATTTAGATAAAGAAGCCAAGAAGTTTTTAAAATATGAAACCTTTTTTGGTAACGAAATTGTAGCAAGTACACGCCGCTTAGCGCTGATGAATTTGTTTTTACATAACATTGGTGATATTGATAGCGATAATTTCATTTCTCCCAACGATTCCTTGATAACAGATTCGGGAACCCGCTACGATTATATTTTAGCCAATCCACCTTTCGGTAAAAAAAGCAGCATGACCTTTACCAACGAAGAAGGCGAGCAAGAAAAAGAAGACTTAACCTATAACCGTACCGATTTTTGGGTAACTACGAGCAACAAGCAATTAAACTTTGTGCAGCACATTCGCACCATGTTAAAAACAACAGGCAAAGCAGCCGTGGTGCTACCCGATAACGTATTGTTTGAAGGAGGTGTTGGTGAAACAGTCCGTAAAAAATTATTAGAAACAACCGACCTACATACTATTTTACGTTTACCAACAGGTATATTTTATGCCAATGGCGTCAAAGCTAACGTGTTATTTTTTGATGGCAAGCCAAGTAGCAAAACCGTTCAAACCAAAGATATTTGGGTGTATGATTATAGAACGAATGTTCACCATACCTTAAAAAAGAATCCATTAAAATTGGATGATTTAAACGACTTTATTAAACTTTACAATCCAAGCAATCCAAAAAAACGTAAAGAAACATACAACACCGAAACCAACCCCGAAGGACGTTGGCGCAAATTTACGTACGAAGAAATCATCGCTCGCGATAAAACATCATTAGACATAACTTGGTTAAAAGATAAATCTCTAGCCGATTTAGACAATTTACCCGACCCTGATGTGTTAGCCCTAGACATTGTCGAAAATTTAGAAGCAGGCTTAGAAAGTTTTAGAACAATACTTAGTGCTTTAAATAAATAGCCGGATAGCGACAGGGTATAACAGAAATAAAATAAAAAAGAGGTTGTTTGATAAAACAACCTCTTTTTTTGTAGTGAGAAGGAGATTTGAACTCCTGACCTTCGGGTTATGAATCCGATGCTCTAACCAACTGAGCTACCTCACCATGTTATTAAAAACAAAACCCTCTGTTTTATGTCAAAGGGTTTTGTTTGTGATCGTGTAGGGATTCGAACCCCAAACCTTCTCATCCGTAGTGAGATGCTCTATCCAGTTGAGCTACACAACCAATCCAAAAATTTGGAGAGCAAATATAGTTATTTTAGTTAAATTGCAAAGAATTTTTTAAATCTTTTTTTATGCAATCTACTATCGAAGCAATTTGGAATAATCGTGAGTTACTTAAAGATGTGACAAACCAGGAAATCATCCGTCAAATCATAGAAAAATTGGATAAGGGCACGTTACGCGTGGCAGAACCTAAAGAAGATGGTACTTGGGTAGTGAATGATTGGATAAAAAAAGCGGTGATTTTATATTTTCCGATTCAGCAAATGGAAGTGATGGAGGTTGGCCCTTTCGAATTTCACGATAAAATGAAATTAAAAACCAATTTTTCTCAGGCAGGAGTCAGAACGGTGCCTGGTTCTATAGCGCGTTACGGAAGTTATATTTCAAAAGGGGTAATTATGATGCCCGGATTTGTGAATATTGGAGCTTATGTAGATGAAGGTACAATGATAGATACCTGGGCTACAGTTGGGAGTTGTGCTCAAATTGGCAAACACGTTCATTTGAGTGGCGGGGTAGGTATAGGTGGTGTTTTGGAGCCTGTGCAAGCCTCTCCGGTTATTATCGAAGACAATTGTTTTATAGGCTCGCGTTGTATTGTGGTAGAAGGGGTACATATTGGTAAGGAGGCTGTATTGGGCGCCAATGTTTGTTTAACCATGTCAACTAAAATTATTGATGTAACAGGCGATGCACCAATTGAAACAAAAGGATATGTGCCCGAAAGAAGTGTGGTAATTCCGGGTTCTTATACCAAACAATTTCCTGCCGGAGAATTTCAAGTACCTTGTGCGCTCATTATAGGAAAACGTAAAGCCAGCACCGATTTAAAAACATCTCTTAATGATGCATTGAGAGAATATAATGTTGCTATATAATTTTTTATTTTGATACATCACAACATACTCGTTATCCAAACAGCTTTTATAGGCGATGCAATTTTAGCATCATCTGTATTAGAGAAATTGCATTTGTTTTACCCAAAAGCCAAACTTACTATTTTAGTCAGAAAAGGGAACGAATCATTGTACGCTGAACACCCGTTTTTGCACGAAACTTTGGTTTGGGATAAACAAGTAGGGAAATACAAAAGCTTATTTGGTTTACTAAAAACTATCAGGCTACGGAAATTCGATACGGTTATCAATTTGCATCGCTATGCAAGTTCCGGATTTTTAACAGCGTTTTCAAAGGCAACTTATACATCGGGCTACGATAAAAACCCATTTTCGTTTTTATTTAATTATAAATCCAAACATATTATTGGAGATGGCAGACACGAAATAGCGAGGTATAATGATTTAATTGAGCTTATTACCGACAAATCTGTCGTAAAACCTAAATTGTACCCCACCTACAAGCATTTTTTAAAAATAGAAGCGTTTGTTGGTCAATCGTTTGTTTGTATGGCTCCTTCCTCTGTTTGGTTTACCAAACAACTGCCAAAACATAAATGGATTGAGTTGTGTAATGCTTTATCTCCTAAAACACAAATTTATTTACTTGGTGCTCTGTCTGACATTGACCTTTGCGAAGAGATTAAAAGCAGTAGTAACCACTCTGGTATTCGTAATCTGGCAGGAACTCTTTCCTTGCTCGAATCATGCGAATTAATGAAACATGCTAAAATGAATTACGTGAATGATAGTGCACCTCTTCATTTAGCTACCGCCGTAAATGCGCCAACTACCGCATTTTTTTGTTCTACAATTCCTGCATACGGATTTTATCCGTTGTCTTATCAATCGAAGGTTATCGAAGTTCAATCGTTAGATTGCAGGCCTTGCGGATTACATGGACATAAAACATGCCCTAAAAACAATTTTAGGTGTGGAAATGACATACAATTAGAGCCTATGTAACGGTGTTACCTCTTTGTTTTAATGAAACTAGCAGTCCGTTAATTAAAACAGTGATAGAGATACTACCATTTATTTTGTTAAAAATTCAGTTATTAATTTTTCTGCTTTTAATAAAGCGTCCTCTAAAACCTCATTTAATATAAAAACATCAAATAAGTCGGCCGTCTTAATTTCTTTTTCTGCTTTTTCAACTCTTCTGGCAATACTTTCAGGAGAATCGGTACTTCTCGAATTTAGGCGTTCTTCGAGAATTTTAATACTGGGAGGCATCACAAAAACAGCTAAGGCTTTTTCTCCAAATTGTTTTTTGAGATTTAAACCTCCTTCTACATCAATGTCAAAAATAACATGTTTGCCTTTGCTCCAAATACGAGTTACTTCACTTTTTAAAGTTCCGTAATGAGTGCCGGCATACACCTCTTCCCATTCTAAAAACTCTTTATGCTCAATTTTTTCTTTAAACTCATCTACCGAGAGGTAATAATAGTCTTTGCCATTTTCTTCAACACCCCGTTTAGGTCGGCTTGTGGCTGAAATAGAAAATTCTAATTGTTCAGGAAATGTTTTTAATAAATGCCTGACGATGGTTGTTTTACCAGACCCAGAGGGGGCAGAAAATATAATGAGTTTACCGTTTTCCATAGGCAAAGATAATGGTTTTGGTTAAAAAAAGTAGTTCGTCTTTTTTTAATCGCTGAGGTTCAATAATGTTAATTCAAAATGGGGTTTTGTTGAAAAACTTTCCAAACTAAAACTCAGAGTTATCATAAATTTGAGCAATGGCTTTATTGGAAAAAGAAACCGAAAAATTATTTTATTCAATTGGCGAAGTTGCCGATATGTTTGATGTGAACACATCCTTGATTCGTTTTTGGGAAAAAGAATTTGATGTGATTACACCTTCAAAAAATAAAAAGGGTAATCGGCTTTTTACAAAAAAAGATATTGAAAATTTTAAGTTGATTTTTCATCTTGTTAAGGAAAAAGGATATACGCTTCAAGGGGCTAAAGACAAATTAAAAGGCGGATTAAAAGAATCTGACCAAGTAAAAGTTGACGTGATTCATAAACTAAAAGGTATTAAAGACCAATTGGTTAAAATGAAAGATTCTTTATAAAAAACGGTATTTCCATCAGTTTTATTTCATTTTTTTTAACGTTTTTTGAGTTTAGAGGTCTCATTTTTAATTTTTTGAGAAAACTCTGAACTGATAATTTTTCTGTAAATTTAAACCATGACTTTAAACAGAAAATTAGCTCCCGATTTTAAAACCATCGAAAAAATTGAAATTCCACATGCCTTTGCACATACCTTAGATAATGGCATAAAAGTGTACACCATTGATAGTGGTTCGCAGGAATTAACCAAACTTGAGTTTATTTTTAAGGCTGGTATGTTTTATCAAAAAATACCATTACAAGCCTCAGCAGCTAATAATTTATTGGAGACAGGAACGAAACATTACTCTGCCAACGAATTATCAGACAACATTGATTATTATGGGTCTTTTTTTGAATGTGCTGTCGATCAGGATTATGCATCACTAGCCTTGTACAGTTTAAATAAGTATTTAGATAAAAGTTTACATTACGTTGAAGATATTATTAAAAATCCAACTTTTCCTAAAGATGAATTTGATATCTATTTATCCAATAAAAAACAAAAACACCTCGTCAATTCTGAAAAAGTTAATGTATTAGCCCGTCGTCGGTTTTCAGAATTACTTTTTGGTGAAAAACACCCATACGGTATTTCTGTAACAAACGAAGATTTTGCGCAATTGTCATTGGAAAGTGTCATTGAATTTTATCAAACATTTTATCATTCGGGCAATTGTACAATTATTGCATCGGGTAAATTATCAAAAGATTTAATCGATACATTGAATCGGTTTTTTGGAAAAGATCACTGGGGGCATGTTCAGCCGATACCAGTGCCTGAGGTTAATAAAGAAACTTCAACTCAGCAAAAACATTACATTCATAAATCTGATGCTATTCAGTCAGCCATAAGAGTAGGTAGATTATTATTTAACAAAAAACATCCCGACTACTTTAAATTTCAAGTTCTCAATACCATATTAGGAGGTTATTTTGGGTCGCGACTAATGGCTAATATAAGAGAAGATAAAGGATATACTTATGGTATAGGAAGTGGGTTGGCTTCATTAGTTAATGACGGTTATTTTTATATTTCAACCGAAGTTGGAAAAGATGTTACTAAAGATGCGTTGAATGAAATATACAAGGAAATACGTTTGTTGAGAGAAGAATTGGTAGATGCTGAAGAACTCGAAACGGTAAGAAATTATGTGCTAGGACAATTTTTGAGAAGTGTGGATGGCCCTTATGCATTAGCAGAAAAGTTTAAAGCTATTTGGGAATTTGGTTTAGATTATGATTATTTTGACAAGTATTTTGCTGCGGTGAAAACCATTACCCCCGAAGAAATAAAATCGCTTGCTAATCAATATTTACAAGAACAGGATTTATTGGAATTGGTTGTAGGGCAAATATAACATCATCAAGTGGCAAAAGTTTTTATTATAGGACCCGCTTATCCCTTACGTGGTGGTTTAGCCACATTTGATGAACTGTTTTGCGAAGCGTTTAATAGACAGGGCCATCAATGTGAAATTATTTCTTATAGTTTACAATATCCTAATTTTTTATTTCCAGGGAGCACCCAATTTGATACTAGCGGACATGCCCCAAAAGGCATTTCGATTCATACGTTAATTAATTCGGTTAATCCTTTATCTTGGATTAAAACGGCACAATTTATCATCAAACAAAAACCTGATTTTGTTGTATTTCGTTTTTGGATTCCTTTTATGGGACCAGCCTTAGGAAGCATAGCTCGAATTATACGTAAAAAGGGAATAAAAGTATTAGCCATTACCGATAATGTCATTCCGCATGAAAAACGAATTGGTGACACTGCTTTTTCTAAATATTTCATTAATGGCTGTCATGGGTTTATTACGATGAGTAAAGCTGTGATGAGCGATTTAAATAAATTCACATCAACTCCTCATAAAAAATATTTACTTCATCCTCTTTATACCTCGTTTGGTGAAAAAGTAGATAAACAAAAAGCGCGTGAATTATTGGGATTGCCTACCGGTAAGAAATTAGTTCTGTTTTTTGGATTAATTAGAAAATATAAAGGATTAGATTTATTACTAGAAGCTTTTCATGAGTTAAGGTCTAATCCAGATATTGTATTAGTGATAGCAGGTGAATTTTACGAAGACCGGCAACCTTATTTAGACTTGATAACCTCCTACCAAATCGCAAATCAAGTGGTTCTGCACGCTAAATTTATTGCCAACGAAGATGTAAAATTATATTTTTCGGCAGCTGATTTGGTGGCTCTTCCTTATCGAACTGCTACCCAAAGTGGGGTAACACAAGTATCGTTTCATTTCGAAATACCAACGCTTGTTACTAATGTTGGAGGGCTATCAGAAATTATTCCTCATAAAGTAGCTGGTTATGTAGTGGAACCAAATGCTAAAGCTATAGCTGAAGGTATTATGGATTATTTTGAAAATGACAGAATAATAGATTTTACCGAAGGCATGAAGTCTGAAAAGAAAAAATATGATTGGAAAATATTTGTGGATGAAGTAGTTGATTTATATAAAAAAACAACATGATAATCAGAAGTAAAGCACCATTAAGAATAGGCTTAGCAGGCGGAGGTACGGATGTGTCGCCCTACAGCGATATATTTGGAGGCGCTATTTTAAATGCTACAATCGATTTGTATGCATATGCAAGTTTGGAACCACTAAATAATGGAAAAATTGAATTTTGCATCGATGGAAAAAATTTGCAATTATCTGTTGATTCTTCTAAAGTTTTAGAAATTGCTCATCCCTTTGAGTTATTTATTGGTGTTTACAATCGAATTGTAAGAGAGTTTAAATTAGAACCTTTATCGTTTCGATTAACCTCATATATTGAGGCTCCTCAGGGTTCAGGACTAGGGACTTCTTCAACAATAGTGGTTTCACTGATTGGCGCCTTTGTAGAGTGGTTAAAATTGCCTTTGGGTAAATATGATATTGCTCGCTTGGCTTATGAAATAGAGCGGATAGATTTGGGAATGAGTGGTGGAAAGCAAGACCAATATGCTGCTACTTTTGGTGGAGTCAATTTTATGGAATTTTTATCGAACGATAAAGTCATTGTGAATCCATTACAGCTCAAAGAAGAAGTACTTTATGAATTGGAGTTTAACTTATTGCTCTATTTTACAGCTACACAACGTTTATCTGCCACCATTATTAATGAGCAGGTGAAAAATGTAAAAGAAAAAAATGAAAAGTCGGTAGAGGCCATGCATCACCTCAAAGAACAAGCGCAACAAATGAAAGATAGTTTATTGCGTGGCGATTTAAATACCATTGGAGAAATATTACATTTTGGTTGGACTAATAAAAAGAAGATTGCTCATTCCATTAGTAATAACTTAATAGACACTGTTTATGAAACAGCTCTTGCAAATGGTGCATCGGGCGGAAAAATATCCGGGGCAGGTGGCGGTGGCTTTATGTTTTTTTATTGCCCGGCTGTTACAAAAATAAAAGTTGCTAAAGCTATAGAAGGACTAGGAGGAAGGGTGCAAGCTTTTAAATTTACTAATCAGGGATTAACAACCTGGACGAGTAATCGTGATTTTGATTTGTGATTTTTTAAAGTGACATTCTCAAAACACATACATTTATTTAAGAAAATAACCATCAAAAAAATCTTCAATGCATGGAAGATTTGGATGAGTTATTTTATTTCAAAAACGATCAAAAAACCTATCTCGGTTGGTTTGCCAATCAGCATGTCGATTGAACCTACCACGAGTTGTAATCTCAGATGTCCTGAATGCCCCAGTGGATTGAGGAATTTTACTAGAGCCACCGGTATGTTGAACCCTACTTTTTTTCAACAAACGATAGATTCGGTTTATAAAGAATTGATTTACCTCACTTTTTATTTTCAGGGCGAGCCGTATTTAAATCCTCATTTTTTAGAGATGGTTCGGTATGCCTCTGATAAAGGTATTTACACCTCTACTTCTACTAACGCCCATTTTCTTACTAAGGAACAGGCCTTAAAAACGGTAGAAAGCAAATTAGATAAACTCATCATATCTATTGATGGGACTACTCAGGAGACATATCAGCAATATCGGGTAGGTGGTGATTTGCATAAAGTGATAGAAGGGACCAATCATATTATTTGGGCTAAAAACAAATTGAAAAGCCGGACTCCTTATGTTGTTTTTCAATTTTTAGTAGTACAGCCTAATGAGCATCAAATAAACGATGTGCAAAAATTGGCCAAAGAGTTAGGGGTTAATGAAGTGGTGTTTAAAACCGCTCAAATTTACAACTATGTCAATGGAAATAAATTGATACCTGAACATATTGAATACAGCAGGTATAAAAAAAATGCAGACGGAACGTATTCTATTAAAAATAAATTATTGAACCAATGCTGGCGCATGTGGAGTGGTTGTGTGGTAACTTGGGATGGATTGGTTGTGCCTTGTTGTTTCGATAAAGATGCAAGTCATCAAATGGGAGATTTGAAAAAAGAGGCCTTTCAAACTTTGTGGAGGTCTCGTAAATACCAAAATTTTAGGCAATCTATACTCAAATCGAGGCAAGAGATTGATATCTGTAAAAATTGCAGCGAAGGTACAAAAGTATGGACTTGAGGACTATTAGGTGCGTTTTGAATAGAAAAATCTCAATTGCCTAAACAAGCGTCGATAATAAGTGTTCATTAGGTTAAATCATTTGACCTAAATTACACACACATGGAATTTATAAATCCAATCGATAAAGATAAAGTAGCAGAAAATCCGGGTACACTTCCATATCCTCATCATATAGGAGGCATTGTTATCAGACCCGAAGATAATGGCAAAATAAAATCGAAGGCCTTAACCGCCATGCGCGAGCAAACCAACATTCAAATGAATCAAATTCAAAAACAAGTTGAATTATTGATGCAGCAGGCTAACGCCCTACGTGAGCGAATAGATATATCGGAAAAAATATATCAGGCAGAGTTATCTTTTGAACCATTGATAGGTCATATTTATCATTTATACCTGAAGGATGGTATTTATAAATTACTCATGATTGGTCCGGATGATTGGGGTAAATTTCCCAAAACGTTAGAGTATGTTGGTACTGTAAAAATGTTGGGAGATCATACATGGGAAGTTATGTATAATAAATAAAAAACAGAAAGGAGGTGCCAATCGGCAACCTCCTCACTTTAATCAACCATACACACAACTATCCCAAATATCCTAATAAAAACTTGCTTCTTGAGTTATGTTTTAGCCGACGAACCGCTTTTTCTTTAATTTGACGAACCCTTTCTCTTGTCAATTCAAATTTTTCGCCTATTTCTTCAAGCGAATGGGAATGCCCACCGCTTAATCCGTAATATAATCTTACTACATCCGCTTCTCTGGCAGTTAATGAAAGAAGAGCTCTGTTTATTTCATTTCTCAAACTTTCAATAATCAATTCATTATCCGGAGAGGCTTCGTGTTTGTTTTCCATTAACTCGTACATGCTTCCTCCATCATCTGTATTACCTAAAGGCGCATCCATACTCATGTGCCTACCTTGGTTTTTCATGGTTTCCCTAATATCATCGGGCATAATATCCAATATTTCCGAAATTTCTTCAGCCACCGGTTCACGTTCCAATTCTTGCTCTAATTTGGCATACGTTTTATTGATTTTATTAATGGCACCAATTTTATTTAAAGGTAGCCGAACTATTCGAGATTGTTCTGCCAATGCTTGTAAAATAGATTGACGAACCCACCATACGGCATAAGAAATAAATTTAAATCCCCGAGTTTCATCAAAACGCTGAGCAGCTTTAATTAACCCCATATTACCTTCATTAATCAAGTCGGGTAGGCTCAATCCTTGATTTTGGTATTGCTTTGAAACAGACACAACGAAACGCAAATTTGCTTTCACCAATTTATCTAAAGCTTGTTGATCACCTTGTTTAATTTTTTGAGCCAATATCACTTCCTCGTCAGCCGTAATTAATTCTACGCGCCCAATATCCTGTAAATACATATCCAAAGAAGCTGTTTCACGATTTGTAATTTGCTTGGTAATTTTTAACTGTCTCATAGTCGGAAGATTAAAGGTTAGAAACTAAGGAACTTAAAAACAGAATAATCGGCAATTGATAATTTGTTTCTTGTATTGTATTACGTTTAAAAAACGTTTTCGTTACACGGTTTCGAGTAAGTGAATTGTTTCATTGATTGAATGATTGGTTTAAATTAGGGACGTGTTTTTGAGTGGTTAGCTTGTTGAAAAATGAATCGACAACTCATTAAAAATATATAAAGCAAAAACATTAATTTCCGATATTTAACCCACCATGTTAAACTATTTACGAATACAAAATTTTGCCTTAATAGAACAAACTGATGTTCAATGGAGTAAAGGATTGACGGTTATTACCGGAGAAACAGGAGCCGGAAAATCTATTTTACTTGGTGCACTTGGTCTTACATTAGGAGATCGAACTGATGTGAATTCATTGCTCGACAAAACCCAAAAATGTGTTATTGAAGCGCACTTCAATATCGAATCGTATAATCTGGAATCGTTTTTCGAAAACAATCAATTGGATTACGAAAAAATAACGGTTATACGACGAGAAATTACACCTGAGGGTAAATCGAGAGCGTTTGTGAATGACACACCTACAACATTGAGTGTATTAAAATCACTAGGTAGTCAACTCATTGATATTCATTCGCAACACGAAACCTTATTACTCAAAGAAACTGATTTTCAATTTGAATTAGTGGATACATTTGCTCATACCAAATCTTTATTTTCTGATTATAAAAAACAATTCGCCCAACTAACAAAAGTTAAAAAACATATTGAATCTTTAACTGCTCAGGAAGTACAAGCAAGAAAAGAGTTGGATTATTTACAATTTCAGTTTGATGAATTGGAAGAGGCTTCGATTAGTGAGGGAGAACAACAATTATTGGAGAATGAAAGTGAAACCCTCGAAAATGCGGAATTTATTAAAATTAATTTAGTAAAATCATCACAAGCTATAAGTGGAGGCGATGAAAATATGTTGTCTGCATTATCTCAAGTTAAACAACAATTGCAAAGTGTATCTAAATTTGGGAAACAATTCAGTGATTTATACGATAGAATGCATTCGCTTACTATTGAATTAAAGGAACTGGCAAATGATATTGAGCGAAGTGAGGAAGATGTGGTATATGATAATTTGCGTTTGGAAGAAGTTAATGTGAAGTTGGATAAACTTAACCGCCTTATGAAAAAACATGGCGTCAAATCTGAGTTAGAATTACTGGAAGTAAAGAGCGAAATAGAAATTAAACTTCAACAATTCTTTTCTTTAGAATCTAATATTGAAACAGCGAAAAAAGAATTATTAGTCATTGAAAAACAATGCCAAATTTTAGCGAAAGAATTGTCTGATAAACGTCAAGAATCTATTGGTAATATTGAGCAACATATTAAATCTATGCTTGCCGGTTTATCAATGACAAATGCTCAATTTAAGATAGAATTAAAACAGCAACCTAATTTAGGTTTGAATGGATTAGATGATATTTGCTTTTTATTTACTGCCAATAAGGGGTCTGATTTTAAAGAATTATATAAAACAGCGTCAGGAGGAGAATTGTCGCGCTTAATGTTGTGTCTCAAAGCCTTGTTAGCAGAACGAACCGCATTACCAACCATTATTTTTGATGAAATTGATACGGGTGTGAGTGGCGAAGTGGCGGATAAAATAGGAAACATACTGTGTGATATGGGGAAATCTATGCAAGTGATAGCCATCACTCATTTGCCGCAAATGGCCAGCAAAGGTAGTACGCATTTATTTGTATATAAATCTGATGACGATGAAAAAACAACTTCTAATATCAAATCGTTGAATCAGGAGGAGCGTATTAACGAAATTGCTAAAATGTTGAGTACCGGAATTCCAACAGATATTGCTTTAAAAAATGCAAAAGAATTGCTTAACACTTAATTTTTCTTGATGGTTGGTCAGCTAAATTTCACGTTCATCAAATTTCATGGTTTATGACAATTCAGTTTAGACAAGCTCAGTATGCTGATTTAGCTAACATCATCGCAACGTATAATTCGACGATAGTTTCAAAGCTGGTAACGGCCGATTTAGAGCCTATTAGTATAGAGAGTAGGCGAGATTGGTTTGATAGTCATACCCCCAATCATCGGCCTCTTTGGATAGTTTTGGTAAATAGTCAGTATGCCGGATGGATGAGTTTTAGCTCTTTTTATGGAAGGCCTGCCTATGACGGGACAGTAGAAATCAGTTTATATCTTGAAGAAGCCTATCGTTACAAAGGATTAGGAAAAGTATGTTTGCAGAAAGCATTCGAATCGTGTGAGCAATTACATATCAGTACCTTACTAGGATTTATATTTGATCACAATGAGCCAAGCCTTCAGTTATTTTATAGCATGGGATTTGAAAAATGGGGACACCTCCCTAAAATTGCCAATATGCAAGATACTGAAAGAGGATTGGTTATTGTGGGCAAACGCATTGATAAATCATAGAGAGTCATCGTAATCTTGTCAGTTAACACGATGTTCTGTCAGATAAAAATAAAATGGTATTTTACTTGATATATAATGAGCAAATAAAAAAACTAAATTATGTTTGATCCAATTTTACTAATTATTAGCTTACTATTTATGGGACTAGGGATGTACGTAAGTAGTCGTTTAAAAAAGAAATTTGCGCAATATGCCCACGATTTTTTGAGTAGTGGTTTGAGTGGTCGTGAAATTGCGAATAAAATGTTGAATGATAATGGTATATATGATGTCAAAATTCTTTCTGTAGAAGGTGAATTGACAGACCATTATAATCCGGCTAATAAAACAGTTAATTTAAGTTACGATGTGTATCATGGGAAAAATATTTCTGCTGCGGCCGTCGCTGCTCACGAGTGTGGACATGCCGTTCAACATGCTACTGCCTACCAATGGTTAACGATGAGAAGTCAATTAGTTCCTGTAGTCCAAATTAGTTCCACTATTTTGAATTATCTAACGATTGGATTGGCTTTGGTGGCTTTCTCCATGCCAGCCTTAACGAATGGAATGTTATTGTTATTCATCATTTTACAAAGTACAATTACATTGTTTAGTTTAATTACACTTCCTGTAGAATTAGATGCAAGTAGAAGAGCTTTATCGTGGCTAAATCAATCTAATCTCACCAGAGGTCAGGAACACGAAAAGGCCAAAGATGCATTAAATTGGGCGGCTTATACATATGTGGTTTCTGCTTTGGCTTCTGTAGCTACTTTGCTATATTACATTTGGCGATTTACCGGAAATAATCGAGAAGAATAAAGGGGTGTATTGTGCATAAATGGGTCTATAGGAAGCCTTTGTATATCACCTTCTTATACTGTAGAGAAACAACGTTTTTTTGTTTTTTACTGCACTAAATATTGTTAAGCTATTTTGCTGCTTGTTTTCTTAGAGAGCTACTGTTGTAATTTATCATTAATTATTCTTGTTAGTTCGTTACCTAATTTTTTTGCTTTATCCGAATGTAAGTTATCCAAATGAAATGTGAAAATCGGTATTTCTTTATCATGATCAATGAGATAATGAGTTAAATGAATAAAGTCTGACCCAAGGATTCCTGCTCGTCTGACCTTGAATATTTCCGTTTTCATTTTTATTTTCATGCTAACATGTAACGGAATAGTTGTCTTTTTTAAATGACGTTGGTAGGTAATGATTTTGTCTTTTATTTTTAAGCCATCGGTAACTTGTCTAATTAATGTAATGATCTTACAAATTAAGACAAGCGGTTCATCTTTCCTTTCTTGTTCTAGAAGCTTAACACTTAAAAAATTTTGAAAACTTCGAATTCAACGAGTTCGAAAGAGAAGATGATTTTTTTTCTGCAAAATTCGCAAGAATCAAATTTCGATTATTTATTTTCTAATTCTTTAATTAAGCATTGTTGCTCCAATTTATAGTAGGTGCTGTTAGCGGTTCGTTGTTTATTTCCCATCAATAATTAATTTTTTTATTCCTGTTTTATTTCCGTCAATAATTTTCAGAAAGTAAAGTCCTTTCTGTAGTTCTGATATGTCAATAATGTTCTTGTCTTTTGAAAGAATAAAAGTTGATAATTCTTGTCCTATTGAATCAAATATTGTGACAGAAATATTATTTAAATTATTCCATTTTAAATTTAATTCGTCCTTGGCTGGGTTTGGATAAAGTAAAATTTCTTTTTCAAAAATCGGGTCGTTAATTCCTAAAGGGTTTGATACTTCTCTGACCGGACGACCAGACCAAGGGCAAAATTGACCAACAGTTCCGACCCAATAAGCTGTATCTGCGTCAACATCTGTATAAGGACAACCATCACAAAGTTCTATTGCCAATTCTGCAAGGTTCCATTGATTAGGAATAAAATGCCATAAAAACCAATGATTTGCATTGTGATTGTGTCCTCCATTGCCATAATCAATTGGTCCGTTAATAAAGTTTCTCTGGTTTAATGGTCTGGCCAAGTTAGCAAGAACTGAGTCTATTACTATCTGATTAGAGGTAGAAGCTATAAATGTTGTGTCCTGCCAGTTTCCATGTCCACAGGTTTGCGAAAATTCAAAATATCTTGTTGTCTGTGCTTTACCAATGAAACACATTATTAAAAGCATTATAAAAGTGAATCCTATTTTTTTCATTTGTCTCTCTTAATATTAATATTCTGTTTGTTCAATTTTACTTTGGTCTATTTACAATGACCGCTAACTCCTATAAATTCGCCACAACCCATTGGTTTAGGCAACTAATTTATGTTGGATTTTCAATTGTTTGAAGCGGTTTATAAAAGTATTTGTTTTTCAGAAAGTATCAAAAACGTTACGTTTTTTATTATAATAAATTAGGAATGTTAAAGGAAATAAACAAAAAGAAAATAGCGCTAAATATTAGGCAACTTTGTTTTATTCATTATTTCGGTTTGAATGCGAATAGATTCATCGTGCAGTAATAAACAAAGCTTTTCAGCATATATTTTAGGAATACCCAAATTTTCGGCCCACTGAGAACGGGTGCGTAATATCTCTTGCCAGCGTTCTAATTGAAAAATAGTAATCCCTTGCTCTTCTTTGTAGTGTCCTATTTGTTCAATTATGGACATTCTTTTCTTTAAGATAGTCAACAATTCATCATCAACTTCGTCAATCATCTTTCTAAATTCACTCAAACGATCGAGGCATTCTGGTTTAGATGAAGAAGAACGGCGGTAAGTTAAGTGAGCTAATAATTCTTTTAAAGCGGAAGGGGTTAGTTGTTGTTGACCATCACTTAATGCTTCGGCAGGGTTGATGTGAGATTCTATCATCAATCCGTTCATGCCCAAATCAAGTGCTTTTTGAGCCACATCGGCAATCATTTCTCTATTTCCACAAATATGACTAGGGTCACATATAATAGGTAATTGAGGTAACAAGGTTTTTAATTCGATGGGTAATTCCCACATGGGTTTATTTCGGTATTTTGTTTTACCGGCATAATGAAATCCACGGTGAATAGCCACCATTTTTTTAATTCCCGAATTTGAAAAACGCTCAAATGCCCCTAACCATAATTGTAAATCGGTGTGTATTGGATTTTTAATAAACACCGGAATATCTACACCCTTTAAAACATCTGCAATTTCTTGAACACTGAAGGGATTACCCGTAGTGCGAGCCCCTATCCATAAAACATCAACCCCATATTTAAGGGCCAATTCGGTATGTTGTGCGTTGGCAACTTCTACGGTGGTTTTTAAGTTAAATGCTTTCTGTACTTGATTAAGCCAAACTAAGCCCTTTTCTCCAACTCCCTCAAAAGAATTGGGACGTGTGCGGGGTTTCCAGATGCCGGCACGAAATAATTTCAAACTTTTTATTTCAGAAAGTTCTTTAGCTGTTTGTAATACCTGAACTTCTGATTCGGCACCACATGGCCCTGCAATAATAAGCGGTTCTTCGGGTTTAGTTATCCATGTATGTAGGGAGTGTATTTCCACGTATTACATACAAAGTAAATAAAAAAAAGTTCATTCAAAGGATTTTATTTTTGAATGCACAAAGTGGGTTAAAAAATTAAAAAACAGGTGGTTGATTCTGAAAATTGATTGTATTTTTGACCTATGACTATTGAAGATATTGAAAACGAAATTATAGAGGAGTTTGAGTTATTTGGTGATGACTGGGAAGGAAAATATGAACATTTAATTGAATTAGGTAAATCACTTCCTAAAATTGACGATCAATTTAAAACAGAAGATAAAATCATCAAAGGCTGTCAAAGCAGGGTATGGCTTCATTCTGAAAAAAGAGCAGATAAAATAATTTATACAGCTGATAGTGATGCCATTATTACGAAAGGCATGGTTGCGCTTATGATACGCGTGTTGTCTCATCAGCATCCTCAAGATATTATGCATGCTAATTTAGATTTCATTAATAAAATTGGATTAACCGAGCATTTATCTCCCACCCGGGCCAATGGCTTGGTAAGTATGATTAAACAAATGAAGTTAGATGCTCTTGCATTAAGCTAGTGACTTTGTTTGATTCAATTGATTTTTAGTTTTTATTTCTTTCGCTATTTTATTTGTTACAATAAGCTAATCTTATTAATTACTTATTGGTTTTTTAATATATGCGACACAATAAGGTAATATACCTGGCATAGTTTTGAAATCAAAAAAAGAATGAATTCTCAAAGAAATTTGGAGCTTTTGGTTATTAGTGATGTGCATTTAGGCACATACGGTTGTCATGCCAAAGAGCTGTTACATTATTTAAAAACCGTTAATCCCAACAAACTAATACTCAATGGCGACATCATTGATATGTGGAATTTTAGTAAATCCTATTTTCCATCGTCTCACATGGATGTTATTAGGCAAATAATGAAGATGGCCAGCAATGGCACGCAGGTTTACTATGTTACCGGAAATCATGATGAAATGTTACGCAAATATTCAGATTTACAATTGGGTAATCTTGAAATAGTAGATAAATTATTATTAGATATAGACGGAAAGAAAATGTGGATATTTCATGGAGATGTCTTTGATTCGAGTACTAAGGGGTATGCAAAATTACTCGCAAAATTAGGTGGTAAAGGATATGATTTTTTAATATTGATTAATAGATTTATTAATTGGTTACTACAACTTGTAGGAAAAGAAAAACTCAGTATTTCAAAAATGGTGAAAGATGGCGTAAAAAAAGCAGTAGCCTTTGTAAGTGATTTTGAAAGCACTGCCGCTGAAATTGCCATTGAAAAAGAGTATGATTATGTGATATGTGGGCATATTCACATGCCGAAAATAAAAACCATTAAAAATGATAAAGGGTCAGTTACCTATATGAATAGTGGTGATTGGATTGAAAATCTTACTTCACTAGAATATCATGAAGGAAAATGGACTATTTTTCATTATGATCAATCTTATATAAATCTCGTTCATCCACAAGAGAAATTTCAACAAGAAAATATTGTGATGAAAATATTAGCTTCTTAATAAGTACTTATTCTTTAATAAATTTTTAGGGTACCTGTTTCATACAGTGTATGCTTTTATAAAACTCGTTTCAATGAAAATATTTTATGCCGTTCAAGCAACCGGAAATGGTCATATAAGCCGCGCGCAGCAACTTTATCCTTACTTAAAAGAATTTGGGGAAGTAGATTTTTTCTTAAGTGGCAACAATTCGAATTTAAATCATTCTATCCCTATCAAATACCGCAGTAAGGGATGTAGTTTGCATTACGGAAAATGTGGCGGGTTGAATTATGCGGATGTATTAAAAAACATTAAACCTTTTATGATGTTTAAAGATGCCAATGCCCTGCCTCTCGAAAAATACGATGTTATCATCAATGATTTTGATTTTGTGACTGCATTGGCTTGTAAGCTCAAAAAACTTCCTTCGGTTCAGTTAGGGCATCAAGCCAGTTTTCAATCAGATGCTACCCCACGCCCCGAAAAGAAAAGCATCGTGGGTGAATCTATCTTAAAACATTACGCACGCGCCACTAATTACATCGGCTTTCATTTTCAGTCTTACGACTCGTTTATTGTTCCTCCCGTTATTAAAGAAGAGTTCATACGCGCCGAAAGAAAAAATCTTGGGCATATTACGGTTTATTTACCATCTTTTCAAAAACATTGTTTACAGAGCACATTCGCTAAATTAAAACATATCCAATTTCAATGGTTTTTAGAAGGCACAGAATCTATTCGCATAGAGGAAAACATTACTTATTTTCCCATTAATCAAGATTTATTTAATAAAAGTTTAATTAATAGTCACGGTCTTATTACCGGCGGTGGTTTTGAAACCCCATCTGAAGCTTTATTTTTAGAGAAAAAACTGATTAGCATCCCCATTAAAAATCATTACGAACAACAATGTAATGCGGCTGCTTTAAGTAAAATGGGAGTCAAAGTATTGGAAGATGTAGGCGATGATTTTAATGAAATTATAGAAACTTGGTATCATGATAAGAATAATCATCCTCAAGTTTTATCCAATCATATTCCTCAAACATTAGAAATGTTATTTGATACTTATCCTAAGATTTATAATTAATTTAGTAAAGGATAAATGAGATACAATAAGCTGTTTACTTCTTATATCAAGTCGTCAGTCTTGTTTTCCAAAGAATCTGAAAAATTTTTTAATTCAAGCAAGGCGGATTGAGAAATTGATTTGATTTCATTGAACAACGATTGAATATCTGTTATTGCTTCATTTTGCAATGCCATCGTTTCCATAGATGTTAATTTTTCTAACAAGCTATGCACTGACATAAATCCAACAGAAGTTTTTAATTTATGAGATAAAGCTTGAATGACTTTGTAGTCATTTCGAATAATTGCAGTTTCAATAGCATCCAATTGCTCGGGCGTTTGTTTTAAGAATAATTCAATAATTTCTATTGTAAAAGCCTTGTTTCCTCTTGATAAATCGAGTAGATGTGTTTTATTGATAAATTTATCAGTCGTTTTTTTTTCTGATAAAGAAATCTTTTTGTCATCATATTTATTTACATGATTTGATTGAAATACGTATTTTTTGACGATGTTATATAGTTCAAATTCCCGGAATGGTTTAGTGATGTAATCATTCATGCCATATTTTAAACATTTGCTAAGTGCGTCGGGCATAATATTAGCGGTCATGCCAATTATAGGTAAGGTTAAGTGTAACTTTTTCCGAATTTTTTCTGAAGTTTGATAGCCATCAAAAATAGGCATTTGAATATCCATAATGATTACATCATACGTTTTATGTTGTAATGAATCAATCGCTATCTGCCCATTTTCAGCTAAATCTACCTCTAATCCAAAACCCTTTAAATAGGTAGAGGCAAGTTTTTGGTTAAGTTCATTATCTTCTACCAATAAAACTTTGAACGGATGAGACGAAGCTATTTTAAATGGTTGATGATGGAGTTGAGAAGAGAAAGATGGCGTAGAATCACAAATATGATAATTCATGCTTATTACAAATTCTGTTCCTTTGTTTTCTTTACTAGTTAGGGTAATTTTTCCGCCTTGAATATTTACTAATTGTTTTACAATGGCAAGTCCCAAACCACTTCCCCCATATTTACGCGTGGTTTCTAAGTCTCCTTGAGTAAAACGTTCAAAAATAGTAGTTAATCTATCGGCAGAAATACCAATCCCTGTATCTTTAATGGTAAAGGTTACGAGTACAGTGTTTTGGGTTGTTTCTTGAGCTTGGCAAATTAAACTTACCGTTCCATGATGGGTAAATTTAATAGCATTCGAAATAACATTTGTTAATATTTGATTTAGTCGTGTTGGATCTCCGGATAACCATTCAGGAAAATGATTTTCAATGTGCAGTTGAAATGCAACGCCTTTAGAAATTGCTTTTTGTTCAAAAATGAGTTTAATAGAGTTTAATAACTCTAATGTATTAAAAGGAATCTGTTCAATATTTAATTGACCTGCTTCTATTTTTGAAAAGTCTAAAATATCATTGATGATATTTAGCAAATTGGAACTACTTGATTTTATTGCTTCGAGATAATTTATTTGTGTTGTATTTAAATGTGTTTTTTCTAATAAATCAGAAAAACCTAAAACAGCATTTAATGGTGTTCGTATTTCATGACTCATATTTGCTAAAAATTGTTCTTTAAAACTGGCATTATCATCAGCGCGTTTTTTAGCGATTCGGAGGTCTTGTTGAAGTCGATTTCGTGTATTAATATCATGAATTAAAATAATAACAGCCGCCAATGCCGTTAGTATCCCAAGCACAATTTCTAAATAACTCCACTTTTTAGAAATTTGAACGGATTTGATACTATTGTCAAGCAATACTTTCGTGGATTGATTCAAACTATAGTTTATTGTATCTATACTTTGATTAATGTTATGCATGGTTTTTATACCATTTTCTTGAATTTGAGTGATATGACTCCATGTCTCGTAAGAACCAATATCTTTTACTTCTAGTAATTTTTGATAGGTTAAATTTTTGAGGTGATTAAATTCTTTAGCTTCTGGTTTATCTAAAAAATACATCTCCATACTTTTTAAGCATGTTTTGGTTTCTGTTTCTTTCTGTTTAAAGGCTTCAAGTAATTTTCCATCTCCTGTAATCAGATAACCACGTTGCTTGTTGTCTAATATGTTTATATTGTTTTTGAAAGTCTTCATCAATTCCGATACATGATACGCATTGTATAATGCAGTATTATTGGATGACATTTTGGAAATATAGTAATTGGCACTGAAAGCGATAAATAATACCAAGCCAATACTTATCAAAGAACTGATAACAATAATTGTTTTTGTGTATGTTTTAATTTGGCGATTCACGGCATTTTTACAATTTCTTTAAGGCTGAAATTGCCTCTTCAGATTGTGGATTGTATTCCAATGCTTTTATAAAATATTTTTTCGCCTCCGTGTTTTTAGTTTGCTGTAATAATATTTTTCCAAAAAGTAAATTGCTATCATAATCAAAAGGGTACAATTTAAGTACCTTTTTTAGGTAGCTAATGGCGTTGGCATAATCTTTTCTGGCAAAATAAATACCCGCAATTCTGTAATTGGCGATAGAGTTGTTGGGATCTAGTTTTACAATTTCTAAGTAGTTGGCGAGTACATTATTCCAATTACCTGCGGCAGATAGAGGTAAAACCAATCCAAAACGCGCCTCAATAGAATTTGGTTCGGAGCTGATAGCTTTTTTGTATGCTTGTTCGGACTTTATGTAGTCTTTATTAAGATAATGCAACCAACCCAATCGTAAATTAATTTGATAAGAATCGGTATGTGTGTCTGTTAAAGCTGAAATGGCTTTGTTATATTGAGCCTCGTATTCGAACGAATAACTTTTTGAAAACGCCAGATTAGTGTTTTGCTGTGAATTCATCAAAAAATTCAGCATCATAAATAAGATCAAGAAGCTTTGTTGCATAATGGCGATTGGTTTATACGAATCAGAAACTAAACTAAAATTTCAATACCGATACTCGAGCATTTAGCTATGGTTTTATCGAGTTTTCTATAGAATTAGTTAATTCTACAAATTCTTTTACCGACAGTTGTTCAGGTCTTTTATCTAAGTATATAGAATTTATTACATGATTTCCGGATAATGATTTAACCGAATTACGAATCGTTTTACGACGCTGATTAAAAGATGCTTTTATCACTTTAAAAAACAAATCTTCATTACAATTAAGTTGCGAAGTTGTATTACGGGTTAATCGGATAACGGCAGATTTTACTTTTGGAGGAGGGTTAAACACGTTTTCGTGTACCGTAAATAAATAATCTATTTTATAAAATGCCTGAAGCAATACACTTAATATACCGTAAGCTTTTGATCCAGGTTTTTCTGCTATTCTTACGGCCACTTCTTTCTGAAACATTCCTACTAAAGACGAAATTTGATGGCGATGTTCGAGAACTTTGAACATAATTTGAGTAGAAATATTGTACGGAAAATTTCCGATAACCTTAAATGCTCCCTGATTAGCTAATGGGTTTAAATCGGCTTCTAAAAAATCTTGGAATTGAATTTTATCTGTATGCTGAGGATATTTTTGTTTTAAAAATTCTATTGATTCAGTATCAATATCAAAAGCCGTAAAATTGTTTTTTTCAATCAAATATTGAGTCAATACACCTGTTCCGGGTCCAATTTCTAATATTGGTGAATCATCTTCTGGTAAGGCTTTAACTATTTTTTGTGCAATATTTAAATCTGTTAAAAAATGTTGCCCTAAGTGTTTTTTTGCTTTTACAGGTGATGCCAAGATAAAATGTGTAAATTGTTGATTTCTAATAGCTTTTATGCAAAAATATAATATATTTCGAAGCAAATTAAACTTTAATTGTTTTTTATAGTCCAAGTTTTAAAACCAAAAAGAGATTGCATTACACAGACAATGAAATATTAACTCTTTTCAAAGATGAAAGCACTAGAAATATGGCTTTTCATCATCTCATACAGAAATACCAAAAAAAGCTTTACTGGCATATTAGAAAGATTGTCATTAACCACGATGATACTGATGATATTTTGCAAAATACATTTATAAAAGTTTGGAAAAATTTAGAGGCATTTAAAGCAGAGTCTGAATTGTATACCTGGCTCTATCGAATAGCCACTAACGAATCTTTATCATTTTTAAAACAAAAAAAGCGAGCTAATTTTCTTTCAATACATTCAATAGAATATCAATTAGCTAAATCTTTAGAAAGTGATATTTATTTTCAGGGCGATCAGATTCAATTAAAATTACAAAAAGCTATTTTAACATTACCCGAAAAACAACGAATTGTTTTTAATCTGCGTTATTATGATGAAATGCCTTATGAGCAAATGTCTCAAATTTTAGAAACTTCGGTTGGGGCCCTTAAAGCTTCTTATCATATAGCCGCTAAAAAAATTGAAAAATATTTGATTTCAAATTAAACTTAATGATTCTTAAACTATCTAAATACTTAATGAGTTCGCTGTACAATATACCTGAACAAGATAATTTATCAGACAACCTTAAATCTTTGGGGCTATCAGAAAATGATGTCAAATCATTTTCTGATAATGATTTCAATAAAGTAAATTCGGGGCAAGAACTAAATGAGTTTGAAATTTTGAAAAACATTCCCAAAAAGAAATTTTCACAAGAAGTGGAACCAATTACAGAATTTTGGAACAAATCAGTACTTGATATTCAGAAAAAAATTGAGGTGCATGACGAAGTAAAACCTTATAGTCATTTATCTCATGTTCCTGTTACAAAAGTTTTTTTCACTCCTGAAAATTATTTCGATAATCTTTCATATCAAATTAAAAATCGATTAACATCAGACGAAAACATCGTTTCCGAAAAGCTAAACATATTTTCTTTGATTTCTGGTAATGCTTTAAAATATGGTTTTTCAGTATTGTTAATGATTGTTTTTATAGGAATTTATATCCTAAATCAAAATAATGGTATGAGTCAAAATGATTGTCAATCTTTATCTTGTATTGAAAAAAATGAAATTGTGAATGCTACAATCATTCAGAATTTTTCTAACGAACAGTTATATGAATTGCTTGATGAACAAAATGTGGAAGCTGAGTTCAAGTATTTATCAATAATTAATACATCTTTAGTTTCAGAAAATGAGAATATAGATAACTTAAGTACAAACTTTTTAATGGAAGAATTATAATGACAACACTCAAAAAAATAATTTTTATTGCATCGCTTCAATGTTCTTTTTTATGTATTTCGGCTCAACCAAATGCAAAAAAAGAAAAGATAGAAGTGCTTAAGGTGGCATTTATTACCAAAAAAATAAATTTAACATCAAATGAAGCTCAGGTATTTTGGCCACTTTATAACGAATTAACCGATAAGTTAGAAGCTAATCAAGCTTATGTTAGACAATATTTGAAATCTGCGAATAAAGCAGAGATTACAGATAAGGAGGCTGAAGAACTTATTAATGCCGATATAATTGCTTTAAAAAAAGAAGCAGAATTACATAAAGAATACTACGAGAAGTTTAAAAAAATTTTACCGGTAACTAAAGTAGCTCAATTACGCATAGCAGAGCACGAATTTAGAAAAGAAATTATCCAACATATTAAAAATAAAAAAGGAAGGGAATAATGCGATTCGGCATCATTTGTTTGAACTATATGAATGAATGCTTGTAAATAATGATATTTTTGTATGTAACGCAAAAACCTTACTTTATGCTTTCTTCAAAGAAATTGATTTACTTCGAGGGGTTAAACGGCCTTAGGTTTATTGCTGCATTTGCAGTCATCGTTACGCATATAGAGCTCATAAAGAGTTCTTTTGGGATGAAAAATTATTGGAAAAATCCGCTCGTTTTTAATTTAGGAGGTCTCGGCGTTTATTTTTTCTTTGTATTAAGTGGATTTTTGATTACTTACTTACTGTTGGCTGAAAAAAAAAGGTTTCATACGATAGATATCAAATCTTTTTATATCAGAAGAATCCTTAGAATTTGGCCTTTATATTATGCCATATTATTCATAGGCTTTTTTATCCTCCCACAGTTTCAATATTTTGAAATTCCGTATTTAAAAAATTCTTTTTCCGAAAATTTTTCCGAAAATCTTATTTTATATGCTCTAATTCTGCCTAATCTTGCTTTTTCTTTATATCCTTCTGTGCCAAATATTGGTCAAACATGGTCGATAGGCGTAGAGGAACAATTTTACTTAATTTGGCCATGGATTATATTGAAAAGTAAATATGTGGTAAAAACTCTTTTACTGATTATTATAGGATTAATTGCTGTTAAAGTGGGAATTTTGATTCTAGGGAATTTTTATAAAGATTCGAGTTGGTACGAACCTTTAAAATTGTTTGTTGCCATGTCTAAATTTGAATGTATGGCTATAGGGGGATTGGGGGCTTATTTTGTTTTTACCGAAAACAAATTGTTACGTTATCTAAATCATAAAGCATTTTTTTTAGGCTCATTATTAGGTACAGCATTACTTGTTTTTTATACACCTAATATGATTCAAGATGGAATCCATCTTGTTTATTCATTACTTTTTTTATTCATGATCATATATGTGTCTGAATTTAAGAAAGTCCCATTTTTAGAGAATTCTATTTTAAATGATTTAGGTAAAATTTCTTACGGTATATATATGTATCATTTTATGGTTATACCGGCTGTTTTATCATGCATAAAGCCTTATACTAACTGTATGAATGAAATTTCATTCAATGTGATAATCTATTTTTCTGTCATTATTTTAACGGTAATCGTTTCAAAAATTTCATACAGCATATTAGAAAAACCAATTATCAAAATGAAAGATAAATACGCGATAATTAAATCAGGCGAAAAATAATTCTAAGTCTAATCTATTTTAAAAACGTTTGTTAGGGTTAAACGGTTTAGTCGGTTTTTCAATAGTGGTTAAAATGGATGTGATTTTGGTTTTGTCGGATAGTAATTTTTTGGCTTGAGCTACGTCTTGATCATATTTCAGTGAAAATTCGATACGTCCTTTTTGAAATTCAAAACGCGAAACGATTTCTTCTTCGATGACTTGTTTGATTTCTGATTTAAAACGAACTAAGTCATCTTTTTTATTGTCTGCCATTTTATTTGCCATGGCATCAAATTCAGATTTAATACTTTCGAAATACTTTTCGTTAGTAGCATTTAATTTAAGGTCTTCTAAAGCGAAGTCGCTTGGGGTTTTGTAGCTGTAATCTTTTCCTTTTAGATAGGACATAAAATCTTTATAATCTTCATCCGACAAAGCACATGTACTTGCTGATGCTTGGTATTGAGGGTGGCTGATTAAATAATTGTTTACATATGAAAATATGTGGTTTTTATTTAATAAGGTCGTTAAAATATGGCTGTATTTTGTAGATTCTGTTTTAATGTCAGGTAAAATACCCGCTCCGTCGTAGATAACTCGTCCGTTTTTAGTTTTAAAAGCTGTAATCAACGAATCTGGAACTTTTTCAACTCGTCCTTCGGTATCCTTGTGCGTGTAGTCTAGTGCCTGTATGCAACGACCACTTGGGATGTAATATTTGGCAACTGTTACTTTCAGCTTAGCGTTATAAGTCAAATCTCTAGTTTGTTGCACTAAACCTTTCCCGTATGAACGTTGACCTAAGATAACAGCTCTGTCTAAATCTTGGAGAGCACCTGATACAATTTCAGAAGCAGAGGCTGAATTGTTATCCACTAATACGACTAACGGTGTTTGGGTATCTACGGGTGAATAAACAGAAAAATATTGTTTATTCCACTCTTTTACTTTTCCTTTAGTCGATACAACTTCATTGTTTTTGTCTATAAATAAATTAACGATGTTTACAGCTTCTTGTAATAAGCCTCCGGGATTACTTCTTAAATCTAGAATCAAGGATTTGCAATTTTTTTCTTTTAATTTTAATAAGGCATCTTTTACATCATTTGAGCAATTTTCGGTAAAACTAGTAAGTTTAATGTAGCCTGTTTCATCATTTAACATACTATAGTACGGTACGGATTTAACCTTTATTTCTTCTCGTTTTAGGCTTATTTCAGTTGGTGTTGTTTGTCCAAAACGAATTATTTTTAGGCTAATAGGTGTTCCTGCCTGACCTTTTAACATGGTGGTAATGTCTTCTGTTTTTTTACCAACTACACTCATGCCGTTTACGGCGATAATTTCATCTCCCGCTCTTAATCCGGCTTTGTAGGCGGCAAAACCCATATATGGTTCTGTGACTGTAATTTTTTTATCAATATCTTGAATTAGGGCACCAATTCCCCCATATTCTCCGGTTGTCATATAACGATAATCCTCAATGTCATTTTCGGTATAATAATTTGTATAAGGATCTAATGAGGATAGCATGGCATCAATGCCTGTTTTCATTAATTGTCCGGGTTTTGTTTCGTCAACATATGAAAGATTTAATTCTCGATAAAGAGTATTGAAAACATCTAAATTTTTCGAAATTTCAAAATAATCTTGTGTGAAATTTAATGCAAAAATCGAGACTATAGAAAAACTTAAAATAACAAGGTATTTTTTCATTTAATGGTTGTTAAAATTTATACGCATATAAAAATAATGTAATTATTGTATTTAGTTCTAGCTTTTATGTTTTTTTACAAAACTATATAAACAGTCACTTGTTTTTAAAAGTGCAAGATTGAATCAATGCAAAACGGTTTTCACGCATCTACACAAAATAGTTTGCATAGTTTTTGTAATTTCAATTATATGTGCTGAACTTATTTTTATTTAAATTAAAAGAAAATCAATGTCTACGCAGCAGTTAACTATACCGATATTCCCCCTTAATATGGTGTTATTGCCAGGAGAATCGGCAACGTTGCATATTTTTGAAGAACGATATAAGCAATTGGTATCAGATTGCCTGTTAAACGGGGCACATTTTGGAATTCCTTTTGTTTATCAAAAAAAGATTCAGGATTTCGGCATTGAGGTAAAAATCAACAATGTGACCAAAAAATATGAAAATGGAGAAATGGACATTGTTATTGAAGGCGTTCGTGTGTTTCATTTAATTGAATATTCTGAGATACTTTCACCAAAGTTATATGGTGCCGGAGTGATAGAATACGAAGAGTTTTTAAAAGATCAACCATCTCATTTTCTTCAACTACTTGTTAAGGAATTTTTGTGGATTTCGCAACAAAAAATGATTTCTTTAGATGTTTTTGAGAACGTTAGTATTTACGGAATTGCGCGATTAATTGATTTGTCTCCTCTAGAAAAATATGAGCTATTAAAGGCGAAGCATACTTTTAATAAAGAATTATTACTGAAACCTAAAATAAAGTTATTTATTCATTTAATTAAACTTGAAACCGATTTGAAGTCAAGGTTTTTGCTTAATTAAGTTGTTATTTTTTATTTCTTTTTAAGAGGGAGAAAATAACTACTCCCTCTTTTTCAAGTACAATTTTTATTAGTGATGGTGTTTTATTTCATCTAAGCTTTTCATAACTTTTTCTTTCAACTCTTCTTTAAAACTTACGAGCTTGTTGAAAATAGTTGGATTTTGACAACCTAAAATTTGAGCAGCTAATATGCCGGCATTTTGAGCAGCATTCACAGCAACTGTAGCCACGGGCACACCATTTGGCATTTGTACAATAGATAATAAAGAATCCCAACCATCGATAGAATTACTTGATTTAACAGGAACACCAATAACAGGAAGCGGTGTAAGAGATGCAACCATGCCAGGCAAATGCGCGGCTCCACCAGCTCCGGCAATAATTACCTTAAATCCATTTTGATGAGCATTTTTTGCATAATCAAACATACGTTCAGGTGTACGATGTGCTGAAACAATTGTGATTTCGAAAGGAATTTCCATTTTTTTTAAAAAATCAGCAGCGTCATTCATAATTTTTAAATCACTGCTACTTCCCATAATGATACCAACCATATAATGTAGTTTAAAAGGTTATTAATAATAAATAAATTGAGTGTTTTGGATTATAAGTAGTTTGCAAATTGTATTTGCTAATTTATAATATTAGCTGACTATTTTTATCAAATCTTTAATGATTGAAGCTTTCTTTTTAGCCAAAGTTAAATCTTCATCGGTTATTGTCACATGTCCCATTTTTCGGAAAGGTTTCGTAGTTGTTTTTCCATACAAGTGAATATATACTCCTTTATATTTAATGGCATCTGTTAAGCCTTCATATTTGGCAGGACCTTCATGATTTTTTTCTCCTAATAAATTAATCATTACGGCAGGTTTTATAAGTCCTGTATCTCCTAATGGTAAATTTAGTATAGCTCTTAAATGCTGTTCAAATTGGGAGGTGATGTTGCCTTCTATCGTTTGATGGCCGCTATTATGTGGACGAGGAGCTATTTCGTTTACCAATACTTTTCCATCTTTGGTTACAAAAAGTTCTACAGCTAAAATGCCAACAATGTTGAGCTTTTCGGCTATTTTAACGGCTATTTCTGTAGCTTGTTTGTTTACTGGTGCTTTGATATTAGCCGGTGCAAATAAAAATTCAACTAAATTAGCTTCCGGATTAAATTCACATTCTACAGCCGGAAAACATTTGGTTTCTCCGCACTCATTTCTGGCCACAATGACAGAAATTTCTTTGTCAAAGTCAACTAATTTTTCAAGTACGCTAGGAGCATCAAATCCATGGTCTGTTTTATTGGGATGCCCAAGTTTTACTACACCTTTTCCATCATAACCTCCAGTTCTGAGTTTCTGGAAAAACGGAAAAAAATCTCTGTATTTATCAATTTGTGATTTATTTTCTATTAAAAAAAAGTCGGGACTTGGAATATCATTTCGCTGATAAAACATCTTTTGTAAGCCCTTATCTTTTATAATTTCAATGACTTCGGGTTGGGGAAATATTTTTTTACCTTCTTTTTGTAACTCTTTTAAGGCTTCAACATTTACATTTTCAATTTCTATGGTAATAATATCTTTGTTTTTTCCGAAGTTATATACCGTATCATAGTCGGTTAAGCTTCCAACGGTAAATTCATTGGCAATAGATTTACATGGGGCATTATGATCGGGATCTAAACAACAAATATATAGGTTATAGTTTATGGCACTTTGTATCATCATGCGTCCAAGTTGGCCACCGCCTAAAACGCCTATTTTAATTTTATCAGGTTGAAAATAAGTCACGATTTAATGGTATTTAATTTTAATATGATAGATTATTATAACTAGCTGAATAAACAAAAAAACCGCCTAAAGCGGTTTTTTTGTTTATTTTGCTGCTTTTTTAGTTGCTTTACTTGCTGTTGATTGGGCTACTAAAACTGTTTTTCTTTTTTTACGTGGACGAAGGTTACCAAATGAACCTATCTGAATTTTTCCACGTCTTGATCTTTGATCACCTTTTCCCATAATTCATGTTTTTAAGTTAATGTTTCCAAAAATAATTTAAATCATTAAATATTCAAACTTCTAACTCTTATTACACTATTTTCAATATATTAAAAAAGTAAATAAGCTTGATTATCAGTTAAATAAAATTTAAAAAGAACTTTTTTAATTATGCTTTCATATCTTGGATATCAAGCATGCCAATAGGTTTTCCAGCTTCGGTAACAACAATGGTATCAACATTGGTTTTTTTGAATAAGCTACTGGCTTCATTTAATAATACGTTCCCTTCAATGGTAATTGGTTCTCTATATTCTAAATCAGATAAATTTTTATTTAAAATATCTCTCCCTTTTTCGCCAATTAATTTTCTTAAACTGCCATCTGTAAATACCCCTTTAATACTTCCATCAGCTTTTGTAACAGTGACTGCACCATATCCAAATTCTGTCATTTTAATAATAGCGTCTGTTACTGAAGTGTTTTCAGACACCAAAGGATTAATTCCTTTAATGGCTTCATTGACTTTAACCATCATTAAACGGGTATCCATTATAAATTGGTCAGTACCCAAAGTAGTGAAATTATTTTCTGTCAATTGTTTCATTACTTTTAATGGAACTGTAATGGTATGAACTCCTATGTTAATTGCATTACGAACGTGTTCGGCATGGCGTACTGAAGAGAACATGATTTTAGTGTCGTAATCATATAAATCAACAGCATTAACACATTGTTCTACTAAAGCTAAAGCATCGTGACCTTGATCTTGAAGACGACCAACCAACGGACACACATAAGTAGCTCCAGCATGCATAGCCATGTAAGCTTGTTGAAGGGTGTAAACTAAGTGTACATTAACTAAATATCCTTTGTCACGTAATAATTTGCAAGCACGAACTCCTTCTAAAGATACCGGAATTTTAAATACCGTTTTTTGAGGATCTAAACCTAATGCTAATTGACGTTCAGCTTCTGCTAAAACTTCTTCTGCTGAATTTCCCAACGCCTCTATTTGAAGAACGGGAACCATTTTACTTAGTTTTAGGATAGTACCATCTATATCTGTAATACCTTCCTTTTGCATAAAAGTAGGTGTTGTGGTTAAACCATTCAAAAATCCTAGTTTAAAACCTTCTTCAATTTCTTTAAGGTTAGCCGAGTCTAAATATAATTCCATTTTGTTTGTTTTAGTAAAGTCCAAATATACATTTTTATTAATAACCTGTTTCTGCCAAAAAATCGTTTTATTAGGATTTATAAAGACTATGCTTCGATAGCGCTTACTCCAGGTAAACTTCCTTGTTCTATATATTCTAATAAAGCGCCTCCACCGGTGCTTACGTAACTTACCTGATTTGCTAAACTGTATTTATTGATTGCAGCTACACTATCACCTCCACCAATTAGTGAAAAAGCATTGTTTTTTGAGGTTTCTGCAATCGATAAGGCCACTTGTTTAGTTCCATCCTCAAAACTACTCATTTCAAATACCCCCATAGGGCCATTCCATAAGATGGTTTTTGAGTTTTTAATTACCTCACTATATGTTTTAATTGTTTCATCTCCTATATCTAATCCCATCCAACCATCTGGTATGGTGTTAATGCTACTATATTTTATATTAGCATCATTCGCAAAATTATCAGCAATTACAGCGTCTGTAGGTAGGTACAATTTTACTCCTTTTGCTTTTGCTTTTTCTAATAATCCTTTTGCTAGTTCGAGTTTATCTTCTTCGCATAATGATTTTCCAATCGAACCGCCCATAGCTTTTACAAAAGTAAAAGCCATACCTCCACCAATTAAAATGTTATTGGCTTTATTCATTAATTGTTCAATGATTAAAATTTTGTCGCTCACTTTCGCTCCGCCAACAATTGCCGTAAAAGGTGTTTCAGCGCCATTAATCACTTTGTCAATACTAGTAATTTCATTTGCCATAACGTAACCAAAACATTTAGAATCAGGTTCGAAAAATTGAGCAATAACTGCTGTTGAGGCATGGGCGCGGTGAGCTGTTCCAAAGGCATCATTAACGTAAATATCGCCGTGACGACTTATTTTTTCTGCAAAAGCACGATCACCTTTTTCTTCTTCTTTATAAAAGCGAAGATTTTCTAATAAAAGAACTTGTCCAGCTTTTAAGGTTGAAGATTTTGAGTAAGCGTCATCGCCGATACAATCATCAGCAAATTGAACAGGGGTTCCTACTAATGAACTTACGGTGTTGACGATATGTTTAAGCGAATATTTATTAGTAGGTCCTTCTTTTGGGCGACCTAAATGTGACATTAAAATAACGCTACCACCTTTTTCTAATATTTTTTTAATAGTAGGTACAGCAG
Source organism: Chitinophaga pinensis (assembly GCA_945860225.1). Lineage (GTDB taxonomy): Bacteria > Bacteroidota > Bacteroidia > B-17B0 > Aurantibacillaceae > UBA4416. The sequence goes on along the minus strand of CAMAPT010000008.1, from coordinate 8,141 downwards.
CTCTTATTCTAGTATCATCTGTAACTTCAAAAGCATCGTTCAAGGGAACATTAAAATCTACACGAATTAATGCACGTTTATTTTCAAAATTTAAATTATCAATGGTTTTCATCGTTTAAAAATTAGGTTTGTAAAAATAAGGTATTTTTTAAAATTAGACTGATTATGGCTATTTCGTTCAAATAATAAAAAGACAAATAGCGATGTTTATAAATTACTCAACATTTCGCTACAAATAAATTCTGCGGCTTTGCCGTCTCCATAAAGTTTAGGAAACTTCATATCGATTTTAGTTGTTAAAGTTGAAAATGCTGAGATAATTTTTTGTTCATCTGCATCAGTTATAATGGCAGTGCCACATTCTACCAATTCTATCCATTCGGTTTCAGGTCTAAGTATGACACATGGTTTTTCGAAATAAAAGGCTTCTTTTTGAACTCCACCGCTATCCGTCATCACAATTTTGCAATTTTTTTCTAAAGCAATCATTTCCAAAAATGAAACAGGAGGTGTAATTTTGAAATAGGTACTTGATTTAATTTTTTCGAGTAACGAAGGATTTAAATTAGTGTTTAGTAACTTGGATGTTCTTGGATGAAGTGGCAAAACAACATCTATTTGATGTGTTTCACTGATTTTATATAAGGCATTAAATAAGGCATTTAATCGAGCTGGTTCATCGGTATTATTATTTCGATGTATAGTTGCCAAAATAAAATTATTTTTTTGTAAAGCATGTTTAGTGATCACATCTGTTTGGGTTTCGGCAATTGAAGAAAAGTGCAAACTGTTGTCATACATCACATCACCACTATGATAAATTTTGGGATTATTGGCGCTATAAGGCTTATTAACGGAAGCTTTAAAGCCTTCATTTAATAAATTTTGGAATCCGGTTTGAGTAGGAGAAAACAACAAGGTTGAAACATGGTCGCACATAATACGATTTACTTCCTCGGGCATTGCTTTGTTAAATGAACGCAAACCTGCTTCGATATGTATAACCGGTACATGAATTTTGCTCGCGGCAATAGCTCCTGCCAATGTAGAATTTGTATCGCCATACAACACAATACCATGGGGGTTTTCTTTTATCAAAATATCTTCAATACCTGAAATCATAGTGGCCGTTTGTTTTCCATGACTTCCGCTACCCACATTTAAGTTATAGTGTGGTGCTGGTATGCCTAATTCATCAAAAAACACCTGACTCATATTTTCATCATAATGCTGTCCGGTATGAACAATAATTTCTGAAATAGAATCAGCGAATTTAGATGCAATGGCTCTGCTTAAAGCAGCCGCCTTGATAATTTGAGGTCTCGCCCCGATAATGGTAACTATTTTTATCATGAGGTTAAATAGATTTTTTGAGTTTATTGATCAGTCAATTCAACTTATTTGTAATTTATAATAAACCTTCATCAGCAAAACTTAAGTAAGACTGATCTCCGATAATTATATGATCTTGTAAACTAATATCCATCAGCATGGCAGCTTCTTTTACTTTTTTGGTTAAAAAGATGTCTTCGTTACTTGGTTTTAAATTCCCTGATGGATGATTGTGTGATAAAATAATAGAGCTTGCCAAACATTCAATGGCTGGTTTTAATATTAAGCGAACATCAACTACAGTTCCGCTAATACCACCTCTGCTAATGCATTCTGTTTTTATAACACTGTTACTTCTAGTCATAAACATAACCCAAAATTCTTCGTGAGGCAAATCTGATAATTTTGATTTTAAAATAGTATAAGCTTGCTGAGAAGAAGTGATTTTTGGTTTTTCGTAAACGGTTTCATCATTTCTTCGCCTTCCAATTTCTAAAGCTGCTGCAATAGTAACGGCTTTGGCCTCACCAACTCCTTTAAATTTTTTCAAATCATTGAGTTGTAGTTTAGCTAGTTGATTGATTGAATTTTGATGACTATTTAAGATACGTTGAGCTAATTGAACAGCGGTTTCATTTTTGTTTCCGGATGCCAATAATATACCTAAAAGCTCTGCGTCTGATAGTGCCTGCCTACCTTTAGTAATAAGTTTTTCTCGCGGCCTATCATCTTCTGCCCACGATTTAATGGTTAAATGTTTATGTTGAGGTCCTTCCAATGGGTTTAAAATTAATGCTTTTTAATAAAATTTAAAATAATACTTTTGTTCTCTATGTCGTTTTATTCTTCCCTTCAAATTTTAAAGCATAAAGAATTTAGGTGGTTTGTATTGGCTCGTTTTTTTTTAACGCTTGCCATACAAATGCAAATGAGCACCATTAATTTGCAAATTTATTATGAATACTCTAAGGAGGAATTGATACTAGGCATGATTGGTCTAACAGAAGCCTTACCATTTATAGCTACGTCTTTTTTTTCAGGCTATTTGGCAGACATTATAAATCGCCGAAAAATATTACTATTAGGGTGCATCGCTTTATTGTTAGGCTCCATGTTTTTGTTCGCATTTAGTAATGAAGTATTTGGTTTTTTGAAAAATTTTGGAATGTATGCCTTATTTGGAGTCGTATTTATTTTTGGAATTATTCGTTCATTTTTAGCCGTTAGTACGCATCCTTTTATGAGTCAGATTGTTCCACGGGAATTATACACTCAATCAGCCACATGGAATAGTACCGCATGGCATATAGGTTCAATTCTTGGGCCGGTATTAGCTGGGCTGATGTATGGTTATAATCATTCGTTTCATGCCAATTGGTGTTATGGCACCACTTGTTTATTGTTTGTTTGTGCTATTATATGTTTTGGTCTCATCAAATCTAAACCAATGCCGAAAAAAGCGCACGGAGAATCGTTTATTCAAAGCATGACAGTCGGTATTAAGTTTGTGTTTGGTAATAAATTAATTTTAAGTGCCTTGTCTTTAGATTTATTTGCGGTATTATTTGGAGGTGCTGTGGCTTTGGTTCCGGCTTTTACGGATAAAATATTGCATTTAGGTCCAGAGGCATATGGTTTATTGCGAACGGCTCCCGCCATTGGCGCCGTATTAATGGCTTTTTATATGACGTTTTATCCACCGTCTAAACATGCCGGATTGAGTTTGCTGATAGGCGTGGGTGCATTTGGTGTGTTTACTGTTTTTTTTGCCATCAGCACCCATTATTGGTTGGCCTTTACAATGTTATTATTCACAGGTGCTTTTGATAATATCAGCGTAGTGGTTCGTCACAGTATTTTGCAACTAAGCACACCCGACTCTATGAGGGGAAGGGTGGCCGCAGTTAACAGTATTTTTATTGGAAGTAGCAACGAAATAGGAGCTTTTGAATCTGGCTTAGCTGCTAAATTACTCGGACTGGTTCCCTCCATGGTATTTGGTGGTGTAATGACCATTTTGATTGTGTTGGGTGTTCATAAATTAAACCCCGATTTGAAGAAGTTAGATTTAAATACATTAGAATAATTTCTTTCTAGCCTTTTCCTGACATTATTTAGTATCTTTAAGGTGGGTAAATTGAATGTTTTAATCAGCAAAGTCTGATTTCTGATGTTTAATGCAGTTAGATAAACGAGTTCTATTTTGATGACTAATTATTATTCGATTTTAGGTCTTACAAAAGATGCCTCTGATTCCGAAATCAAGGCAGCTTTTCGAAAGTTGGCCAAAATTTATCACCCGGATAAAAATCCGAATGACCCAAATGCAAAGGCTGTTTTCGAAAATATTTTAAAAGCATATCATGTCCTTTTAAACCCCTATTCGAGAAAAAAACATGATTATGAGTTGATTAATAAAATCACTCAACCGGTTAAAAAATCATCGGTTAAAACAACTAAACAAAAGGACTATTCATTCACCGAAGAGGAATTTAACCGAAGACAGTTTTACAAAAATTACTACGATACCAGAAAAAATAAAGTTGAGCCATCGAGGCAAGCAAAAATATACAGTGATTATAAATACATTTTATTTGCCACTCCTGTAGCGGTTGGCTTATTGATGCTTGTTATATCATTATTTGATGTTCAGCCTAAAGCTGCGACGGCCGCGAACCAGCCATTATCCGATTCTGTGATACATAAAGTTGTTTCTCTTCAACCGGAAAATGGATACAAACCGTTTAATGGTTTTTATGGAGAAATACAAACATTTAATACCAATCATATTTTAAGAATCAAAAACTTGAGTGGTTACGATGCAGTTATTGTTGTTTTTAATCAAAGTGATAGTTCTTATTTACAACATACTTACTTAAGAAATGATTTTTATGCAGAATTTAATAAATTACCTGCGTTGGGATTGTATTGGAAATGTTGGGTAGGGAAAAATTGGAATGATGATAAATCTTATGTAAATCATCAAATATTAGGTGGTTTTGACAGCACAGTGCAATATCAAAACTGGATTCCAAAACCTATTTTATTTGATACTAATTCAACACAAGAAATTATTTTAAATCGTATTGCCAGCTCAGACGTGGAAAATAAACATTGTATTAGTAATGAATTAGATTTTTTTACAAAATAAAAATATGCTTAAAACAACCCAATTTAAAAAAGGCACTGTTACTTTTTCAGACACAGGAAAAGGAAAAGTAGTTGTTTTACTTCATGGTTTTTTAGGGTCTCACCAAATCTGGAAAAACACAATAGATTATTTATCTTCTTCGTTCAGAGTTATTGCTATTGATTTACCCGGACACGGAAAAACAGATTGTTTTGGATATGTGCACACTATGGAATTGATGGCAAAATGCGTTAAATCAGTCATGGACGGTTTAAACTTAAAAAAATACATATTAGTAGGTCATAGCATGGGAGGTTATGTTGCATTGGCATTTGCCGATTTGTTTCCTGACAACGTTAAAGGGTTATGTCTATTTCATTCAACGGCATACGCTGATAGTGAACAAAAAAAGAAAGACCGCTCACGTTCTATAAAAGTAGTTAAAGCCAATCATTCCGTTTACACCGACGAAGTCATCAAAAATTTATTTGCTCCAAGCCACATAGATACATTAAAAAATGAAATTGATTTTGCGCAGTCTATAGCTGTTCAAACATCTCAGCAATCTATTATAGCGGCCCTAGAAGGCATGAAAGACAGACCTAATAGAGATGTGATTTTAGGTATGGCACCCTATCCAATCATGATGGTGATTGGCCAATTGGATAATGTATTGCCCGCCCATGATTTGCTCGAACAAGCTGAATTTATCCAGAAAAAGCATGTATTATTTTTGGAGAACGATGGTCACATGGGTTTTTTGGAGAGTACCGATGTAACTAATTCAGAATTGAAAAAGTTTTTAGGCATATGTTTTAGATAAAAAAATTCGTTTTCAACAGAATCAAATACAATTTACTCTAAAATAAATTGAGGAGATATTTTAGTAATTAAACCTGTTTCTTTTGCTTTATCAAATAATAGTTGAATAGCATTTTTTCCGGTTTCGCCCAAATCTACTGAAAATTGATTGACGTATAGTGCAATGTGTTTTTTCATCACTTCTTCGCTCATTTCTTGTGCATGATTTTTCACAAATGGCATACAACTTTCAGGATTTTGAAATGCGTATTCTACACTATTTTTAATAAGTTGATCGATTGTTCGTTGAAGAGAAACTGCTATTTTATTACTAACCACAATGCCTCCTAAAGGAATAGGGGCATGAATCAGGCTATCCCAAAATTCGCCTAAATCGATGATTTTTTCTAATCCCTTTTCCTTGTAAGTAAATCGGTTTTCATGAATAAGCAACCCGGCATCTACCTCATGAGACAAAACCGCCTGTTCAATATCACTAAACAATATTTCTTTTTTGTTTTTTGCTTGCGGAAAGGCGAGTGATAACAGAAAATTAGCCGTGGTGTATTTACCCGGAATGGCAATATTGGCGGTATCAATCGCTTTGATTTTTGCATTTGCGCTTTGCACCAAAATGGGGCCGCAGTTAAAGCCTAGGGCACTGCCACTATTGAGGAGTGAATAATAATCTGTTAAATATAAAAAAGCATGATAGCTCAATTTTGTAATGTCTAATTCTTGTTTAAAAGCTCGCTGATTTAAGGCTTCCACATCTTCCATCAATACTGAAAAATTAATACCATGAGTATCTATTTTTTTATGTATAAGGGCATCAAAAATAAAGCAGTCATTTGGACAAGGAGAGAAACCGAGTGTGAAATTCATGATGTGATGGTTGTGTATTTAAGTTTGACTAATTGAATGTTTCTTCTATAAAACTAATTAAAAAATCATTTAGATTTTTTATCGCTAAGGGCATTTGCCATTTGCTTTTATCGCGTTTTTCTACATAATTGGAAATTGCTCTGATTTGAATATAGGGCATGTTTAATTCCTGACAAGATCTGAAAAAAGCAGCACCTTCCATACTCTCTACGTCGGGATGATATAATTGCTGTATTTTATTAATACTTACCTCGTTGCCATGAATTGAATTAACGGTAATTCCTTTTACTTTTTTCAGAAAGTTAATTGCCTGAATGGATTTATAGGAGCTCGAATAAAAGATGTGTTTTCCAGGTAAATTTAATTGATCGTAGGTTAAAAATTTCTCATCATCTTCTGCCCCTAATTCACTTAAAACATCTTCCGTTATTTCAACCAATTCGCCTAAAGGCCGTGTTTTATTAAAAGCACCACACACGCCTACATTTATAATTAAATCATATGAATTATTTACCCATTTTCCCATCATAAAAGCTGTTTCAACCATGCCGATGCCCGTGATGAGGACATGTATATGTGCCAATGCTACGTTTTTTTTACCTGTATTGATGCCTGGTAATGGTGTTTTTATATCCAAAAAATCAAGAAGAGGTTGTACCTCAAAATGCGTAGCCGATACGACAAGAATGTTCATTAATATTAGTATTTTTACATCTGTTAATTTACTATGATTTATATTACCCGCAAAGAACATTTTAACGCCGCACATAAATTATTTAATCCGGCTTGGAGTGAAGACCAAAATAACGCCACTTTTGGAAAATGCGCCAATAAAAATTGGCATGGCCATAATTATGAACTGTACGTCACCGTAAAAGGTGAAATTAATCCTGACACCGGCTTTGTTGTTAATTTAAAAGACTTAAGTTCTTTGATTAAAACCGATGTTACGGAACTATTGGATCATAAAAATTTGAATTTGGATGTTAAAGGCATGCCAATTATGCCTTCTACCGAAAATGTAGCTATTTTTATTTGGGATATTTTGGCTCCAAAAATTAAAGCCATGGGAGCCTTTTTGCATGCCATTAAATTGTACGAAACCGACAGTAATTATGTTGAATACTTTGGCGAGTAAACTTTTATAAACTTGTCTTGTTAATACTAAAAAACAGAAACATGCTGAACGAAGAATTTGAACACGATTTGATAGGTTATCAAAAAATAGATCATTACAACAATAAATTAGTAGACTCTATTTCTGATATGTATAAAAACATATTAGACGATGTGGGCGAAAATCCAAGTAGAGAAGGATTGCTTAAAACGCCTATTAGAGCCGCTAAAGCAATGCAATTTTTAACACAAGGGTATGATTTAGACCCGGCTGAAATTTTACGTTCAGCTATGTTTAAAGAAGATTATAGCCAAATGGTAATTGTAAAAGATATAGAAGTATATAGTTTGTGTGAACACCATTTATTGCCTTTTTTCGGGAAAGCTCATATTGCTTACATTCCGAACGGACATATTGTTGGACTCAGTAAATTGCCTCGTGTGGTGGATGCTTTTGCCCGCCGATTGCAAGTTCAAGAGCGTTTAACCAATGAAATCAGAGATTGTATTCAAGAAACCTTAAATCCATTAGGTGTTGCTGTGGTGATTGAATGTTCGCATTTATGTATGCAAATGCGTGGGGTTCAAAAACAAAACAGTGCTACCACTACTTCGGCATTTCATGGCGAATTTTTAAAAGATGCCACACGCAAAGAATTTATTAGCTTAATTAGCACCAAATTACATTAATTTTCACTACACCGAATGATGAAGGTCACCTCAAAAGGGGGGACCTTTTTTTATGCAAAAATGGCCACAGAATTGTAAAATATAATTGTATTTTTGAAAGACATAAAAATGAATTAGAAACAGAACAGCATTAAATTAACATAATACATTAGCGTTTGCTAACAATCCTGATCTAGAAAAGTCGAAA
>CAMAPT010000007.1 GCA_945860225.1 Chitinophaga pinensis | reverse complement strand
AAATAAACTCTATAAATCTTTAGAAGAAGTTAGCTCGTTTATTAAATCACAAACACAAAATCTAAAAAAAGAAGAAACTAAAAATACTTGCGCTTTTGATTACATTTTTTCAAATCAATTTTGGACTAAAAATTAAATCATTTTGGTATAATTCAAATAATCTGCTTTATTATCTGATACCTAAAGATGACCATTTTGCTACTTCCATTGTACTAGACTTAACTATTTTAGTGTTCGTAGCCATGCTTTTTTCTGGAATTCACCCTATATCTCCAAGTGGTTCTGAACTGCTTGAATGGGGAGCCAATAGAAGGTTTGAAACAACTAATGGTGCATGGTGGCGATTATTTACGAGTATGTTTGTTCATGGCGGTATTATGCATTTAATATTAAACATCTCTGGGCTTGTTATTGCTGCCGTTTTTATTGAACCCAAGCTAGGCCGAACTAACTATTTTATTTTATATATTTTATCCGGACTTTTCGGAAGCCTTGCAAGTATTTATTGGTATACTAACACCATTAGCGTGGGTGCTTCAGGTGCTATTTTCGGACTATACGGTGCGATATTGAGTCTAGTATTGACCAATGCTTATTCTCCAACAGAAAAAAAGGGTACACTAATTATCATTGGAATTTATGCCGGAATAAATTTACTCTGGGGTTTAAAAGGTGGTGTCGATAATGCAGCTCATATTGGAGGGCTTTTAAGCGGAGCAGTTGTAGGAATAATACTTTATAAACTAAAGCAAAGAAAAAAATCACTATAAAGTATCTAGTTGTTACATTCCCGGAAGTTTTCTATCTATAAAACCACCACCAATTAAATCATCTCCTTCATAAATAACAGCACTTTGTCCGGGGGCAATACCGGTAGCTGATTCATGAAATATAATATTTAGCTTATCGTTTATGGTATTAATCGTACTCAAGCGTCCGGCATCTTTGTAACGAATTTTTGTTAAGGCCACATAATCCGTAGGAAGAGTCTCATATTTAATGAGGTTAAAATCCCTCACATTAATTTCCATTTCTTTCAAATCATCCAAATCTCCTAATACAACCGTATTGGTTTCAGGTATAATTTCTTTCACAAATACAGGCTCTCCCATAGCAATATCTAATCCTTTGCGCTGACCAATCGTGTAGAATGGGTATCCGCGATGTGTTCCTACTTTTTTGCCTTTGTAAACATACGTTCCACCTTCCACACTCGCTTCTAGGTTCGGCAAACGATGTTTTAAAAAAGCTCGATAGTCGTTATCTGGCACAAAACAAATATCGTAGCTTTCGCTTTTATTAGCTAAATCAATAAACCCAGCATCCTTGGCCATTTGTTTTATGTCTGCTTTTTTATATCCACCCAACGGAAACATGGTTCGTTTCAAACTATCCTGCGATAATCCCCACAAAACATACGTTTGGTCTTTGCTATGATCTATTCCTTTAAAAATAACTTTCCGGTTATTTTCTTCGCGAAGCTGAGCATAATGTCCGGTAGCTATAAACTCACAGTCTAGCATATCTGCTCTTTTCAGTAGAGCCTCCCATTTGATGTGTGTATTACATAATACACAAGGGTTGGGTGTACGTCCTGCCAAGTACTCCTCTACAAAATTATTAATGATATGATCGCCAAATTCACCACGGATGTCTAAAATATAATGAGGAAAACCAAAGGACACCGCCATTGCCCGAGCATCATTTATACTGTCTAAACTACAACAGCCGGTTTCTTTTTTACTGCTTCCAGATGATTCATAATCCCAAGTCTTCATGGTAATGCCTATCACCTCGTATCCTTGTTCATGCATCATCATTGCAGCCACTGAACTATCAATACCTCCACTCATGGCCACTAAAACTTTTCCGTGCTTACTCATGTGTTTTTATTTTTAAGATAATCGAAATCTCTTTAGGGTTTATGTTTAGTTGGTTGAGTTGGTTTGTTACCCGAAGCTTTTGGTTTTACATCAACCTGTTTTTTTGTAACTGTATCCGTTTTAGTTTCAGCTACCTTATTTTTATTAAAATACTCTTCTGATTCTTTTTTAGACGCTAGAATCCCTCCCGGTTTATACAACTCTTTTTCTTTCAGCTTACCATTATTTTCTCTATAAATCCACACACCTTGCTTCTGTCCTTTTTTGTAAGTTCCTTCTGCTGCTAAAACGCCGTTTGGAAAATAAAAAACATTTTTTCCATCTAGTTCGCCATCAAGATAACTTCCTTCTGTTTTGATGAGATTTTTATCGTAGTACAATTTATACGGACCATGCATTTTCCCGTTTTTAAATTGCCTTTCCTCACTCACAACGCCATTTGGTAAATACACATAATGGGTCCCTTCTTTTTTTCCTACTGCATAATTTTCTTTAGAAATTAAAGTTCCACTTTCATCAAAAAAACTCCATACCGAGTCTCTTTCTTCTCCAATATATTTCCCTAAAGCCATTTTTTTTCCGTTCGGATGAAATAAAGTAGAATAAGCCATCTTACCATCTAACTTAAAATTTGTAAGGGCTCTAATCGTATCGTGTGGATAATAGTATTTGAATAAGCCTTGAGGTTTATCATCCTTAAAAAGACCTTCATAGATGAGTTTATCTGTTTTTTCATCTTTTTTCTTCCAATAGCCTTGTTTTTTGCCATTAGCATCTTTTTGATTTTGTGAAAAAGTTTGGCTGAAAGCTCCTAAAATCAATAAAAAATAAATATAGCGCTTCATAAATAGTTTTATAATATGTTATTGAATAATAACCGATAGCAAAAGTACATTATCTAATGATAAACATGGTATTTATCGTTTTATTTTTATTAAAAATACCATCCAAATAGATTTACACTTACCAGAGATAATCTATTATCTTTACTGTTCGAATGATTTTATCCATTGTCATACTTTTTATTGTGGGTTACTTGGTTATTACCCTCGAACACAACCTACAAATTAATAAGGCCGGTACGGCTCTCCTATCAGGCGTGCTCTGTTGGGCTATATTTGCTTTATTTTCCAAGGAAAGTGGACAAGTTATATCAGCATTGAATCATCATTTAGCCGAAATTTCAGAAATCGTTTTCTTTTTACTAGGCGCTATGACCATTGTTGAATTGATAGATGCGCATGATGGTTTTGATTTTATCACCGAAAAAATAAAAACAACCAACAAACGTCTTTTATTAATCATCATATCGGTAATTACCTTCTTATTATCTGCTGTGCTCGATAACCTTACAACAGCCATTGTCATGGCAACCGTTGTTAGAAAATTGATACCGGACAAAACAGACCGTTATTATTTTTTGGGATTAATTATTATTGCCGCTAATGCAGGAGGGTGTTTTAGCCCTATTGGTGATGTAACAACCACTATGCTTTGGGTTGCTAATAAACTCTCACCTGCCACTATTTTAAGTCGATTGGCAATACCAAGTACTGTTTGTATGCTAGTACCTTTAGCATTGAGCATGATTAAAATAAAAGGTCATATCCCGGTTTTAGAAACAGAACAAAGAGTAAACCGAGTATCTGCTAAGGAAAAAAACATGATGTTCTTGCTAGGCTTAGCTGTTTTATTGTTTGTACCTATTTTCAAAACTATGACTCATTTACCTCCTTATATGGGTATTTTGTTCGGATTGGGAGTGATGTGGATTGTGACTGAATTATTGCACAAACGCAAAGACGAGCAGGAAAAAGGACAATTTTCGGTAGTTAATGCCATCACCAAAACCGATGTACCGAGTGTATTATTTTTTACCGGTATTTTATTAGCCGTAGCTTGTTTGCAAGAAATTGGCGTTTTAAGCCATATTGGTTCACAATTGAATCAGTATTTAGGTAATTTAAAACTCATTTCGGCCGTTATTGGTTTACTATCTGCCGTTGTTGACAATGTACCGCTGCTGGCTGCCTCTATGGCCATGTATGATTTCCCCACAGATGATACCTTTTGGCAAATGATGGCTTATTGCACAGGTACGGGAGGAAGTTGCCTTATTATTGGCAGTGCAGCCGGAGTAGCCGTCATGGGAATAGAATCCATTAGTTTTAGTTGGTATTTCAAAAACATTTCATGGCTTGCCGTTGTTGGATACTTTACCGGATTTTTTATTTATATTTTACAACACCAAATTTTAAACCAGTGGAACCTATAGAACCAGAATACACCAATCCCGAAACATCATCCAACTCCTCTCATGATGGTGGTATATCAACTTTACCGAAACCCATTTTAATGCAAGACAAAAAAAATTGGGTCAGAAAATCACTTATCAGCTTATTAATTTATGCGGTGTTTTTCTACCTTATTTTCGACCAAGACCTGATTTACATTGCTGCTGTATTGGTTGTTTTGCTTATACACGAGTTTGGTCATTTTTTTGCCATGAAATTATTTAACTATACCAATGTTAAATTATTTGTCCTGCCCCTACTCGGTGCATATGTTACCGGAAAAAAATCTATCATTTCGCAACGACAAATGAGTTTGGTTATTTTAGCCGGCCCCGTTCCGGGCATCATCATTGGTTTTTGTTTATTGATGAGTACTTTTTATTATCCCAACGAACGATTCGAAATGTTAGGGAATATTTTCTTATTCCTAAACCTATTTAACTTATTACCATTTATGCCATTAGATGGCGGTCGTTTATTAGAAACACTTTTCATTAATCATAACCACACCATCCGCGTCATTTTTACTATTATTTCCATTGCCATACTTGCTATCCTTGCTATCGTTACCAAAAGCCTCATTTTCTTAATCATTCCGGTTTCAATGGCTTTTGATTTAATCATGGAAATAAAAAATCAAAAAATCAGAGAATACCTCAGTCAAGAAAACATTAATTACACCACTGATTATACGGATTTGCCAGATAAAGATTATTGGACCATTAGAGATTGTGTTCTACTGTCATTTCATAAACGCTATACCGGTGTAGAAGCAGGTGTTCAAAAATACAGTGTACTAGAAGGCGGCATCATTCAGCATGTGATTGCCATTTTAAAAACACCCTTCATAAAAGATATCAATGTATTTGGTAAAATAGTCATCATGTTGGCATACATCTTATTTTTAGTTGTGTTGCCGAGTTGTTATTTCTTAATGAAAATTTTGTCGTGAAAACATCTTGCCTTATTTGGTTTAGTCTATTAAATATTTTCGTTTTTGCACAAAAAGCAGATATGAGTATTCTAAAAACCATTAATCGAAACGATTATCCTCAGTGGGATAAAACGATGAAAATAACCTCTCATTCCATTTATCCGGCTATGGTTATCACTCCTGGCTCTTTGCTTTTGTCGGGATATTTACAGGATGATAAACCGATGATGCGCAATGGTTTTAAAACAGGCTTAGCTATTGGCTTAAGTGGCGCTCTTTCTACCGGACTAAAATACGTGGTAAACAGACCAAGGCCATACGTTCAATATCCTGATGAAATTATCAAACGCACCGAAACCGGCAAGTATTCATTTCCTTCCGGACATACATCGGCAGCGTTTGCCACGGCTACCGCCTTATCTTTATCTGCCAAAAAATGGTATGTAACGATTCCGTCTTTTGCTTATGCTTGCACCGTTGGGTATTCGCGTATGCGATTGGGTGTTCATTTTCCAAGCGATGTACTCGGGGGCATGATCATTGGGATAGGCTCTTCGTTATTGGTGTTTGAATTGGATAAATGGTTGCAAAAAAAGTAGGTTCTTACATTACTATTTTTGTCTCAAAATTCAAACTCTCACACAAAAAACGATACTATTGTAAAGATGGCAAATACCACACTTGCAATGCCATTGGTAGTGCCAAAAGCTATATTAACCCTCGATAAATCATCGGGTTTTACAATGGTGTGTTGATAGATTACCAAACCCGAAAACAACACGACTCCTATCCAATATATGGCATTAAAATGGCCTACAAAACCCGCCATAACAACACATCCTATTGATAAGACATGGAGAATTTCCGAAAAACGTAAAGCGCCTTTGGTACCCAACAATACAGGTATGGATTTTAGATGATGCTCTCTGTCAAACGCCTCATCTTGAAGAGCGTATATGATATCAAAACCACTTACCCATGTTAACACGGTAAATGAAAACAATAAAGGCAACCATGCAAATACACCGGTTACCGCCAAATAAGCGCCAATTGGTGCTAATGCCAAACCGCAGCCTAACACCAAATGACACAAAGGGGTAAAGCGTTTGGTATAGCTGTAAAACAGTACTGCAAACAAGGCCACGGGTGATAAATAAAAACAAATAGAATTAATGAAAAACGTGGCAACAATAAACAACAAACAATTCACCACAATAAAATAAAACGCATTTTTAGGTTGTATAATACCTGCCGGAATTTCACGAATAGCTGTTCGAGGGTTTAAGGCATCAAATTTACGATCGATGTAACGATTAAAAGCCATCGCTGAATTTCGTGCTGTAACCATGCACACTAAAACCAACAAAAACAATGTGGGCGAAAACGAAAACCCCTGGTGCAATGCCAATGCAAAACCAATACAAGCAAATGGCAACGCAAATATGGTGTGACTAAATTTTACAAGAGACAAATACTGTTTGATACTTGACATATTAACTGTTTTTAATAATAAGCACCAAAATAAAAATAACAGGCACAGAAGATAAAATCATACCGATGTACCCCAAACTGAAAGAACTTTTGGTAATCTCATATTTAGCATTTAGGTAAATATTAGCCGTAGAACTAATAAATCCTAAAATGGTAAATAAAAAACCGAACCTCAGATAGGTAGGATTAATAAGCGACAAGCAACATAACAAACCAAAAAAAACAGAGGCTATTCCGGATAATTTGAATAAATTCATTTTATAACACGTTGTTGGTTTGTTCTTTTATTTTTTCTAATTCATCTTTCATCAATACCACTAATTTTTGCATTTCTGCATCGTTGGCTTTCGAACCAATGGTATTAATTTCTCGGCCTATTTCCTGTCCAATAAAATTTAGTTTACGACCACCGGCTGGTTCTTTCATCGTTTTCATAAAATAATCGAGGTGAGTTTTTAAGCGTACTTTCTCTTCGTTTATATCTAACTTTTCGATGTAGTAAATCAACTCTTGCTCAAAACGGTTATGATCTACTTTGTCTCTCCCCACAACCTCCTCTAAATTTTTACGTATCCTATCTCTAATGCTTTGAATTCTAGCGACATCATGTTCTTTTATTTTTTCTAGAGAGTCTGCAATTATACTAAGACGATCCATAAAATCTTTTTCAATAGACCTTCCTTCGTCTTCCCTAAACTGATTTAAAGATACAATGGCTGAATAAATAACTTCTAAAATATCTTTCCAATCCTCTTCGTTAGGTTCTTTTCGCTCTGCCTTCAATACATCAGGCATTTTTAAAACATAAGATAATAAATTAGTTTGTGGCTCATTGAGCTCAATAGCCAGTTGTTTAATTTTATTATAATAAGACTTTGCCAATTCGGTATTCACTTCCACAGGCATCTCCACCGTTTTAGACTCTACGTAAATAGACAAATCTATTTTTCCACGTTCCAGTAATTTAGTTATTTCACTTTTCAATTCGTGCTCTTTATCTCTATATATAGATGATAAACGCAAGTTTAAGTCAATATTTTTACTATTCAGAGAACGAATCTCTACGCTTACAGTTTTGTGTTCAAACTCTTTTGTGGCTTTTCCAAAGCCTGTCATGGATTTTAGCATGGGCTAAAAGTAACAAATTTATGAAGTAAATAACAATTGGTTTTTGAATAGAAAACGTCTTCTTTTGCTCATACAAACAAATGATTCATTAATATTGCGGTAGATATTTATGTTCATTCAGTCGCACGAAACGTATATGAAACGCTGCCTTCAATTGGCCGCTCAAGGCTTAGGCAAGGTCGCTCCCAACCCTATGGTGGGCTGTGTCATCGTGCACCAAAACCAAATTATTGCAGAAGGATACCACGAGGTATACGGAAGTGCTCATGCGGAACCCAATGCCATCAAGCAAGTAAATGATGAATTACTAAAAAACTGTACGTTATATGTAACCTTAGAGCCTTGCTCCCACTTCGGGAAAACGCCTCCATGCGCCGATTTAATTATTGATAAAGGTATTAAACACGTCGTGATTGGAAATCTTGATTCAAATCCTTTGGTGTCGGGCAAAGGGGTACAAAAGTTAAGAGATGCAGGAATAAACGTAGAGTATGGTATATTGGATGAGGAATGCCGCGAATTAAACAAACGTTTTTTTACATTTCATGAACAAAAACGGCCTTATGTAATTTTAAAATGGGCTCAAACCCTCGATGGTTACATTAGCCGTTGGCCGTTACCCGAAAACAAAACAGAAAACTGGATAACCGGAAACGAAAGCAAACAATTGGTGCATAATTGGCGTACTCAGGAACAAGCCATTTTAATTGGACACAATACATTAGTAGCTGATAATCCATTATTAACAGCCCGTTTGGCTAAAGGAAAAAATCCTATACGTATGGTGTTATCCAAATACTTAGAATTGGATGCGAACCTTAATGTATTTAACCACGATGCGCCAACAGTGATTTTTAATACCAAGCAACAAGAAACAAATGAACATACAGAATTTGTAAAAATAGACTGGAATAATCGCACACAAGAGGTATTAAATTACTGTTTTCAAAAAGGCATTTCGAGCCTCATTATAGAAGGCGGCACCCAAACCATTGAACAGTTTATGCAAACAAATGCATGGGACGAAGCGCGCTTATTTATTAATCCCAACCAAACATTTGGTAATGGTATTAAAGCACCACTCATAAATTTGGATAACAAAATACCCGTTACGGTAGGAAAAGATTGGTTATATACACTGCAAAACACATAGTATGGTATTTTTAATAATCTCCATTTTAGTTTCAACCTTATTTGGCATTTCTTTCAAAATTATTGCCGTTAAACGCATTCATGCCTTACAAGCAATAATAGTTAACTACATGATGGCGGGCGCTTTGGGATTTATAACCACATCTTCGAGTGTAACACCTCTAAATGCCCACACGCAACCCTGGTTTTATTTGGCAGTAAGCTTAGGTATTATATTTATTAGCAGTTTGTTTGTTATTGCCGAAACCACTGCCAAGCAAGGCATTTCTGTAGCTCAGGTAGCCAACCGTATGGCAGTGGTAGTACCAATTTCGGTAGCCATTTTATGTTATGACGATCCATTTACGGTATCAAAAGCCATCGGTATCCTACTAGCCGTACTAGCGGTATATTTAGTTTCACATAAAGAAGAAACGACTCAAACCACTCAAACATTTTGGTGGGTATTTCCTCTTATTATTTTTGCATGCAGTGGTATCATCGACTCTTCCATCAATTATGCGCAACGTTTTTTACTAAGTAGCGATGATTTTGATGCGTTTTTATCAACCATTTTTTCTACAGCCTTTATCATTGGCTTTATGGTTTTACTCTACCAACTCCTCATCAAAAAAGAAAGGTTTCAACTCAAGGCCGTCCCCGCGGGTATTATATTAGGTACCATAAATTTTGGTACCATGTATTTTATTGTATGCGCATTAAATGCCAATATTATGGAACCATCAGTCCTTTTTCCAGTCAATAATTTAAGCATCCTTACCTTATCTACCCTATTTTCGGTGCTGTCTTTTAAAGAAAAATTATCATTCAAAAACTGGATTGGTATTGGATTGAGTTTACTGGCTATTTTAATTTTAGGGCTTCTACCCCAATTGATGGATTAACTCATGAGCTTATTTTCGGATACCTATTTAACCATCGACCAAAACAGTGAGGCTATTTTTAAAGATAAAGGCAGTAAGTTTTTAGCCTTTGCCTATCCTATAACCAACGAACAACAGGTTAAAGAAATTTTACAGCGCTTAAAAAAAGAACACCACACCGCCAATCATCATTGCTACGCCTACCGCTTGGGAGAAGATAAACTAAATGTAAGAGCAAACGACGATGGCGAACCTTCAAACACAGCCGGAAAACCCATACTAGGGCAAATACAATCGAACGACTTAACGGATATTTGTATTGTGGTGGTTAGGTATTTTGGAGGAACTTTGCTTGGGGTAAGTGGACTCATTAATGCATATAAACAGGCTGCAGCAGAGGCCATTAAAGCAGCAAATGTTATCGAAAAACACATCTTATTTTCATACCATATCCAATTTAATTTTAAGCAACTCAATGAGGTCATGAAATTACTGAAGCAACTGGATGTTAAAATTACTCATCAGGCATTTGACAATGCTTGTGAAATCAATTTTAAGGTGCGTAAAGCCAATGCCGAACTTTGCGAAGAAAAACTCAAAAAAATTGAAGGCCTTATATTGAGCTATAAATAACGTTCTAAATTTAAATCTTTTTCACAAGATACATAAACCGTTATAAGGATATTAAATAAGTTCTCGATACGAAAATTTAAAGAGGCAGAATTTTCTACTCGAACAGACCATCATCCCCTTGAGTGATTTTTTGACTTGGTTCTTACAAAAAATTGTATTTATATACTCTCCTCTTCCTTTGTAGAGCGGCCCGGGGTGAGGCCGGTACTAACAGTTCTCGATACGAAAATTAAAAATGAGTTGAATTTAAAATCGAAAAATCAACTCTACTATTGGGGAATTATTTCGTTTTTCATGAAAATTCATGATCTATTGTAAAACGGATTTCCTTTGCGTTCAACATTCCGAACTTGCACTCAAAATAAATCAACTAATGAAAAAATTGGAAGTGAATCCTATTGATAACTTAACAAAAATAGACATGAAATTCACACTTAAAAATTCAGAGAAATTTCAAAAAGTTCTTGCATTAAATGGGCATATACTTTTAATAGGGATTGAAATGAAAAAGGGTAATATTGATGCCATAACCCTTAATTTCAATTTTGACAACGAAAATGTAATATCTTGCGAGACTGTAAAAGTACCATTAAGACTTCTCGAAAAAAAGAACAATGCCAACATGTATTATTTTGGCATTGGTAGAAAGGGTTTTACTACATTCCCTAAGATTTTATCTACAAGCTTAGTAGATAAACACATTTATATTTCTGCAACCTCTCAAGAAGAATTTGATTTTGT
Organism: Chitinophaga pinensis; assembly: GCA_945860225.1. GTDB lineage: Bacteria > Bacteroidota > Bacteroidia > B-17B0 > Aurantibacillaceae > UBA4416. The sequence goes on along the minus strand of CAMAPT010000007.1, from coordinate 122,324 downwards.
AGTTTATTATGGTATTAAGGGAGTACCTAATAAAAACTGGGCAATATTTAATTAAGAAAAGTATGTTTACACGTAAAATTTTTATAGTAGGTTCTCCTGTTAATGAAAATGGCTCTTTTCAAAGTGGAATTAAGGCAGACGTTATTAATTACAATCGCTACTTTCAATCAGCGATAGGCGGTGCTTTTGATTCTGACAACGAGATAACAATTTTAAAAAATCCAGGCTGGAAATACTTAAAAGCAAAATTGATAACTTCAAAAGCCGATTTCACAATTTTCATTTTTAGTGGCCATGGTTTCTTTGCAACTAATACAGAAAAGATGGTTTTTAATATCAATGCGGATGATGCCGTTGCAGTTCAAACTATAATTGACAATATACAATCACCAAAAAAACTTATTATCTCTGATTCTTGTCAGAGTTACATGGAAGGGTATCATTATTTTGAAGGTATCGACAATGTGGAAAAGTACATGAGTTTTCGTTCTTCGATTGCTAAACCTCGCGCGCGTCAATTATTTAATGATGCTATAAAAAACAGTCCAAATGGAACGCAGATTTTGATGTCATGTTCACGTGGGCAAGAGTCTGTATTGACACAAACAGGTAGTTTTTTTAGTTATGCTTTGCTTACTTCCTCTCAACATTGGTCGAATATCAATACTGGTGATAGTGTTTTGACGGCTTTAGAAGTTGGTAAAATGACGACCACTTTTCTTAAAAGGAATTATACTTCAGGCCAAACAACTCAAAGACCTTCGTATTTGGTTACAGAACTAAAACCAAACTTTCCGATTGGTGTGAAACACACTTATACATCACTAGAGTGTAGCGGCATTTAATAAGGAGTAAATACTCGTGAATTTGTTTAAGCTGTGTGATATTGAACTTCCAACTAAATTTGAGAACCCTTGATTTAACATAAAATGAAACGACAAGCAATTTTAATCGAAGCACCAGGACAAGAAAATACACAAAAATATCTTCATGGTGTTGAGTATGATATTAAGAATTATATAAAGTTCTTAAAGTCTCCAACTGGCGGTGCGTGGGACAAAACTGAAATCCTTGCAATAAAAAATCCTGAGAAGAACACATTGCTTAATACAATTAACAAAGTAGATGCGGACTATTTACTGATTGTTTTTTCTGGGCATGGTGCTTATTCCCTTCAAGGGCAAACTATTCTTGCTATTAATAGAACGGAGTATTTAACTCTTAATAATTTAATTGCAAAAAAAGTTCCAAAGCAAATGCTTATTGTTGACGCTTGTAGAAGTTTTGTTGACAGTGGAATCTCAGGGTTTATAGGTGAGGAGTTGTGTTCATTTCCATCAAGGTTACTAAAAACAAAGGCACGACGACTATTTGACGGATATATAAATAAATGTGAGAACGGAATTATTGTTTGTTATTCTTGTTGTATCGGAGAGACATCCTTTGACAATAATCATGGAGGATATTTTACAACATCACTACTTAACACAACAAAAGAATGGGTTGAAAAACCAAGTAGTTTTAATATTTTACCCATTCATCATGCCATTACAAAAACAAAAAAATATATTGTTAATTATTTGACTGATGAGCAAACTCCAATATTGAAAGTAAATAAGCAAAGAAAATGTTGGTTTCCTTTTGCGGTAAGACAAAAAAAATTATTAGGCGGCTAAAACTGTCTAAAATAATCAGCAGCTAATCACATTAGGAAAAGCTCGAAACCACTTAAAAAATTAAACATCACAAATACAATATATGACAATATAATTAATAATTACTCATCAAAATATCCAGCAAAAGAGCATTATAGTTTCAATAACTTCATATCTATTGACTCAAATCAAATAGCAAAATCAACGGCTATACAATTTGCGCTTAACAAAACAACTTATAATGTATTGGGTATTTCTAGTATTATCGGAAATGGCGCAACACATCTAGCCTTTGCTATACTAAACGAAATTGAAAGCAGTGAAAAAAGAGAAGGAATATTTTTTTCAAGCTACAAAAAATACGTAATCATATCGGCTTGCCGAATTGCTTATTGGCAGCATGAACTATGTGTAATCTTTCGGGTCTAATAAAATTACTTTATTAAAAGAATCTTTGTTTATTATAATTCTATTTTTTTCATTGTTAATATTTTTTTTGAATTGAATTAAATTTTTATTATTGTCTGTAAACAAATGTAATTCTATGTCAGTTCCATTATGAATAGATGTTACCCAACTATCAATTCCAATGTTTTTTAAAGAAGCTAAGAAGTCTTTGCATTTAGGATTATGGCGATGCTTCACGTCTAAATAATACTTGTCCTCACCACAGAATTGATGGTAACAAAATTCTAAATCAGTACCATATATGAGCGGAGAAATTTTACCCTTTACTATTAAGCGTGAGATAATAGTTTGTTTTGTTTTCCATTGTTGTATTGGTCCAGAATTAAAGTCAGAACTATACGTGCCACTTGAATTAAAACTAAAATACATAGATTCATAAATTCCATTGTCGGGAGCTTTTCTAAATAGAATAGTGTCTTTAGGAATAATAGCTAATTTATATTTAAGTCTTAAATTTTTCATTGAATTTTTGTTTTTGCGCCCATTACTGGTAGCAGCTGATAGCGTTGCGATTAAATTCAGTATTTCTGTTAAAGGCTACTTGATTAATTTAAAACTTTATTTAAAAGACTTTGAAATTCGTCAGGAAGATTAAATTGTGTCATTTCTTCCTTGTCGTGAAATTTTTGTATGACTCTATAAATACAGGCAAAATGCTTTTAGTTTTTTCATCGGGTTTCCAGTTTAAATATTACTACTTTTAAACTATACTATTTTTGGAAATGGTTGCGATAAACTCGAAAAAGAAATTCTACGTATTCAGTACAAGATAATGACAATAAACCAAAATTCGAATTTTCTATACTATATTCATTACGCCAAGAAAAATAGCCACCAGATGGTATAATTTTAATATAACTTACAATAAAACCATTAGCATCATTATAAGTAAATTTTACTGGAAGATTAGCGTATTTTTTACCCTTGTATCTTAATTCAAAAAAATCCTCATTGTAATCAATGCCACCAGCTAAGGCAAATGTTATTTGAGTATTTGCTTCAATTGTAACAAAGGTAGATTTATTTCTTCTTAGTTTGATTGGTAAATTTTCCATTTTTAATTTGTTAGCGTTAAATAAATAATTGATTATAGCCCAAAATTAAGATAGTAGAACCTAAGGTATATACGCTTAAGTACTAATTTGTATTTTATTATTAGACAACAGTGATTTAAAAAAATCGGTTGCTTTTAATTCTTCAAATACTTCATTAGAAAGCAAATCAATGGTTATTTGTTTTCGGAAAATACAACGGCAAAGATCTCTTACATCACTTGGATCTAATGGCGTTTTAATAAGTGGTGAATACTCATGAATATGTTTAAGTTATTGTGCTTTTTGTGCTTCATGGTCAAATGTGTTTTTTTCGTCCTTGTGCATATTTTTGATTTTATAGTGATTTGATTATTAATTCAATATTTTAAAATACAATTATTAAATCAGTCAAACGGATTCTATTTGCGTTTTAGTAAAAGGCATTAAAAAATTTCTCGATATAAAAATTCAAAAAACAGAATTTTAATTCTAACAGACGGTGCAAAAATAAATTTTTCTTTAATAATATCGCTCCTCGGATAGTTTCAATAGTGAGGATTATTCTAAAAAAAAGTCTATAATCTGCATTAAATTTTACAAAAACGCATAATCAGTGCGTTTTACAAAATTAGTTTTGTGTAAAAATAAATTATACAAATACTAAAAAAAAGCTCATGGAATCCACTCAACAAACCAAATTAGAAAAAGCAACAACCATATTGTGTATCATAGCTTTTGATATCATAACCGTTAGTTTATACATAGAGCTAATACGAGTTCTAAATAAAACAAATACACTAGCTGATATTTTACCTATATCTTGTATTTGTGTATCCATTATTCCATTTATCATTAGCATACATATTAAAAATATATCTAAAAAAATCAAAACATTATTTTTGGAAATAACTGTTATAAGCGCATGTATAATTGTAGGATCCTTATTATTAAATGACTATTTTATAGAAAGATTAAGCGATTTTAATAAATCCATTTGTCATCTGCTGATAGGAATTGCTTTTTTAATTATTGGCACCATGATGTGTATCAAATTATTTATTAATAAAAAAACAGATTAGATTCTAACTACCAATTAAAACTTAAACCTATTTAAATGCGTTTTACTATATTTGGAATAACATGTCACTAAATAAAGAAGCCTATTTAAGGTACAAAATAATTGATTCCTGTATTGGAAATAAACGACATCCATTTCCTTCGATGGAGTATATTATTCAAACACTAAAGGAAACATTGGGTAAAGATTTCTCGGTAAGTACCATCCAGAAAGACATTAAAACCATGAAAGAAGATGAAGTACTTGGTTACAAAGCTCCTATAAAATATAGCAAAAGTAAAGATGGGTATTTTTACACTGATGAAAATTATTCTATTAATGCTATACCTTTAAGTAATGATGAAGCTCAAATAATGGCAGAAACTTTGGAATTATGGAGTACTATTAGCAAAAAACATATGAACGACGAATGCCGTGGCGCATGTATCAAACTCATCAATAGTTTATCCGTAAAAAAAGCAACCACGCACGACTCAATCCCTTTAGTTGTTTCTCAGCAAGCACCTCAACAATGGGGATTTTTTCATTACAAGCCATTATTAGAGCATATTAAAAAAAAGGAAGTCATCAAAATATTTTATTTAAGTTTAACGGAAGCCGATATAATCGTTGTTCACCCCTATCAGCTATTAGAATTTAATCATAAATGGTATTTGTTGGCCTATTCGCAATTATCCAAGCAATTAAAGGTTTATGGGTTTGATAGAATTATGCCTGATTTTGATGTAATAACAACCATTAAATTTAACGATAGTAAGCGCAAAGAGGTAGTTAAATATGCTAAGGATATGTACGGAGTGTATCCTTTAAAAAACGAAAAAAAGCAAATTATTAAATTTTACGTTTCTAATAAATATAGTTATCTACTAGAAATGAACCCTCTTCATCATAGCCAAAAAATTTCGCGTCAAACCCATCCTTTGTTGACAAGAATGACTATAAAAGTGATTCCTACACACGAACTCATACAATGGTTTTTGGCACATTGCGAAAATGTACTGTTAGATACGGATAACATTAAAAACAGAATTAGAGATATTGCTCAATTGAGATTTGAAAAAAACAAGATTGTTCTTTAATAAAATAATTAAACGCATGCACGCTGCGTTTATGCATTCTATTTTTGGCTAAAATTACTCTTTATGAAGACTCCTGATTCAGCAAGAATACCAAGCTATCTGCTACCCATATCTAAAGCTTTACAAAAAAGAAATCTTGAAATTAATTTTGATATTGATTGGGGATTTAACAGAAACGAGCAATACACCATTAGTTATGATGGCTATTTGTACCGTGAACAGTGGGAAGTAATAACTCAAAAACAGAAAGTTGGTAACAAAGTTTCTCAAAGAAGAATACAAAAATCCAAATTTATAGGACTGGTTTTGATTGAAATTACAAAAGACATTTTTCTTAAAACTGAAATTGAGGGCAAGGCGTGTACTTATAAAATTTCTGTCAACAAGGGTAAAGTAGAACAGATTAAACTAATTAAAAACAAAACATAATGGCTGCCATTCAAAAAACAGATAAAAAAACAGCCATACTGCTTGTAATATTAATTGTATTAAGTATGGCCTTAATCCTGTATGCCGGAGTCATTTCTAAATTTTATTCACTCCCTACGTTTAGTTTTAAAGTAATCCTAACCTATTTTGGAATGACGGTAAATGCCTTATTTACGATATTTTTAATTTTTAGATATGGCTTAAAAAACAAACAGGTATTTACAATCATTGAATATTTTCATTTTACTATACAACTATTTTTAGTAAGTATATCATCTTTAATAGGTATCAAATATGAGTCTGGCACAGTTTTCCTTGTTCTATCGGCCGTTTTATTTGGTTTTATATCCGCCATATATGCCATTCTCTTTCTTTGGGAGGTTAAAAATTATATGATGACTGTTTGTTATAAAAAATAAATAATAATAAACGTATTACCTTTTTGATTTTTTTGTCTATTTGATTTCGAATAGGAGCCGAGAGCGAGTCCTGATGATACTATTATTTTATTTATGTATCAGCGAATCTCGTACCTCGATTTTAAAGATACATTTTGGATTGAAAGACATTAAAAAAGTTCTCGATACGAAAATTTAAAAAGGCATAATTTTCTACTCGAACAGACAGCCGTCGTCTTGAGTGATTTTTGGGCTTGGCTCTTGCGAAAAATTGTATCTACACACTCCCCTCTTCCTTTGGAGAGGGGCCGGGGGTGAGGCCGGTACTAAAACAGTTCTCGATACGAAAATTTAAAGAGACATAATTTTCACTCGAACTGAGCACCGTCGCCTTGAGTGATTTTTTGCCTTGGTTCTTGCAAAAAATTGTATCGAAAGGCCATAAATAAGTTCTCGATACGAAAATTTAAAGAGGCAGAATTTTCTACTCGAACAGACCTCTGTCGCCTTGAGTGATTTTTTGCTTTTGCTCTCGCAAAAAATTGTATCTACACACTCCCCTTTTCCTTCGACAGGCTCAGGATGACACCTTTCGGAGAAGGCCGGGGGTGAGGTCGGTACTAAAACAGTTCTCGATACGAAAATTTAAAAAGGCATAATTTTCTACTGTAACAGACAATAAAATAAAAAAAGAGCGACATATTATTATGCCGCTCAAGTCATTCATAAACCAATCTATGTAAAAACTTATTCTAAAATTATTTTTTCACAAATTTGTTCGTTATCACTTGTAGTTAGTTTAATAACGTACACTCCCTTTGGATGTTGAGATAAATCGAGCGAAACTGGTGTTTTATCAAAAACCGTTTCTTCATGAATTATTTGCCCAAACATATTATAGACCATTATTTTTTTCAAATCACTATTACCATTTTTACCTAATAAAGCCAATGATATGTTTCCTTTACTTGGATTTGGGAAAACCTTGAAGCCATTTTCTAATTCGAAATTATTTAAACTCGTTGGTATAAATGGAACCGGACTCAATTTACCAATACGATTATTAATCAAATCTGCGAAATAAATATTACCTATTGAATCAACAACAATTCCGCTAGGCATAGTAAGTGAACATTGCAACGCATCACCACCATTGTTCCAAAAACCGAAAGACTGATTACCCGCTATGGTGGTCATCACGCCGTTAACATCTATTTTTTTAACTAAGGGAGAACCAAATTGAGTAACATACATTACGCCGTTTTTATCAATAGCAATTCCTGCAGGAGCATTTAACTCAGCATTAACGGCCAAATAACCCTCACCAAAATTACCTGCATTTCCTGTTCCGGCAATGGTTGATATAATGCCATTAGCATCCACTTTACGAATACGTTGGTTATATGTATCAACAATATATAGATTTCCTTTATCATCCAAAGCAATTTCTCCAGGTGTATATAGTGATGCCTCAGTAGCAGGCCCACCATCTCCCGCGAATCCTACAGTAGAACTTCCTGCTGCAGTCGTAATAATTCCGTTCACATCTACTTTTCTAATTCGGTTATTTTCAGAATCGGAAATATAAATATTCCCACTATTATCTATGGCAATATCTGTAGGATGATATAATGCAGCGGAGGTAGCTAAACCACCATCGCCAAAGGCACCAAAAAATTGAGAACCAGCAATCGTTGTAATAATACCATTCACGTCTATTTTTCTGACACGGTTATTATAGGTATCGGCAATATAAATATTACCTTGTTTATCAGCAGCCACACCTCTCGGGTCATTTAAAACTGCCTCAGTTGCGGGGCCACCATCTCCGCTAAATGATCTGAAACGTTTCCCTGCAATGGTGGTTATAATGCCATTCTTATCAATTTTTCTAATAATACCATGGTATTGATCTGCCACATAAATATTCCCTTTAGAATCAGATGTTAATCCGTAAGGCCAATAGAAATCGGCAGATGCAGCGAGCCCTCCCTCGCCTGTAAAATTTGATACCCCAGCAACATTCGAAATAATACCATTGTTATCAATTTGACGTATTCGCTGATTGCCTCTGTCGGCAATATAAATGACTCCTGATGGATCTACAAAAACACCTGAGGGAGCATATAAGCAAGCTTGAAGGGCTTGTCCTCCGTTACCAAAATTTAACGGACAATTACCACCTCTTAATCCACTTCCGGCAATTGAGGTAATGATGCCATTAGGAGATATTTTACGAATACGATCATTATTTGCATCAGCAATATATAAATTTCCGGAAGCGTCGCAAGCAAGACCTTCGGGCGAATATAAACGAGCTGAAGTAGCTAATCCGCCATCGCCCATAAAACCAGAAATGACATTTCCGGCAAATGTAGAAACGATGCCATTCACATCAACTTTACGAATACGATTCAGTCCCGCTGAAAAAAACACATTACCTGTCCCATCAATAGCTATACCCGACAAACCATTTAAACTCGCCGATGTTGCTAATCCACCATCGCCTGAATAATTTTCAATACCGTTTCCGGCAAGTGTAGTAATGATACCATTTGTAGCTACTTTACGAATTCTGAAATTAGCGACATCTGTAATATATAAACTACCTTGAGCATCAAAAGCGATTGCGTCTGGAAAAAACAACATAGCTTTAGACGCTTGAGCACCATCGCCACAATAGTCTGTTAAACCAGTACCTGCAATTGTACTAATAACTCCATTGGAATTAACCATACGAATTCTTTGTATTCCACAAGCAATATATAAATTACCATCGCTATCAATGGATATTTTTTGAGGAAAACCTAATCCGGCTGATGTAGCAGGCCCACCATCTCCCGAATAAGTAATAGATTGTATTCCTGCAACTGTGGTAATAATTCCATTTTGATCGACTTTACGAATGCGACCTTCAGCTGTAATATAAAGATTGTTTGCCGCATCCAAAGCAACAGCAATTGGATTATACAATTGAGCAGCGGTGGCAAGTCCGCCATCTCCTGAATATCCGCCCACACCTGTTCCAACAATAGTGGAAACCACTCCAGATGTATTGATTTTTCGAACAACATGATTATAACAATCTGCCACATACATATTTCCTAAATCATCCAAAGCAATACTAACTGGACTATTAAACTCTGCATTAACTGCAGGCCCACCATTACCGCTATATCCCATAGTACCTACTCCGGCAAAAGTGCTGATTGTGCCATCCAATGCAATTTTTCGAATTCTACGATCTCCGGTAGAAATGAAAATATTACCTATTTTATCAACGGCAACATCTTCAGGAGAAGCTAATAAAGCCATATTAGCAGGTCCGCCATCGCCCGAATAGCCCGATTGACCGTTACCGGCAATAGTTGAAATAATGCCTGAAGTAGAAATTTTACGCACGCAATTGTTCCAAGAATCTGTCGCATACAAATTGCCCGATGCATCCAAAGCGATACCTGTAATAACATTAAACGATGCTTGAGTGGCAGGGCCTCCATCGCCCGAATAACCCGTTTGACCATTACCAGCATAGGTAGTAATTACACCATTAGAGTTAACTTTACGAATACGATTATTGATCTGATCAATAATAAACATGTTTCCATTAGCATCTTTAATGGCTTGAACCGGATTATTTAACACGGCATTTGTGGCTGCAAGACTATCTCCATATCCTTTTCCTATAACGGTTGAGATAATGCCATTTACTGAAACTTTACGAATGCAATGATTGTTCTTATCCGCAATATATAAGTTACCGGCGGCATCTAAAGCCAAACCTCTAGGATGATTTAACTGAGCTTTTGTAGCCAATCCCCCATCACCCGAATACCCCTCGGTACCAATACCTGCATAGGTAGTAATAATACCAGCCGCATTAATTTTACGAACCACAAAATGATTTTCATCAGAAACATACAAATTTCCTGAGGCATCTTTCACCACACAAACCGGGTTGTTTAATTTTGCTAAATTAGCGTCTGAACCATCACCAAAGCCACCACCTGCAAAAGTGCTTAATTGGTATGCCTGACCAAAAGACATTGACACGCTAACCATTATAAGGCATAAAAAAAATATTTTTTTCATTTTTTAAAAATTTAGGAAGTAAAATTAACCTATTATTTTATTCAATCGACACCTATTTTTTGACAAATAGTATATTTGCTCTGTTATGCAAATTTCAAACAGGCAATTATTTTTGAACCACGTAGCTCAGGTATCTCCCAATCCGATGGATTTGGAAATCACGAAAGCTCAAGGCGTTTATTTATTTGATAATCAAAATCGGTCTTATATCGATTTTATTTCCGGGATTTCGGTAAGTAATGTCGGGCATTGCCATCCGCATGTAGTAAATGCCATCAAGCAACAAGCAGAAACCTATATGCATTTGATGGTGTATGGCGAATATGTGCAATCGCCACAAATTAAATTAGCAAAAGCCATTACCGATTTATTACCCGAAAACCTGAACTCCGTTTTTTATACCAATTCGGGAACAGAAGCCACTGAAGGTGCTTTGAAACTAGCTAAACGCGTAACCGGAAAAACAGAAATTATTTGTTTTAAAGATTCCTATCATGGTAGCTCTCATGGATCGCTGAGTGTGATGGGTAATGAAACATTTAAGCAAGCTTTCAGGCCCTTATTACCCGATGTAAGAATAGTGGAATACAATTCGGTAGAAGATGTGAACCGATACATTACATCCAAAACAGCAGCTGTCATATTAGAACCGGTGCAAAGTGAAACAGGCTACACGGTAGCATCGAACGAGTTTTTATCAGCCATTCGAAAAAAATGTGACGAACATTGTGCCCTATTAATTTTGGATGAAATTCAAAACGGTTTTGGAAGAAGCGGCACTTTTTTTGCTTTTGAACAAACCGGCATTGTTCCTGATATTTTATTAGTAGCTAAAGGTATGGGAGGTGGGCTACCTATTGGGTGTTTTATTAGCTCCAAAAAGTTCCTCAATGAATTTACCCATAATCCCGTGCTTGGAAACATCAATACCTTTGGAGGAAATGCGGTATGCTGCGCCGCCTCTTTGGCCTGTTTAGAAACCATTTATTCTGAAAAATTAATGAACGAGGTTGAACGTAAATCGCAATTGATTCGCTCCTTGCTCGTTCATCCTGCCATTAAAAGCATTAAAGGAAAAGGCTTAATGTTGTCATTAGATTTTGGAGATACTGATTTAAATATGAACATCATTCAAGCTTGTGTAAAAAATGGGTTAATTGTTGACTGGTTTTTATTTAATTCTCACTCCATGCGCATTGCACCTCCATTAATTATTAGCGACCAAGAAATAAAAACGGCTTGTGATATCGTACTGAATTCTATTCGAGAAATAGTATCCATTTAAAAAGTAAGCTTTAAATTCATCATTTACGGATTAAAATCACATCCATTTTATCTTATTAACTGTGTTCAAAAACATTAACAAAAATCACTTCTTACTCCATTTTATTGTCTTTATATGGGGATGGGCTCCTATACTTGGTAAAGGAATCGGTACAGACACCATGCAACTAGTGTGGTTTCGCATTGTCATCACCATTTTGGTAATGGGTTTTTACTTACTCTATATCAAAGCTAATTTAAAAATGTCGCTCAAAAAAGTGCTTCAACTAAGTGCTATTGGGTTAATTATTTGTTTGCATTGGCTTTGTTTTTATGGCGCCATCAAAGTTTCTAATGTATCCGTAACGATGGCTGCTTTTAGCACTGGCACTTTATTTACAGCCATTATTGAACCTATCATTTATAAACGAAAAATCATTTTATATGAATTACTCATTGGTCTGATTATCATAGGAGCAATTTGTCTTATTTTTTCAGTAGAAATCAAATATAGCTTAGGAATATTACTTGGGGTTTTAGCCGCTCTTTTAGGTTCCATTTTCAGTGTACTAAATGGAACCATAATACAAAATCAAGAACAACCCATTTCTTCTCCGGTTTTATCATTTATTGAATTAACAGCCGCCCTAGGAGGGTTAAGTGTTTTTTTGTTATTAAACGGTAATTACTCGGTTGCCTTTTTCAGCCTAAAAAATCAAGACATCCTTCTGTTGCTTATATTGGCTATTATCTGCACGGTTTATCCGTTTATAGCGATTGTTAATTTAATGAAACATATATCTGCCTATACCATCAACCTCACTATTAATTTGGAAGGCGTTTACGGAATTATTTTAGCTTGTGTATTTTTTCAGGAAAACAAGGAATTGTCTATCACGTTTTATGTAGGGTTTATTATTATTTTATCGGCTATATTTCTGAATGCATGGTTAAAACAAAAATGGCCAAACCCCAACCTGACTAACCAATAAATCATAATTGATTTACAAATGATTCATCTTTAATTAACCATTTTTTACCTTAAAATAAACCTCAATACGTATATTTAAACAGTAAAAAGTTACCTTTATCGCGATTACCATAAATCAAGGTTATGCAATTTGAACTAAGTTTAGAATATATCAACCACCTCAAAAATGCCATCGCCGAAAGAAATGATGCGTATTTAAAGGAACAGCTTCAGGAATTGTATGCTGTTGATATTGCTTTAATTCTAAACCGGTTAGATTTAGATGAATCTATTTATCTGTACGATCAAATTGAGGAAGGACTAACTGCCGACGTATTGTTGGAAATGGAAGAAGAAAAACGGGAAGCTTTATTAGCTACGTTTTCTACCAAAGAAATTGCCGAACAACTTGATAATATGGAGTCGGATGATGCTGCCGACGTGATCAATGAACTACCTGAAGAAATTCAGGAAGAAGTATTATCTCAAATTGAAGATATAGAACAGGCTAGTGACATTGCTAACCTGATGAGTTTTGAGGAAGGGACTGCAGGATCGTTGATGGCCAAAGAATTAGTGAGTGTATATGCTCATGAAACCGTAAGTGCCTGTATTGACGAAATTAGAAGACAAACGGACAATGTGGATGTGATGTACGCGATTTATGTGGTAGATGACCATGATAAATTGATTGGCATGCTATCGCTTAAAAAACTCATTATTTCTCATCCTTTAGCGCTGGTAGAAGAAATTTATGATGCTGATGTGATTTCTGTCAAAACATCTGCTTCGAGCGAAGAAGTTGCCGAATTAATTCAAAAATATGACTTAGTTGTACTACCTGTTATAGATCAATTAGGACGATTAGTTGGTCGTATTACTATTGACGACGTGGTAGATGTGATGAGAGAAGAAGCCGAAAAAGACATTCAACTCATGAGTGGTATTACCGACGACGTAGACAGTAACGACGGACTTTGGCGTTTATCAAGAGCTCGCATTCCTTGGTTGCTCATAGGCATGGGCGGTGGCATTATTGGTTCGCGTATTATTGGCAGTTACGAAGGGCAAATTCAAATACACCCTGAAATGGCCTTTTTTATTCCCCTCATTGGTGCTACTGGTGGTAATGTTGGCGTACAATCGTCATCCATTATCGTTCAAGGCCTAGCCAATAACACACTCATTACCGACAGAATTGCTCCAAAGCTATTCAAAGAATTAGGTGTGGGACTAATTAATGGTATTATTTGCTCTAGTTTAATTTTAGGTTATAATTTATTAATCAGCGAAACATGGACATTAGCGGCTACTGTGAGTATTGCTTTATTTACAGTTGTTATCTGTGCTTCGTTTTTAGGGACATTCGTTCCTTTAACTATGAACCGTTTTAACGTAAATCCTGCTTTGGCAACGGGTCCCTTCGTAACAACGCTCAATGATATTATTGGTATATCTATCTATTTTTTGGTTGGTCATTTATTATACAGCGTATTTTAATTCATGAATACCCTCGAACAACTACTTTCAGGAGAATTGAAAGGAACTAAAACGCTTAAACTTTCTTGCCAATTAAAGCATTTCCCATCTGAAATTTTAGAACTGGCCGATACCCTAGAAATACTCGATTTATCGGACAATCAATTATCTGAACTACCCGAAAAATTTAGCGAACTCAAAAAACTAAAAATCGCTTTTTTTTCAGATAATCAATTCAAAGTATTTCCGGAAGTACTTGCCAAATGCCCCAATCTAACCATGATTGGATTTAAGTCAAACCAAATTCAAACTATTCCTGAACAAGCTTTTCCAATTCATTTGCAATGGTTAATATTAACTAATAACAAAATTAGCCATATTCCCGAAAGCATTGGCCATTGCCCCCGATTACAAAAAGTTGCTTTGGCCGGCAATCAAATTAAGGAGCTACCCGAACAAATGAGTGCGTGCGAAAATTTAGAATTATTGCGCATATCGGCTAATCAATTAATGGTTATTCCAGACTGGTTACTCGCATTACCTCGTCTTTCATGGCTTGCTTTTTCTGGTAACCCTTGCTGTTCAACATCACCTGAAACGACCGAATTATCTGAAATTTCGTGGGATGATTTAATGATGCAAGAACTATTAGGACAAGGGGCTTCGGGCATTATTTCAAAAGCAACATGGACGAACAATGGCGAACAAAAAGAAATTGCTGTTAAAATTTTTAAAGGAGAAGTAACGAGCGATGGATTTCCGGAGGATGAAATGAACGCTTGTATTTTAGCCGGTGAACATCCAAATTTAGTGCGTGTAATAGGAAAAATACAAAGCCATCCGCAACAAAAAACGGGATTAGCGCTTGAACTCATTTCTAAACACTATAAAAACCTAGGCAGCCCACCGAGCTTTGAAACCTGTACACGAGATACATTTACTGAAGGTACTTATTTTGAGCCAATAGTTGTTTTGCAAATAGCTAAAAGTATTGCCAATGCTTCCGAGCACCTTCATTCACGCGGCATTATGCATGGCGATTTATATTCTCACAACATTTTATTTGATAACTCTGGTAACACTATTTTTGGTGATTTTGGTGCAGCTACCATATATGACATCAAACACAAAAACGCCCATTTATTAGAAAAAATAGATGTAAGAGCTTTCGGTTGTTTAATAGAAGATTTATTAAATCATTCCAAAAATGAAACTTCAAACGACAAGTTATGGTTATTAAAAAATAATTGCCTGCATCCTAGTATTCAGGATAGACCCAC
Organism: Chitinophaga pinensis; assembly: GCA_945860225.1. Taxonomy (GTDB): domain Bacteria; phylum Bacteroidota; class Bacteroidia; order B-17B0; family Aurantibacillaceae; genus UBA4416. Next base: position 107,099 of record CAMAPT010000007.1, on the reverse strand, counting down.
ATTTTCAGAAATCGTTGACTATTTATCAACTATTTCCTAGACGAATTAAATCGTTTAACAGCAACTAACTGGTCATAATAGGTTCCTCTTTGTCGGTGGTAAACGTAAATCACATAATCGTTTTCCGTTTCCCAATGATTCCCTTCTGTCATGGTTTCATCGCCACCTTTTTTATTATCGGTTAAATACACATAACTGTAATTATAATAACCTTGTTTAATATATAAATCGCACTCATAGCCTTTTTTATCGGCATTATACACCATTCGGTTAGTCGGACTCAAACGCCATTCGGTTAATTTCCCTAACACATAAAAATTTCCGGTTCCCTGGGTGTTCTCATACGGAATAAAAAAATGAACCCAAGCATAATCAGCCTCCGTTTCCGGACTTCCAACCATATCTTTATTACGAATAAGATAACCACCGTTTAAATCATTATAAAAAACATATTGATTAAATATCCGCAATTCGTCTTTTTTTAGTTCGATATGAGAGATATTTAAACTATCTCGGTAAATATGGTTCACTCGTTCTGTATAGGTTCGTAATGACCTAGAATCGAAATACCTGAATTCATTACCTCCATTAAACGTTGATTCTTCATTCATGGAATAAGTAATTTGACGGGGTTCAACAAATGTTGGTTTGATAGCAGTTACTATGTTATCCCATCTGTTGTTCTGAGATATCACAATCTTTAAATCTGAATAAGGATTTGTCAGCTCGTATTGGCTATTAATTAAAGTAAAATCGATGTGTTGTTTTTCAAATTGTTCATCATTACCAATCGCTTGTCTTAAATTAGTCAATACGGTTATTTTATTTTCATAAATCATAAACCGCTTAGTTAAAACTATTTTTGACTTATCATTATCCTCATACACATAAACCATATAATTACCAGTTTTGGTAAATTGCATATTAGCCTGAGGAAACAAAATAGAATAATGGGTATATTTTTGAATGGTATTTAAGGAGTAAGCAAAATTCAGGATATTGGCTTCAAAAAAACCGTTCATATATTCTGAATGAACTAAATCAGATGGCTCCCAATTAGCATTACAATGCACAAAGCTAATCGCATAATCTTTTTTATCGGCATCTAAGTCATCAAAACTCAATTCTAACTGCTCTGTTGCATTCAATGGTAAGATAGCCGGATTCGATTCAAACGACGATTCATGCAGTTGAACCGTTTTAATGTTTGGAAGATAAATCCAATCCTCGTACCTCAATCTCCGATCGTTCACATAATCATCTTGTGAAAACAATGAATTGAAAGAAACCAACAAACAGAAACAGAAAAAAAATTGTCTAAAATCCATCATAACTTGCGCGCACATTTTTCAAGTAGTCTGTTAAATTAACAAAGCTGAATGAAAATACATGTTTAATTTTCTTAAAAAAAATAAACTGCATTTATTCTTTGATTAATTGGCCTTTTCCTCTACGTATTAAATTAATAGTTTTGGGATTACCGGAATAATATACATTACCTGCTTTTTCGATAATAATATCCATTAATCCGTTTTCAGGAGCCTTTATATGTGAATGACCAATAGTAACGGAATGCAGATACATGTAATTTTTCACTTCAAGTTCTGAGGCAAATAAATAATTAGTACCCACGTAATCGTAAGCCAGTTGATGAGTTTGTCCTGTTAAGTAAGTGTCGCCATTTCCATGCGAACTTCCTGTTACTTTTTGAACATTTACATTTAGTCTTAAATCTCCAGAATTTTCATTTCTTGCTGTTATTTCGTCCTGAACGATGGTATTTAAACTCTGCATAGTTCCCAAACCGGCATGCTTAATGTATTTAAAATAAGGAGCTGTTACATAAACTTTAATAGAATGATTGTAACCCCTTACCCAATTACAAGTATTGTCGTTCATAACTTTTAACGTTTCTCCATCTAATTCAGTTTTAATAAGTCTTTGCATATTTGCTCCTGCCTCTACCCTCACTTCATAATTAGGCCCTTGTGTTAAAAAAAGATCCATCTTATCTTCCAAAACAATGGAATTAAAATTTTTGACATTTCGATAAATCACATTAGTTGGTCCTGTAGATGTAAGGCAATCGCATAAATTTTCTCTCTTACAAGAAAATAAAGCCATGGCACAAACCATAAAAAACAAAATTTTACAACGCATCAATCTTTTTCTTTTTGATACTGAAACGATAGCCTATACCATAATCAAAATGCGCAGCTACAGCCCAATGTGATTTTAACGAAAAATTAAACATAAGACCATTTTTGCAATAATGTCTGATACCGATGCGATGAAAAATAGGACCGTCTTCCTTGGGTTTAGAGATAGCATAATAACCCATTTCTATAGGTAAACTTATTCTTCCAATATTATAAGCATAGCAGGCCTTCACGCCTAACTGTAATATATCTGTCCAATTGTTTGCGGGATTACCGGATGTTTCGAGATGATAAAAATTTTGAGTGTCGTAACACACATCAATACCCCCACCCCATTTGTGAGTATTTCTCAGGTTATAATAGTAATTTATACCCAATGTAGTAGAAAAATACTTCGGGCCACCGGGTGGTTCATGTTCATTAAATCCGTATACGTTCCAAATTAACATTTCGTGTTTTGAAGGCCAAACAGAATTGGTATCAGTTAATGGAGATTTTATGATATTACCATTCATTTTATAAGTAATACCCAAATTGAGTGACACAATGTTTAATCCTAAATTAGGTACCTGGGATCGACCATTGGAAGCATGGGCAAAAGATAAGCCAGGTTCCAAACGCACCTTATCGTTTACATTTAAATGCCACAAAACCTTCCATTGCACATAAGTATTCCAATGACTCGCTATGGCAATATTTTTTGGATTTTCATCTATATCAAATTTTTTTGTTAAATAAGATAATCCCCAGCAAACACGAAGTACTGGTCTCATAGCTCTTTCCTTTTTATTTAAAGGAATTTCGACATAAGGAGATAGGGCAAAACAGTGCCCCAACTGCTGCGGATTGGCAAAACTAATATAATTGAATGACAACCCTATTTCAGGAAAATTATTCTCCAAATGCCAATGTTTGCAACCATTGGTCGGTTTCACTAAATCAATTTCTACCCCAGGAATATATCCTTTTACCAAATTACCAATGGCACTTTTATGTTCGAATACAAAACCATAAGTAGGTGCCACTTTTAAGTAAAAATCCTTAGTACCTGTTATCTTTTTCTGAGAAAAACACCACAGCGGTATAAACAATAGGATATATTTGGTGATTTTAATCAAAACGGAAAACGAATTTAGTCATTGAATTTGATATTTTATTATGAGTTAAAAATTTTTTGTAGCCAAATAAATCCTAAATTAGCGCCGAATTTGAGATGTAAGTAAATACATGTAATTCACTTTCCTAAACCAATGGCTAACTTCTTAAAAAACCTCTAAACTACCGTTCTTTATGCTAAATAGACGCTACCTTCGCATCAAAACCATGCAATCCCTTTATTCTTATTTTCAGCACGAAAAACCGGATATAGGTTTTCACGAAAGAGAATTATTTAAGAGTTTAGACAAGATTTATGAATTATATGATTATATCCTAGTTTTATTGACCGATATACATCATACTGCACATTTAGTTATAGAAGAAAATAAAAACAAACGATTGCCAAGTAAAGAAGACTTAGAGCCTAATTTGAGATTTATTGAAAATGTGCTATTAGTATCCCTTTCAAGAAGTGAAGAACTTAAAAAAGAGGTAAACAACCGTAAAATTTCATGGCAAAATGATTTCGATTTAGTTCGAAAACTTTATTCAGAATTAAGAAATACTGAGCTCTATAAAAATTATATGGCTTCCGAAACCCCTTCTCCGAAAGAAGATAAGCAATTCTTAATTTCTGTGGCTACTGAATTTCTTTATGAACACGACTTATTAAACCATTTGTTCGAAGACAGAAATATGCATTGGGCCGATGATACATTTGGTGCATTCTCGATGGTATTGAGAACTTTTGAAAATTTTTCAGGGAAAATCAGCCTACTGCCACTATACAAAGACGCAGAAGATGACAAAAACTTTATTTCCACATTATTCAGAAAAACAATTGTGAGTGATAAGGAATTCGATCAAATGATTGACGAGAAAACGAAGAATTGGGAATTAGACCGAATTGCAGCGATGGACGTGCTTTTAATGAAAATGGCTCTAGCCGAATTTATTTATCTAAGTAATATTCCTGTAAAAGTATCTCTCAATGAATACATTGATATTTCGAAAGAATACAGTACTCCTAACAGCAAAACATTTATAAATGGCGTACTGGATAAAATCATAGCCGATTTAAAACGTACAGATAAAATACAAAAAACCGGAAGAGGATTAATGGAGGGTAAATAATTGAATTTAATAGTTTATTAATTCAAATAACCTTTATGTGAAGCCGAACAAAATATCCTGATACTTTTAAACCTATTGATACTGTTTAATGATTAGCCATGAAATTATTGGTACTTGATAATTACGACAGTTTTACTTACAATTTAGTTCACTTAATTGAAAAGGTAAGTAATGTAGCATTTGATGTGGTTCGAAACAACCAAATAGAACTAAATGCTATTCATCAATACGATAAAATACTACTTTCTCCAGGGCCGGGACTTCCTAAAGATGCCGGAATCATGCCGCAATTGATTCGAGAATTTGGTTCTGCAAAAAGCATATTAGGTGTTTGTTTGGGAATGCAAGCCATAGGTGAAGCCTACGGAGGACAATTGAAAAATTTAAATACGGTTTTTCATGGACTTGCCACACCAATATCTATTATTAACGAAGATTCCATTTTTAAAAATTGTCCTAAAACATTTCAGGTAGGTCGATATCATTCATGGGTAGTTGATACTAATAATTTACCGAATAGTTTGCAGATTACCGCTTTAGATGAATCTAATCACATCATGGCTTTAAAACATGTAACTCATGACATCAAAGGCGTACAATTTCATCCTGAATCTATTTTATCTGAATATGGAGAAACAATAATTCGAAATTGGATTGAAAACTAATTAATTTGAACTTTTCGAATTATAAAAACAAAGCACTATATCAAAGAGCAACAAATAAATTTAAATTTGCAATCCTAATTTCCTAATTAACCACAACATGAAAATTACCTACTTACTCATCAGCTTCACGATTCTTTTTTTGACAAGCTGCAATCAAACAAATAATACAGAAATAACGACTAACGATGTGATTAACACCAAATCTGCGGAAGGGAATTCAAATTCAGATTTGCCCGATATTAAATTTGAACAAGAAACACATGATTTTGGCAGAATTAGTCAAGGTGAAAAAGTCTCTCATGCTTTTAAATTCAAAAATACCGGCGGAGCGAACCTAATTATATCATCTGCAAATGGCAGTTGCGGGTGCACCGTTCCAGAATATCCTAAAAAACCTATTTTACCCGGCGAAGAAGCGGTAGTTAATGTTGTTTTTTCAAGCGAAGGCAAATCAGGCATGGTAGAAAAAACAGTAACCTTAGTTACCAATTGCGAACCAAGCACTAAAATTATTTACATAAAAGCCAATATTATAGTACCTACTAGTGCTAATCCTAACCAACTACCAACAGCGCATTAATTCTGTACATAAACATGTATAAACAGATGAAATTCATCTATTAACATCAATTCAGATTTTGTATATTCGCCGCTATTAAAAAAACAAACATAAACCAACACTTAAAAAACACATATGAACAACCTGGTAATTTTAATGGGCGGTGGAGCCCAACAAGGAGGAAATCCTATCGCGCAAATTATACCTTTAGTATTAATTGTTGTGGTATTTTATTTTTTCATGATTAGACCTCAAATGAAAAAAGCTAAAGAAACCAAAAAATATATCGAAGCATTAAAAGTTAATGACAAAATATTGACTATTGGTGGTATTTATGGAACTATTACCAAACTAAATGATGATGGAACAATTATTATTGCTGTAGAAGATGGCTCAAAAATGAAAATTTCCAAGAATGCCGTTTCTCAGGACGCCACATCTACCTTAAACCAAACCGTTTAAAACAATTTTACGTTCCTAAACGATACAAAAAATAGAAGATAACAGGTCCATACATGTTAACGACTAATAACACAATGATTACTCGGATATGAAATCCTCACCTGCTATTAAACGCATCAGGCGATCATTGTTAAATAAAAAAATTGGAACATTCTTAGTTTGTCTAGGTATTGCATCGCTTTTATGGGTGGTGCATACTTTGAACAAAAACTATAAATACACGCTACATATTCCTGTTAAATTTTTAAATCTACCCGCCAATAAATTAATTATTGGAGAATTGCCAGAATATTTAGATGTTGAAATTAAAGCGAGTGGGTTAAAACTTATTTTTATTGCGCTCAAAAAAAACACCGATGACATCATTTTAGATTTTAATAGTTTGAAAAATAATGCGAAGTCTCAAGCTTACTCCATTAGCAATGGGAACTTAAATATAAAACAGGCTATTAATTTTGATGTTGATATTTTAAAAATACGCCCTGATACATTGTTTTTTTCTTCCAATAAAGGAAATACTAAATTATTGCCTGTTAGGGCAAATTTAAAAGTCAAGTGTCAACCCGGTTATTCTATTATTTCCAAACCAGTCATCTCTCCGGCCTATGTGAGTGTGACAGGAGATAGTGCCGACTTAAAAAAAATGGATACTGTATATACGTATTTCCTAAATTTGAAAGGAATAAATCAGAACTTTTCATCACCTGTATTACTCAAAAAACCATATTCATCAATCAGCTATCATGTAAAAGATGTCCAAGTGAGTTTTACGGTAGATAAACTAACAGAAGCTACCATTCAGATACCAATTCAGGTCATGAATAACACAGATAATAAAACTATAAAATTATTGCCTAAATTTGTGACAATAACTTATTTGGTAGCTATGAAAGCCTACGAAACCATTTCAGCAAGTTCTTTTAAGGCAGTTGTAAATTACGACCATTTAAAAGCTAAACAATCACATTTAAAAGTTGAACTGGTAAAAGTTCCATCGGAAGTAACTATATTAAAAACAGAACCAAATAATATTTCATATTTAATTTACAAATAATGGTAATAGGATTAACAGGAGGAATAGGAAGTGGTAAAACCACAGTAGCTAAGGTATTTGAAACAATGGGATGTGCCATTTATAATTCAGATGAACGAGCTAAAGAAGTGTACTTCAATTCAGACGTCAAAAAACAAGTTGTTAAACTATTAGGAAAAGAAGCTTATTTGAGTCGCAATGAACTTAACAAAGCGTTTATTTCTCAAAAAGTTTTCTCAACACGAGATATATTATTTCAATTAAATGCCATTATTCATCCGGCCGTTAATGAAGATTTTAAGCTATTTCAATCAAAACAATCACCAGAAACTATCATTGTAAAAGAAAGTGCCATTTTATTTGAAACCGGAAGTTTCAAAACTTTAGATTATACTGTTTTAGTAATTGCTCCCGAAAAATTAAAAATTGATCGGGTTATAAAAAGAAATGCTGTCACAAAAGCCGATGTACTGAAACGGATGAAAACACAATGGACAGATGAACATAAAATTCCTTTGGCTAATTTCGTTATTACAAACGATCAAATAGAACCTATACTGCCGCAGGTTACGCAAATTATGGACACCCTAAAAAAAAGTGCTTAAATATCTTATAAAAGTCTTTATGTGAGTTAAAGATAAAGCCTCCGGGATATTTTCCTTTGGAGGCTTTATCTTTTTTACGATTCAACGCGCTGATTTTCTGTTTCAACCAATATGGGTTGTTCTTCAATAAAGTAGTTCTTGTAAGAAACAGAATTGAAATAATAAAGAATAACAAAAAAAGGAAATCCATTCAGGAAATAGTGCCCCTGACGAAATAAATTTAACAAAATCAAAATAAGTAAAGCATTGCTAATGAGCCAGTGGTAACTTAAATTTTCGACATCTCTTTTTACATAACATTTAAATATAATTACCAAGAAAATTAATACTCCGAACATACCGGTTTCAGAAATTAAACGTAATAACATTGAGTTGGCATCTGCTCCATTTAGGTTAAAGCCCACTGTTTTGAAGTCTTTTGCTAATGAATATTTGTCAAAAGCAATAAGATGTGAGCCTAATCCTGACCCAAAAAGAAAATTATTTTCAAAATTTTCCAAGGCTACATGATAATTATTGTAAAGAATAAATGATGAACCATGTGTTTTACCTAATTCAAATTTCCCAGTTGTGTACATACTGATTAATCCTTCGTATCTCGATCTGAATTCAGATACATTATTGAACAGGAAATTGAATAAAATGATGCAAATAGGAATAATAATGAATAGATATCTTATAAAACCATAACTTATTAATATAAATATAAGAGTCAAAAAAACACCTAATTGTCCAAGTCCGGAAAAAGATAAAAGGTATACAATGATGATAACGAGACTTTGAAATTTGGATAAGTAGAATGTTTTAGAATTGAAAAGATTATAAACGGAAACAAAAAAGGCTGCCGATAAAGCTGCGCCTAAGTGAGTAGGTTCCGAAAAAACAGAGTTTATTCGTATACCAAAAGTTCCACCGGGAGCAATTCCCCATTTATTGAATAAATAAAATAAACGGAAACCGGGCTTGAAATTTAGTAAAAACGAAATAAATTGAAATATTCCGATTATGGATGCAAAATATGCTCCTTTAAGATACCATTTAAATAATTGTTCAATATCAAAATCTAATTCAAAAACAACGTAGTAATAAAATAAGTACGAAAAAAAAACGCCTAAGTATACTTTAAGAAATTGAGAAGAGGTATTATTACCGGTTAAAATACCTACGATACCAACTAAAAAAAGGGTCAAAAAAATAAAAATCAAATTGCGGTTAAATTTGTATTTAATGATAAACCCAGGAAGAAGAAAAATATATACCAAGTAGCCAATGTAAAATTCAAAGGGCTCCTTAAAAAAAACGAATGAATTGATAAAAATTGAAAAAAAAATAAACAATACAATCCAAAAATTCTTTCGGTCACGTTCTATATATGGTGTAAAATCATTCATCGAAAAAAATGGTTTCTTAGGCTGAAAAAATCCTAAAATTCCGACTACTAAAATTACCAATTAAAACGAGACGGGAATGATTTTAAAAAACAAAAAATATATAATTGTTTCTTGATTTAAGAAAATAGGTTATGGTTCAGGATTGGATCTAAAATTCTGTTTTTTTGAAAATCAGAAGAGGAGTTTTGGTGTCAAATATCACTTCCTTTGTATTATCTGGCAAAAAAAAACGTGTGTACCAATCTTTATGTTGATGGGTGAAAAGTATCAGTAATTCTGGTTTAGATTTATGTAAGTCTTTTTGTAATAATTCGGATAAGGTATTCCCTACTTCCATTTTTCGAAAGTGAAAGTAAATACCTTTAGCAATATATTTTAATGCAATTTGATTTAAATTAGCTCTTATTTCTTCTACTTCAATCAAATAATCGTAATGATAGAGGTGAATTTCTGCGTTTAATGGTTTTGCAACTTTTTTAACCATCGGTAGTTCAGTGTTAAGATTTGCTAAATCAGACGCAAACCAAATAACATCTATCGGTTTAGACTTATACTTTTTTGGAATCACGAATACAGGGATAGGAGAATGCTGGATAAGCATAGAGGTGGTGGTTCCAAGTATTTTTTTCATTAAACCTCCACCTTTTGTGCTTACACAAAGATAATCGTATGCGTTATTTTTGAGATAGTTTAAAATAGTTGACTCGGTATCAATTCCTGATTCAACAATACAATTTAATTTATCAGAAGGTTTTAAATCCGCACGTTCATATACTTTTTGAATAAATTTTTTTAATCTTTTTACCTTGTCAAAATGTATATTATCTTGGCTCCCAATATTCCAACTGTTATATTCGATGCCAGTAAATACATGATAAAATGCCAATTTACATGGTATTTGTAAACTTAGTTGAATAGCAAATTGAATCCCTAATTTAGAATTATTCGATAAATCAGTTGTTACTAATATTTTCTTCATACATAGTTGTGATTTACTTGGTTATACATTGAGACAATTCAAATTTCATCATGTACGTCAAGTATTACTATGTTATTTATTGCATTTCAAGTGATTCTTATCTTTTATTATTGTTTATGGGAGTATGGGAGTATGGGAGTATAATATTAAATTATTTCAACGTATTAATTACCTCTTTTTAGTGTGAAAGACATTGTAGTACCTTGCCCTATTGTACTTGCAACATCTATTGTTTCACCATGTGCTTCAATAATATGTTTTACAATTGCTAAACCTAATCCTGTTCCACCTTGTTCTCTGCTGCGACCTTTGTCAATTCTGTAAAATCTTTCAAATAGTCTTGATAAATGTTTATTATCAATTCCAATTCCATTGTCTTTGATGTCAATAATAACTTGTTCGTCAAACAAATTGATTGAAACGATCGTTTTTCCTTTTTCTTTGCCGTACTTAATGCTGTTAGTTATTAAATTAACAAGTACTTGCCGAATTCTAAATTTGTCGGCTTTCACCATGATAGGCTTGTCGTATTTTTTAGCTGTTAAAAGTTTAATTAATTTTTTGCTAGATTGTAATTCTAGCGCCTCAATTATGTCTTTTATTTGTTGAGCAATATCATACGTTTCAATTTCCAATTCCAAGGTACCGACTTCTAATTGAGAAATAGTTTCTAAATCATCAATAATCCTAATCATTCTATCTACACTTTTGTCGGCACGTTTAAGGTATTCTACATTAATAGAAGGATCATTAATGCCACCATCTATAAGGGTTGATATATAACCCTGAATATTAAATATGGGTGTTTTAAGTTCATGAGATACATTACCTAAAAATTCTTTTCGATAGCTATCTAAATTTCTATTTTGTTCGGCCTCTTTATGTCTTTCAAGAGCTAACTTTTTAATTTCCTCTTCGAGTTGCTCCATAGCATCCACCTCTTCCAATTGAAATTCGGTATTAGGAATTTCCTTTGGTTGCTGTGACTTTACTATAAGATATAATTTGTTGATTTTTTCAAAAATAATATTGTTAAACAGAAAATAAATGACAAAAAAACTTAAAATGAATGTAATGAAGAATGACAATAAAATAATTGATAAATCAAAACTGTGATTGATTTTAAAAGTTATCAAAGACATTAAAACGGCTTGAATGATTGCAGAAAAACTGCTCAATATCAGTGTTATAATGGATGGTTTGAGCTGTGTCATTTTTCAAGAGTTAGTATCAACGAAAATCTAAATAAAAATTCAATAAAAAAAACTTAGTAATCTGCCAATTACAAATCTTGATGTTTTTTTAACTCAAAAGCATTTTTTTAATGATTAGCATTTTGGTTATTGAAATATGTTTCAGAATATATCGCCTAAATGAAAAAAAATGTAATATTGTGCAACAAAAATCTAGAAAATGCTATCTAACAAAATAAAATCAGCTCTTAATGAGCAAATTCAAAAAGAAGCCTATGCCTCTAATGCTTATTTAACTTTAGCTACTTGGTGCGAAGAGAAAAACTTAGATGGAATAGCTGAATATTTTTACGCAGCGAGTAACGATGAGCGCGCCCACATGCTCGAAATATATAAATATTTAAATACTTACGGTGGTGCAGCCCATATTAAACCATTAAAAGATACATCTATTAAATTAAAAAATTTACTAGATGTATTTGAGTATGTATTTGATTTAGAGCATGATGTTACAGTTTCGATTAATAAATTAGCTAAATTATCTTATGAAGAAAATGATTTTGCTACATTCAAATTTTTAGAAGCATTTGTGTTGGAGCAACAACAATCAGAAAAAAGTGTGAATGAATTACTAGATATGATTAAAAGGGTAGGACACGATGAAAAAAATCTCTATTATATCAATAAAACGTTCAAAAAAAACGAAGAAAAAAAGGCAGCAGATACCAAAAAAACTTCTGATACTGAATAAAATTTAAAAAATATAACATCCCAAACCAATCAGTTTGGGATGTTTATTCTTTTATGCTTCCATCTTCTATGGCTCCAAAGCCAAAATTCAGGTTTAGCAATAATATCTGATTCTAATTTTCTAGTGTGTATTTCCGATATCTCGCCTTCTTGCGTCAATCGCGGCTCCTTGATTAAATATTCTGCTTGAATCTCATAATAACCTCGTTTTAAACGAGCTATTCTTATGTATATAACCGGAAAGTTTAGTTTATAGGCAATTTTTTCTGTTCCCCAAAAAATGGGGGTCTCTTGATTTAAAAAATTTGTCCAATAAGCATTTAATGGAGATGGTGTTTGGTCTGCAATAAAACCTGTAGCGCTAATCTCATTCTTATTTTTAATCATTTCCCTGACTGTATCTTTCATCGCATAAAGTTTAGTCCCAAATCGAGCGCGCATTTTGTAAATTAATCGATCGAAATGTTTGTTAGATAAAGGGTGGTAAATAACATAAAGTTGTTGAGGATTAGTTAGGCTAAAAGAGTGTCCCGCCCATTCCCAATTACCATAGTGTCCCATAACCAGTATGCACGATTTTTTTTCAGCGTGTAATTGTTTAAATAATGCCTGTGCATTTTCATTAACTTTGCAACGTTTAAGCATTTCCGATTGGCTTATCGTTAATGTTTTGAATGTTTCTAAAAATAAATCACACAAGAAACTATAAAATTTTTTCTGTAAATCTTTATGTTCTTTTTCAGTTTTATGAGGGAATGAGTTTTTTAAATTTTGATACACTACTTTTTTACGGTAGCCAATAACATTATAGAATAGAAAGCAAAAAGCATCAGATATTAGGTATAAAACTGGAAATGGTAAAATGGAAAGCAGATAAAGAAGAGGGAGTGTTAAGTAAAATCCGATGGAACTCATAAACCAAAATTACAGATTATTAGCAATGTAGTGTGTTTTTTGAGTAAATAATCTTGCATTGAATCCTTTTTTATATCTTTATAAACGACAATTTTATTACCTACCACACCATAAATGAAAAATATTATTACCATTTTGTGTCTATTTGGGATTTTATTCAACCTGAATGCCCTAGATGCGACAGATCAACTCAAGATGGCATTAGCTAAACAAAAGTTATATGCAGGTCAGTATATAGGAGCTTTAACTATTTATCAAGAATTATCTCAGAAAAATCCGGAAGATGCGCAACTTCTATATTATGTTGGGTATTGCCAATTTCAGCTTAAGAAGAACCTAGTAGCTACAGAAAGTTTAAAAAAAGCCATAGCTATTAATCAAAATGTAAAACCAGAAACTCATTTGGTGTTAGGTAAAATATACTTGATAGATGAAAAAGTAGACGAAGCTTTGTCTGAATTGCAGCTTTACAAAAATTTAGTAACACCAAAGGAAGCAGAATTAGAAGATTTGGAACTTTATTTGGCTTATTGTCAAAATGCTAAAAATTTAATGGCTAATCCTCTCAAAACAAAGATTCAGAATATGGGAACTGCTATTAATTCTAAATACGATGATCAATCACCTTGTATCAGCGCCGATGGAAAAACGTTGGTATTTAATACTCGCCGTCCCGCTACTACAGATGCTCCCTATGATATTGAAGGAGATGGTAAATTTTTTCAAGACATTTATATTTCTAGTTGGGATACAATTAATAAAAAGTGGAACGATTGCGCAGAAGTTCCTGGAACTGTAAATACACTCGCTCATGATGCATGTACGAGTATTTCTCCTGACGGTAAACAGATTTTTATATACAAAAATGACATCAACAGCGCTTCTATAGGCGGAGATATTTTTATTTCCAAAGTAGCAAATAATAAATGGAAAACTCCTGAACCTCTTGGCAAACCTATTAACACAAGTTATTGGGAAGGAGGTGCTTGCATATCAGCCGATGGAAAAACCTTGTATTTTATTAGTGAACGAAAGGGTGGTTATGGCCGAGCAGATATTTGGATGGCTCAAAAAATAAGTAAATCGGAGTGGGGAAAACCTGAAAATTTAGGTTCTGAAATTAATTCTGAATTTGATGAGGTTGGGGTATTTTTGGCACCTGATGGAAAAACATTGTTTTTTTCTTCTAATGGCAAGGGATCGATGGGGTCTTATGATGTATTTAAGACAACCAAAGAGTCTGGTAAGTGGACTAAACCTGTTAATGTTGGTTATCCTATCAACACCGTTCATAAGGATGGTCCATTGGTGGTTAGTGCCGATTTACAAACGGCGTATTTTGCGAGTGAACGTCAAGGAGGTTTTGGTGAAAGTGACATATATATGGCCGACTTAAATGATTATTCCATTTTAGAAAAGGATGGAGTAAAAAAAGTAAATTCAGGTTTGAGTATCTTAAAAGGGACTATAAGAGATGGATTTGAGGGATATGGTATTGCTTCTGTAGAAATCCAATTTTTAGATAGTGCTGGTTTGCTTATTGCCTCTACACTAACCAATGAAAATGGGGAGTATTTTATAACTTTGAAAGGTGACACTAAATATATGATGAGGGTTAATAAAAAAGGATACAAAATAGCTGAGGAAGTGATTGAGCTCAAAATGAGTAAAACCGACACATTTATTCTAGAAAAACAGGTAATGCTAAAAAAAGACAAATAATCTGAAAAATTAATAAAACTATATTGCTTGAAAAAAATATTACACATAGTATGTTATTCCTTGTTGATATTATTGACTACAGGCTGTAAGGTTAAATATTCTCTCAATGGAGCCACTATACCTTTAGAGGCTAAAACGGTTTCTGTGGGGTATTTTGAAAATAATACAAGCTTAGGTAGTCCGGCTATTAGTCAAAAATTTACTGAAAAATTAAGAGATGTTGTATCTACACAAACTAATTTAGCGTTGATGAAACAAAATGGTGATTTGAAATTTGAAGGATCTATTATCAATTATAATGTAGCCCCTGTTGCCATTCAAAGTAACGACCAAGCCGCAAATAATCGTTTGACGATAACAATTAATGTAAAATATTCGAACCGTTTTGATGTTACTAAAAATTTTGAACAAAATTTTACGAGATTTGCTGACTATAAGGCCAATACAACCATTTCCTCGCAGGAAGATGTCTTATTAAGTGAGATTAACCGCCAATTAACAGAAGATATATTTAATAGAGCTTTTAATAACTGGTAATGTTGCAACAGCAGTTTATAGATATTGTTCGTAATCCTCACTTAATAGAGGCTGATCACTTGCAAAAGTTGGAAAAACTTATTGAAGAATATCCTTTTTTTGCTTCGGCACATTTGCTTTTAGCTAAGGGACTACACGATCATCAATCGATTAATTACCCTAAACAATTGCGTAAAACGGCTATTATTGCTCAAAGCAGAACTATTCTTCACGAGCTCATTCAGCGTCAGGAAAATGTAATTATTCATCCAATTCAAGCTTCTGATTCCGAAGACATAAGAAATAATTCTCAGTCATCTCCTGAAATCAATGTGGATATAAAAAATGATACAGGTCCTGTAAACACTACTAGTCAGGATCTTAAGATCGTTTATGTTAACACAACTGTATCTGATCCGGTTAAGTCTTTTGAAAAAACAGAAACTTCTATTAAAGAAGAGATTGAGGAAACCAAAGAGATAGACCTGGTAAAGCACATTGAAAATGAAACAGAAGCCCCGATTCAAAAATTCGATGAAGAAAAATTAAATAAATCCATAGAACAGGAAATCAGTAAGGCTATTGTACAATCTTATGTTGAAACCGATATTATCAAGACGCAGGAGCTACATCAGGAAGATGCAGAGCCTCATTCTTTTACCGATTGGTTAAAAGTCATACAGAAACAGTCGACCATGGAGCAGTCGGTGTCTGATAAACAAGATGTACCTCAAATTCCAACCAAGCCTTCAGAAACAAAATTAATACCTGATACAGCTAAAAAAACAACTGTAACAAACCCAAAACGAGAATTAATTGATAAAATTATAGAGTCCGATCCAGGGAGAATAAAATTGGGAAATAATAAATTTTTCACACCTGTAGTGGATGCTAAGCAGAGTTTATTGGAAAATGAACATTTAGTAACCGAAACTTTAGCTAAAATATATGCTTTACAAGGAAATATTTCTAAAGCAATACGTGCATATGAGATATTAAGTTTGAAATTTCCACAAAAAAGTGTTTACTTTGCATCCCTTATAGAGAAACTAAAAACTAATAAATAAATTATGCAAACACTTTTAACTATCGCCATTATTATCGTATGTGTACTACTTATTTTGGTAGTATTAGTTCAAAACTCCAAAGGTGGAGGTATTTCCAGTAATTTTTCAGCAGCTAATCAAATTATGGGTGCGCGCAGAGGAACCGATTTTATTGAAAAAGCTACTTGGACATTAGCCATTTTGTTATTAGTATTTAGTTTATTGTCTTCGCCTAAAAAAGCCGGATTAACTGATTCTTCTGATGAAACGGAAGGATCTATTACAAAAGCCAAAGCGAGTGGTGCTGTTATGCCAGCTGCTCAACCAGTTGTTCCTTCTGCACCAGCAGCTACAACTCCAACAGCTAACTAATATTTATTTTGAAAATATCATAACAAAAAAGCAGGATATATATCCTGCTTTTTTGTTATGATTTAGATGTGTTTTAACCTGATTACGTATGTTTTTTGATAGTTGGGTTAAAAACTGTCAAAAATCTTTTGAAGATTCATTTTTGTTAAAAAGGCAAACTATCTTTTTTACCTAAATCTTCAAAATTGAGATTGTCAGTATTAGTATTGGTTGGATGAATATTTCCACTTTCTCTTTTTTGTAATACTAAAAATGATTCCCCAACAATTTCGGTAATATTGCGCTTATGTCCTTCTTTATCAATCCATTGACGCGTTTGTAATTTACCTTCTAGGTATATTTGGGTTCCTTTTTTTAATAGTTTTTCAGCACTCTCTGCCATACTGCGCCATAATACGATGTTATGCCACTCAGTTTGTTCTACTTTGTTGCCATTTTTGTCTTTATGAAATTCACTAGTAGCTATGGTAAAGTTTGCACGGGCAATATTACCTTCCAAATATTTTAATTCTGGGTCTTTTCCTAAATTTCCTACTAAAATTACTTTATTAACACCTGCCATTTTTATTTATATTGTTCAAATTAGTGAGCCACAAACAAACCAACAATTTTTTATTTCTGCAAGTCATTCATATAAATTAATAATGATTCAGCGCATAGGTCGTGAGGGTTTATAAAATTTTAAACAACATCACATTCAAAGTTTCATAATGCGTACTTTTGCATTAATGAGCCATTATTTAAACGAATTGAATCCTGTGCAGCGCATGGCTGCCGAAACAACGGAGGGGCCGGTTATGATTATTGCCGGTGCCGGTTCCGGGAAAACGAGAGTATTGACCTATCGAATTGCCCATATTATGGAAAAAGGGGCAGATGCATTCAATATATTATCGCTTACATTTACTAATAAAGCTGCACGCGAAATGAAGGAGCGTATTGGTAAAATAGTTGGCGATAAGGAGGCGAAAAATATCTGGATGGGAACTTTTCACTCAATTTTTGCTAAAATACTACGTTTTGAAGCTGAAAAATTGGGATATCCTTCAAATTTTACCATTTATGACACCGATGATAGCAAAGGTGTTATTAAGGATATTTTAAAACAATTAAATTTAGATGATAAGGTTTACAAACCTTCTTTAGTATTAAATAGAATTTCATCTGCCAAAAACAGTTTAATATCGGCACAAAATTATGCCAATAATCCTATTACTCAAGCTGAAGATCGGTCGTCAAATAAACCATTATTAGGCCAAATTTATTTAGCGTATCAAAAACGTAATTTCAAATCGGGAGCAATGGATTTTGATGATTTGCTATTTAATACTAATATCTTATTGAGAGATTTTCCTGATGTTTTGCTTAAATACCAAAGTAAATTTAAGTATATATTGGTGGATGAGTATCAGGATACAAATTTCTCACAATATATCATTGTAAAACAGCTCGCAGCTAGATTTCAAAATATATGTGTAGTGGGAGACGATGCGCAAAGTATTTATTCGTTTCGTGGAGCAAATATTCAAAACATTCTGAATTTCGAAAAAGATTATCCTGACTTAAAAACATTTAAGTTGGAACAAAATTACAGAAGTACGCAAACAATCGTGAAAGCTGCTAGCGCAGTCATAGCTATTAATAAAGATCAATTCAAGAAAAATATATTTACTGATAATGAGGAAGGTGAAAAAATAAAAATTATCAAATCGAATACAGATAATGAAGAGGGACAAAAAGTAGCCAATTCTATTTACGAAACACATTTTACCCAACAAGCTCATTACAAAGATTTTGCTATTTTGTATCGCACCAATGCTCAATCAAGGGCATTTGAGGAAGCGCTTCGAAAATTAAACATTCCTTACAAAATTTATGGTGGGGTATCGTTTTACCAACGAAAAGAAATTAAAGATGCTTTATCATATTTTAGGTTATCAATTAATCATCATGATGATGAGTCATTAAAACGTATAATCAATTATCCAACAAGAGGAATCGGACAAACTACCCTTGATAAAGTTATGATTGCTGCCATGGAACACGATATTAGTATGTGGCAGGTATTAGATAATTTAAGAGATTTCAATATCGGCATCAATGCCGGTACAGCTGCAAAAATATCGGAATTTACAACGATGATTAAAACATTTTCAATGATGATTCCATATAAGGATGCTTACGAATGTGCTAATCATATAGCGGTGAGTAGCGGTATTGTTAAGGATTTGTATCATGATAAAACACCCGAAGGAGTAAGTCGTTATGAGAATATTCAGGAATTACTGAATGGCATTAAGGATTTTGTAGAGCAAGAACGCACTCCTCAAGAAGAAGAATTAAAAGGGGCCATTTCTCAAAATATAGATCCGAACCCAGTTGAATTATTTGATGTTCCTGAAAAAACAGCGGAGTTGAAAACATTGGATGAATTTATGCAGGAAATTACTTTATTGACTGATGTTGATAAGGAAAAAGAAGATGAAAAAAATGCAGACAAGGTTTCTATGATGACCATTCATGCCTCTAAAGGATTAGAGTTCCCTTACGTTCATATTGTTGGTTTGGAAGAAAATTTGTTTCCTTCTCAAATGGCATTAAATAGTCGCAGTGAATTGGAAGAAGAACGTCGGTTGTTTTATGTAGCAATTACCCGCGCAGAAAAAAAAGCAACTGTTAGTTATGCCACTACCCGTTATCGCTTTGGGAATATCATCTATTGTGAACCTAGCCGTTTTATTGATGAATTAGATGAAAATTGTGTAGATTATCCTATAGAATCAGAAAGAAAAAAATTTAGTAATGATGTTTTTATGCGACCTACTAAGCCTTTTCAAAAACCTATGGAATCTATTGATTTTAGGAAAAAGGGCATGGATAATTCAGACATGGAAACCAAACAAATTAATTTTTCTCCTCCCAAAAAATTAATTCCATTGGCTAAGCGCATGGCTTTAACAAATACGCCGACCGATAATAGCGCCAATGCTAATTTAAGAGTTGGAAGTGTTGTTGAACATGAAAAATTTGGTATTGGTGAAATTACATCAATAGAAGGCGTATACCCAGAGTCAAAGGCTTGCATTCAATTCAGAAATTCAGGTGAAAAGAATTTATTATTGAAATATGCCAAATTAAAGGTGGTTATGTAATTTTTCATTTTTCTAATTACATTTTAAAGTCATTGTATATTTTACAGTGACTTTTTTATTTTTATTACTCTGATTGTTTAGATAATCTTTTGTTCATTTTTACAAATTCAAACCAAATGACAAACAAAAACCCACATCCAATACTCATTAGTAATTGCCACACATTTAAGTATTCCAATTCAAAAAAATAACGAATTGGTTTCACATAAAGAATAAGAGCGGATATCATAATAGTTATCAAAATAATAAACAGTACAAGGTTATTTTTATATTTTAAAGTAGTAAAAATAGAGTAGTAAAATGAACGGTTTACTAGAGTTAGAAAGATATTCGCTGAAATTAGTGTCGTAAAAACTATTGCTCTAGTTGTAGGTTCATTGTATCCTTTATAAATCGCATATTGATAAATAAGTAAATTGCCAATAGTCATCATTAATCCTTGTAAAACACTTGAATAGAGTTCTTTCCAACTAAAAAAAGTCATGGTGAATGGTCGAGGTTTTTCCATCATGATATTTTTTTCAATAGGTTCATTTTCGTATATGATAGAGCAAGTGGGGCCCATAATGAGTTCAAAAAAAATGACATGTATAGGAGAAAATATACTCGGATATTTCCAATCCATAGCTAATGGAATAAAGACGGTTAAAATAATTGGAATGTGAATAGAAATAACATATTGAATGGCTTTTTTGAGATTAATATAAATTTTTCTTCCCATGGCAATGGCTTCTACCATTTTAGATAAATCATCTTCTATTAAAATCAATGCCGCCGCTTCTTTGGCTATTTCGGTGCCTTTTTTGCCCATAGCTATTCCAATATGTGCTGCTTTCAAGGCAGGCCCATCATTAACCCCATCACCTGTCATCGCAACAATTTGATTTTTTGATTTTAAAGCATTAATAATTTTTAATTTGGCTTCTGGAAACATCCGAGTAAATAAATGAATATTTAGCACTTTTTCAGCTAATTCATCATCTGATAACTTCATCAGTTCATCGCCCGACAGAATTTTGTCATATCCTTTAAATCCTATTTGCTTGGCTATTGAACTTGTGGTGGCAGCATTGTCTCCTGTAACAATTTTCACATCTATTCCGGCTACATAAAATTGTTCTAACACCGATTGAATATTGGGTTTTGGCGGATCATAGAATGCCACAATACCTTTGAATTGAAATTGAAATTCTTGTTGGATTTGAGGAAATTGATGACCCGAAAATTCAGATTCACAAACACCCAATATACGATAGCCCTCAATGGTTAATTCATGAATAGCTTCTTCAATGCATTTTTTGTCTGTTTCGGATAGCACTGAAACTCGCATAATAGCTTCGGGCGCACCTTTAGCGGCAATAATGCGATGTCCTTGATTGTTTTCAAACAAGTGGGTCATCATTGGTGGTTTACCACTTAATGGGTATTCCCTCATCATTTTGTAATGGGCGCGTTCATCTTCCGAAATACTTTTTTTATACGCATCGTGCAGGGCTTTTTCCATCGGGTCGAATGGAATCGGCTCACTCGCAAACATAGCTATTCTGAGTAATTCTTTTTCAGGCCCCTCAAGCGGATATTGAGCATTGGTAATTTTGTTTGATTTCAAACTATAAAGTTTAGCCAAACTCATTTTATTTTCGGTAAGAGTGCCTGTTTTGTCAGTGCAAATAACCGTAGCACTTCCAAGTGTTTCAACCGTTTTCATTTGTTTAACGATGATACCCATTTTCATTAATCGCCAGGCACCCAGAGCCATAAATGTTGTAAGTGCCAAAGGAATTTCTTCAGGTAAAATACTCATGGCAAGGGTTAATGCATTTAATAAACTATCTATAATAGCTTTAGAATGAGCATAATTAATCATCCAAAAACAAGTAAATACAATTGCTCCAGATGTAGCCATTTTCTTTACAAAGTGATTAATTTGTATTTCAAGAGGCGTTTTTTCTTCCTCAATACTTTCTATACTTTTTCCTATTTTACCCAATTTGGTATTCATACCAATGGCATTCACCGTCGCAATCGCCATTCCGCTTGTTACAAGAGTTCCTTTATAAATAAAATGATCTTTTTGAGAATGTTCTTTATACAACGGTAATGATTCGCCTGTGAGTATGGATTCGTTAACCGAAAAATCATTGGACTGAATGATAATACCATCTGCCGAAATTAAAGCTCCTTCTTCTACCATTAGATAATCTCCTATAACAAGCTGTTCGATTTTGATTTCTTTGATTTCACTGTTTCTTATTACCCGGCAATTGGGTTGAGACATTTGTTTAAGTTTGGCCAAGGCATTTCGACTTCTAGAATCCTGATAGATGGAAATAATAGATACTAAGATGGTGGCTGATAATAAAAAAAAACCGTCACCGGTTTTGCCGCTCATAAAATAGATAGATGAAGCTACTAGCAATAAAATAACCATGGGTTCTTTAAAAATACTAAATAGGGCGTCTATGAACCCATTATGTTTTTTAAAGCTTAGTTGATTAGTTCCAAACTTTTTTCTTGATTCAATAATTTGCTCGTCTGTTAATCCTTTTATATGAAATTGTTTATCAAGCATAAAAAATATAGGATTTAGTCTTATTTTCCAGAACGTTCTTTTGCTTGTTTTTTAAAGTATTTTCTTAGTAGTATGGAGTGTTTTAGAGCCTCTAAATTTTCTTCTAAATGTTTACTTCCATTTTTTATATGAATCATTCCTTGATTCATATTATTTGCAAATGCTGTATCTATCAATATTTTACCGAGGGCACCTTCGCCTATTTTTATTTTTCCGGATATAAAATGCATATCATTTACAACCAGAGTGAGTGAGTCGGAAATTTGTTTGATATTTAACATGCTTTTATTGAGTTGCCTAACCATCGACGTATCCTTTATTAATTGACCAATAGTTCCTTTTCCTTGTTTCACCTCTTTAATGATTTGCTTTAAGTCGCCTGTAGCTTCTGCGGTTCGTTCTCCGGTTAATTTAATTTGAAATACAGCATTCTTTGCATTATCTGCTACAACGGTATCCATCAAAATATTCCATAAGGTGTTCGGACTATTCAATTTTTGCACAATGTGTTTTAAGTTCATTGTAATGTCTTTAACGTTTTCATTGGTAATACTAAGCGTACGCATCATATCATCTGTGCCTAATGGATTTTTTGTTCTCAACACATCTCCATCTTCTACGCTTGGGGCATTTTGGTTTGAAGCGTTAATATTTATGAGTTTATTACCCATTAATCCATCTGTACCTACGGTGGCTGTGGCATTTTTTTTTATAAAAATCTGTACTTTATTTTCAATCACCATCTCTACATTAACAATGGTATCGTTTATGATTTCCACACTTTTTACCGTTCCTACATCAATACCTGTAAAGCGCACGTTATTTCCGGGCATTAATCCGTTTACTTGATGAAATTGAGCTTTTAATGTAAATGTTGAGCCAAATAAGTTTTGCTTAGTGCCTATTAAATAAAGTGAAAAAATTAATAAACCGGTACCTATCATAACGAACATACCTACCCGGATATTTTTTGATGCATTTTGTCCCATTTTCTATTTATTCTTTATTCGAAAAATTGTTTGACTCTATTGTCTTTTGAAATACTTAATTCATGATAGGTTCCAGTAGCTTCACATTTTCCATCAATCAACATCACAATTCGGTTAGCCACAATTTTCACACAATTAATGTCGTGTGAAATGATAATGGAAGAAGTATTATATTTTTTTTGAATATCTAGCATTAAATGGCTGATTTCTTTTCCTGTGATAGGATCGAGACCGGTTGTAGGTTCATCATAAAGAATAATTTCAGGTTTTAGTATGAGTGTCCTAGCAAGAGCAATACGTTTTCGCATTCCTCCTGATAATTCGGAAGGCATCATATCTACGGTGTGAGGCAATCCTACATTTTTAAGTGCTTCCATCACTAAACGATTGACTTCTTCTTTGGTTGTTTTTATCCAATGGCGTCTTAGAGGAAATTCCAGATTCTCCCTAACAGTCATGGAATCGTATAAGGCATTGCTTTGAAAAAGAAACCCCACTTTAACTCTCATTTTATCGAGCTGGCTAGAGTTTAATTGACAGATGTCGTGATTTAATACATGCACACTTCCATTGTCCGGTCTCATGAGTCCGATGATTATTTTTATTAGTACTGATTTTCCTGAACCGGATTTTCCGAGTACAACCATATTTTCGCCACGATATAAATCAAGATCTAAACCATTGAGAACTTTATTGTCGCCAAATGATTTATAGAGATTTCGAATTGTGATAACTGCATCCCTATCTGGTTTTGTAAAAATGTTTGTATTTACTGCGGTGCCGTCCATATAATTAATTGAGATTTAAGACATCCGTAATTTGCACAGCTAATAAATCGATGATAAATACTAGAAGAGATGATATAACTACAGCCGAATTAGCCGATTGCCCTACGCCTTCAGTTCCTCTGTTGGAATTAAAACCTTTGTAACTACCTATTATGCCAATAACGTAACCAAAAAAAAATGTTTTAATGATGGAAGGTAATACGTCTCCAAATACGAGCGTATCAAATACCTGATTCCAATATAAATCCCAACTTACTATGCCGTGAATATTAGCACCTAAATACCCTCCATATAATGATACACCGTCGGCCATTATAGCTAGTATCGGTATCATGAGAGTAGTAGCCATCACCCGGGTTACTACTAAAAATTTATACGGATTGGTGCCCGATACATACATGGCATCAATTTGTTCAGTTACCTTCATAGAACCAAGCTCGGCTCCTATCCCCGAACCTATTTTTCCTGCGCAAATTAAAGCGGTGATAACTGGTGCAATTTCTCTCACTAACGATACGGATACCATTTTCGGTAACCAAGCCTCTGCACCAAATTCAACTAGTGTTGGGCGGGATTGTATGGTAATCACTAATCCCATTATAAATGCCGTAATTCCTACTAATGACAAAGATTTATTGCCTATAAAAAAACACTGCCGTACAAACTCAGAAAATTCTAACTGTGGTTTTATAAGTTCGCGAAAAAATCTTCCTGCAAAGCGCGTAATTAAACCTATTTCGATGAAAATTTCTTTAACCATAGTACACCATGGCTAAATTCTTTATATTTTTCATTGAAAACCGTATCAGAAATCATCACCTCAATTGATTTGTAGCAAGTAGGATATATATAGGCAAACTATATTTGAATTAAAACAAAAATTAGATGCTTTTTGTCATGGCTTTGACTCTCATATTCTATTAGTTTTGATAAAAGGGAGTTTTAAATGGTTGAAGAATAAAAAAACTATTTTTATGCAAATACAAGTAGAGGACACATTATTAGCTGTATTGGATACTTGGCGAAAGCAGGGTTACACCAATAATTTTATGCAATCAGGCAAATTGACTATTAATCCGGAAGATTTTAAGATTGATCAAATACATCGGTTTGAAGGGATGACCGATTTAGAAGATGAAGCCATTTTATATGCTATTTCTTCAAAAGATGGGAAACGAAAAGGTGTTTTGGTAAATGCTTATGGTATTTATAGCGAGGGAAATATAAACCGATTTATAGAGCAAATGACTTTGAAACATCACATAAAATAGTAACGATTGGTTATTCAAAATCTTAATGAAAATTTTATCGTTTAAAAATTTGATTGAATTTTTCCATAAACCAATCCGGTGCTTTGGTTGGCTTATTTTTTTCTCTATCAATAAAAACTAAGGTTACTGAACCAGTATTTAATAACTCATTTTTTTGATTATAGCACTCGTACTCAAATTGTATTTTAACACTAGGCATTTCGCGTACAGTAGTTACAATTCGAACTTCGTCGTCGTATAAAGCAGGTTTTTTATAATTAATAGTCAAATTAATCACAGGCATCAAAATACCACGTTGCTCCATGTCTTTATAACTAAAGCCTAAACTCCTGATAGCTTCTACCCTACCCACTTCGTAATATTGAGCATAAACTCCATAATACACAAAACCCATTTGATCGGTTTCTCCGTAACGAACTCTTACTCTTGTTTCCGCCTTAATCATAAATTACTTTCTAGTATTAGCCTATCAATTCCGATAATCAATTAAGCGTTTAAAATTTCAATTAATTTATCAAAATGCACTTCTTCCTGAGAGCCGGTAGTCATATTTTTCAGCATAATTGTATGATTGGCAATTTCGTTACTACCTATAACACCTACAAATGGAATTCCCTTTTTATCAGCATATTCAAATTGTTTTTTCATTTTCACCAAATCCGGATATACCTCTGCATTAATTCCATTAGCTCGTAATTTTGCTACCAAGCCTATACTGTAAACCTGCTCCGTTTCTCCAAAATTAGTTAACAAAATTTTTGTAGTAGATGCATGACTAACTACATCAGAAAACAAGTTTAGTTCATCCATCACATCATATATACGATCGATACCAAACGAAATCCCTACACCAGACAATCCTTTTAATCCGAAAATTCCTGTTAAATCATCATATCTGCCACCTCCTAAAATACTTGGAGTAAAAGTTCCTGCATTAGCTTTGGCCTCAAAAATAGTTCCTGTATAATAGTTTAAACCTCTAGCTAAGGTAATATCCAATTCAACTTTTACATGTTGTATTTTAATAGAAGACAAATGATGTAACAAATATTCTATTTCAGCAATGCCTTGGTTACCAATTGCACTATCACCAAGAAATTGTTTTAAAACAATGACTTTATCTTGGTTGGAACCTGATAAATCAATTAATGGTTCCAACTGTTGAATGGCTATGTCTGACAATCCTTTTTCTCTTAATTCTTTTACAACGCCTTCTTTCCCAATTTTATCTAACTTATCAATTGCCACAGTGATATCTATAATTTTATCCTGTGCTTTCAGAACCTCTGCAATGCCTGTTAAAACTTTTCGATTATTAAATTTAATGAGTACAGGAATTTTCAAATCTGCAAACGATTTATCCATCATTGCCATCAATTCTAATTCGTTTATCAAAGAATTAGAACCTATTACATCAGCATCACATTGATAAAACTCACGGTAACGACCTTTTTGAGGTTTATCAGCACGCCAAACTGGTTGTATTTGATAACGCTTAAAAGGATATGTTAATTGATGATGATTAGTCACTACAAAACGTGCAAATGGCACCGTTAAATCATATCGTAAAGCCTTTTCGGTCAATAACTCTGAATTATAAGACTTTTCAAGCGATGTATTAAATTCTTTTTTAAGTAATTCTTTTTTTTCATCCTTACTCTCATGTATGCGTGAATTCAATACCTTAAAAATCAATTGATCTCCTTCTTCACCATACTTACCAGTTAAAGTACCAATATTCTCCATGCTTGGCGTTTCAATGGGTGCATAACCAAATAATTGAAAATTTGTCCTTAATATATTAAAAATATATTGACGTTTTTGCATTTCAACGGGTCCAAAATCTCTTGTTCCTCTAGGAATGGATGGTTTCATAAATGATTAATTATTAATGTTTTAAAAAGGAATCAGACACATAAAAACACATGCAACTTTACTGATTCAAAAAGCATAAAAATATGTATTTATCTATTGCTTTGCAATTTCCAATTAATTATGGCAAACCATGAAAGATGTTAAATGATTTAAAAAAGTGAATGTATGAATAACCATTATTGTAAAAGAGTATTTTTTACAACAAATTTTTCAAATCCATCAATCTATTAACCTGAAAATAATTACAATTATCATTCTCCTTATCACTATCCGAAACATAAATTGCCTTCCATTTAGCATTTAAAGCTCCTAAAATGTCGGTTTCGTAATTATCTCCTATCATCACGCATTCGTGGGGTTTAGCCATAGATAATTTTTGGGCTAAATCAAAAATTTTAATATCCGGTTTACTGAAACCATACTCTTCTGAAATAACAATCTTTTGAAAAAAGGGAGCTAATTGGCATTGATTCAATTTAATATGTTGCACTTCCTTAAAGCCATTGGTAATAATATGTAATTGATACGTTGTTTTCAAATACAGTAAAATATCTATGGCACCTTCCTTCAAATGGGTTTTGTAAGGAGATATTTGTAAATATTCTCCGGCCCATTGTTTTGCTAAATCCAAATTATCGAATTTGAAAAATAAAAATGTTTCCTGAAATCGTTTGTAACGTAATTCCTCTTTGGAAATTAATCGAACATCATACAGTTTCCATAACTTTAAATTAATCCTTTCATAAATATCTATGAAGGATTCAAAATCCACCATCAATTTATGCTTCATGTTATACTGTACAAATAAGAAACGTAAGGCTTCATGAGAATTTTTATCAAAATCCCATAATGTATTATCTAAATCAAAAAATATGTGTTTAACCTGTTTGATTGAATTAATTAGTACGGGTTTGAAAATACGTTAATTCTTCCTCCAAATTCAAAAACGGAAATTCTTCTTTGAGTGAAACACATTTTTGATAAAAGCTTTCCTTGAATTTCATGGCATTTTCTGAACTTTGATTCATTATCCTATGCAAATAGGCTTGATGTATTTGACTCAATTTAGTATTCATTTGTTGAGTTATTTCATTAAAATAAACCTCTGAAAATTTACTCCATACGTAATTAATGGCTTGCAAATTTGGATGAGCCATATCAGCCTCATAAAAACGATAATCCCTTAAATCGTCTGCGACTAACTCATAAGCAGGAAAATACAGACATCGCTCATTTTGTTGAACTAGTCGATGAACTGATTGAATCAAAATTGCCTTACTAAAGTTATTTTCTATTACTCCATCTCGTAAGTGCTTAACAGGTGAAACTGTAAACACTATTTTTAATTTAGGATTCAGGCGTTTCAACTCATCGATAAACAATTGAAACTCCGACACTATTTCATAATAATTCAGTAAATTTTTATCAAAAATAATCTGAGGTAATTTATGGCAATTTGCAACTACTTTTTGTTGTTGCTTATGGTAATAGGCATAAGCCGAACCGAAAGTAAGCATCAAAAAAGAAGAAACTTGAATTTTCTCATGCCATTGGTCAATCAAATCATTCAATCTTTTTAATAATTCGAATTGAGATGAGGCATACAGAGAACTATGAGCGTCGAATGAATACCAAATTCTATCTTTTTCAAACACATCATTTACAGTAAAATAATCTTTATAAAGCATTCGGTTCAAGTTCAGCAACATACTTTTAGGATTAAATACAATACCAAAAGGATTTGTATTTACATGAAATTTCAATTCTGACATCCGACTTGCGATATGTTCGCTAAAACACGACCCCATAAAAAGTATCTCATCTTGATGAGTAATCTGATTTTGAGTACCTTTTGGTTGAAAATTTAAATGAAATTGCATGAATAAATATAATATAAAAACGATAAAAAAAGCCGTTTCAAAAATGAAACGGCTCTTCAAAGTTATGTAACTAAAATAAAATTAGAAACGTTCTGTTTGAGAAAAGAAAAAGTTAGCTTCTATGTTTGCATTTTCATCGCTATCTGAACCATGAACGGCATTAGCAGCGATAGATTTAGCAAATAATTTACGAATCGTTCCTTCTTCTGCTTTAGTTGGATCAGTTGCTCCAATTAAAGTTCTGTACTCTGCAACAGCATTGTCTTTAGATAAAACAGCCGCTACAATTGGTCCACTGCTCATATAATCTACTAACTCACCGTAGAAAGGACGCTCTTTATGAACTTCATAAAATTTACCGGCTGTTTCAGCGCTCAATTTCATGTATTTCATAGCCTCAATTTTAAAACCAGCTTGGTTAATTTTTGCTAAAATTGGCCCGATGTTGTTAGCTTCAACTGCATCAGGTTTAATCATTGTAAATGTAATATTTCCTGCCATTATTGTATTTTTTATGGGCGCAAATATACAATTATTGTATTTATATCAAATATTCGATTTAAAATACCCTAAATTTGGCCTTAAAAAACAAATTCATGCAGAAAGATTCATTTCGAAAATTCAAAACTCTTCTAACTAAATCTCAGAATATACTCATTGTTACCCATTACAATCCAGATGGTGATGCAATGGGCTCTTCATTAGGACTTTATAACTACTTGATTAAACTCGAAAAAAATGTTACGGTGATTACCCCCAATGATTATCCTGATTTTTTACATTGGTTACCCGGAAATAAAAAAGTTGTAGAGTTTAGCAAAAATCCTAAAAAAGTAGCTTCTCTTATTTCAAAAAGTGATTTAATTTTCACTCTAGATTTTAATACATTTTCGAGATTAGAAGGACTAGGTGAATTATTACAACATGCGACCGCAAAAAAAATCCTCATTGATCATCATCAACAACCCGATAACTATGCCGATTTATATTTCCATGATGTTAATGCTTGTTCGACTTGCGAACTAGTATACGAATTTATTGTTGGCCTAGGAGGGAAAACCTTGATTGACAAAGATATTGCCGCTTGTTTATATACTGGTATCATGACTGACACAGGTTCTTTTCGGTTTGATAGCGTCACTCCTCAAACTCATTTAACCTTAGCACATTTACTATCAACCGGTTTAAAACCAAGCGACATACACACTTCTATATATGATACGTATAGCGAAAGTAGAGTCAAATTATTAGGCTACTGTTTAACCGAAAAAATGGTTGTCATCCCAGAATTACGAACAGCTTATATTACATTATCAGAAAAAGAATTAAAAAAATTTAATCATCAAAAAGGAGATACTGAGGGAATAGTTAACTATCCTTTTTCAATTAAAGGAATCCGGTTTTGCGCTTTCTTTTCTGAGGGCGAAGGGAAAATAAAAATTTCATTCAGAAGTAAAGGTAAATTCGATGTCAATCAATTGGCTAGAAAACATTTTAACGGAGGTGGTCACATAAATGCTGCGGGAGGAAGAGGTAATGAATTTGACCTGCAAAAAACCGTTCAGCATTTTTTAAATTTA
The DNA here is from genome assembly GCA_945860225.1 of Chitinophaga pinensis. GTDB lineage: Bacteria > Bacteroidota > Bacteroidia > B-17B0 > Aurantibacillaceae > UBA4416. Next base: position 76,393 of record CAMAPT010000007.1, on the reverse strand, counting down.
CTTCCAGAGTATAAAAAAGATTTACTCAAGAAATAACTTAACACTGGTTTTTCATAAAAAATAGTTTAAAAACAACCTCCAAATTGTGAGTAACATCACATAACTATAACCTTAATTATTTATTTTTTAACACTAAAAACACTACTTTCGATTTCTTAAATTTAACATTTATGGCAAAATTTAGAAAACAAGATGCCCTTGATTATCATGCTCAAGGAAGACCCGGAAAAATTGAAGTAATACCAACCAAACCATACAGTACTCAAAGAGATTTAACTTTAGCCTACTCTCCCGGAGTGGCTGAACCTTGCCTTGAAATCGAAAAAAATCAAGAAGACGCTTACAAATATACCGCAAAAGGAAATTTAGTAGCTGTTATATCTAACGGAACGGCTGTACTAGGATTAGGTGATATTGGTGCCTTGGCATCTAAGCCAGTTATGGAAGGAAAAGGCTTATTATTTAAAATCTTTGCAGACATTGACGTATTTGATATTGAAGTTGACACCAAAAACATTGATGAATTTGTAAATACCGTCAAAAACATCGCTTGTACATTTGGAGGTATTAACCTCGAAGACATCAAAGCTCCAGAGTGTTTTGAAATTGAACGTCGATTAAAAGAAGAACTTAATATCCCTTTAATGCATGATGATCAGCATGGTACAGCTATCATTTCATCAGCAGGCTTGCTAAATGCTGTAGAACTTTCCGGAAAAAAAATCAGCGAAATAAAATTGGTGATTAACGGGGCTGGAGCGTCTGCTAATTCATGTGCCAAAATGTATATAGCGGTTGGCGTCAAAAAAGAAAATATTTTGATGTTGGATAGTAAAGGGGTTATTAATAAAAATAGAAAAGACTTAGATCAATACAAAACTTTTTTCGCATCGGATAATACAAGTGTAAATACACTTGAAGAAGCTATTAAGGGGGCGGATGTATTTGTTGGATTATCTAAAGGCAATATTTTGTCGCAAGATATGGTTCGTTCTATGGCTACAAATTGTATTGTATTTGCTTTGGCGAATCCTACTCCTGAAATTTCTTACGAAGATGCCATTAGTGCTCGTCCGGATATTATAGTTGCTACTGGTAGAAGTGATCATCCTAATCAGGTGAACAACGTTTTAGGTTTCCCCTTCATATTCAGAGGAGCATTAGACGTTCGCGCCACGTGCATTAATGAAGAAATGAAATTAGCTGCTGCTTTAGCTATTGCCGCACTGGCAAAAGAAAGCGTTCCTGATTACGTAAATTTAGCTTATGGTTCAAAAAATTTAGTATTCGGAAAAGAATATATCATTCCTAAACCAATTGATAACCGTTTAATTTCTACAGTGAGTTCTGCTGTGGCAAAAGCAGCTATCGAAAGTGGTGTGGCAAAACGTGTTATTACCGACTGGGAAACTTATCGAACTGAATTAGATAATCGTTTAGGAAAAGACAACAAATTAATGCGAAGTTTAGCGAATAAAGCTAAATCAAACCCTAAACGCGTTGTATTTACAGAAGCTGATAACTATAAAATATTGAAGGCAGCTCAAGTTGCCAAAGATGAAGGAATAGCTAAACCAATTTTATTAGGTAACAAAGAAAAAATATTAGCCTTAATTGAAGAACACCAAATTGACATGGGCGATACTCCAATCATCGATGCTTGGTTGCCGGAAGAAGAAGAAAGAAGAGCAGAATTTGGTGATTTATTATGGCTAAAACAACAACGCCGAGGATTAACTCAGTATGATGCACGTAAACTTATGCGTGACAGAAACTACTTTGGGGCGATGATGGTTGAACAAGGTTTAGCAGATGCGATGATATCGGGCTTAACCCGGAAATATGCAGCTCCTATTAAGCCTGCCCTTGAAATAATTGGTGTGCAAGAAGGTGTAAGTCGAGTAGCTGGTTTATATATGATGGTTACCAAAAAAGGCCCTTACTTTTTTGCTGATACAACCATGAATACCGATCCTACCGCTCAACAATTGGCTGATATAGCGGTATTGACTGCCACCACAGTAAAACAATACAATATTACGCCACGCATTGCCATGCTGTCTTATTCTAATTTTGGTTCGGCAGAGGGAGAAGTTCCTAAAAAAGTTCAAGAGTCGGTTAAAATATTGCATAAAAATTATCCCGGACTCATCGTGGATGGAGATGTGCAAGCTAATTTTGCCGTAAACAATGATTTACTAAAAGAGCAATTCCCTTTCAGTACGTTAATAGATAAAGATGTGAATACATTTATCTTTCCAAACCTTGCATCTGGTAACATTGCCTACAAGTTATTACAAGAATTGGGCGGAGCTGAAGCCATAGGTCCAGTATTAATGGGGCTAAAAAAACCTGTTCATGTTCTTCAGCTTGGTAGTTCTGTTCGTGAAATTGTTAATATGATTACCATTGCCGTCATCGACGCACAAAGTAAAAAAATCTAGTTAACATAAAATACCTAATGATTGCAAAGAGCCTTGTCGAAATAACAAGGCTCTTTGCTTATCATAGAAGCTAAAGGTAAAACAATCAATCTTGTGACTTCAGAGCACAAATATTTTACTGTTTTTTTACACTTATTATTCAATTTGAATTAAACATTTTGTTTCAAAAAAGTTACATTTAAAGTTCTAAATATTAGCAAAAAGATGAGTAGCCATTCTGTACAAAAAAAGAAAATACCGTATCAAGTATCGCCAAACCTTAGCGATTATCTATCAACTAATGGTAGATTACAAAATATACCTGTTCAGTATGAAGATTTACTCAGATTTACAACGTCCATCAGTTTGTATGACAAATACGGCAAAGATACTTTGTGGTTAACCGTTGCTTATTCTCAAAGTGAAATTGAAGAATTAAATAGAGAATTAACGAAAATATACGCCATTTTAAAAACTAATGGTGACATAAAAGTTATGGAACACCTTCATATAGAAAGAATAGACTTCTGTACATTTGGTAATTCCAAACCATTTAGAATTAAAGTCGTCAATAATTACAATGATAATTACGACTATTACTATATCAAATTAGCAGATTCATCAAGAATTTATGGATTGGAATGGGAACACATATTGTCTCCAAACAGAATCAATTACTTTGTAAATAATCAAACCTTGGTTGAAGAGCATATTGTTGGAATTCCTGGAGATCAATTCATTAAAAATAATTTTTCAGATCCTGAAGTAAACGAAATACGTTTAGCAAAAGAATTTGTAAAGTTTAATGAACGTTGTTTAGTAAGATTACTTGGTGATATGCGTTCCTATAACTATGTAGTTGATGTAACTCCCGATTTCGAAGATACTCAGTACAGAATAAGAGCCATTGATTTTGACCAACAAAGTTTTGAAGGTCGAAAATCATTATACATTCCTCAGTATTTTAAAGAAAATACGCCCTTTGTTGAATTGTGCATGAAACATCTCAATGTTAACACAGTTAAACAATACCAATCAGAAGAACGTTCATTAATTGCGCGTAGAGTAAGAACCTCAAAATATAATACAGACCATCTTTTAGATGTGATGAAACAGGATAATTTATCTACTTTAGAAAAAACTGAAACCTTAAAAACAGAATTAGCAGAACATTACAATCATCCTATATTCAATCGATGTTCCAACATGGGAGAAATTATGGAAGAAAGCTTGAATGTATTGCTATTAAAAAGTTAAGTAGCGAAAAAATTGTTAAATACGATTAAACTAATTTTATTCCCATTACGCAAATATCATCGACTTGAGGGTTATTACCCATCCAACTCTTAAGATTTGCTTCAACCATTGCTGACTGTTTATTCATAGGTTCTTTACTAATTTCAAGAATCATTTGCCTAAACCTTTTGTTTAAAAATTTTTTATTTTCAGCTCCACCAAACTGATCTTTGTAACCATCAGAGAACATATACAATATGTCATTTTCTGAGAGATTCAAACTATGTGTTTCAAATTGCACATGATTAATGTCTGTTCCTATTGAACATTTATTTGGTTTTAGTTCAATAAATTCGCCATCACGAATTATCCAAATTGGATTATTTGCACCAGACCACTCAATGCTATACTCTAAAAAGTCAACGCAACATAAGGAAATATCCATTCCATCACTTATATTAAATTTACCTTTTGATAAATTTTCAATTACATGAACACGGGTATTATTTAACAATTCTCCTGTTGTTTCAGAGCCATCATCATACAGTGCCCGTAATAGCGCGTTTTGCATATTAAGCTCATCATAGCACCTGGGACACCATGCCCAGTGCAATCGGCTACAGCAATATATAGTTTACAATTGTAATATTCAAACCAGTAAAAATCCCCTGAAACAATATCTTTAGGTTGATAAAAAATAAAATACTCTTCTAGAAATCTATCCATAGTATCCTTGGCCGGCAAAACTGCTCTTTGAATTCTTTCAGCATTGCTAATACTATCTAAAAGGTCATTTTTCTGAATTCGATAATCTGCCAATTGATTAGCGAGAATTAATTTCGATTTTTGAAGTTGTAACACATAAAATATTAACCCTACTATACAAAAAACATTAATAATAAAAAAAAGGATGACCATGCTTGTTGAGCTAAAAAATTATATTTGCAAAAATAACTATTAATATCAATTTTATGGAGAAACTTAATTATCTAGTCTATTCTAGTGTTAGAAATGCAAATTGTACTGACGAAGAAATTCAAAAAATATTAAAATCATGTGAAAAAAACAATCCTGGAAAGTCTGTAACCGGAGTATTAGTTCACTCTAAAAATTATTTTTTACAATTTCTAGAAGGAGCGGAAAATGATTTAACAAGTCTATTTAACCTAATAAAGAAAGATGATAGACATTCAAAAGTTATTTTATTAAATAAAGGAGAAATAACAGAGCGTATGTTTCCAGCTTGGCACATGGGATATAAAGATGCCGATAAAGAAGACTTAAAACTGATTACAGATGCTACAATTGAGGAAAATGAAGTATTTAACAAATTAATTAAAGGTGGAATTATTGAAGACAGTAAAGTGTTAAAAATGCTTTCTAGATTTTATAAACTAGTGTAATTTTTTTCAAAAAAATAAAAAATTTATTTTTAGAATTAAGGAGAACTCAAAAGGTTCTCCTTTTTTATGTAACATTTGTTACTTAAGCTTCATCAAAGTCTCAATTTTATTTAAAAACTGATATTCCTCATATCCTATTCTTACTTCCTAAACGAACTTTGCTTCGAGAAAAGAATATCATTTGAAACCCATAAAAAATTAATAAAGGTGATACCGTGTAAAAACAGATGTCCATAATTAACTAATCTATTAACAAGAATCAATAACCAAAAATCAAAAAAACACTAAAAAATAACACTATGAAAATCGAACAGATTTATACAGGATGTATTGCTCATGCAGCATACTATTTAGAAAGTAATGGTGAAGCTGCCATCTTCGACCCATTGAGAGAAGTACAACCCTATATTGACAAAGCCAAAAACGATAATGCTAAAATTAAATATGTGTTTGAAACCCATTTTCATGCAGATTTTGTAAGTGGTCATTTGGATTTAATGAATAAAGCCGGAGCTGAAATTGTATTTGGGCCAACAGCTAAACCTGCTTATCAAGCAACAATTGCGGCAAACAATCAATTGTTTACAGTTGGTAAGTATGGCGTAAAAGTTATTCATACACCAGGGCATACAATGGAAAGCACTACTTATCTATTAATTGATGAGCTTGGTAAAGAACACGGTATCATTACCGGTGACACCTTATTTATTGGAGATGTTGGTCGACCTGATTTAGCACAACATGTCATTGCCGACTTAACCGAAGAAAAATTAGCCGGTCATTTATATGACTCATTGCGAAATAAAATCATGCCTTTAAGCGATGATTTAATCGTATACCCGAATCATGGTGCGGGCAGTGCGTGTGGTAAAAATATGAGTAAAGAAACAACGGACACTTTAGGCCATCAAAAAAAAGTGAACTACGCATTAAATCCATCTTTAACGAAAGAACAGTTCATTAAAGAAATTTTAACCGGATTAGTTCCACCTCCGGGATATTTTCCTCAAAATGTATTGATGAATATAAACGGATATGAAAGTATAGATAAAGTCATTCAAAAGGGATCGAGAGCATTATCCGTAGTTGAATTTGAAGTAGCAGCCAATGAAACGCGTGCATTAATTATTGACACTCGAAAACCTCAAGATTTCAAAAAAGGCTTTATTCCAAACTCTATAAACATTGGTATTGTAGGTAACTTTGCGACTTGGGTGGGAACATTAGTACCAAGTGTAAAACAAGAATTATTAATCGTTGCCGACGAAGGCAGAGAAGAAGAAGTAATTACTCGCTTGGCCCGGGTGGGATATGATAATGCATTAGGATTTTTAAAAGGTGGCTTTAATGCCTGGTTGTCCGCCAATAAAGAGATTGAACAAATCCATTCCGTCAATCACGAGGAATTATCCGAAATTTGTAAAAAAGAGCAAATAACTGTTGTTGATGTAAGAAAAGCCAGCGAATACAACAGTGAGCATATTGTTGATGCCATTAACGCGCCGTTGGACTTTATCAATGACAGCATGACTAAATTAGATAAAAACAAAACCTATTATGTACACTGTGCTTCTGGTTACCGTTCGGTAGTTTTTATTTCCATTTTAAAAGCAAGAGGTTACAATCATTTAATTGATGTTTCGGGTGGATTTAATGCGTTAAAAACAAGTAATTTGTTTAAAGTAACTGATTACGTTTGCCCTTCCACATTATTATAAGTTGATCTTCGAAAAACATTAAAAGCGACTAAACGTCGCTTTTTTATTTTTATATGTTCTTATGTAACATTTGTAACCGTTAAAAAACGCCTTAGGTTATACATTTGCAACATAAAAATCATAAAATTATGTTATCACTATTCAAAAAAATATTTTCATCCAATACGGTTGATCTTGCACAGTTAATTAAAGACGGTGCTTTGATTGTGGACGTAAGAAGCAAATCTGAATTTGCCTCAGGACACGTCAAAGGTTCCATCAATATACCCTTAGAACAAATAGACTCAAGTGTTGAAAAATTAAAAACTTATAGTCATATTATCACCTGTTGCCGAAGCGGAAACCGAAGCGGTATGGCCAAACGCGCCCTTGAAGCAAAAGGATTAAAAAATATAACTAACGGCGGAAGCTGGCAGAATGTTAACCAATACAAATAACTATGGAACCATTAAAAGTATTAATACCAACAGATTTTTCGGTGCAAGCCGAGTATGCCTATTTGATGGTGAAAAAACTGGAAGAAAAAATTCCTATCGAGATTCATTTTTTATATGTGTTAGGAGTTCCGGATACAGTTACCATGGATGGACAGGGAAATATTGAGACGTGTGGAGACATTAGTGTTGATTACGTGGTTTCACAAAAAACAATTGCCGAACAAAAATTACAACACCTAAAAACATTATATGGCTCAATTATTCACACACATTTAGAGCTTGGAAAATTAACCGATAAAATTGTTTCTTATGCTCAAATCAATCATTTTGATTTAATAGTTATGGGTACAAAAGGAGCTTGGGGTTTGAAAGAAAAATTATCTGGTTCAGAAACTCAAATGATAGCTCGTCAATCAACGGTTCCATTACTATCATTAATGTGCGATAGGTCTGATTTAATCATCGAAAACATTTTATTAGTTCATAATTTTTCTCATCCTAAAAATGAGAATTTGGCACTTCTTCACAAACTCATAAAAGCATTTCATACAAAAGTTCATTTATTACAAATTACAAAAGATACTTCGCCGTCTAATCAATCACATGTCATGCATCAAATGAATGAATTTGCGACTTTGAATGCTATTAGTAATTTTGAAAAACACATTTTGAAAGATAGTGATGTTGAAAATGGGGTTATTCACTTTAACCAAATGCACGAACTGGATATCGTTTGCATCGGCACTTATGGTAAAGTTGGATTATTTCATCAAAGTGCTACTGAAAAATTAATCAATCATTTATTTAAACCTATTATTTCTTATCATTTAAAAAATTAATACGTATGCTTGAATTCATTCAACAACCATGGACATCGTGGGTTTCTGGGGCATTAATTGCCGGAATCATGTTTTTATTGCTTTTTTTCGGACAATCATTTGGATTCTCCTCTAACTTAAGAACCATCTGCTCAGCAGCCGGAGGGGGTAAATTCGTGAAATTTTTCGATTTTAACTGGCGCTCTCAAATTTGGAATTTAATGTTTTTAATAGGGGCTGTTCTGGGTGGTTTTATTGCCAATCAATTTTTATCAAATGGGCAACCTGTTCAAATTTCACAAAACACCATTTCTGATTTGGCAACATTAGGAATAGCTCCACCAACATCTGCCCAACCCGATGAACTATTTAGCATAGAATATATGTTCACTTTAAAAGGTTTCTTAATTCTTGCAGTAGGAGGATTATTAGTTGGTTTCGGGTCTCGCTATGCTGGCGGATGCACATCAGGTCATGCTATCAGTGGCTTATCTAACCTACAATTACCCTCTTTAATTGCCGTAATTGGATTTTTCATCGGTGGATTAATCATGACATTCGTTCTACTTCCTTTAATATTATAAAGTATAAAGCACCCTTGATCTAAACATCTGCATACAGTTACTGCAGGATACACAAATCAAATGACAAATAAAAAACAAACAATTTAGAGATATGAAGTTTTTAAAATTTTTAATACTAGGTACCTTGTTCGGTATCGTGATGGCTAAATCTGAAGCATTTTCTTGGTTTAGAATTCAGGAAATGTTCCGCTTTCAATCATTTCACATGTATGGCATTATTGGTACAGGCGTTACGCTAGGAGTTATAGGAGTGGCTCTGATTAAAAAATATAAATTAAGAGATATAAAAGGAAACCCTATTCTCTTTTATCCAAAAGAAAAATCAACCGCTCGCTACCTCATTGGCGGAACCATTTTTGGTTTAGGATGGGCATTAAGCGGCGCATGTCCAGGCCCCATGGTGGTAAACATTGGGTATGGATACATGGCTATGATTATTGTGTTTGTATTTGCTATTATTGGCACTTACCTATTTGGGATCATCAAAAATAAATTACCACATTAATAAAATGACGTTCATCATATAAACTATAAAGTGAAACGAATTAGCACTTAAACTTCTAAACTGTTTTATTCTTAAGTTAAACCGAATCCCAATTTACAAAATTGGCGAAAGGCAATCTCTTTGTCAATTAAATACGAACCACCCTTGTAAAACTGGCCTTATGCTTAAAAATTTGATACTCATAGTGAGTGTATTATCTAGTTTAATCACAAAATCGCAAGAGGTAGACGACCATTTGAATAGTTTAAAACCCAAACTCAAAGACTCGTTATGCCTAAAAGATTGCTTGTTACACGCTCATTGGGAAGCTCATGCGCGAACATTCGCCATGAGTACAATTAATGAAGGTAGCCTAAAAGATGATTACGCTATTGGCTCGGGTGCAGGTATTGGTGTCGTAACAAAACCTTTGTATGGCTTTCAAATTGGTGTCAGTGGCTTTTTCATGTATAATTTAATATCAAGTAACATACAACTATTAGACTCACAAGCAAACCAATCAAACAGATACGAAATTGGATTATTTGATATTGAAAATCCTACTAATAAAAATGATTTAGACAGATTAGAAGAATTGTATTTAAAGTACACCATCTCCAAAACATCTGTTACTATAGGGAAATTAAATTTAAATACGCCATTTTTTAACCCGCAAGATGGCAGGATGAGGCCTACCGTAGAAGAAGGAGTTTGGATGAGTATGAAAGAATCGAACAAAATTGGAATAAACGGTGGTTGGATTTGGGATGTTTCGCCAAGGTCTACCGTTAAATGGTTTTCAGTGGCTAACTCAATGGGCGTTTATTCGATGGGAGTAAATACAGATGGAATGAAGTCAAATTATAACACAAACATTGAAGGTAACAGTGGCATAGGTATCATGAATATATACTATCATCCTTCAAAAAACATGAAACTGAATTTTTGGAATGCATTTCTTGAAAATGTCATGAATACTGCCATTCTGGAAGTAAATGCAGAACAATCAACCGAAAACCTAAAGTTTTATGAAGGATTAATTTTCCTACATCAGGATGCTATAAACAATGGAGGCAATAGCAACCAATCACAAACATACATCAATAAAGGAGCGCAATCAAATGCCGTAAGTGCTCAAGTTGGCTTCAAGTACCAAAATACCAACACCAATGTAAATTACACCCACATAACAGGCGATGGCCGTTATTTAATGCCGAGAGAATGGGGCAAGGAAGTATTTTACACATTTTTACCCAGAGAAAGGAATGAAGGTTTAGGAAATGTACATGCCTTTACAATTAAAACTTATAACCAAGCATTTAAAAAAGCTTTTAAAACCGGCCTAGGATATGGATATTACATATTGCCAGATGTGAAAAATTACCGTTTAAATAAATACGGATTACCATCGTATCACCAAATTAACTTAGATGCCTCTTATAATTTTACCGGCTTTTTAAAAGGTCTCGAAGTGAAATGTTTACTAGCTTGTAAACTAAAACAAGGTGAAACCTACCAAAATCCAAAATACATTTACAACAAAGTCAATATGGTTAACCTCAACTTAATTTTTGATTTCAAAATATAGGGACTCTATTGTGAAAGATTAATTATGTCATAAGAGTTTGATCTACTTCAATTTTCCCGAACAATATGGACAACCATTTTTACTATTTTTATAACTTTGGTAAGACGATTCCCAAATATGATTTTTATTACATTTCCATTTTAGTTTTTCATCACGATTAACATATATTTTCGATAAACATGTATGCCCCCTTTTAGATGCGACTAATTGAACTTCATCTATTGTTGCACTTTTCTTACCAAAACATTCTGGACACCAAGTTCCCTCTTTTTTTTTGCTTCTTTTAACGGCTGAAGCTAATGCTGACCATATATGACCTTTTTCACATTGCCAAACCAAGGGTGTTTTACTATCAATATATTTATCAGATAAACACAATCCATTTTTTGCTTTTGCAAATTCCTGAATTTCCTCAATTCCTCGTTTTATTTTTCCATAACATTCCGGGCACCAAGTACCCTTTTTAATGCTTTGCGCTGATGGATGCCATGTGTGATTCTTTGAGCATTTAACAGTTAATTTTGTTCTAAAATCAACATATTCATTACTTAATAATTCGCCTTTTTTTTGATTAATTATACTTTTCACTTCATCTAACTTAGAATTAGAATCGTAAAAATCCTTTAAAACTTCGTCAAGATTTAAATCAGAAAAAAAAATTTTCTTCTTTTTTAATTCAGTTTTTAAATATTCGTAAAGTACATTATCCGACTCTGATTTTTTATAGGATATAATTATTAATTTAATTCCTTTTTGCTCACATTCTTTTTGTTTAATAACATCCCTTTTTTCTGCTTCTGCAAATTTTTCGTATGTTTTATGAAAAAAATGAGTTTGAATATAATGCTGTTCGCCATTATATTCAAATGCAATATTTAACTCTTTTGAATAACCATCTAACTCAAATCCACAATCAAGTATTTTCCGAGATTTTATAAATGTTGTATTTAAAATTTTATTTAAAATATGTCGGCATTTTTCCTCTTGCTTATTCCATGTACAATATGGGCACCATGATTTAAATTTCACATCACCTGGATTTGCCCACCATATATGATTATCTTTACATTTCCATTGCAATTTTGTTGTTGAATTTGTATAAAATTTAGACAAACATTCTCCGCCTTTATTTTTTGCAAGTTGTACCATTTCTTCAATTGTACCTTTATCTAATCCAGTGCATTTTTTGCACCAAGTACCTCTATTTTTTATTGACCCTGCATCCGCATCAAAAACATGACCATTAGCACATTTAAATTTCAATTTTTCTTTAGGTCCGAAATATTCAATTGAAAGACATCTCCCCCCTCTCTCTTTAGCAATTTTCTGAAAATCACTTATCATTAATAATTCTTTTCCTGAACAGGCTCTGCATTTTGAGCCTCTTATAAAATTTTCTCCCGTTTTTTGAATTAAATGTCCTTTTTCACATTTAAAATTATATTTATTCGTTCCTCCGTTATATATTTTGGAAAGAAATTCCCATCCTCTTTCTGCTGCCATTTTTTTTATTGAATCAGCTGTATGTATAATCTTTTTTTGATTATTGCAAATAGGGCATCCGTATCCTTTAGTAATAACTGAACTCAAAGGCATTGAAAATAAATGACCACTATCACATTTCCAATCAAGCTTTTTTACAACGCTAACATAGTTAGTTGATAAGCATAACCACCCTCTCTTTTTTGCTTCATTATTAGCAAATATAATATCGTATTTTTTTTTGCTCATTAAATCAATTTAATTAAGAAATCAAAAAATCTTAACCTTTTTATACAATTGCAATATAATTAGAATTATATTTTAATTCTAAAGTCAACATAAATCTATTTAGCTATAACCTTAATAGTTCAATCTATCAAAATCCACCTCGTAATCGGGGTGGTTTTTTTGTTGGGCCCTCGCCCTCTGCCTTTCTACATAAGTGTTATCCTAAGCCTATAGAAAGAAGAGGCGAATAGCCGCCTGTTATAATTCAGTTCTCAACATCTAAATTATTATTTGTGGTAGGGTTCAATTTGCGGCAAAAAAAAGTTTTATTCACCGCAAAATTGCGGTGATTATTAGGTAGATTTTACAGTATCGTGAACGATTAGTTAAACGAGTACATTCGACACATTTTTATTTTGGTGCCAAAACTACCTAAAAATTAAAAATTTGGCACCATAATATTTATAACAACTATTGTAAAAAACCTTCTACCCTATTATGTTATGCTATGAACAAATCTTTTATTGTGATAGAATTTTTTCAGATAGTAAGCCTATTTGTTTACATATAGTAAACTATCATTTTGAAAAAAAATGAATTTTTCGTAAGTTTGATAATCAAAATAGATTAACATGACAACTTTTACTGTTCATACTGAAAATAAAAAACAATTAAATGCATTGAAAGCTTTTATGAAGGCTTTAAATATTAAGTTTGAAATAGGTAAAGGAAAAGAAAGTCAATATGATTCTGATTTTGTATCTAAAATCCAAGAAAGCGAAAAACACTATCAAAAAGGTAATTTTACAGATGTAAAAAAAGACGATTTAAAAGAGTTTTTAGGCTTGTAGTATGGAATATAAGCTGATTTTTACGGAGAAAGCCAAAGAGGATATTGAGTTATTTAAAAAATCAGGAATCCCCCCTATCCTAGGATATTACGCTACAAATAAATCTTTGATTGTGATAGAATTAGACAAGATAGCATTACTGTATTGATTGGGTTTTATACCAAAAGTTGAAATCAAACAAGTATAAATACTTTTTTTTGTTTGAGTTGTTTTTCTGAATTCGTTTTCCTTCTTCCTTAATTGGTTAAGGGTATTTTCATTAAAGCTTAACTCCTCACTATAAAATTTAATTTCACAAAGTGTAATCACACCATCTATTCGGTCTATAACGAGGTCTATTTGCGCATTTGCATTATGCCAATGATAATTTTCGGATGCCATTTGATCGCACTTCAATGCTTTTTTAATTGGATGTATATGCTTTAAACAAATCGTTTCAAACACAAAACCGCACCAAGATATATAAGACTGTTGTTGAAATAATGAATTCCAGGAGGAACCTTTGTGCTTTTGAATAAACTTTAAATGAAACAAACAAAATTCATCGTAAATACGATACAACTCTGCTTTCTTATTGTTTTTAAAGGCATCGTATTTTAAAATAAAACTGGATTGCATCAAATCATCTAAAGAATCGCTAAACTTACCACCCGATGAAATCTTTAGCGCATTAATCAATTCATTCCGTGTAATGCCTTCTTTTTTACTACTTGCAAGCACGTTCATTATTTTTTGATGATAGGATTGTTCTTCAAACAACGATTTAAAAACTTCATCGTATTCATTTTCGAGGTAAGCCCCTTTCTGAAAACAAAGTCTATCAATAGTGGCAACAGCAGATTCGCCGGCATGAACATGTTCAAGGTATTCGGCTATTCCTCCAATTGACATATAGAGTTTTAGCAATTCGTATTCTTCCATTTTTATGCCCTTATACCTCAAAAACTCTTTGGTTTCTTGCAGAGTAAAAGGCATCAGTTTAATGGTTTGGGTAATGCGCTTACTTAAACCCTTTACGTTGCGAATGATCTTTTTAACCATATAAGAGGCAGCAGAGCCACAAATAACAACAATCAAATCGGAACGGGTGGAACAGTAGTCATTCCAAAAGTTTTCAAAAGCACTTAAAAATCCAGATTTCTGAGAATCTATCCAAGGAAACTCATCAATAAAAATGACTTTTTTCTTTTTACTTTCTTTAATTGTTTTGAGGTATTTTTTTAATAAGCTAAATGCTTCCAGCCAATCTTTTGGGAGAGGTTCATTTTTTAGTTTATCTGTAAATTCATTCAGTTTTAAAACAAAGTTTTTAATCTGATTGGATTTATTTTCTGCACTTAAACCAATAAAACTGAAAATGATTTTATCATTAAAAAACTCACGAATGAGGTATGTTTTTCCAATTCGTCTTCGCCCATAAACAGCCACTAATTCTGAGCGATGACTGCTTAATATTTCTGTGAGTTTTTGTTTTTCTAATGACCTGCCTATTATTTCTTTACCCATTTTTAGAATCATTATTATGGTGCCAAAATTACTAAAAAATCACAGATTTGGCACCATAATATTTTAAAATTTTAATTTATTTTGGTGCCAAAACTGACTAAAAATTCAATTTTTGGCACCATAATATTGTGTTTTTATGCCAGTTGGAATTTCTATTTGGCATCATTTTCTTTTGTTGCGTTTACATTAATTGTTCTATAAAGAGAAATTTTATCAACACATAAAGTCAAAAAAAATAGGCTGTCTCTAAACGAAGAGAACAGCCTATTAATAAAAATCTATTTACAATTACTTCACATCAAAACGATCTAAATTCATCACTTTTACCCAAGTAGCTATAAAGTCTTTAGCAAACTTTTCTTTCGCATCATCACTTGCATATACTTCTGCCAATGCTCTCAATTCAGAGTGTGAGCCAAAAATTAAATCGGCACGAGATGCGGTCCACTTTGTTTTTCCGGTAGCTCTGTCGGTTCCTTCAAAAAACTCTTTGGAATCTGAAGTCGCTTTCCAAACAGTGCTCATGTCTAAAAGATTAACAAAATAATCATTCGTTAACTGATCTTTTTTTATGGTTAAAACACCCGTTTGAGCATTGTTGTAATTAATATTCAAGGCTTTCAAACCGCCCATTAGAACGGTTAATTCAGGTGCTGTTAAAGTGAGTAACTGAGCTTTATCTACTAATAATTCCTCTGTAGAAAGTGTATACTTAGCTTTAGAATAGTTTCTGAATCCGTCAGCCATTGGCTCTAAAACTGCCATCGAGTTCACATCGGTTTGCTCTTGTAAAGCATCCATTCTTCCGGGTGCAAAAGAAACATTTATATTAAAACCTGCATTTTTTGTTGCCTTCTCCACTGCTGCTGTTCCACCCAACACAATTAAATCAGCCATTGAAACTTTTTTTGGTGAGGCATTTTTATTAAAGTCCGATTGAATTTTTTCAAGTGTTGCCAAAACTTTTTCCAATTGTTTTGGATTATTGACTTCCCAATATTTTTGAGGAGACAAACGAATACGTGCACCATTTGCTCCGCCACGCTTATCGGAACCTCTGAATGTAGATGCAGATGCCCAAGCAGTTCCAACCAATTCGCTGATGCTTAATCCTGAATTTAAAATAGTAGTTTTTAATGATTCAATATCTTTTGCATCAACCACAGGGTGATTAACTGCGGGAATTGGGTCTTGCCAAATCAATTCTTCCTTCGGAACCTCAGCACCTAAATATAAACTGCGTGGCCCCATATCTCGGTGTGTTAGTTTAAACCAGGCACGAGCAAATGCCTCTCTGAATTGTTCGGGATTATCAAGGAATCGTTTAGAAATTTTACCGTATTCAGGGTCAAAACGTAAAGATAAATCAGTAGTTAACATGGTTGGTTTGTGCTTTACATTCGGATCAAAAGCATCAGGTATAGTTGTCTCAGCATTTTTTGCTACCCATTGTTGTGCGCCTGCAGGACTTTTGGTTAATTCCCATTCATTACCAAATAATAGTTTGAAAAAGCCATTACCCCATTGTGTTGGCGTAGGTGTCCAAGTAACCTCTAAACCAGATGTAATGGCATCTTTTCCTTTTCCTGATTTGTAATTACTTTTCCATCCCAAACCTTGCTCTTCAATTGAAGCCGCTTCGGGTTCTTTGCCTACATGCGTTGCGCTTGCTGCGCCATGAGCTTTTCCAAATGTATGTCCACCAGCAATTAACGCTACCGTTTCTTCATCGTTCATACCCATTCTTCCAAATGTTTCGCGAATATCTTTTGCCGCCAACACAGGGTCAGGATTTCCATTCGGACCTTCAGGATTAACATAAATCAAACCCATTTGAACAGCGGCTAGAGGATTTTCCAATTTTCGACCTTCAGAATAACGCTTATCTTCTAACCATTTTTTTTCTGAACCCCAATATACATTCGATTCAGGTTCCCAAACATCTTCTCTCCCTCCCGAAAAACCATAAGTTTTAAAATTCATTGATTCTAAAGCAACATTTCCTGTCAATATCATTAAATCTGCCCAGGAAATTTTTTTACCATACTTTTGCTTTATTGGCCAAAGCAATCTTCTCGCTTTATCCAAATTAGCATTATCTGGCCAACTATTTAAAGGTGCAAAGCGCTGCTGCCCTGCTCTAGCGCCACCACGTCCGTCACCAGTGCGATAGGTTCCTGCACTGTGCCAAGCCATGCGTATAAAAAACGGACCATAATGCCCAAAATCTGCCGGCCACCAATCTTCTGATTTTGTCATTACATCTCTAATGTCTTTTTTTAATGCTTGCAAATCCAAACTCAAAAATTCTTTTGAGTAATCAAAATCGTTACCCATTGGATTGGATAACGAAGAGTTTTGACGTAATACACTTAAATCAAGCTGGTTAGGCCACCATTCTCGATTGGTTGTCTGACCGTTTGTTGTATTTGATGAAACAACTGCTGCGGTTGTTTTTTCATGCGTTGTTGTTTCTTTTTTTTCTCCACTTACTCTATCAAAGTGAAACGGGCATTTTCCTTTACTTTCCATAGCTTCTTGTGCCTTTAAAATTATGGTAGATGAACATAAAACAGAAGTAAGTAATCCGGTTGTGAGTATGATTTTTTTCATTTTAATTGTTTTTTAGGTTTAACAATGACTTGAATTATTACAAAAATATTTATTACTTTCATTCTATAAAAACGATATTTTCTATATCAATATTGATAAAATAGATGAACATCCAACAATTTCAATACGTTTTAGCTGTAGCTGAAACTAGGCATTTTGAAACAGCCGCAAGCAAATGCTTTATTACTCAATCTACCTTAAGCACTATGATTTCGAAACTTGAGGAAGAAATAGGCATTAAAATTTTTGACCGTAAAAAAAAACCTGTTGAACTAACCACAGAAGGCAAGTTACTGATTGAGCAATTAAAAACAATAATCAAAGACATACAACAACTTGAGGAACTCACAAAGGAAATAAAAGGCGAAATAAAAGGTAATCTAAGCATTTCTGTAATTCCAACGATAGCTCCTTTTTTGCTTCCACTATTTTTACAAGATTTTGCGACTCAATTTCCCGATTTAAACATTGTGGTCAAAGAAGAAACTACAAAAGAAATAATCAGACAAATCAAATCCCGTGAATTAGATATAGGAATTGTCTCTACACCTCTAAACGATGCGGATATCAACGAGATTCAATTATACAATGAACCTTTTGTTTTTTACGATGCTAAAAACACCGTATTAAAAACCACATCTGTTACTAAAATAAACATGACAAATTTATGTTTATTAGAAGAAGGGCATTGCATGAGGACGCAAATTATTAAACTATGTGAAATGCATAAAAAAGATTTTTCAACTAACTTAAATTTCGAATACAAAGCAGGTTCCATCGACAGCTTACTTCGTTTTGTAAAAGTTAATAAAGCTTCAACATTACTCCCCTATTTGGCTCAAATAGATTTCACAAAAAATGAAAAAAATCACATCAGTGAATTCTCACCCCCTATCCCCTACAGGTCTGTAGGTATTATTACTCATCGACATTTTGTGAAGAAAAAAATTTCGGGAATGCTTCAGCAAGCTATTCAATCTAAGGTTGCCATATTATTACCTAATAATCAGTTAAAAGGAAAAAAATTAAACCCGCTATAAAATTCGATAAAATAAAAAATAACTGGAAATCAGTTCCAATTTCAACACTTCTTATTGATTTGTAACAAATGTAACCGTTATTCGATTTTTAACAATCCATATTTGCACCATAATTTATATTAAAAAGTTATGGAGTTATTCGGATACATGTCATCAATATTAATTGGTATTTCATTAGGTCTTATTGGTAGTGGAGGAAGTATATTAACGGTGCCGGTATTGGTATATCTATTTGGAGTAGATGCTGTAGCGGCAACAGCTTATTCTTTATTTATAGTTGGTTTTACTTCTGCAATTGGTACAGTAGGATATTTTAAGAAGAAATTGGTGAATATTAAAACCGCATTGGTATTTGGTGCGCCATCCATTATTTCTGTTTTTTTAACCAGAGCATATATCGTTCCTACTATTCCTAAAGAAGTGTTTTCCGTTGGTGATTTTATGGTTACCAAAAGTATTTTAATGATGTTGTTATTTGCCATCTTAATGGTTGCAGCCTCATTTAGCATGATTAAAAAAGATTTAAATAAAAAAGAAGAAAATTTAGGGCCTCAAAAATTTAACTATCCTATTATATTATTAGAAGGAACTATTGTCGGAATTGTAACAGGCTTAGTTGGTGCAGGTGGCGGATTTTTAATTATTCCTGCTTTAGTACTTTTATCAAAATTACCAATGAAAGAAGCTGTAGGAACATCATTAGTAATCATAGCGGCTAAATCATTAATTGGTTTTTTTGGAGAAAGTGGAGAAACTATCATTGATTGGACTCTCTTGACATCTGTAAGCGCATTTGCAACTATTGGAATCTTTATTGGTATATATTTATCAAAAAAAATTGATGGCGCGAAATTAAAACCCATTTTCGGGTGGTTCGTTTTAGTAATGGGAATATATATTATCATTAAAGAAACGCTGTTAAAATAATCTGTAACTATTGTTACAATCAATCAAACAAAGTAGATGTTTGTAATAAATGTTACCAAAACAAAAATGAATACATCATACCTTTGAGTCGTAAATAACAAATTAAATATAAACAGTAAAAATAAATCAAATGAAAATAGAACAAATTTATACAGGATGCTTAGCTCAAGGAGCTTATTACATTACATCTAATGGTGAAGCAGCTATTATTGATCCTTTAAGAGAAGTTCAACCTTATTTGGACCGAGCTACTAAAGATGGCGTAAAAATAAAATATGTATTTGAAACACACTTCCATGCCGATTTCGTTTCAGGACATATTGATTTGAGTAAAATATCTGGCGCTCCTATTGTTTATGGGCCAACAGCCAAACCTGAATTTCATGCAATAATTGCCCAAGATGGAGAAGAATTTAAATTGGGAGATGTTACAATTAAAGTATTACATACACCTGGTCATACAATGGAAAGTTCTTGTTTTTTATTAAGAGATGAGAACGGTAAAGACTATGCTTTATTTAGCGGTGACACGTTGTTTTTGGGAGATGTTGGCCGCCCGGATTTAGCTCAAAAGGCAGCTTCTATGACACAAGATGAATTAGCCGGATTATTATACGATTCATTAAATACTAAAATTATGCCATTAGAGGATGATGTTATTATATATCCTGCTCATGGCGCTGGTTCGGCATGTGGTAAAAATATGATGAAAGAAACAGTAGACACTTTAGGTAATCAAAAAAAAGTGAACTATGCTTTAAATCAGCCAAATAAAACAGAATTTGTGAAAGCTGTTACCGATGGTTTATTGCCTCCTCCGGGTTATTTTGGAATGAATGTCGCCATGAATAAAAAAGGTTATGAAAGTTTTGAAACAGTTTTAAATAATGGAATGAGAGCTTTATCGGTGGATGAATTTAAAGCAGCTGCTGAAACAACCGAAGCATTAATGCTGGATGCAAGATCTGCATCTAATTTTGCACAAGGCTTTATTCCTAGATCAATTAATATTGGCATTAATGGAGATTTTGCACCTTGGGTTGGTGCTTTAATTAAAGACGTAAAACAACCAATTTTATTAATTACCGAATTGGGGCAAGAAGAAGAAACTGTTACTCGTTTAAGTCGTGTTGGTTTTGATCACGTCATTGGTCATTTAAAAGGTGGTTTTACTAGTTGGAAAGAATCTGATAATGAAATTGATACAGTAAATAGAATAACAGCAATTCAATTAGCAAATGAGATAGATATAAAAACAGATACGGTTATTGATGTTAGAAGAGAAAGTGAATATAGAGCAGAACATGTTGAAGAGGCCTTTAACAAACCTTTAGATCAAATTAATGGTTGGTTTGGCGAAATGAATAACACAAAGCCATTTTACATTCACTGCGCCGGTGGTTATAGAAGTATGATTGCCGCTAGTATTTTAAAATCTAGGGGGTTTCACAACTTTAAGGAAATTGAAGGCGGATTTAAAGCAATTGCAGAGGCAG
The DNA here is from genome assembly GCA_945860225.1 of Chitinophaga pinensis. Classification (GTDB taxonomy): domain Bacteria; phylum Bacteroidota; class Bacteroidia; order B-17B0; family Aurantibacillaceae; genus UBA4416. Next base: position 55,559 of record CAMAPT010000007.1, on the reverse strand, counting down.
GAGTATCAAAAACAGATTTTGTTTGCCAAAGTAAATTACAAAAAGCATAAAAAACATCATTACGTTTTAGATTTCAAAATGTTGCAAGGAATTAAATCTAAAAACATGATAAAAATTAAACCAATTATAGCAGCAATTATGCTAACATTTATGTTAGCACATTGTAAATCTAAAACAAAAAAAACAACAACCATGGAAACAGAACACGCAACACAAACAACTACTAAAGAAATTATTGTAGATGTTAGAACAATAGAAGAATGGAATGAAGATGGTCATGCTGACTGTTCAGTAAATTACCCATTACATGAATTTGCGACTAAAATCGAAGAATTAAAAAAATACGATAAAGTGATTTTAGTATGCAGAAGTGGTAACAGAGCAGGAATTGCAAAAGCACAATTACAAAATGCGGGATACACTAAAGAAATTGAAAACCTAGGTCCTTGGCAAAATATAACATGTAAAACTAAGTAATATGAGCACTTTAAAATCATGGGGATTTATGCGATTGCTTCGATTTGCTTTTGGAGCATTCGCTTTAGTGCAAGCATTCCTAACCTTAGATATTGTTCTTGGATTGCTAGGATTAGTAGTTGGAGGAATGGCTTTTCTAAACATAGGATGCTGTGGTGTAAATGGTTGCCGAACCGATTCTCAAATTACAAATTCTAAAAAAGAGATTAAAGATATTGAATATGAAGAAGTGGTTTCAAAATAACACATCAACCGTACAAGCAAACATTTTAAATAAATGAACCAAATAATCAAACATGGCTTAAAAGAAAACTGGAAGCAGTTCATGTTTCTTGTTATTATTAATGCTTTTATAGGTGGTATGGTTGGCTTAGAAAGAGCTATTCTTCCTCAAATAGCTGAATCCGAATTTCATATTGCTGCAAAAACAGCTATTTTATCATTTATTATAGTATTTGGTATTGTAAAAGCCATTACAAATTATTTTACTGGTGCCTTAGCTGATAAAGTTGGTAGAAAAAAACTATTAGTGATTGGTTGGTTATTTGCCTTACCAGTTCCTCTTATATTAATGTTTGCGAATCATTGGAATTGGATAATTGTAGCTAATATTTTATTAGGGATTAATCAAGGCTTAACTTGGAGCAGTTCGGTGGTCATGAAAATAGATTTAGTTGGAGAGAAGCAAAGGGGATTTGCTATGGGCTTAAATGAATTTGCCGGTTATTTATCAATTGCCATTGTTGCTTTTTTAACAGGTTGGATTGCTGGAGAATATGGTTTAAGACCCTATCCATTTTATATAGGCATTGTATTTTCTATATCAGGATTATTAGGAAGTTGGTTGTTGGTAAAAGACACTAAGCATCACGTGATTCAAGAAACAAATTCAAATCAAATTGCTTTATTAAAAAATATATTTTGGGATACGACATGGAAAAATAAAAATTTAGGCTCTATTACTCAAGCAGGATTAATTAACAATTTAAATGATGGTATGGTGTGGGGAATTTCACCTATGCTACTCTTCCAAAAAAAATTTAGTTTAGAACAGATAGGAATAATTACCGCAACTTATCCGGCTGTATGGGGATTGGGCCAATTAGTAACAGGAAAAATGGCGGATTATTTTTGTAAGAAAGACATTTTATTTGTAGGGATGTTATTACAAGGCATGTCTTTACTAGCCATGCCTTGGGCAATAACAATGCCTCATTATTTGATATTGTCAGTTATATTAGGCTGGGGAACTGCCATGGTATATCCTACTTTTTTAGCAACTGTTGCCGAAAATACTCACCCTTTAGACAGACCAAAAAGTTTAGGAATATTTCGTTTTTGGAGAGATTTAGGATATGCGATAGGTGCTATTTTAACCGGAATTATTGCGGATAGGTTCGGAATTAATACATCAATTATTTTTGTTGCTATAATAACAATCGTATCATCACTTATTATTCATATTCGAATGACGTGTCAAGATAAAATTTCAAACACTAATGAATTCATAAAAATAATCCATATAAAATAGCTCCCATTATAATTGGTTCAGTTGGAAAATCTGAATGAAATGTTATTTAGTCACGCTATCTTTTACTAGAGATAAGAACAAATGATTATTAATAATATAAGATTTATTTGCAATTAATACTTGTAAATTAACTTTTCCAATAATATACTTATAGTCCCTACTGGCATATTTTTCTGTTACTTCATGAAATGGAATTTGTTTCAAATCCTCTTCGTGATTATATCTTAAATAAACTTCTACAAAAACATCATTAGTAAATACGGGGGCATGTTTTTGGCTATACTTTTTAAATTCATATTTATAACCATGCGATAACGCTGAAATATCGGATAGAACGGCTGCACCTGTTGGATAACTCCCTGCGCCTCTTCCTTGCAAAAATTGCTCTCCAGAAAATTGTCCCTCAACAATGACACCATTAAACTCATTATCTACATTATATAAATGACTATGTTCCTTTATAAATCTGGGTGCTACAAAAACACTGACTTTATCTCCACCCAATTTTTGAATAATTGGAGTCAATTTAATTTTATAGCCCTTTTCCGACGCGTATTTAATATCATTTTCATGTAAAGTTGTGATACCTATATTTAAAACTTCTTCTTGTTTAATAATTAACCCAAAGGCGTGTAGAGCAACAATAACCGCTTTGTATTTAGCATCAAATCCCTCAACATCATTGGTTGGATCAGACTCAGCAAATCCCTTATCTTGAGCTTGTTTTAAAGCTTCTGCATAAGACAATTTTTCAATGATAGTTTTAGTTAAAATATAATTCGTTGTACCATTAAATATTCCTGATACTTTTTCTAACTCTTCATTATCAAAATACTCTTCTAAAGTTCTAATAATTGGAATGCTACCGCAAGCAGATGCTTCATACAATAATGACACATTATTTTCTTCCTGTAATCGGTATAATTCGTTCAAATGAGTTGCTAATAATTTTTTATTAGCCGTAACAACGTGCTTGCCTTTTTTAAGTGCTTCACTAACTATCAAAAAAGCCTCATCGGCATCATCAATTAATTCTACAATGACATTAATTTCAGGATTGTTCAAAATTTCCCATTTATCAAATGTGATTAATTCCTTTCCAATAGTTCTAGGTTTATTTTTGTCTTTCAAACCAATTTTAACAATATCGGCTTTAAATCCGGTACTGTTATTTAATACGTGGTATAGCCCTTGACCTACGCAGCCAAATCCAAATAAACCTATTTTCAATGTATTTCCCATATAAAATAATTAATGTGTTAGTAGTGTTATTTTTTTGATTGTAAAAAATGTTTGATATGTTGTGTTAATTGCTCAGTTTCTATTAAAAAACCATCGTGCCCATAAACGGAATCGATTTCATAATACATCGCAGCCGGAATATAATCAGCCAAAAATTGTTGTTCTTGAATAGGAAATAAAATATCAGATTTTACACCTATAACCATTGTAGGAATTCTAATTTGAGTCAATACAGTTTCAATATTACCAACTTTTTTTCTCGATATATTATGAGAATCCATTGCTTCCAACAATCTCATATAAGAATACGCATTAAATCGTTTAGTTAATTTTTCTCCTTGATAACGCTGATAAGAAGATGCTAGTTGATTTTTAAATTGATTTTTGTCAGAATTTTTTTGAGTGATATTATACGTATGATAATTTCTATAACTTAACAAAGCTATGCTACGTGCTGCTAATAAACCATTTTGACCTCCGTTAACTGTATTTGAAAAATAAGTTGAATCTGCCTTAATAGCCAAACGTTGTGATTCATTAAATGCAATTCCCCAAGGAGAATGTTCAGCATTTGTAGCAATTAAAATTAAATGATCCGTTATTTCCGGATATTCTAATACCCATTCTTGAGCAATTTGCCCACCTTGAGAACCACCTATTAAAGTATGTATTTTAGTAATACCCAAATGTTGTTTTAAGATTTGTAAAACGTTAGCCATATCTCGAATAGTAATTTCAGGGAAATCACTAAACCAAGGTTTATCTGTTTTAGGATTAGTACTTAAAGGTCCAGTGGTACCATAACAAGATCCTAAATTATTAGCGCATACTATAAAATATTCTTCAGAATTAAACAAATCCTTATCACCAAATAAACCACTCCACCAATCAAACACATCACTATTAGCGGTTAATGCATGAGAAACCCAAATAACATTATTTTTATTCTCATTTAATTTACCATAAGTATGGTAAGAGATTTCTAGGTTCGGTAAAACTAATCCACTTTCTAGTTGAAATGTTTTATGGTGAGTATAATGATAATTCATATTTAAAAAAATCACCTCTCTCATTGTTATAGAAAGGTGATTATCTGTAATTTTTAATTCAACAATAATTCTAATTCTTGTTTAGATATTTTAGCTAATTTTTCAAAAGCAGTTTCAAAGTCATTTTTAATATCCTCAATATGTTCAATACCTACTGAAACTCTTAATAATCCAGCTTCAACACCAGCGTTTTTTTGTTCTTCTTTACTTAATTGTTCATGAGTAGTTGTTGCTGGATGTATAATTAATGATTTGGCATCACCAACATTTGCCAAATGACTCACCAAAGATAAATTATTCACAACAAAATCAGCTGCTACTTTACCATCTTTTAGTTTAAATGACAATACACCGCCAAAACCATTTTTTAAATATTTTTTTGCTAAAGTATGATATTTTGAACTTGGTAAACCCGGATAATTAACATATTCAACCTCTGGTCTTTCATGTAACCATTTTGCTAACTCTAAGGCGTTATCTACATGACGTTGCACACGAAGTGATAGGGTTTCCAAACCTGTAACTAATTGAAAGGCATTAAATGGAGATAAGCTAGCACCAAAATCTCTCAATCCTTCAACTCTAGCTCTAATAATATAAGCTATATTTCCAAATGGACTATTTTCACCAAAAACCTCATTAAATACTAAACCATGATATCCTTCAGATGGCTCAGAGAATTGTTTAAACTTACCATTTCCCCAATTATAATTTCCACCATCCACAATAACTCCACCAACAGTCGTTCCATGCCCTCCTATCCATTTAGTTGCAGAGGCTACAACGATATTTGCTCCATGCTCAATTGGACGAAATAAATATCCTGCTGCTCCAAAAGTATTGTCTACAACCAAAGGTAAATCATATTTTTTGGCTAAAGCGGCTATTTTTTCAAAATCTGGAATATTAAATGCCGGATTACCGATTGTTTCCACGTACAATGCCTTTGTATTTGTATCAATTAATTTTTCAAATTCTTCAGCAGAATCTCCGTTCGCAATACGTGCCTCGATACCCAAACGCTTAAAAGCGACTTTAAATTGATTACTAGTTCCACCATATAAAAATGAAGTTGATACAAAATTATCTCCTGATTGTAAAATATTATTCAAAGCTATAAATTGAGCTGCTTGACCTGATGCCGTCGCTAATGCTGCAACACCTCCTTCAAGAGCTGCTATTCGTTTTTCAAAAACATCCGTTGTTGGATTTGTTAAACGTGTATAAATATTACCAAATTCTTTCAAACCAAATAAATTAGCGGCATGTTTACTGTCCTTAAAAACATAAGAAGTTGTTTGATAAATAGGCAATGCTCTAGATCCTGTTGTTGAATCTACCTCTTGTCCCGCATGTAATTGTAATGTTTCAAATTTTAATTTGTTCGTTGTTGTACTCATGATTTTTTTTTGTTTAGATGTTATTTATTTTTTTATTTAAGTTTTATATGTTTGAATAATAGATACAAGAGCATTGTTTTAGGGCTATTGAACTAATTACTAAAAATAGACTCAGAAAAAATGACTTGTTTGTTTTCGTTTGACGTTAAGATGTTAACATCGCTCACCAAACGTTTACTATGCTCTAGGCTAATATGTGGAAATTGAACACCTCCACTTTGCGCAAGACCATAGATAGCTTGTAGTTTTAAATAATGACGATAATGGGATTGACCTATTAAATTAGAATCTATTTGAGTTTTTTCTTTAAAATATTTATTCGATTTCATGATGTGTTTTTTTATTGTTTTTTTGAAAATAATTGGACATAATTTCCTGAATACAAGAAAGCATCAGTAACTCTTGAATTGCCAAGATTAATTTTTTTGATAAAAAACGAAAAACTTTAGCCTAGCACATGTAGCAACAGCAACACATACAAGCCATAATGAAATATAAAGGAATGAAGTTGAAATTTACTTTTGGGTAATTTAATCTTTGAGTTCTGCCAAAATAGACGTCACTGATTGTTTTTGATTTTGTGTGTTTCATTTTCTTGTTTTTAATTTATTTTTCTCCGCTTTTCATCAGAGTAGGAGTTGGCACCGGTTTTCCAATTTTGACATGTAGTCTCCACTTCGAGTTGGTTGCCAGCGAGTCATAGAGCCTATTCTCTCGTCGCTTCTTTATAAATTAATACACACTAGGTGGGTAGTAATTCGGATGCAAATTTAAAACATTATTTTCTTTATTTGCAAATATTTTTTTAATAATCTAAAAACACCTGACTTTACAGCACATATATAAAAGTAATTTAAATTAATTACCCTCTGTTTAAGGCATTTTTTTTACTTTAAACAGAGGGTAACCCAACGAATTTATATCAAAAAATTAACTTTTAAATAAAGGAAATTTAGCCATCATCGTATTAATTTTAGTTTTGAGTTTAACTATTTCCTTAGGATTATCTTTATGTTTGAGAGCGGTATCGATAAATTCAACAATCTTCAAACAATCTTTTTCTTTTAAACCACGACTCGTAATAGCAGCAGTTCCTATTCGAATACCAGATGTAACAAACGGAGATTTGTCATCAAAGGGTACCATATTTTTATTGACAGTTATATCGGCTTCACCAAGTGCTTTTTCAGCCTCCTTACCTGTTAATTTTTTATTTCTCAAATCAATCAACATACAATGATTGTCAGTTCCTCCTGAAATGATATGATAACCTTTTTGAACTAAGGCATGAGCCATTGCTTGAGCATTTTTAATTACTTGCACGCAGTATAACATATATTCGTCACTAAGCGCTTCTGCAAATGCTATTGCCTTTGATGCAATCACATGTTCTAAAGGCCCACCCTGTGTACCAGGAAATACAGCCATATCCAAACATGCACTCATCATTTTCAATTCCCCTTTAAGAGTTTTTTCTCCCATTGGATTTTCAAAATCCTTACCCATCATAATCATTCCCCCTCTCGGTCCACGAAGCGTTTTATGAGTTGTAGTAGTTACAATATGACAATGAGGAAGCGGATCATTTAAAATTCCTTTTGCTATAAGCCCTGAGGGGTGAGAAATGTCGGCCAAGAGTAAGGCGCCTACTTTATCGGCAATTTTTCGTAAACGAACATAATCCCAATCACGCGAATAAGCTGAAGCTCCACATATAATTAACTTTGGTTTTTCTTTTTTAGCAGTTGCTTCTAATTTGTCATAATTAATTAGTCCGGTCTTTTCATCAACCCCATAAAATGTGGAACGATATAATTTTCCGGAAAAATTAACAGGAGATCCATGAGTTAGATGACCGCCATGTGATAAATCAAATCCCAAAATAGTATCACCTGGTTTTAAACAAGCTAACATTACTGCTGCATTTGCCTGAGCTCCAGAATGAGGCTGAACATTGACCCACTCTGCTCCAAACAACTCTTTGGCCCGATCTATTGCAAGCTGTTCTATTTTGTCAACTATTTCACAACCGCCATAATAACGTTTATTTGGTAACCCTTCTGCATATTTATTAGTCAAAACACTACCCATTGCTTTCATCACTTGATCACTCACATAATTTTCACTGGCAATAAGTTCTATTCCTAAAGTTTGGCGTTCTTTTTCTTGCTTGATTAATTTAAAAACAGTGGTATCTTTTTTCATATTTATTTTTTTAATATTTTATGGTTTGTTATGTAATTTTTGGGATGCTATTACAAAAAAAGCAACTAAGGGAGATTGTGCAATACCCATTAACCACCTGCTAAATGTATATGAGTAACCATCTAATTGTTTGTTCATAAAATAACCCCAAGAAATAGATATACTAGACAAAACTAACAATATTAGATAAATATAAAAGACCCATAATGTTTTTTTTTCTGCATTAGAAATAAACTTTACTGCAAAAAAACTAGTAAAGTAGTATGCTAAAAAATAAAAAACTGTAAGTGGATATTTGATGTAATAAAGCGAATCGTATTTTATATCACTTAAGAAAATTAAACTATTAGGTAAAACAAAATCATGTTGATGATAATAAAGCGAATAGAGCTGACTGTTAATATTTACAAATATAAATTCCCTACTAAAACCAAGTAATGCAAAAATCGATACAAACAACAAATATTTAAAACTTGTTTTCAATAAACTTCTTTAACGGAAAATTTATTAACCCACAACATCCATAAACCAAAAACTATTGTATAAACCAAAAAAGTAAACGTATATGTGTGATTAAAATTAAGATATTGGGGATAATAATTCGCAATAATGGCTAATGCTATTATTCTTAAAACATTTATAATGTGAACAAATAAAATACCCAATGGAATAAACCAAATTTTATGTTTGTAATTACCAGGATAAACAAACACAAAAATAGCAAACAAAAACATTAAAGTAATTCCATTACAAGGGCCACCAATCCATACACCATTAGAACCATCAATTCCAAATACTTGAATATCATCAGTCTCTTTACTTGAAAAAGTTTTATATCCAACTGAATTCAGTATAAATTGACAAAAAAATATAATTTTTCTTATTAAAAGCTGATCGATTTTAGTAAATTTTTTAATTCCAAACTCATAACACAAATAACATAAGGTATATAAAACACCAGAGTTTATAATAAACGACTGAAAACTATGTTTATTTATTTTAGCAAACATACTAAAACCTTAATTCCCAGACTGAGAGTGTAATTTTATAAAGATTTTCTTTTTTTATTGTCAAAATACAACTTTTTGCCACCATAAACAGCTCCAGCAATAACTAATATAGAAATACCACCATCTATTGGTACACAAGGCGGAGGCCAACAACCTGGACCACCTGGAGCGGGAGGAGGAGCAAACATGATAGCATTAAATGCAATGAGAAAAGAAACAGTTAATAAATACTTGAAATTCATTTTTTCTTATTGAATTGTAAATCTAATAAATATTTTCTTAAGGAACTATCTTATGTAAAAAATCACTTCAAATACTTATATTTGTGTTAGAAAATCAGTTTGTGGAACCAAAAAAAAATCAATCCCCGATACAAATTAGCGACCTAAAAGTTATTTGGAGAATAATATCGAGAAACTGGTATATTCCTCTACTAATTGTTCCTATATTTTATTTCATCGGATATTTTCATGCGTATAAACTAGAAAACATTTATCAAGCATCTGTAGAATTATTAAAATCTAATGACACCTATCACAAGGAAAGCGTCATAACTGAAAACGAAGGTTTTTATAATGCTGGAGGGTCTTATATAGATAATTCAAATGAAATTAGGATTATTACTTCCTATGATTTGATGAAGGAAACGATTGATAAACTAAAGAAACAATTACAAGTTTCTTATTTTTTGGTAGGTCGAGTAAGGACCACAGAACAATTTTCAGGCACTCCCTATTCTATTACTGTTAAAAATATAAATCAAAATTTAATAGAAAACCCCATTCATTTCAAAATTCTTAATTTCAATGAATTTGAACTTAAATATGAAATTAATGGAATAGAAACTAAAAAAACAGGAACGTTTAACGAAGATTTTATTGATTTAGATTTTAACATACTTGTTTCGAAAGGCTCCGGATTTGATCAGAGCACTGTTAATCAACTTTCCAAACTTGACTATCAAATTATTATACACGACATCGATAATTTAGTTTATCAATACAAAAACGCACTTAACGTCGTAAACCCAGACTATACAAATGTATTAGTTCTTACATTGGATGATATATTGCCAGAAAGAGCTATCCTCATTTTAGATACACTATCAAAATTATATATTAAAAAATCTCTTAATTCTCGTTTTGAAATTAATGAGCGAACAATCTCATTTATTGACAAACAATTAGACGATGTTAGTCTTTCTTTAAAAGAAATTGAGGATACAATGCAACACTATAAAAAACAAAAACATATCCTGGATTTGGATTGGGAAAGTCAAGATTATTTTAAAAAATTATCTGATTTCGACTCCAGAAAATCGCAATTAAAACTAAAAATAGATGCCATAAACGATCTAGAAAAGTACATTATTGAAGATAAGGATCCTCAATTTTTGCCACCAAATGTTTATTTAGTTGATGATGATGAGTTTTTAAAATCATCTGTGGCTGAATTATATAATACTCAAATAGAATTAAATATACTACTCAGCCATTCAAAAGAAATTAATCCTAATATAATTGCCATACGTCAAAAACTAAAAGGACTAAAGCAAAACATGTTAGTATATCTAAATAATTCTAGAAATGCGTCTTACAAAATTACTGAAAACGTAAATTCGGAAATCGGTAATTACGTATCGGAAATAAAAGAAATACCAAAAAAACAAAGAGATGTCCTAAATATATCTCGCAAGGTTGCTGTAAATGAAGAATTATATAATTTTTTATTACAAAAAAGAGCAAATACAAAAATTGCTAGAGCTTCCATCGTTCCAAATATTAAGGTGATAGATAGCCCTAGAAATCAAGGAGTTATAAGTCCAAATAAAAACAAAATTATTTCATTATACCTGACAATAGGGTTAGCAATATCATTGATTATCACTATTATCAAAATAATCTTTTTTTCTACTATCCAATCAATAGAAGAACTCAAAGAAATAACAGAATTACCGATTATTGGAGACTTGCCCTTTCAACGCAATATTTCTAGTACAGGTTTTTTTGTTAACGAAAATCCATCATCCCCTATCTCTGAAGCATTCAGAACGTTACGAACTAATCTTCAGTATGCAATTCTAAATTCTAACAAAAGAACTATTTTATTGACCTCACACGGTCCTGGAGAAGGTAAAACATTTACTACAATTAATATTGGTACGGTGTTAGCAAAAGGCGGAAAACGGGTTGTAATGTTGGAATTAGACCTTCATAAACCCCGAATTCAAAAAGCTTTAGAAATGAATGCCGATATAGGTATTAGTACATTTATGGAAGGGCAAAATACTTTGGACGAAATTGTTAAACCTACTATTATTAAAAATCTTTATACTGTTCTATCCGGACCAATCCCACCCAATCCATCCGAATTAGTCTTATCCGAAAAACTAAAAGAAATTATTGATTATGCAAAAAATAATTTTGATTTTGTCCTAATAGATACTCCTCCAGCAGGCTTACTTTCTGATGCAACGTATTTAATGCAATTTGCAGATTTAAATTTGCTAATTTTAAATACCAAATTTGTGAATAAAAGCATCGTGAAGTTTTTCGAAAAAACAATTAAGAATAATAGTATTAAAGATGTTTACTTTGTTTTAAACGGCGTAAAACATAAGCGAAGCAAATATTACTATTATGCACGATATGGCTATGGATATGGCTATGGATACGGTTATAACCGTAATCAAAAAAATTCTTAAATATTTTTTTTAAAATCAATATTGGCTAATCTTAACAAATTAACCATATAAATATTTTTTCCTTCCAAAAAATAATGAGTAAATTTACTACTCAATATGATTGAAACGCTTATATCTTCAAAAACTCGTATTAAGTTATTAATCAAATTTTTTTTGAATAGTAATAATTCTTCTTACTTAAGAAATTTAGAAGAAGAATTTGGAGAATCTACTAACGGAATACGAATAGAATTAAATAAATTTGAAAAAGCAGGTTTTTTAAATTCATATGCCGAAGGGAACAAGAAAATGTTTACGGCCAATACCCAACATCCATTATTTAAAGATATTAATCGTATTATCATGAAAATGGTTGGGGTTGAGTATTTGATGGATTACATTCTTCAACATGTAGGACAACTTGAATGTGTTTATCTAGTTGGGGAGCTTGCAAAAGGACAAAATTCAGATACTATTGAAATAATTTTAATAGGTACGCATATCAACCAACAATTTTTAAATGAACAAGTAGATAAAGCCGAGAAAAAAATCAATAAAAAAATACAATATTTAATTTTCACATCCGAAGAATTTGAACAAAATAAAAACAAAGATGTCAAAGTAAAACCATTATTGTTATGGAATAAATAAGAATCGAAATTCAAGATTCGAATATCAACCTGCTTAGCAAATGTGACTGAGAGGGCGAAGCCATAAATAACTTAAAATTAATTTAAAACACCAAATATGTCTTGGAACGCCATATATGTTAATTCTAGAACTGAAAAAAAAGTAGTAACACTACTTCTATCAAAAGATATTGAAGCATACGTTCCATTAGTAAAAACGATGCGACAATGGAGCGATAGAAAGAAGATGGTAGAATTTCCTTTATTAAATGGTTATGTGTTTGTAAACATACAACCAATTCAACAAGAAAAAGTACTACAAACAAAAGGCGTTGTTAACTTTGTAAGGAGTGAGGGAAAAATAGCTGTTATCAGAGATGTTGAAATAGAACGATTAAAACAACTTGTGACCCTTGGCTATCAAATGGAAGTATGCCATATTAAAAACAATTATCAAGAAGGTGATAAAGTAAAAATTATTTCAGGACCTTTAAAAAGCATAGAAGGCTTTGTTACTGTAAACAAAAATGGACGATTTGTAGAAGTTTTATTAGAAAGTATTGGACAAAGTCTCAAAGTTAAATTACCAGAAGAAATTTTAATTCCAGCTCTATGATAGCCATAATTGACTACGGTATAGGTAATTTAGCATCTGTTCTAAATATGTTTAAAAAAATCGGTGTCCGCGATGTTACTATCACCAATAATCATAAAATAATTCAAGAAGCCGACAAAATCTTGTTACCAGGTGTAGGTTCATTTGATGCAGGAATGATTAACCTTGAATCATCTGGTCTAATATCTGTATTAAACAAAAAAGTATTAGATGATAAAGTACCGACACTTGGAATTTGCTTGGGTATGCAATTATTGACATTAAGAAGTGAAGAAGGGGTAAAAAAAGGTTTAGGTTGGATTGAAGCAGAAACAATTAAGTTTAAATTAGATACTTCATTAAAACTAAAAGTGCCTCACATGGGATGGAATTATATCCATGTAAACAAAGAAAATCCTTTAGTTGAAGTAAATAATCGAAATCGATTTTATTTCGTTCACTCATATCACGTAAAATGTTTTAATGAATCAGATTCATTAGCGACAAGTAATTTTGGAACAGATTTTACCTGTATGATAAATAAAGAAAATATTTACGGTGCCCAATTTCATCCTGAAAAAAGTTTGAAATTTGGAATGAAACTATTTGAAAACTTCGTAAAACTTTAGATACCAAATATGGCTTTAAAGCGTGTTATACCTTGTTTACTTTACGATGGAAATGGATTAGTAAAAACGATTCGATTCAAAAATCCATCTTACATCGGCGATCCAATTAATGCAATAAAAATATTTAACGACAAAGAAGTTGATGAACTTATTTTAATTGATATTACTGCGTCAAAACAAAAACGAAAACCAAATTTTGACAAAATTGCTGATATGGCTAGTGAGGCATTTATGCCGTTTGCTTATGGCGGTGGCGTAAAAACATTCGAAGATTTTGCAACATTATATAAAATAGGTGTAGAAAAAATCATTGTTAATTCATTAATTCAAGAAAACCCAAATCTTATAAAAAAAGTCATTGCACATTATGGTTCCCAAGCAGTAGTAGCATGCGTTGATGTTAAGAAACCTATATTTGGAAAAAAATCTCCTTATTCATATTTAGGTCATAAAATTAAATTTGATATAATTGAGCATACAAACTATCTAGCGAATAATTTAGGTGTAGGAGAATTAATGTTACAAAGCGTTGATCGCGATGGCACTTGGGAGGGCTACGATTATGAAATCATAGAAAACATAGTCAATAAAATCGATATTCCTATCATTGCTTGTGGCGGATGCGGAAGTATAGAGGATTTAAAAAAAGTTTTATATGATTGTAATGTTAATGCTGCTGGGATAGGAAGCATGGCCGTTTACAGTAAAAAAGGAATGGGAGTATTAATAAATTTCCCAGACAGAGAAAAAGTCATTCAAGAATAAGATGCAAGAACAAGAAAACTGGGATTTAACCATTAAACCTCATTCGAAATGGTATGATTTAAGAATAAAGGAAATTTTTAAATATAAAGATTTACTATTTCTATTTGTTAGGAGAGATTTTGTAGCTGTATATAAACAAACCATTTTGGGTCCATTGTGGTTTTTCATACAACCAATTATAACAGCACTAACTTTTACCGTAATTTTTGGAAATTTAGCTAAAATTTCAACCGATGGTTTACCTCAAGTGTTATTTTATATGTGCGGGATAACTTTATGGAATTATTTTTCTGATACGCTCACAAAAACATCCGACACCTTCACTGCAAATGCAAATATTTTCGGTAAAGTTTATTTTCCTCGAATGATCATGCCTTTATCAGTTGTGCTTTCAAATTTGATAAAATTAGGTGTTCAATTCTTACTTTTCATAGCAATTTGGCTTTATTTTTTACTCAAACCAAATCAAATTCACCCAAACCTCGCTTTATGCCTAATACCATTTTTAATCATATTAATTGGATTTATGGGATTAAGTTTTGGCATTATTATTTCAAGTTTAACCACCAAATACCGTGACTTAAAATTTTTGGTAACTTTTGGTGTTCAACTAATGATGTATGCCTCACCTATTGTATATCCACTATCAATTGTGCCAGCAAAATATAAGTTGTTGATTATAGCAAACCCTGTAACGAGTATTATAGAAACATTTAAATATGCTTTTTTAGGAGTTGGAGAATTTAATTGGCTTCATTTAGCATATAGTACAGTATTTACGATTACTTTATTTATGATCAGTTTAGTGATTTTTCATAAAGTAGAAAAAACATTTATGGATACAGTTTAACATGAGCAAAATTGTTTTAAAAGCAGAAAATATAT
Source organism: Chitinophaga pinensis (assembly GCA_945860225.1). GTDB lineage: Bacteria > Bacteroidota > Bacteroidia > B-17B0 > Aurantibacillaceae > UBA4416. The sequence goes on along the minus strand of CAMAPT010000007.1, from coordinate 40,459 downwards.
CTAAACAATACCGTTTAGGTCAGTTAGGAACAGGAACAATCTCTCATGATTTAAATAGGTTATGGGCAAAAATGAGAGGTAAAGAAGATCCATATTTAAAATTAGGAGATGTTAACGATCGAAGTAGAATAGAAAAAAGTGATTATGTATGGTCATTGAAGGACATTAATTTTGAAATCAAAGAAGGAGAAGTTGTAGGGATTATTGGGAAAAACGGAGCTGGAAAATCAACACTCTTAAAAATTCTTTCTCAAGTCACTTCGCCAACAACTGGTGAGGTTAAAGTAAAAGGTAGGATAGCTTCTTTATTAGAAGTAGGAACAGGATTTCATCCCGATTTAAGCGGAAGAGAAAACATTTTTCTAAATGGGGCTATTTTAGGCATGACAAAGCAAGAAATAAAATCAAAACTAGATGAAATAGTTGATTTTAGTGGTGTGGCAAAATATTTAGATACACCTGTAAAAAGATACTCATCTGGGATGATGGTTAGATTAGGTTTTGCTGTAGCGGCCCATTTAGAACCTGAAATTTTAATTGTTGATGAGGTTTTAGCAGTTGGAGATCAAGAGTTTCAGGACAAATGTATTGGGAAAATGAAAGACGTTTCTAATTCGGGTAGAACAGTTTTATTTGTGAGTCACAACATGAGTGCAGTAAAAAATTTATGTAAAAAAGGAATATTATTAGAAAAAGGTTCTATTAGTAGTATTAATTCTATAAATGATGTCATTAACAAATATCTTGAAAAAAATCAGCAGAATAATCAAAATGGAATTATTTCTAGTAGTGCAAGCTTTGTAAATACTGGGGAAGCAAAATTCAAAACGATTCATATAAAAAATATAAATAATGAAAGCATTAATGAAATAAATTATAAATCTCCAATTAAAGTATGTACTACATTCGAAATTTTAACAGATTTAAAAGATTTTTTCATTGATGTGAGAATTATAAATTCAGAAGGGACAACTCTAACCCATTCTATGAACAAATACAAGAACAAAACAATTACTGCATTAAAAAAAGGGTTTTATGAATCAATTGTTAGTTTAAATAACAATTTCCAACCAGGAAATTACTCTATTACAATTGGTATATTTCATGAAAATGGTTATTATATGGATTACGTTGAAAATATTAGTTCATTTAAAGTTTCTAAAATAGCATCTGATAATTTAAACAATTATAGTTATCATTGGATTGAAGGAAATTTATTTGATGATGCTGAGTGGCTAATTAATAAGTTATAAATGAATTTATTAAAATGGCTATACTATGGATTTACAAATAAGTTGAAACATGTATTGACATGTTTTTTATCTTTTTACTTTACGAGAATAATCAAAAAATATCATTACAAAAAGATAGACATTTCACAATTAATAACAAATTGGATTTTTCAAAGAATATTTAGGTTGCAATCTGAAATTCCTATTTCTGTTAATTTCACTTCAAAAATTCAAGGATATAAAAATATAATCTATAATGGTGATGGAGAAAGTGCCAAAATTAGTATGGCCGTTAGCGGAGGGTGTTACTTTACAATATTTAAAAATACAACATTAGAAATTGGAGAAAATACTATTTGGGCATTTAACGTCTGTATTCAAACTGGGAATCACGATTTTTTAAATAGAGAAAATTACAAAGTCGCAAATATTAAGATTGGAAATAATTGCTGGATTGGAAACTCAGCAACTATTTTATCCGGAGTTGAACTTGGAGACAATGTTACAGTAGGCGCAAATTCGGTAGTTACAAAAAGCTTTCCTTCTAACTGTGTAGTAGCTGGCGTACCAGCTAGAATAATCAAACAACTATAATATAATGTGTGGTATAGCAGGGATATATAAATTTGGAAAATCTACCGTTGATTTTAACGAAATCAAAAAATTTACAGATACACTATTTCATAGAGGGCCAGACGGTGCTGGATATGAATTATTAAACAATAATTTACTTGGACTAGGTCATCGTCGTTTATCTATTTTAGACCTAAGCGAATTAGGAAGGCAACCAATGGTATTTGCCAATAGATACTGGATAATATTTAATGGAGAAATATTTAATTTCATTGAATTAAAAGAAGAACTTCTTCAAAAAGGAATATCGTTTAAAACAGATACTGATACAGAAGTTATTTTAGCAGCATATCAGATCTGGGGTAAGGATGCATTCCTAAAATTTAATGGAATGTGGGCTTTAGCGATTTGGGATGATATAGAAAAAAAATTAATACTTTGCCGCGACAGATTTGGGATAAAACCTTTACATTATGTTTTTAAACAAAATAATTTCTTCGCCTTTGCATCTGAAACAATTGCATTTAATGAACTAAAAGATTTTAATAAGAAAATAAATAATGATCGGCTATTATTCGCTATTCATCATCCTTCAAATTTAGAATCAACTGGGGAGACGATATACGACGATATCAAACAATTACTACCAGGGCATCTGATAGAAATTGATCATAAATATAATCTACAACAATCATGTTGGTGGAATACATCCGAATACATCACAATAAACAACTCCAATTTCTCAAAACAAAAAGAAGATTTTTTCAATTTATTTGAAAATGCTTGTAAAATAAGATTACGAAGTGATGTTCCTATCGCATCAGCGTTAAGTGGGGGGTTAGATTCATCAAGTGTGTTTTCAATGATTAATTATATTTCTAAAAATAATCATACGTTTAACCGAACACCGAATAGCTGGAAAAAAGCCGTAGTAGCAACCTTTCCAAATACAGATATTGACGAAAAAAAATATGCTGATCAGGTTATTAATTTTCTAAATGCAGAAGCTATTTATACGAAACCTAATTACAAAAATTTACCAGAGGATATACTTAAAACTACAAAATTATTCGATGCTATAAGTGGTACACCTATTATTAGTGTAACAGATGTATATAAGGCCATGCAGTTAAATGGTATTAAAGTATCTTTAGATGGTCATGGAGGAGATGAACTATTATTTGGTTATAAATCAAGCATTTATGATTTATTTGATTATTATTTAACAAATGGTAATTTTCTAAAAGCAGAAGAAATTGCAACGACGTATTCACTTATGGTGGAACCAAATAATATTTCTAAAACAAAAGAGAAATTATTGCAAATCATACAAAATCATAAAAATCGCTCAATATTTTCAAGGTTAAAAACTAGAATTTTTGACAAACGAAATACAAAAAAAAATCAAAAATTTTTGAATGGGGATTATTGGTTTAATGATCAAAAATACACTAACCTGCAACAACATCATAAATTCAATAGTCATTATCCAGAACAATTATTATGGGAAGATTTTTTCATAAAACATATACCATATAATTTAAGAGATTTTGATAGAGGCGCTATGCAACATGGCATAGAAATACGAATGCCTTTTATGGATTATCGATTAGTCTGTTTTTGTTTCGGTTTACCAATTGACAGTAAAGTTCAAAAGGGATATACAAAATATATCTTAAGAGAAAGTATGAAAAAAATGCTACCGGAAACTATTAGATTAAGAACAAATAAAATTGGATTAGGAGCTCCAACTTCTCATTGGTTTAATAATCAATTAAATGAATTTATTTGTGATGAGGTTAGTTCAGTCTCATTTACAAATACTAACATATGGAATGCTCGTGTAATCAAAGAAGAAGTAATAAAACGATGTAAAGAAAAATCTTGGGATAATTTTTCAGCAAATAAATTTTGGAATGTACTAAATGCCCATATAATAATAAATAAATAAATAATGAGTAGTGAATATAAACAATGTAAACGTTGCGTCATGGACACAACATCAATTAACATTAGCTTTGATAGCGAGGGTAATTGTAATTACTGCTCTCATTTTTTAAGAGAAGCAGAAAAAGGGATATTCAGAGATAAAATATTTCGTTATAATATTTTCAAAAAAGACATAGAAGAGATTAAACGTAAGGGAAAAAATAAAAAATACGATTGTATCATTGGTGTGAGCGGAGGTATTGACAGTTCATATATGGTACTGTTAGCAAAAGATTATGGATTAAAGCCATTACTTGTGCATTTTGATAATGGATGGGATGATGAGTTAGCAGTGCAAAACATTAATAAATTAGTAAAGTATTCAGGTTTTGATTTATATACGTATGTTATTAATTGGGAGGGCTTTAAAGACATGCAAAAATCTTATTTTAAAGCAGGAGTTATTGATTTGGAAGTCCCTACCGACATGTTCATTTTTGGAGCACTCTTTGAAATAGCAAAAAAACATCAAATAAAATACATGATAAGTGGTAATAATCAATGGACAGAATCGATATTACCACGCGATTGGATCTATAGTAGAAAATTTGATTTTGTTAATATGCAAAATATTTACAAGAAATTTGGAAATGGAATTCTAAAAAACATACCTCATTTAAGTATCAATAGAAGGCTATTAAACAGTTTGCTAGGATACAAATCAATTACAATATTTGAAAATTTAGAATTTAATAACAAAGAAATAAAAAAACGCCTAATTGATGAAATTGGTTATTCGATTTATCCATGTAAACATTTCGAATCAATTTTCACACGTTTTTATCAAGGATACTATCTAAGAAAAAAATTCAATGTAGATAAGAGAAAAGCACATCTGTCTAATTTAATTATGATTAACCAATTAACAAGAGATGAGGCATTAGAAGAGTTAAAAAATGAACCTTACGAAATAGATAGGCAAGAACGTGATAAAGAATATGTGGCAAAAAAATGGGATTACACAATTGATGAGTTTAACGAAATCATGAATCAACCCTCAGTGTCACATAAATTTTATGGTGAAGGTGATGAAAAAGCTTCATGGTATTTGCGTCTTCTTAAATACTTTCAACTGGTGTATTTATACAAATTTGCTTACCCTTTGGGATTAGATAAACCAGAAATCCGATAAATGAAAATTTGTTATTTATATATTGCTGATTATAATACGCAACTAACAGGAGTTGATTTAAAGGTGAAAAGGAAATTTGAGGCTCTAAAAGAAATTTTCCCTCAAAGTTTATTTGTGCAATTTGATGGCAATGCTACTGATATAAATAGAGATGAATATAATTTAACTATTCCGATAAATTATCCAAATAAAAATTATTTTAAACGATTTTTTAATACAAAAAAATTATTCAATACCGTAAATAACTTTATTAGCGATAAAAAAGACCAGTATGATTTTTTTATACTTCGTTATCCTTTAGCTAGTTTAAGTTTAATGCAACTAATAAATAAAAATAAAAATAAAATCATTTTTGAACATAATACAAATGAATTAGCAGAACTTAAACTTACAATTAAAAAAAATAAAAAAATCATACCATTTAGTTGTCGCCCAAGCATACTGAGCTATTATATAAGCGATATTTATTTTTCATATTTTATTGAAAAAAAATTAGGAAAAAAAATACTAAAATCAGCAGCTGGAGGTATTTGTGTCACACCTGAAATTGAAAAAATTGAAAAGGAAAAATATCCAACTTACGATACTATTGTCATCAGCAACGGATTAAATAAAAATTTTAAACAAGCAATTAAAAATAAACAAAATGATAAAATACTTAAAGGTGTTTTTATTGCTGGGACATTAGCTGTTTGGCATGGTATTGATCGTATTATTCGTTCGTTTGTTGAAACAGAAAAAAATAAAACTATAGAATTATACTTTGTTGGAAAAATTGACAATGATATTTTAAAAAATTATACCGATTTAATTGGTGTATCAATTTTCATAATCGACTACTTAAATAAAAATGAGTTACATGATTTATTAAACGAAATGCATTTTGCAATTGGAACTTGCGCACTTCATAAAACTGAATTATATGAAGGAGCTGTTTTAAAAGTAAGAGAATATCTATCGGTCGGATTACCTGTTGTAATTGGCTACCATGACCCTTACATAAATTCAATACCTGAATTAAAAAAATATTGTTTAAACTTTAAAGCCGATGATAGCTTATTAGATTTTCAATGCATAGATAACTTTATAAGAGATTTATATAACCAAACTGAAAACTTAAACACAGATATTCAAGAACAAGCTTTTAAATATTTAAGTTGGGAACAATTATTAAAACCTCTTCCAAAATTTTTGAACCAAATAAAATCATAATTTATATCCATATTTTTTATTTGATAACTGATTTTCATTTTTTTACATTTTCATAAAATAACAAATATTAAAATTATAAATTGAAAAAAAATAATACACTCTTTTTTTTCACAATCGGTTTTCCTTGTTCAGAAGGGGAACCATTCATTAAAAATGAATACCCGTATCTTTTAGATAATTTTGATAAAATTATTATTATCACTAGTATCAAAGGAGGAAATGTTAACATCTATAAAAACACAACCGTTTATTTTTTGGAAGATATTCTTTTTCAAAAAAGTAAATTCAAGTATTTAACATGTAATTTGTATAATATCATTAAAATATTATGTTCAGAATATAAACATTGCAACTCTAAATTATACTTTTTAAAAAATTTAAGACAATACAACAGTTTATTAATAAATGCTTTTATATGTGCCAATTTTATTGAAAACTTAAAAGAGTTTGATAAAAACGCATATTATTATTCTTACTGGATGAATAACCACGCTATAACATTATCAATTTTAAAACTAAAAAATAAAATAAATCGTTTTATTTTTAGAGTACACGGTTACGATTTAATTTTAGAGAGATGGCCACATAATTTTATAGCTTTTCAAAACACATGTCATAAATATGCGGATGAAATTCATACTGTATCTAAAAAAAGCTTAGAATATCTAAAAAAAACTTATAAAAACAATTTAAAAGCAAAAGTAAATTATTTAGCTTGTATAGATAATGGAATCAATCCTTCAAAACCAACAAATGATTCTTTTTTAACATTAGTTTCTTGTTCAAATATAATACCATTAAAAAGACTCCATTTAATTATCGAAGCATTGAAACACGTGCAAAAAAAAGTAAGATGGATTCATTTTGGAGATGGAATTTTAAGAGATGATATTATTTGTAGAAGTAAACAATTACCATCTCATATTCATCTAACTTTAAAAGGTCAGGTATCACAAAATGAACTATTTGATTTTTACAATAACAATCACATCGATTTTTTCATAAATGTTTCTGATTCTGAAGGGCTACCTTTTACTATAATTGAAGCCACTAGCTTTGGCATACCAATCATAGCAACGAACGTTGGAGGAACTTCAGAAATAGTTAAAGATGAAACTGGAATACTATTAGATATTAATTTTAATACCTCAGATATATCTTCTATCTTGAATAATTTTGACAAATCACCATTTTCAACAAATAAATTCAGATATGGTGTTAAAGAATTTTGGGGAAATAATTTTTTCGCTGGAAATACTTATCCTCATTTCATTAAAACAGCTTTACTTCAAAAATGACAAAATTTTTATTCATTATACCTAGATTACCAACAAGATTAAGGAATTCTCTAAGAACTTCATTATATCTGCAAACTTTGCGTTCTTTAAAAATGCAGAAATCTAAAAATTGGAAAGCTATAATTATTGGAGATCAAAATCAAAATAAGGATGAAAATGATACCCGTTTTATATATATACAAGCTGATGATTTCTTAAAAACAGATAAACTAAAAATTGCAATAAACTATCTAAATGAGCATCCTGAAGAAAAACCAGAATATATTATTAGGCTTGATTCTGATGATTTAATTAATGAAAACTATTTATACGATATTGAAAATCTAGATGATTCATTTGATTTATACTACGATGAATATCATATATGTATGGATCCTATTTATAAAAAAATCTCTTACCGAAAAAATTCATGGATTGCGAATACAGCCATTCATAAATTTGAATATGCTATGACAAAGTGCGGCCCTTATATGGAAACATTATTTTTTCAAGATCACGACTTATATTGGCATCATTTTTACAAAAACAAAAAAACATACAAAAGTCCTAGACAAAAACCTTTGTATTATAGAGTTTTATCGCCTTTCACTCTAACAAGTTCTTTATCAGAAAATATAAATGAAATCAATTGGAATAAATATTTAACATATCTAAATAGTTACGGTCCATGGATTTCAGAAACAAATGTTTTTAGAATGTTTAAAGGGAATGAGGAAATTGAAATACTGTCTTCTCAAAAGCCTAAAAAAAACAGCATGTACTGGATTTACAATAAAATAAAAAATTATAAAAATCTAATAAATGATACATTGATACCTATAACTACCAATTACTCTAGGGTTCATTCAATTGATTTACATAATAGAGAATTAGTAACTTGTTCGAATTGTATTTTAAATTCAAGAGATACCATACATATCGAATTTGATGAAAAAGGTATTTGTAATTATTGTAATTCATACCATTATGAATTTAAAAGACTCGGATCTTCAGAAACTAGAACTAAATGGTTAAATAAGAAAATATCAGAAATTAAATCAAACAAAAACACATATAATTGCCTAGTAGGTGTAAGCGGAGGAGTGGACAGCTCTTATTTGATATATTGGGCCAAAATTAACCAATTAAATCCTTTAGTAATTCATGTAGATAATGGATGGAATAGTGAACTAGCTGTAAAAAACATTGAAAATATTTGTAAAACACTTAATTTAGAATTACAAACTTATGTCATTAATTGGAATGAATTTAAAAATTTACAATTAGCATATTTAAAATCCGGTGTTATTGATATAGAAGTTTTAACAGATCATGCCATTTATGCCACTTTGTTGAATGTCGCTAAAAAATATAAAATAAATTATATATTAAGTGGCTATAATCTTGCAACAGAAGCCATAATGCCAAAAAGTTGGGTATTTGATAAAACTGATTGGGAAAACATAAAGGATATAAACTCTAAATTCGGAAAAAATTTGAAGGTAAAAACATATCCTCACATCAATTTCTATAAAAAACTATACTATCATTGGTTTTTAAAAATAGAAACGGTTCAAGTACTAAACTACATTAACTACAATAAAGAAGATGCAAAAAAACTTCTTATAGAAAAATTAGGATGGAGAGATTATGGCGGCAAACATTTTGAATCTACTTTTACTAAATTTTATCAATCATATATCTTGCCTGTTAAATTTGGTATAGATAAAAGACGCGCTCATTTATCTACATTAATTTGTTCTGGTCAAATAACCAAAAAAGGAGCTCTTAATGAGTTAGATAAAAAAATCTATCATGAAAATTCAATGGAAGAAGATAAAAAATATGTGTTAAAAAAATTAGAATTAAGCGAAACTGAATTCGATTGTTTTATGAAAGAAAATCCTAGATCCCATTTAGATTTTAAAACCGAAAAAAAAATGTGGAATAGGTATTTTAAAATCGTGAAATATTTAAAATTAAATTTCAGATAAAATATGGATTCAAAACATATTTTATTAATTTCTTATATATTCCCTCCATATCCTGGAATAGGCGGAAGGCGTTGGGCTAAATTTGCTAAGTATTTAAGCAGAAAAGGTTATACAATACATGTTATTCATGCTAAAAATCCAAGAAAAAATGAAGAGTCTTTATGGATAGATGATATCAGAAATATTCCTAATATAATTAGATATGAATTAAACAGTTTTTATCCTGAAATTTTAACAACAACACCAACATCATTACTAGAAAAAATTAAATATAAAATAGCTCTATTTTCAATCAATCAAATTACTAAAGGCACACCTTACGATAAAGGTGTTTTTTTGAAAAATTCTCTTTTAAAAACTGCCTCTAAACTTATAAAAGAGTTTAATATTAAAAATGTCATTACTAGTTGTGCCCCATTTAGTTCTGCTTATTTCTCTATTGAACTAAAAAGTATATACCCACATATTAAATTAATGATTGATTTAAGAGATCCTTGGACATGGGGCTCAGGTTATGGTTTTTCTATAATCTCAAATAAAAGAATCGCTTTTGAAAAAAAACTAGAAAAAAAAGTTTTAGAAATAGCTGATTCGATATTTGTTCCAACTGAAATAATGAAACTTGACTTACAAAAAACATATACAAGTGAAGCAAATAAAATAAATGTGCTACCACATGGATTCGATAAAGATGAAATTTTAGATTGTACAAAGAATATTAATTCACATAAAACAAAAATTATATTTTATGGTAGCTTATACAAAGGAATTGAAAAGTATATGTCAATTTTATCAAATGAATTTACTAAACTTAAAAATGAATTAGAGCTTCATATTTATTCTGATAATTTAAGTTACTCTGATATTTTTAAAAATAAAGGTTTATTAAATGAAAATGTATTCTATCATAAACCTTTACCAACAATTGAACTATTCAAAAAAATACAAGATGCTTCATTTGTATTACTTATTCATCCTGATTATGGGATACATAATATCTCAACTAAATTCTACGAAATCATTTACTCTAAAACACCCATTTTATATATAGGAAAAAAGGGATTAACTTCAGATTTTGTGACTAAAAACAAAATTGGATATAGTTTTGATGAAAATGAGATTACAGAAAATTTTTCAAAAATAATTTTAAAGAATTATCCCTATACTTATAATTTAAATTTTAACGTTGAGGAATATTCTTTTGAAACATTATGCAATAATTTAATTGTTTCTCATTTTATACTATGATAGAAAAAGACAAACGTATATTAGTACTAGCACCTCACACAGATGACGCTGAATTTGGCTGTGGTGCAACAATTGCAAAATTAATTGAAAACGGAAATGATGTTTTTTGCGTTGCTTTTTCTGCTTGTGAACAATCTGTTTTGAAAGATTTTCCTTCAAACATATTAATTACTGAAGTAAAAGCTGCATCTCAACAATTAGGTATTAAAAGTTCTAATTTAATTCTCTATGATTATGAGGTAAGAACATTTAACTATAGAAGACAGGAGATACTAGACTCTATTATTCAGCTAAAAAATGACATAAAACCCGATATCATATTTATTCCATCTTTAAATGATATTCATCAGGATCATGCTACAATATCAAATGAAGCATTCAGAGCATTTAAATTTTCTTCCATACTAAGTTATGAGTTACCATGGAATAATATCTCTTTTTCTACTTCTTGTTTTATGGTAATAGAAGAAACTCATTTAACTAAAAAAATAGAGGCTTTAAAAGAATATAAATCTCAAGCTCATCGATCATACGCTAACGAAGAATTTATAAGGTCTTTAGCAAGAGTAAGAGGTGTTCAAATAAATACGAATTACGCAGAATGTTTTGAAGTTTTACGCTGGATATTATAAATATGATTTTACTAAAAGAAATATTACTCAAAATAAACTTTGTTGAATTTGAAGGAAATATTGATACTCAAATTCATGAGGTTATTCAATTAAATCCAAATAATACAAATAGACATGCCATTTTTTGGTGTAACAATAAAAATATTTTTCAATTAAATAATTGTAAGTATGGCACAGTAATTTGTTCCCACTCAGCAAAAAAAGATTTTAAAATTAATCAGGACTGTAATTATATTTTTGTTGAAAATCCAAGACTCGTCTTTTCTAAAATCATAAAAGACTTTTTTTTACAAGATGAAAAAGCGCCTTATATATCTCAAAGTGCTGTTATACATCCAAGTGCTAAAATTGGGTTAAATGTATCGATTGGACACTTTACTGTGATAGAGGAAAACTGTATAATTGAAGATAATTGTAAAATTGGGTACAACAATACCATTCATCAAAAAACACATTTACATAAAAATGTAAAAATTGGTTCAAATAACACGATTGGTGGAATAGGTTTTGGATACGAAAAAAACGAACAAGGAAATTATGAAATATTACCACATATTGGTAATGTAGTAATTTATGAAAATGTTGAAATAGGAAACAATACTTGCATTGACAAAGCTGTTTTAGGTTCTACAAAAATTCATAAAAACGTAAAAATTGATAATTTAGTTCATATTGCTCACGGTGTCGAAATCGGAGAAAATTCACTAATTATAGCAAATTCCATGATTGGAGGCAGCACAAAAATTGGAAAAAATGTTTGGGTAGCCCCTTCTGCTTCTCTCATTAATAAAATTGAAGTTAATGACAATGCATTAATTGGCCTAGGGGCGGTTGTCGTAAAATCTGTCGAAGAATCTCATATTGTTGCAGGTAATCCGGCTAAATTCATTAAAAAAAATTCTTAGTATTTACTATATTCTATCTCTTTAACGTGCAATAATAATCAAATGAAAAAAATTCTTATTGTCATTGGCACTCGTCCTAACTTTATAAAAATTACTCAATTTAGACAAGAATTAAGTAATTACCCGAACATTGATCTGAAAATGGTTCATACAGGACAACATTATGACGATAAAATGGCTGACATCTTCTTTAAGCAATTTAATCTTACACCTGATTATTTTTTAAATGTTACCCAGGGATCCCCTAACTCTCAAGTTGCTGAAATGATGATTAAATTGGAAAATTTAATCAATAAAACATTCTATCCTGATTTAATAATTGTAGTTGGTGATGTGAATTCCACTTTAGCAGGAGCGATTACTGCTAATAAAATGAGTATCAAATTAGCACATCTTGAAAGTGGATTAAGAAGTTTTGACAATACCATGCCAGAGGAACATAACCGCATTTTGACTGATAAGCTAAGCCAATTCTTTTTTGTAACAGAAAACAGCGGCTACGAAAATTTAAAAAAAGAAGGTGTTAAAGACGAACAAATTCTATTTTCTGGGAACACAATGATTGATAGTTTAGTTGCTTTTCGAAATCAAATTGAATTATCTCCTATATTGTCTGAACTAAAAATTACTTCTAAACAATATGTTTTGATGACCATGCACAGACCTGCAACCGTTGATGATGAAATTGGTTTATTAAAATTAAAAACATTAATTCAATATATTACTAGTAAATATAAAATCGTATTTCCAATTCATCCACGAACATTTAAAAAACTTGATGAGTTCGGGTTAAAAAACGAATTCATAAACAATCAAGAACTTATATTAGTAGAGCCTTTAGATTATTTTTCTTTTCAAAAATTAATTCGTGATAGTAAATTTATTTTAACCGATAGTGGTGGAATCCAAGAAGAATCAACCTTTATAGGCACACCATGCTTAACATTACGACCCAACACCGAAAGACCTATCACTGTATTAGAAGGAACTAACACACTTGTGCCTTTTGATTTAAATGTCATCAAAGATAAAATAACAGAAATTGAGAATGGCACGTATAAAAAAGGTAAAATTCCAAAAAAATGGGACGGGCAATCCACTAAACGTATTCTAGAGTTCATAGCCAATAAATTATGATTATTTATCTGACCTACAATGATTCACCTTCTGGTATTTTTTCAAGTCAGGTGATTGATGTGGTAAATTTTTACAAGAAAGAACTCAATACTAAGGTTAGATTAGTTTCACTAATTTCATTACGTCATTTTCTTAAAAATAAAAATAAAATCATCAAAGAATGTCCTGATGCGATAGTTCTTCCTATGTTTCCTGGTGTACATAGATGGAAGTTTAATTTTTGGTTGTTAATTTTTGTTTTCTACTTTTTTAAACCAACTAAAATAATCGGAAGAAGTGTTTTAGCGACCCAGCTAGCATTAAGATTTCAAAAGGAAAATTGCCAAATTATTTACGATGGCCGAGGAGCGATATCAGCTGAATGGCATGAGTACAATGTGGTCAATTCAAATTATCTAAAAGATAACATACACATTTGGGAAAAAGAAGTTGTATTAAAATCAAATTTTAGGATTGCAGTCTCCAACCAATTAATCCATTATTGGCAAAAAGAATTTAACTATTTTTCTAATAACCATGTTATTATTCCCTGCACATTAAATCAAATTTATAACCATGTTGACTTATCTCCTGAATCTATTTTTAACTCCAGAAAAAAATTAGGATTAAGTGAAAAAAATGTTGTTTTTGTATATTCTGGTTCACTAGCTGGATGGCAATCGTTTCATTTACTTTATAATTTCATAGCTCCAATATTAATTTCGAATCCTAATTATAAAATACTTTTTTTGTCAGACATTGATTCAAACATTTCTAGACTTCAATCTGAATTTGGAAGCCAAGTTTTAGCTACAAAGGTTTCACCTAAAGAAGTTCCTGATTATTTAAAAGTTGCTGATTATGGCATTCTAATTCGTGAAGAATCGATTACTAATAAAGTAGCATCACCTGTTAAATTTGCCGAATACTTAGCTTGTGGTCTGCAAATTATCATCTCCAATCACCTAGGAGATTATACTAAGTTTGTCATAGATCATGAATGCGGTCATCTGTTTCAAGATTTCAAAAATCATATAAAAATAGATAAAGAAAAAAACAAACAATTAAGTACTATGTTTCAAAAAAAATATTTTTCAACTTTTTATAGTACAGTATTAAAATAAAACATCATTCAATTCAGTAATTTTGAGGTAACCAAAAAGGTTACCTTTTTTCTTCTAGGAATTAATTATTAATGAAGCCAAATATTCATTATAATATTAGCCAAAGGCCTTACAAAGAAAAATATGAGAAACATTTTTTTGTATTTGCTATGCTTCTTAATTGTTATTTCTTTACGTTTTCGCAAATTCAAAACAAAAACACCTATAAAGTCTACGCCGAAATTATTAACGGAGATACCATTCCTAGTATCCGACTACAAGAAATTAATATTTATGCCGAATTTAGCTTCAAAAATAAAAAACGCTATGAGGAGTGGACCCGCACAAAATATAATGTTAAAAAAGTTTATCCCTATGCCATTTTAGCAGCAGCCAAATTAAAGGAATACAACCTTGTGTTAGAAAAAATGCCTAATCAAAAAATGCGCGAAGCTTACATGAGAATTGTTGAAAAGGAATTAAAAGCGGAATTTGAAGAACCTTTAAAAAATTTGTCCATGACTCAAGGCAAAATATTACTAAAACTCATAGATAGGGAAACCGGAAATACAAGCTTTGAATTGGTAAAAGAATTACGTGGCGGATTTCAAGCATTTATGTGGCAAAGTGTGGCTCGTTTATTTGGCAGTAACATGAAATCGGAATATGACCCAAATGGTGAAGATATAATGATAGAACGAGCCATAAAATTAATTGAAGGTGGCCAATTTTAAAAAATGAAACAGTACCTTTAAATAATACACAAAATCATTAAAAAAAAACATGTCGAGTAAAAACCTTTATTACGTTCTCATCACATTAATCATTGGATTTACTTTTTTCTGTATAATTAAAATAAAGGATTTAAAATTTAATTATGATTTCGAAGCATTTTTTCCAAATGAGGATAATGAATTGGAAATTTATGAAAATCATCGAAATCGATTTGAATGGGATAATGAATTCGTCTTAATTGGAATAGAAAATAAATCAGGAATTTTCGAGAAAAAATTTTTAAATCAACTCGATTCCCTAACTAAAGTATTGCAAGAAATAACATATATAACTCGTGTTATTTCTCCTACAAATTTAAAATCAATTTCACTTGGAGGTATAATACCAATTCAAAATCGTCTGCTACATCTCGAAGATACAAGTTTATATAAAAGTGACAGTATCAATATTTATAAAACTCCAAATCTTATCGGTTCATTTTTTCCAAAAGATGGTAAATCTATTTCTATTTTCATTAAGACTGATGAAGGCCTAAGTAAAGCAAAGAGCGATAGTTTATCACAAAATATTTCTTCGGCTTTTCAGAAATTCAAATTCGATGAGGTTCATTTTGTTGGCCGAATCGTAGCTCAAGATGTTTATTTGAAAAAATTAGAAAAAGAATTTATTTATTTTTTAGCAATTTCCTTTGTTTTAGTAATCATTTTTTTATGGTTCTCTTTTAAATCAATTTATGGAATTATTGTTCCTATAAGTATTGTTGTTATATCTATTATTTGGACCTTAGGGATCATGTCGATGATGAATCAAGCATTAGATATAATGACTTGTATGCTCCCTACCATGATATTCATTGCAGGTATGAGCGATGTTGTACATTTTTTTTCAAAATATTTTGAAGAATTATCCAAAGGAACAGACAAGCAACTCATTTATCCAATGATTTTAAAAGAAGTTGGATTTCCAACTTTTCTGACTTTAATTACAACCGTAGTTGGTTTTTTATCTTTGCTATTTTCAAGTATAACACCAATCCGAGACTTTGGAATTTATACATCAATTGGTATTACGATTGCATTTTGTTTATCCTATACCCTATTACCTGCTATTCTCTATTTTATTACACCCAATAAAATGATATCTATACATGGGAATCAAAACAAAACATACAGCACAATGCGAGTTATTTTATTTTGGATTTTCAGAAATCAAAAAACAATTATAGTCACCACTTGTGTTTTAATCATCTTTTCTATTGTAGGAATATACAAAATAAGGATTAATAATATTTTATTAGAGGACTTATCTGATGGTGTCAAAATCAAACAAGATTTTATGTTTTTCGATAAACATTATAGTGGAGTTCGTCCACTTGAATTAGCAATATCTATTAAGAATCAACATAAAACTATATGGGATTATGATATCATGCAACAATTAAATAAAGTAGACAGCTTTATAAAAAAAGAGTACCACGCCGGTTTTTTATATTCACCAGCAATGGTAGTCAAAAACATTGAAAAAGCTCTAAATAATGAAATTTCCGGCGAAGGTCGATTTCCAGATGAAAAAGATTACACAGAAATCAAACAACAGCTACTAAATAATAAAAAAAACAAGGATATAACTAAAATCATAAGCACTGACGGAAAATTTGCAAGGATAAGTGCTAAAATAAATGATGTTGGAAGTATTATTATTAATCAGCATAATGAACATCTGTTAAACTATCTGAATACACATATCGAATCAAAAGACTTAGAAATTAAAATTACCGGTGCTGCACATTTAGTAGACAGAAATAATGAATACATGGTTAGTAATATGATTCAGGGTTTTTTATTTTCAATTTCATTAATTGCTTTATTAACTTATTTTTTACATCGAAGTTGGCGAATGGTATTAGTGTTTATTGTTCCTAATTTTATCCCATTATTAATTATTGCCGGTATCATGGGGTTCGCGAATATAGAACTTAAAGCTGCAACGTCTTTAGTTTTTAGTATTGCATTTGGTGTAGCTACTGATGATACAATCCACTTTATTTCTCGTTTAAAAATTGAATTAGGTTATGGCAAATCGCTCATCTATGCCTTTAAAAGAACCTATTTCGAAACCGGCAAACCTATATTACTTACCACATTTATTTTAATGGGAGGCTTTTTAAGTTTAATGATAAGTGATTTTCAAAGCACATTTTATTTTGGTTTTTTAATTTGCATGACGATACCAATTGCAGTTATTGCTGATTTATTTTTACTACCCGTCTTGCTTTTTTGGATATTAGGTAAAAAGAAATAAATGGTATAATAATTCTAATCTCAGAAGGATAAAAAAATAGAATCGTGAATACATGTATTCCATTTTTAATTCTCGTATTTTTGTATAAGTTAAATTTATAATTATTCAAATCGATAGTTATAAAGTAATTATTAAAAATTAGAGACTTTCTAAAACCAAATGCTATGAAAAAGATAGGTCTTATCACCTCAGGTGGAGATGCTCCGGGGATGAATGCGTGCATACGAGCAGTTGTTAGAACAGCTTGTGCAGAACATATAGAAGTGTTAGGTTTTTATAGAGGCTATGAAGGTTTGGTAGACGATGACCATGTAAAACTCACAAAAAGCAAAGTGGCAAATATCATTCATAGAGGTGGTACTATTTTAAAAACAGCTAGAAGTGAACGATTTATGTCCGACAAAGGTCAACAAATGGCTGTTACAACCATCATAAAAAATCAGTTAGATGGGTTAATCGTGATTGGGGGTGATGGAAGTTTTAGAGGTGCACTAGCATTAAGTAGCCATTATCCCTTGCCAATAGTTGGGTGCCCTGGAACAATTGATAATGATTTAATTGGAACTGACTTTACTATAGGATATGATACTGCTATTAATAATGTGGTGGACGCTATTGATAAAATAAGAGATACGGCCGAAAGCCATGAGCGCATATTTGTAATTGAAGTGATGGGTAGAGATGCTGGTCTAATAGCATTAAGAAGTGCTATAGCTTGTGGAGCAGAGGCCATACTAATACCTGAAAGAAAAGATGATTTTGAATTTTTACTAGAAAAGAAAAAATCTTGGCGCCAAACAAAAAAAAGCAGAATCATTATTGTTGCAGAAGGTGATGAGCATGGCGGCGCAATGGGAATAGGAAATTTATTAAAAAAAGAATGGCCCGATTTCGACATCAGAATAACCATACTCGGACACATTCAACGAGGTGGCAATCCAACTTGCATGGAAAGGGTTAATGCAAGCTTAATGGGATATTATGCTGTAAAAGCCTTGCAAAACGGACATGCTAACGAAATGATAGGTATTATTAACAAACAGGTTTGTTATACGCCTTTTAAGGAGGCTGTCAAACACATCGAAAACCTAAACTCTGATATGTTACGCATTTTAGACGTATTATCTTCTTAGGTGAAAAATTAATTTTATAGCAAGTGAAAAATTAAAAAGGGATAAATGTTAAGCCTGCCATCAAATTAAAACGTTGGCTTGGGTATTTTTCCCATCTGTAATAACGAGTATTTGCAATGTTATTAAAATTAACAAAGAAAGACAGCATTTTACTATAACGATACTCTGCTCCTAAATTAGCATCTACAATTCCTTTCATTAACTTAGGTTGCAGTTCATCATTAAGATTATCTGTAACTTTTGTTAAAGCAAATTGATTGCCTATCACAAATATATCGCCCCTGATAATAATCTTATTCTTTAAATTATAAACTGCGGAAAATGTCAAGTCAAAATCTGGTTTATGATATGGACGGGTCAAATTTTTTGTTTTATACAAATAATAATTTCCTTTGGCTATAAAGTTTATTTTTTCCTTGTATTGATGTTTTATTTGTCCTGAAACTGTAAATAAATTTGTATTATCATAAATAACCTTGTATTGATTATCCAATATACCATTAACTGTATAATCAATCACGAAAAAATGCATACTATCCACTGCACTATAACTAGCCTTAGCATCATAACTGGTATTTGTACTTAAATTACCTTTTAATCCCCCAAATATGTTGATTTTAGTATTAGTGTTTTTATAATTTATTGTTGATGATATGAAAGGATTCTCCGCAGATAAACTGCGTAATGAGTTTTTATTCAAACCTCCAACAATTCCAACATAGGGGATAATAATACTTTCATAAACATCATACTGCGCATTAAATCGTGGATGAAAATAAAATCGTGGGGTTTGTTCTGAAAAAATATCTAATGTAGCCGCTAAACCAATATCTGCTATCCATTTTTTTCCATGTGTTTCAAAATAGGGATTCAACTTTATAATTACATCATTAAATGTATCATTAGGTATTTTGTGATTATAATAATCGGCATCAAACAAAACAAATAAACGTTCCTTGTTAACATAAGTATTAAATATCGTATTTAACTTTATATTATTTTCTGATACCTTATAAAAATCTTTCAAATTATGGTATCCTAATTTAATCGAATGATTTATTTTATTACTATCAGTATAGTGACTTTGAACTGTAACAACAGGTTCAATTAATTGATAACGTTGCCTCGTAAAATCGCGTGTTAATTTATTTTCAACCGTATCGTATCCATAAAAATGCACCATATTTCTTTTATAATTAAATTCTCCTATAAGAGTGTGCTTTTTATAAAATTTCTTCCCATATAATTCTCCTTCATTATCACTAAAGCCACTGTAACCTACATCTTTCAAATGTGCCGAAGAAGAAAAGTGCTTTAAATGTGCTCCATATACGATATCTTTTGTTCTAAGACTATTTAACCAAAATTCGCCATAAGGAGTTGTGTAATTACCCATTCCAACTTTTAATAACGACCTATACAATTTAGTTAATGGTTCATTTTGCATTTTTGCCGCATCAATTGCAATAACTTCATATTTTGAAACCAAAGGCATAGATGAAATATTGTAATTAATACCTGTTATTTTCTTCACAGAATCATTAATTTCTGGTAAATCATTTAATTTAACGGCATCTTTAATCGTAGGTTCAAATTCGCTCGTTGCTTTTAATTCAATATCCTTTAAGCCGGTTTGTGCCAAAGCAGCTATAACATATCCAATTAAAAGTATGAATATAAAAAACCATTGCAACTTCCTAATTCGTTTCTTTTGTTGTTGCTGGTCTTGTTCATACATATAGGAATTACCATACTTACTCGAAGAAATGATGGTATCACTATGATAATATTTAGACTCTTTCATAACCTTTAGATTATTATTTATATAGTACAATTAGTAAACTCTCAAAGAATTTAATTAGGATTGATTAACGTGTCTTGTTTGGTTTGATTAAGTGGTTCAAACAATAGCTTATCTCCATTTTGTTCCTTAAATTCTACCTTCATTTCATTATTTTGACGCTGTTTTTCTTCGTCCATTAGCTTAGCTTTTTTAGCTTTTAATATATCAAGTTTGGCATTGGCCTCATCAATATATTCTTGCTTAGGTTTTCCCCCTACAACAGTCTGTAACATTAATTCTGCATCTGCGTCTTCTCCTTTTGCTATATAAGCATCAGATAATAATAACAAGCCTTTCGTATTCCAATTGTCATTTGAGTATTCATAACCAACTAAAGTTGTCACCGTTTTTTCTACAGCTTCATAATCTTGTTTCAAAAACTGAATTTTAGCTATATGATATAATGCCTCTGCTCCTGTCACGTTTTTAGCAGATTTATGAATCGCTTTAAATTCAATTAAAGCATCGTCCAAGCGGTTTAATTCATATAATGATTTTGCTTTGTCATATTTTGCCTCATTAACTTGTTGAGGAGTAATTTTATCAGTATTCAATACTTTTACGGCAAAATCAAGAGCTGTTTCAAACTGTCCTAAATAAAAAGCACTGCGCATGGCTCCAATTCTACCGGTTAATTTATTAGCTGGCGTTTCTGAATATTCTTCTAATTTTTGATATAAGGGCAAAACTTCTTCATATTTTTTCTCTTTATAAAAAAGGTAGGTTAATTTTAACAGAGAAGTTTCTGAATAAATACCTCTTGATTTATTGACAATGAATTGATAAGAAGGTAAAGCTTTTTCAAACAAATCTTTACTGTAAGCACATTCTGCAAAACAAAAATGAGCTTCTGCAATATATTTACCATCAGGATATTTAGAAATATAATTTTCAAATTTAGACATCGCCAAATCACAATCTTTTTTATTATAATAAACCTCTTTCGCAGACTCATATAATGAAGCTTCTAATTCAGATGTTTTTAAAGGATTGCCTACAGATGTAAAATAAGATGCCATCTCATCAATTTTTCCCTGTTCTTCAAATATTTTTTTAATCATTGGCAAAACTTCTCTTGATGCCGAACTCTTTGGATCTTTTTTCACTAATTGATCAAAATATTCAAAAGCTTTCTCATCTTGTTTATCATTATAATATACCAAACCTATGCCCGCCAAAGCTGCATTAGCATAGGACGAATTAGGATATGTATCCAATATTTTCTGATAATAAACAACGGCTTCATTCCCTTGATTCAAATCTTTGTTATACGTTTCTGCTATTTCAAAAATAGAGGACGCTAGGTAATTTGATTTTGGATATTTTGATATCAACGCATTTAAGTCAGTTATTTTTTGCTGATTATTTTTCAGTAAGCCATTACAAAGAGCCTTTTGATACAAACAATAGTCCATATCCAATTGGTTTAATTCAATAGCTGATTGGTAATAATCTGCTGCCTGAGGATAAACATTATTCATAAAATAACTATCGGCGGCTCTAATCGTTGCATCGGCCACTTTTTTGGAATCGTGAGTGGTTTTAGATAATAAAAACTTACGAAACGAAAGATTCGCATTTTCAAAATCTTTCTTATTTTTTTGCTGAAAATAAGCGTAACCAATGTTATAATTTGAAAGCTCATATTCCTTTAAACTAAAGGCTCCTTCTATTAATTGAAACGCTTTCCACCTTTCGATGGCTGTGGCATAATCTTTTTTCATGTAAGATATTTCTCCCAACCAATATTGTGAAAGAGCATTGTAAGTTTTATCAAAATTGACTGTCAAAGATTTTTTAAAATATCTTACAGCACTATCTAATTGCTCATTATTAAAAAACTCAACTCCTTTAAAATAAATGAGCTTTTGATAAGTCAATTTCAAAATTGGATCTGAAGGTTGAATTTTTTCAATAGAAGCTATAGCCTGAGAATAATTGCGAGTGGTTGAAAAAACATTTGCTAAAAAATGATATGCTTCTGATTTTCTTGGTGAGTCGCCATATTCGTTTATGTATGTCTGGAATGAAACAACAGCGTCATTATAAGGCGCAAAAGATAACTCATAACATAACTTAGCATAACTAAACAAAGCATCTTCGGCGATTTTTGGATCAAATTTTGAATTAGATGCGGCATAAAATGCATTACGTGCCTTTGTCTTATTATTTGTTTTCATATGGCAATCGGCCAAATGATACCAAGCATTTTGAGCCAAACTATCTTTTGCTTCCGTCGCTTTTTCAAAATTTAAAATAGCGTTTTTATAATCCTTAATCTGATAATAACAATAACCTATTTCATAACTTCCCTGATTATTGAATCCTGAGCCTGATTTTTCAGATTTTTTAAAGTACGTGAGTGCATTTGAAAAATCTTTTAAATGAAAATAAGACTCTCCTATCATCCGATGAATTTCTCCTTGTTTTTGAACATGAGCAGTATCTTCCAATAAGGCCGGTGCATTTTTTACTACCGTTTCATAATTACCTTGCATAAAGTAAATTTGCGTCACGTAGTAAGGAATTACTGTTCCAAATGTTTCATCATTCAACAAACGATTAAAGCCTTGCAAGGCCATTTCATATTTTTTTTCCTGATATAATATGTGCGAATAGTAATAATTTGCAGGATGCGCATATTTATTATCTACATCCTTTATTTCAAACAAATCAGCTTTTGCCTTTTCTAATTTTGCGGTTACAAAATAACTGTAGCCTCTTTTAAAATACAGTTCAGATAAATCTTCTTGATTAAGCTCATAAATATCTACCTTTTCTAAAAACTGAATTGACTCTTCATACTTCTTCTTTCTAAAGTTCGATTTCCCCAAGTAAAAAAAAGCCCACTTCAACTTATTACTGCCAGGATTATGCTCTATAAATTCCTTCATTCTCCACTCTCCATCCTTATGAAAAAGTTCAATAGCGGATGCAGCAGCATAGTATTCGGCATCCGATTTTTGCAATGAGTAAAACCTGTTAGAATTCATGTAATCTATAAATGCTTTCTGAGCGGAGGTATACTGCTTTCTTTCAAACAAGTCTAAACCTGTTTTAAATAGCGCATCCTTATCCAAGTATATTTGTGTTTTTTGAGAAAACAAATATCCCGAGAACACCAATAGAAACTGAATGATATAATATCTTTTCATGATCGCTTTATATAAAATACATATATGTAAAATGAGTTACAACGATTCTTTTTTTGTTAAAAAAACATTGTAACTTTTAAATCCAAAATTTGTTTTTAAAATTAACAGTAACTTAAACTAACTTAACGCATTGATTTCGTAGTTATTAACCCAACCCTGTTAAAACATGCAACACATCCTTTTATAAGGTAGCTGATTACTTTTTAATTTCACCTACAATTATTTACCATGATGAATGACCCTGTAATAGAATTTAAAGACGCAACTATTTTTCAAGGAAACGTTTCCGTTATTAACAACTTAACCCTTAAACTTGACAAAGGAGAGTTTGTTTATTTATTAGGAAAAACAGGAAGTGGTAAAACCAGTTTACTTAAAACTATTTACGGCGACATTGAGTTAAAACAAGGAACTGGAGAGGTTTCGGGGTTTAAATTACACAGCTTAAAACGTAAAGAAATTCCATATCTAAGAAGGAAATTAGGCATTGTATTTCAGGATTTTCAATTACTTAGCGACAGAACTGTGTTTGAAAATTTAAGATTTGTCATGAAAGCAACGGGTTGGAATGACGAAACAAAAATAAAAAGTCGCATCAAAGATGTATTGTCAAAAGTAGGATTAGAAAGCAAAGAACAAGTCATGCCTTTCCAGTTATCAGGAGGAGAACAACAACGTATTAGTATTGCCAGAGCATTAATTAATAACCCGGAAATCATTTTAGCAGATGAGCCTACCGGAAATCTGGATCCTGAGACATCTGAAGAAATTATGAAGTTACTTTTAGATATCAGTAAACAAGGTCGTTGTATTTTATTTGCTACTCATGACTTATTATTGTACAGTAAATTTCCTGCTAGAACTTTATTGTGTGAAAATAATCAAATTGCAGATAGTACTTCTTTACAATAAATGAACGATAATTTTGGGACCGCTTACACGCATTCCCCAATTGGATTTATTGCTATAAAAAGTTTTGGAGAATATATCTGTGAAGTAACATTTGTAGATAAAATCACCAATTTACCACAAGATAACACGCCAATTCTAAAGGAATGCATCCATCAATTAGCAGGTTACTTTTCGGGCAAACTTTTTAAGTTTCATTTACCAACCACCCAAGGTGGAACAGTATTTCAACATCAAGTTTGGAATCATTTATTAACCATTCCTTATTGTAAAACAATATCTTATGGACAAATGGCTCTTCAGCTAGGTCAGCCTAAAAGCGCCAGGGCTATTGGAGCTGCGTGTGGTAAAAACCAGCTACTTATTTTACATCCATGCCATCGCGTCATTGGCGCTAACAAACAATTAACGGGTTTTACCGGAGGATTATGGAGAAAAGAATGGCTATTAAAACACGAGGCAACTCAGTCTAAACTGGTTTAGAGAAAACATAAACATTTTCATGAAACTGCTCTAATTGCCAACTAAAAAGGCTCGTAACTCAACTTCATTTAAGTGTATGAAAAATCCATTTTTTAATTGATCGATATTTATTGAGCTGTTAAACAAATTTTTATTCGTATCAATCAAAAAATTAAAAAACTTTAATTATTTAAAAAACTAACTAAAAACTAACTCCTGAATAATGACTTGATTAATTATTGGTTCGGATAAAAAATTAAAACAACGTAACTTCAAAACTACTTTACACGTTTTTATTTTTCTATAACTTCCACAAAATATCTAAACCCTACAAATGGCTTTGGCTTTCCGTCATAACTATATTTATTCATGATTTTTAAAAATTCTGAATCATCAATCCAACTGCCACCTTTAACAATTCCTTTTTCTTTTATCATTTCAGCTACATTGCCACTCATATTATATAATCCAAATTCATTTTCCCAATAGGACTTTACTGGTGCGGTTACATCCATGTTTTCTACAAATTTCCCATTAATCCATAACGTATCTTTCAACTGACGTTTGAAATTATACAACACTTGTCCTTTTTTATTTCTTAAAGCATTTCCTTTCCAGGGGTATATTGCACTGCTATCGCCTGCTTTTGCAGCACTTATCCACTCTTTTTCGGTTGGTAGTCTAAATAATACTTGTTTAAATTTTTTTCTGTTTTGACTAGAATTGTAGTGTTCTGTCAACCATTCACAAAAAAGTTTAGCACCTTCATAACTTATGTTTACAACAGGGAAATTATAATACCCAGGATGAGTATGATAATATACAACATAAGGTGGGTTATAACTCAATTTGTCTATCCATTTTAAACTATCGATTTGAGCCATAGAAACTAAATTTAATTTCCGTTCTAATCTCAAAGAATTCAAAAAAGACATATATAATTTATTTGAAACTTCATATTTCGAAGCATAAAGAGTGTCATTAATTTTAGCTAAGGATTCATTAATGTCTTTGACATTAAATTGACCAAAAGCGCTAATGCTTAATAACACCGAAAATAAAAGTAAAAATACGTTTCTCATAGCCGTTTAATTTAATGATTTTACTAGTTATAATGCCATTTTCTGTATTCGTTACAAATAATATCAGTCATTAAGGTTTCGATATTGACGCTTCAATCAAACTACTTAAATTTATCACCCCGACCTTTTAAGCCTACAATTTGTTAAGAAATCTAAAAATGGCAACATTTTTGTGTTTATATTTCTCTAAAAAATAATCTCAACTAAAATACACATGCCATTTCGTTTTATTTCCGCATTGATTGGTTATTTATTACTCCATAATTACCTAATCGCCCAACCTAATACTCAATTTGTAGACACGGTGTTTTATAACCGAAATGAAACTCCTTATGCTATTAAATCCATTACGCAAACAAAGGGAGATGAAAAACTGATTACTCATTATTACATCAATGGTGTAATTCGAATGAAAGAATCATATAAAGAAGGCAAAATAGAAAAACGACAAAGTTTTTGGGAAAATGGCGAAAAACAAGTATTGAGTTTATACAACAACGGTCTCCTCGTTAAACGAGAGACATGTGGTTGGTATAAAAGTGGTTTACTTTCTCAGCTGGAAAATTTTAAAGTTGTAGGAAACAACGATTCCTTACAATCGGTTTTGGATGGAAAATTTGAGATGTATTACTCAAATGGATTTCCTCAAAAGCAAGGTCATTATAAAAACAATCAAAAAAATGGGGAATGGTTAGAATATTACGACAATGGTAAAAAGAAATCGCAGATAAACTACCAAGATGATGTAATGGATGGTAAAGCCTTGTATTATTACAATTCAGGGCAACTGAAATCAGAAAACCGTTATAAATTAAACGACAACTTTAAGCATTCAAAGCACGAAGCTGCCACATTGCTTGATGGGGAGCAGAAAACTTACTTTGAAAACGGCAAACTGGAAAGCATAAGTCGTTATGAAAAGGGAAAGAAAAACGGGCTTTTTGAATCGTGGAACATTGCCGGGGTAAAAAAATCGGAAATAGCCTTATGTTATGATATTTATTGCGGCAATTACAAAACATGGTTTGATAACGGAAAGCTCGAAAAAAACATCTCATACGGCAAACCGATTTACGACAGCCTAAGAAAAGCTTTTAAAGAAGTATTGGACGGCAAATATGAAACGTATTACAACAACGGCAACCCACATCAACTCAAACATTTCAAACAGGGTAAAGAGGATGGAGCTTTTATAGAATACCATGAAAACAAGATAAAAGCCAGTGAGCAAAACTATAGTGAAGGGCTTAAAAATGGATCTTCGAAACGATGGAACAGAAATGGTTTTTTAATTGAAAGTGAGAACTATGTAGTTATTAAACAAAATGAAAAACAGATTTCTGTTAAAGATGGTGAATACCTCTATTTCAATGAAATAAATCAACAAATTATAAATCAAGGATTTTACAAAAAAGGAAAAAAAGAGGGTAAGTGGACTACTTGGCATCAAAATGGAAAACTCTCTAAGGTTTGTCATTTTGCGAATGACTTTCAGGTAGGAGCAAGTACAATTTGGAATGAAAAAGGGAATATAACAAGTGAATTATTTTATGCCATTGATACAGTAAACGGAACCCCAACAAGTAAACCGAGTTATATTACCAAACAGTATGATACTAATGGGAAAATATACTTGATTTCCTTTTATAACGATATAAACGAGTGTTATCACACCAAGTTATTTTACGAAGACAGTACTATAAAAGCAGAATGGTATAATCTGCTAAATTCAGAATACAATTACCAGAAATTTGGGAGATATACCACCTATTTCAGCAACGGAAATGTAGAATCGGATTGTTTTAAATTCAACGAAAGACCCATAGGAAGAACAGTCAATTATTTCATAAACGGAAAGCCAAAAAGTATTATTGAATATAATGATATTCGCTCCAGTGGAAAATGTGGCTATGAAATTTTATGGCGACCTGATGGAAAGCTCATCAGTAATAAAATCTATAAAGACTACAAAACATTTGAAGATATTAGGGATACCCTTTTAGCCCAACAACTATATAACAGCCTACTAAACAAAATAAAAACAGAAGGAGAAATCATCAAAGGTCAAAAGGAAGGATTGCATATTACCTGCTTTAAACCCGGCAGTAAATGGATAGAAGAAACTTTTAAAAATGACAAGCACAATGGAACTGTGCGTGTTTACTATCCGGATGGCAAAATAATGCACGAGATGGATATGCAGAATGCTATTGGCAATGGCAAACTCATACTTTGGGATACCAAGGGTAACAAATACAAAGAGGAAAATTATGTAAAAGGAAAAAAACATGGTTTGTTCACAGAATATTATTCAAACGGTAAAAAGCAAATTGAGTATGTCTATATAGCAAATGCAAAACATTGTTTATCAGAAAAAAAATGGTTTGAAAATGGCAATTTAAATTTTGTAATTAATTTCAATGAAACGGGTACTCAGCATGGAGAAGCAATTGGCTATTTTGAAAATGGAAATTTATTTTACCAAAAAAACTATTTAAACGGCAGAGAGGATGGGCAGGAAAAATATTTTTATAACGATGGTAAAAATAAATCCAGTAAATTTTATAAAAACGGCTTACTAGATGGAGAGAGCATTTTATGGCATGAAAACGGAAGAATAAGTTTAAAAGCCAATTATAAAAACAACATTAAAGAGGGCTATTGGGAGGAATTAAACTATGATTCTACCCTTACTAAAGGATATTACAAACACGACGAAAAAGATAGTGTTTGGACCTATTATAACGCTCAGGGAAAGCTGATAAAAAAAGAAACCTACAAAAATGGGATACTTCAACTAAAACCAGTAAAGCATGAAAAGCTCCAGGCAAATGCAATCAACACTTGTCCGAGAGGTGTTGCCAGTCATGCGGGTTTTACTTGTCAATGTGTAAGAGAAGACATAGATGATATAGTTACATCACGCTGCCCATCAGGAAGGCATCACGGAGGTTATATATGTCAATGTGCAGGTCCAATAAGGAACGAAATTCTAATCAAAATAAACAACCCAGAGCCAGCAGAACAAATATGCCAATGTATTGATAGCTCCAAATTTAAAGCTACTTATGCCGCTCAACTTAACCAACTCGCCACTTTGGAGGAGGTAAGAAAAAAGAGTTATAATTTTCATGAACCCATTGGTGATTTTTACAATAATTTATTTTACATCAACTATCAATTTAACACCAATCGAAATGATGGACTTTGGTGCGCCTTTGACTTGTTGGCTTTTAAAGAAATTTATTTGAATATACCAGATAAAAACGGCATTAAATTGATTTTAAATCCGTGTATAAAAGTGGGAGGCAATGTTTCTAAAATGAACCTAAATATGAGCATAGACCGGAAAGATAAAACCCAGACATATGCCACGCTTACAACTAAGAACTTAGCCATAGAATTTAACCCTTCTTTGCTTCACCAATGGGACAAAAAACTAAACCAACCCATTATCGATAGTACTTTGAAAACGGCGGACAAGTCTGTTGCTTCCAGATTACTATTTGATGCTCCAATCATCTCCTACAGCCTTAGAGACCGACTCCGTATTGACAAATACAGTAATCCCTGTTTTACCACTTCCGAAATTGGTAAAACAGGCATATTGATTGATTTTAAACACATCATATTTGATTGGGATAATACCCAAAGTCCTGCTGAAATCAATGAGCTATTTCCTTCTAGTCAAAGTAGTTATGAAGAATATTTCGACTACGAGAATCCTATTCGAAAAACAAAAAAGCAATCGAAACCCAAAATCAATGATGATTTTGTAGGGGTTTATGTTTCTGATGCCACCATACAGTTTCCGGAAAACATTTTTAAAAATACTTCACAAAGAAGAATTAAAGTAGAAGGAAAAAACATATTAATTGCAGGGAAATACCTCATCGGCACCATCAAAATAAACGCATTTAATATTGAGGGGCAGAAATATCAAATTGGACAAGGTGCCGAAAAAATAATTTTTGATGCTGCTACTATTGAAAAGGAATTAAAATTGAGAGGTATTGAAAAACTTCAAACTAAATATGATGATAAATTCAATCAGCTTATCATTTATTTTTATTTAACCATAAATTCATAAAATTATGCGCTGCTTATATAAAACACGATGTATTGGTTGCTTTTTGCTTTTAGGATTTTTAAACCTAAATGCCCAGCATTTGGTAAAAGACCTGCTGACGGGCAAAGATTTGGTATATGAAACAAAATATGTGGAGTTAAATGATATTGATATCAACTACCCAGTAATTAAGGGATTGAAAGATACTTTGATTCAAAACAAATTAAATGCCCGATTTAAGCAAATTTTTGTAGATAAAATTGAATCAGATAGTTTTCGATTAAGTTTATTTGGAGAGGTAAATAATAACATGGAGGTTTATAATTCTTTACAACAGCATGATCCTTCTAATAGAAACGGATATGAACAAACTGAGGAGAACTATATCCCACCTCACAAAATTGAAGATATTGGGGTTGCTTTTCTCTCCTACCTCAACTCCACATTAACTATGATGCAGCTTATTAGTTACAGAGTAAAAGATCGAAGTTCGGATATTGACGAAGAATTTTATTCGTTTAGACTATTTTACTTTAATGTATTGAATGGCAAAGAATATAAACCCTCCGACATATTTAAAAAATCCTCTGAAAAACAAATTAACCACCTGATAGAAAAAAAGGTAAAAGAAAAATTAAACCAAGTAGATTTTAAAGAATTAAGAGCGGCACTCTTAGACTTGGATGAAGAGGAAGGTGTGGAAGTTGAGTTTTATAAAGGAGTAAAAAATGCTCTTTCTTTTAAAAATAGAGGCTTGGAAAATTTTTCGGTTTTAAAAGAAGGTTTTGCCTTCCCAAAAGCATTTTCAATGGCTTACTATATACCGGCATGGTCTAAATGCACCCAAAATATTTTTGGAATGAGCATGGAAGTGCGTCTAACTTTTGACGAAATCAGAACTATTCTGAATCCAGATGGACCTTTCGCTTCGCTAATTTCATTTCGGTTAAGCAACGAAACCCAGCTAAAAAATCAAAATCAGCCAACAAATAAAAACCCATACAATGAACCTGAATTCGATTGGATTGAAAATGTACCGCTTAAAATTTCGAATAATCTGAAAAAAATCACTGTTAAACAACACAACAAACCATTTAACAAAGCTGACACTACAAAAAGAGAAATTTACAAAGAAATATACTTTGATAAGAATGGCAATTTAACTGAAGTTTCAGAAATGCAGGGTGCATTAAATACCATTTTTACCTATAACAATGGCGGTAGAATTATTAAGAAAACTAAATACCGAAAAGGAAAAACATTAGAAAGCTTTGAATTTCTTTACGATGAAAAAGGAAATGTAATCGAATTAACAAGGATTACAGAAGATCAATACGTCGAAAGCACTTATTATCACTATGAGAAAAATCGCATGTTAGAAGAGAGCTATAATTTCTCTAATTTCTATGAAGAAATTAACGAAAACTTTGTTCAAAAAACATTTAACGAATTAGGCCTAGTTAATCAGAAATGTTACCTCAGCATTAGTAACGGAAACGGAGGAAGCACCTACGAAAACGAGTATGACAAAAATAACAGACTTATTCTTTCCTATTGTTCATCAAATAAAGAACAACCAGACTATGTCTATTACGTGTACGATGAAAGAGGTAATTTAATAGCAAAAGACTTTGATAGAGGTTCTGATTTAATTGAGTGCCACTATGACAACAGCAATAATTTGATAAAGCACACGCGGTACGAAAACAGAAATATATCGATAACAAAAACGGCATCCTACGATGAAAACAAGCGAATAATTAGCTTTGAAGAAAAACAAAATAATTACAACCCGAGGTATTATTCTTTTAGCTATGAGATTTGGTAAATCTGAATAAAAAATTAATAAACCTCAAAAATGAAACATACTATAATCCTACTTTACTTATTTCTGACTGCTACATTCGGTTTCGGTCAAGAAAAAACTGAACTTAGCACAGAGCTTGCTCGCAAGCAATTAAATATCGATGAACTGCCAAATTTAAAACAAGATGAGCCAATTATTTATTATCTATCAGATAGCACCAAAATTGAGCTTGCCGATTATGGAAGGGAATACCAGCAAAGAATAATGCCCTACAAAAGCAAATTTGAAACTGTGAAAAAATTCAATAAAAAGAATAGATTTATCTTGTATCAGGGTAATTATTTTGGAGGAATGCAAATTGGAATTCACCTATTCTATAATTTACATGGAGAAGAAATAAGACGGGTAAATGAGGATAGTTTATACCCCTTAAGCATTTATGATATTGCCAAAAAAATGGAGAAAGAATATGGTAAAAACATCATGAATGTAGATGAAAATATGAGTATAAACAGGTATTGTCATAATTACCCATATTATCAAGTTACTTGGTATTTAGGTGATGGCCCAAAAAGTACGATGCGAATAATTGGTATTGACGGAAAAACAGGGGAAACTAAAGATGATATAGAAAAAAGTTACGAGTGTGGTAGCACTGAATAAAAACAAAAAAATGATGAAAAAACTAATTACAGCAGCAATCTTACTATTACTATTAAACAATAGCTTTAGTCAAAACGTGTTAGTTCCTTATCGCATTGGAGATAAATTTGGCTTTGCCGATTTAAAAGGCAATATGATAATACCGGCAGACTATGATTATCCTATTTTGCGTCAAAGGTATCCCAAAGGATTTTTTTGTGCACAAAAAAATGATAAAACAACAACGGTAATTTCTAATAATAAAATCATCATTCAGGATTCGGAATGCAGCGATTTTGAAATACATACAAATAAATTCATTGGAGCTAAAAAAGAGAAAATTTATGGGGAGAACAAATCATTTAAAACCAAAGAAGAATATTTAGATTATGATAAAAAACGAGAATACATTACTTTATTCAACCTGAAAGGAGAAAATGTATATCCTGAAAATTTTAAAGCAATGCGAGTAATAGATACAGCAGGTGTAAGTATTAAAAACAAAAAGCTTTGTAAATACATCGCTTTTATCAGTTCCAATTTCGACAATCAAAAAAGCATTTTTGTTTACGATTGCGACCTTCAAAAAATTACGGAATGGCTCGCCAAGGATTATCATACCATCGAAATTGCAGAGAGGAACTATTATGGTGAAAAAAGGGAATTTAGGGTCGAAAAAACACCGATGGATGCAGAAGAAAAAATCAAACTCGTTTACGATGGCAAAAAATTTAAATTGAATAGTATAAAACCAAAGAATCCAAATAAAGAAACGGATTATGTTACCAATAGGGAACCTGCCGATGCTGAGGGAAGTTGGGGTCCTGTCGAAGCATCTGATGGATTTGGAGATGAATATAGCTCGAATCAACTTGGCAGCAATAAAATTAGGCAGCGCCATATCAGCACTCAATTTAAAATTGTAAATGGTAAAATTTATTATTTGGAAACGGAGTATAAAAAAGACACCATTGTAAAAGAAATTAACTTGCCTTACCCTATAGAAAATGTTAAAATAGAAAACAAAAATCGCTACTTAGAGCTCTTTACAAGTAATGAGAAAAAAGTTATTAGTCAAAACTTGGTTGTGTATAAAACCAATAACAAATACGGAATCTTAATTTCTGACAACATTCATATAAAACCTGTTTATGATTCGATTATTTATATAAACTACTATACCTATGTAAATAACGTAAATGCTCATTATTTTTTAGTTGGTATACAAGACAAGACTAGTCAAAAGATGAATTACGGCACCATTGATCTTTACGGTAATACGGTTATCCCTATGGTATATGAAAGTATAGATTTTCATGAATATGATCGATGGGGAGGACGCAGAGGACCTGAAAAACCAGAGTTTTACAATTCAGTTTATTTAACAGAATGGTTGGTAAAAAAAGATGGCAAGTATGGTTATATATCGCCAACCGACAGTATTATTTTGAAAGCTGAATACGAAGAAATAAAAATAAATGCAAGGGAGTGGATGTATTTTGAAAGTTATTTTAAAATCCTAAAAAAAGGCAATCAATATGGAGCCATTGTCGATGTTGGTAAAAACAGAGTAATTGTTGAGCCTATATTTACAAAAAAACCGACTTATTACATAAAAGATTATCAGGGCGTAAAAGGAAAAATTTTATTTGGCTTAACCGAAGAGGGTAAAATAGTTGATGGAGAAGAGGAACGTGGTAAATTCTTCTGTTACGGCGATGAGAGTGGAAATATGTTTTATAGGGAGAAATAAAAATGAAGAAACTACTCCAATTTAACTGGTTAAACTATATCACTTACTTAATACAAGTAATTTTGTTTTTTATGCTGTTAATTTATATACCGTCCCCTCCTTCTACTGCAACAGATGTTGGCGTAGGAGGGGCGGGCGAGGCAGTGGGTGAAATGATAATTTTGATGTTTTTGTTTATCTCATTTTTAATAACATCATTAATATATGTAACATGGGTTAGATACACAAAAGGGAAAAAAGCATTTTTGATAGTTATCAATATAATTTCTTTTATGTTTTTATTACCTGTGGTAATTTCTGGGTTTCCATACATAGTTAAATCATCCAAAAACGGTTTTTTTTCAATTATTAATGAATGCAGAAGAAATCAATCAATAGAAGGCAAAGATGACTACCAACAAATAAAATTTGATGGGTATAACTTACGCCTTTTTATAAACATGAACGATACCAACCTTATCTATGTTAGTGACAATGCAACAAATAGTTTAAACGGTAAATTTTATTTAGTTAAAGGCCATCAATTACAGGAAATAGAAAAAAACAAAATTGGGCATTTTATAAATCATGGAATTATTCAAAACCCCGATATATTTCAAGATGATGGAAATAAAACAGTAACGGTAATTTCAACAGAAAATGAGGAAAACAAACTCGTATTTGGGCATACCAAACTTGATTATGATGATGACCCGTTTAATGAAGAAAACTTGCCAAAAGTAAAAATTTGGAATGAGTTTGAGGACATAAAAAATGCAGGTGAATTGAAGGGGTTTAAAAAATTTATGCCTATTCCCAAAAGCAGCAAAAAAGACAAAAACGGGACTTTGTATTTTCTTTTCTGGTATTTATCAAACCCCGGAGCTGTCATGAATTGGGATGGTGATATTAATCAAGAAGCGAGTTTATGTCTTGCTATCAGAAAAAAAGCAGGAAATATAGCTGTCAGGGAAATAAATTTAAATGCCCTGCTGGAGAAAGAACGAGCTGTTTTTTATGAATGTATGGCTGTGGAAGATTTAATAGTAAGCGATGAGTATTATTATATTATTGTTGATAGAAAACTTTATTGCCATAAAAAATAGCGTCCGTTTTTAAAACGACATTTTGAAAAAAGTATAAAAAATGGAAAACTTAGATTTTGGATGGGAATTCGTAGCAATTATGATTTTAATTTCACTCTTATCCTATTATTTAATTACAGCTGTATCTTATTTAGTTCATGTTTTCCTAAAAAAACCAACTTATTATATAAAAGATTATTAGGGCGTAAAAGGAAAGATTTTATTCTGCAAACCAAACCTACGGTCTTTTAGTTCATAGTGATTTAATTCTTACTATTGAATATAACTTTTTTTGTAATAAAACTATTGTTAGTTTTGTTTACTATTTTTATAAAGTAAATACCGTCATCAATTAAATAATGATGTAAGGGAATTGTTGTTTCATTTTCTAAGAAGTTGCCCTCAAATATTTTCTTTCCTAGTATATTATAAACTTCAAAACCGTAATTTTTAAAATCATCATTGCTTAATTCTATAAATACATTTGAATCAGTTGGGTTTGGCGCAATTTTAAATGCCACAGATAAATTTGAGTTTTTATTATTTTCTATACCCACAGTCACTAAAGACTTTATCCATATCCCATTTTTCTCAGAAGCACAATAAATATTATTATTATTAAAAGTTAGCGATTGAGGTAGTGCTTTGTTCAATTCTGTGGAAGATATTTCTATCCATTTATTAGTAATAAAATCATATTGAAATACATTTCCAATTGAATTGTTGTAATTAGTAGTAATTGCAAATAAGTCATTTTCAAAAGAATAAATCTTTTTTGTAAATGTAGGGTTCAATCCATTATTAAATAACCCCCAAGTCAATCCTCTATCTGTAGATCTAAAAATACCATCTACTTTTGGAATATTACCCCAAGCCCCATTACCTAAATACAAATGGTCATTGCTATCAACTGCTATACAAGTTATTGCCGTAGAAATATTATTTACATTTGGCTTAAACCAATTCGCTCCATTATCGTTTGAAATATATACACCACCATATTTGCCCAAAGCACAGCTTATATTTTTACCTATTGCTATATCCATTATTTCTTCATCTGTTTCTTTATCCATAAACATATTCCAGGTTAAACCATTGTCTGTAGATTTAAAAACTTTATACATACGAACACCTTGGTCACTTTTAGTGTAATAAAAACTGACTCCTATATAAATTTCATTTGTATTATATTTTATCAGTTGATATGCTCCTCTTGCACAGTAATCTGTAGTAACGCATTGCTTCGGTAAAACAATATCGTTAATTTCAGTCCAATTTACGCCATCAGTAGATTTTAGCAGTTTGTTAGTTTGTACGGCAGTAGTAGCATTATAACTAGAGCTCAATGTCATTAGTTCATTGCCATTACTTTTAAAGTTTTTATAATTATATGTGGCATTCCATTCGTTTCCATTATCGTCAGAATACATATAATAACTTGAGGACATATCAGCTATAATTTTATTGTTGATAACATCAATAGATTTAACATCAAGACCGACTAGATTATAATTGATTCTTCTCCAGCTATTGCCGGCATCTGGTGAAAAATGAATGGGTACCGTTCCATTTGAGTAATAATCGCTTAAGACGATTCTATTTTTATGAGAATACCCGTAAGTAGAATAAAAATTGCAAACAGCATATAAATCATTCCATGTTACACCATCATTTGGAGAAACCATCATAGAGTGAAGTCCAAGTGCAAAAATATTATTTTCACTTTTAAACATTGTATTTATAGGGAAGTTATCTTTTCCGGTTAGTTTCCAATTTAAGCCCCCATCAACGGATTTATATACCCCTCCTTTATAATTAAATCCATTTTCAACAGCTGCAAAAAGGCTGCCATTGCTTATTAAAACATTACGGAATCTATTAAGACCAACAACTGATATATCGATCCATGACTGCCCATTATCAAACGATTTCGAGAAAATACCATCTCGATAATGGTATAAAACACCATTATCATAATGCAATGCCCAAATTACTACTTCGCCAATAGTTTTGTCTAATGTCCAACTAATTCCATTGTCTGAGGATACATACAAACCTTTTTGAGTTGCTGCAAAGATTTGATTACCATTGGAGCACATTTTTGAAAAATAGTTAAAATAAAACGGAGCATTCAACTGTATCCAATTGCAATTATTAACATTTGATCTAAATACTCCTTGACTAGTGCATATAAAAATATTATCCGCAATAATGGCCATTGTTTGTATCCCAAGTCCTCCAATTACATTAAGTGGCAAACCGTTATTAAATTCTTGCCAATGTTTGCCGTTGTCAGATGTTTTAAAAACCCCATTATTGTTAAAAACAGCAACAAAAATATTGTTATCATCAATTGCCATAACTCTAGAATCGCTTGAAGCTTTATTGTTGAACGGGCCATTTAATGGTGTCCATTGTGCACTTACATAAATGCATATTAAAAAAAAGATAACAGTGAATTTTATTTTATTCATTTTGTATAATTAAAATATTAATATTCTAATATATGCAAAATAGATTTTAGAGAAAAACTAATTTTTAGATGATTTTAAAACAGTAATTTTATTTATGCTAAACGTAATGTTTATATAGTTCATGTTTTCCTAAAAAAATCGGCCTATTATATAAACGATTATAAATACATAAAAGGAAAGATATTATTTGGCTTAACCGAAGAAGGTAAAATAGTTGATGGAGAAGAGGAACGTGGTAAATTCTTCTGTTACGGCGATGAGAGTGGTAATGTGTTTTATAGGGAAGAAAAGTAAAAAGCAGTAAACAATAAAAAGGTAAAATTATGAACTGGTATATTAAGGTTATAATACAGTACACTGACTTTTACAGCAGAGCAAGAAGAAAAGAATATTGGATATTCACGTTATTCAACGTCATCTTTTTTATGATTGCGATGGTATTAGATAACATGTTGGGACTAACAATAGGTAAATTACCTTATGGCGCTCTGTATTTTTTATATGCTATATTTATATTCATACCGGGACTTGCAGTTACCTTAAGAAGACTGCATGATGTTGGAAAAAGCGGTTGGATGATGCTGATTGCTTTACTACCAATAGTTGGCGCAATCTGGTTATTAGTTTTATTACTTACCAACAGTCAACGCGAAGAAAATGAATATGGTGAGTGTCCAAAACCAACTGAAGATGAAGAATTAATTCCGGATGAAAATTCAAGAGATTCAATTCAGCTAGCAGTTATATTTTGGATGATTTTTTCGCGATTATTTTGGTCATTAATGCCAAAATTTATAGATAATGTATTTACAGAAGGTTGGTTTATACTAGCAAATACACTCATCGGTATCGTTTGGGCGTTTATTCCAATTATTCTATCGTTAACTATTAAAAATAAATCAAAGCGGCTTATATTCATCATAATAGGTTGCATGTACCTTCTGTATAGTCTTTTTGATTTTTTTGGTAATTTAATTACTAAACATTGAAACGAAAACAAATACATAAACAGGCACTGACGTTTAACAAATGTCTATTTTCATATTGCCTTGTTATTTCCCTTATTCTAAATGCAATCTTCTTTTTACGTCAATTAGCAAGCTTCAAAGAATTTAAAGAAAATGGTATTGTAAAGGAACTTTATGTAAAAAGTTTAAATGAAAACGAATCTACATTTTTTCAAAGAGTAAAATACACTAAAGTTGCTAAAATGTATTTTGTAACGGCAACAGGTGATACCATTCGCTCGATTGGAAAAAATATTTGGGCCATGCAAATAAATGAGCTCGATGAAATAAATCTTTATCTGCCATTAGACTCCGTTATTTATAATAAAAATAAGCCAAATAACTACCAGTTAATCTCAGAATTCAGAAACTATTCTAAAACATATAGTGCTTTCGCTTACTTTTTCGTTGGATTAAGCGTATTTACTATTTGGTTTTATTTAATGGCTTTCATTATAAATAAAGCGCTATCAAAGAATTAAAAAATTTAAATAGCTATCTGAGGCTCAATGTGGTTGAGCTATTTTAGAGGGCTAAATTTAAGTGACCAAAAAATAGAGCGAAAAAAGATTTTTAGTCCGGGAATTTTTGTCAAAGTTCCTTTTGGTTAAGGTATCAGCGAACATAACAATTCAGAAAATAATCAATCTGACTATTTTGATTGGGATTAATCTGATTGTTTTTTTAAAACGATAAATACTCCACAAAAAAAGGAGGCTATCTTTTCGGGATAGTCTCCTTTATAGTTTCAGTAGCTACTGAAAATTAATTATTTCGAAACACAAATTGCTTATTAAATACATCTACCACAATATCTTTAGTTCTATCTACTTTATCTGCTAATAATTGTTTTGATAATTCGTTAAGTATTTGTTTTTGAAGTACTCGTTTAACTGGCCTTGCTCCATAGTGAGGATCGTAGCCCAACTCTCCAAGCCAATCAATAGCCTCTTCGGTTGCAGAAATAGTTATATGTTGATCAGCTAATCTATCTGAAATTTCTTTAAACTGAATTTTAACAATATCAGCAACATCCTCTCTATTTAGAGGTTCGAACATAATTATCTCATCTATTCTATTCAAAAATTCAGGGCGAATCGTTTTTTTCAATAACTCAAACACCTCCGATTTTGATTTTAATAAAACTTCTTCTTTATTGAATTCAGTTAATGTATCAAAATTTTCTTGTATCAAATGAGAACCAATATTAGAGGTCATAATCACAATTGTGTTTTTAAAATTCACTGTTCGACCTTTATTATCAGTTAACCGACCATCATCTAATACTTGAAGTAAGATATTAAATACATCAGGATGTGCTTTTTCTATTTCATCTAACAACACAACAGAGTAGGGACGACGACGCACTTTCTCGGTTAATTGTCCGCCTTCTTCATAACCGACGTATCCGGGAGGAGCTCCAATTAATCGAGTCACGGCAAATTTCTCCATGTACTCACTCATATCAATTCTTATTAAGGCTTCATCATTATCAAATAAATGTTTCGCTAAAATTTTCGCTAACTGAGTTTTACCAACACCTGTAGGCCCTAAGAAAATAAATGAACCAATTGGTTTATTTGGATCTTTTAATCCGGCACGGTTGCGTT
>CAMAPT010000006.1 GCA_945860225.1 Chitinophaga pinensis | reverse complement strand
CGACTTCTTCAAACACACCATGAAATATTTAGATAAGTTATTAGAAGTAAAAACCGAAAATAGAAGTTTCATTCAAGTTATTATTTGGTGGGAACTTAGACGTATTTTATATAATATAATTGTTTTAATTGCTGGTATTTTAAGCATTGTTATTATGTTAACAGCTGCTTCTGTGCGTATTCAATTAAAGCCTGGCGAAGACTTTTATGAACCAATTATGATTCCAATATTTGCTTTTTTATGCAATATGGGTTATACATTAGGTTGGCTGACCGAAGTGTTCATTAAGCGTAACTTGACATACGGACCAAAAATGTTTAAACGAGGGCTTTATTTTACTTTGTTTTGGGTTTTTCTTCCCTCAACAATTTGGGTTATTATTGCACTATTTGACATCATAAAAAAATATTTAACTTAGTTTTTTCACAGGCTGACGTTACCACCAAACTTATAAAAAACTAATGGTTTGCTAAAAAGACATTTATTTGAGTAATTTTTTTCTTTGCTAACAATATTGAATAAAAAAACCGCTTTAATCAAGCGGTTTTTTTATAAAGTGATCCCGATTGGATTCGAACCAATGGCCCACAGCTTAGAAGGCTGTTGCTCTATCCAGCTGAGCTACGGGACCAAATTAAAATAAGTGTTGCGAATTTAATACTTTTTTTTAATTTCTTACGTTCTTTTTTAAAATCAATAGTGATTGTTTTTATTTTATTACTTTTAAAGCTGTGACTAAATTATCGGTTGTTATTGTAAACTACAATGTAAAGCACTTTATTGAACAGTGCTTATACTCTGTCATAAAAGCTTCAAAAGACCTACCTTGTGAAGTATTTGTAGTTGACAACAATTCAGTAGACGGATCTGTAGAGTTAATAAAAGAAAAATTTCCTCAGGTAAAACTTATTGTTAACGAGTCAAATAAAGGATTCTCTGTAGCTAATAATCAAGCACTTAATATTGCAAAAGGTGAGTATGTATTACTATTAAATCCGGATACAGTTGTTCAAGAAGATACTTTTATTAAAACGCTTCTTTTCATGGACAATCATCCTAAGGCGGGTGGATTAGGTGTTAAAATGTTAGATGGACAAGGTAATTTTGCTCCTGAATCGAAAAGAGGTTTACCTACTCCACTGGTTGCTTTTTATAAAATGTTTGGTCTTTCTAAACTGTTCCCAAATTCCAAACGCTTTGGCAGATACCATTTGTCTTTTTTACCAAAAAATGAAATCAATGAAATAGATATCATTAGCGGCGCATTTATGTTAATGCGAAAATCAGTGCTAGATATCATTGGTTTTCTAGACGAAACTTTTTTTATGTATGGCGAAGATATTGATCTGTCTTATAGAATAACAAAAGTAGGTTATAAAAACTATTATTTTCCTGATACACAAATTATTCATTATAAAGGAGAAAGTACTAAACGCAGCAGTATAAATTATGTGATCATTTTTTATAAAGCAATGGTTATTTTTTCTAAAAAGCACTTTAGTGGATCTCATGCTTTTTGGTTTAATACATTAATTAATTTCGCTATATTTCTAAAAGCTGGTTTAGCTTTACTTTACCGATTTTTTAAAACTTTTACTTTACCTCTGTTTGATTTTATTATCACTACCATAGGCTTATTTGCTATTAAAACTATTTATCAGCAAAAAACAGGATTAAACGAAGATATTTACTCTGAAAATTTAATAAATGTAGCTTTTCCTTTATATGCATTAACCTGGATATTAATGATTTTTTTAAATGGCGGATATGATAAACCAATAAAACTCTTAAAAATTATTACCGGCGTATTATTTGGTACTGTTTTTATTTTAATTGGTTATTCATTATTACCCGAATCGCTCAGATTTTCAAGAGCGCTCATTATTTTTGGTACTCTTTGGTCATTACTGTTTTTTACCTTAAGCAGAGTATTATTTCATTTATTAAAATTCCAGTCATATACCTTAACAGAAGGTAAAACTAAACGAATTGCTATTATTGGCGAAGAAGAAGAATTTAATCGAGTCTTTGATTTATTAAAACAAACCAATGTTAAACCCAGTTTCTTAGGTTTTATTGATGCTGGAAAAAATCATTTAAATAATTACTATTTCATAGGAACCATAAATCAGATAGATGAAATTATTAAAGTACACACAATTAACGAAATTATATTTTGTGCGAAAGATATTAGCTCTCAATCCATCATTAATCATATGTTAACATTGGTTTCAAGCGGTGTTGATTTTAAAATAGCTCCTCCCGAAAGTTTATCAATTATAGGTAGTAACCATATTGATACAGCTGGAGATTTATATGTGATTGAAATTAACAGTATATCTAAACCAAATAATAAGAGAAATAAAAGATTACTAGATCTAATTATTAGTGTACTAGTTATTTTATTAAGTCCAGTACTATTTTTTATACAAGAAAAAAAATTGCGTTATTTTTCAAATACTTTAAAAGTATTATTTGGTTTTTATACCTGGGTTGGTTACGGAACTAATTCTGATAAAACTTTACCAAAAATTAAACACTCTGTTTTTTCTCCAACGATGTTAATTGAAAAAGAAACTTTAAATGAACAAAAAATAAAGATTACTAACTTACAGTATGCTAAAAATTATGAATTAGAAAAAGATCTTAAAATAATTTGGCACTTTATTAAACAATTAGGCATTTAATGCTAAAAATATATTTACATATCAATTTTTTGTATTCTATCAGCATGTCTTCCTCCTTCAAACTGTTCATTTAAAAAACTGTCAACACAATTTTTTGCTTCGTTAAAATCAATAAATCTAGCAGGTAATGCTAATATATTAGCATCATTATGTTGACGAGCAAGAGCAGCAATTTCAGCATTCCAACACAAAGCTGATCTTATTCCTTTATGTTTATTGGCCGATATATTAATACCGTTTCCACTTCCACACATTAATATTCCTAAATCTGCATCTTTATTAAGCACTGATGTTGCAACAGCATGAGCGGCATCCGGATAATCTGCTCGTTCCAAACTATAACATCCTTTATCTAAAATAGAAACTGACTTCTCTTTCAAATAAGCAATTATTTTTTCTTTTA
The DNA here is from genome assembly GCA_945860225.1 of Chitinophaga pinensis. GTDB lineage: Bacteria > Bacteroidota > Bacteroidia > B-17B0 > Aurantibacillaceae > UBA4416. The sequence continues at coordinate 131,260 of CAMAPT010000006.1, read as the reverse complement.
GTTCAAATCCTGCATGATCACTACCTAATGCTATTTTTATCATATCAAAGTTTTGTTAATATTTAATAATCAACGTTAATTAACACTCAAAACTACTTACATTGATAATCAGCAATTTGAATGTTACCATTATTAACAAAAGTAATGTATATAATTAAATTTATAGTTAATAAGTTTCAATAATTATTTAATGTTTTTTTAAAATCAATATTGCTTATACAAATTTTGAATCTAAAAAAATCTAATTTTTAAAATTATTGAGTGAGTTATATCATTTTACTCACTATTTATTTATACTAATAACACATTAGTTTTTAACTTAAAATAAATAAAGCTTAATTGTTAAATAGTATGTATAGCTCTAATAATCAAATTATTATAACATAACTAATAGTTAACTATTAGTTAATAAACTAACAGTTGTTTAAATAACAAGAAAACAATAGTATTTTTTTACACAATACTAACAAGCTATATATAATAACCATATTTTAATTTTTAAAAAATTTATTAATTATATAGTATTGATGAAGTGTTGTTCTATTAAAATTTTATTTTTTTTAATCTCTTGTTTGATTCAAATATTTTTCGCATCTTCTATTTGAATACTGTAAAATTAAATTTTAAAAATATTTAATATATTGATAATCAATTGTTTAATACTAAAAATTACTTTATTTAAATTTAATTTATAATAATGATTTATTTACATCATATATGGTTCAAATAAATTTACAATTCAAAATTTAAATAATAAATTAGAGCTTAATATAACTTCAACATTGTGTTTATTTATTTGAACGATCTTAAATATTTTAAATTGAAAAAAAGTTTTTTTTTGTGTTTTATAGTTTTTTCATGTTCATTGTTTTCTCAAACTATTAATTCTAATGGATTTAATGTGTTTTATTATGATAATGGGAATACATCATCCGAAGGCTATATGCGTGACGGTAAACCCGACGGTTACTGGAAAAATTATTATAAAAACGGAAAACTAAAGATAGAAGGAAACAGAAAAAATTTTCAATTAGATAGTATTTGGAAATTTTATACTGAAAATGGTAAATTAACTAAGACCATTAATTACTTAGAAGGTAAAAAAAATGGTTACACTGTTTTTTTTGATACTAACCAACGAATATTAAGCAAAGAATATTATGTGAAGGATATCAAGCAAGGTCATTCATTGGTTTATTATTCTTCAGGAAAAACAAAGTTATATAGTAAAAATCTCAATGGTAAATTAAATGGTGATGCTTATGAATATTCAGAAGATTCTACGATTATTTCAATTATGAAATATCAATCAGGAATTTTATTAAGCACCGAACGCATTAATAGAAAAGATGAAAAGAATAAAAAACAAGGTATTTGGAAAGATTTTTATGAAGATGGTAAATTAAAAGAAGAAAAAAAATATAAAGATGATTCGATTGATGGTTATGTAAAAACCTATGATAAACAGGGAAATTTGGCCGCCACTAATAAGTTTAACAATGGAAAACAAGTAAAAAATGCACCTGAATTGGCTAAATTAGATGTTTATAAAGAATATTTTGACGATGGAACCCTCAAGTATGAGGGTGGATATATCAATGGTTTACCGGTTGGTATTCATTACAGATATCGTCAAAAGTATATATGTGATTCATTGCCTGTTGCCAGAGACGATACTAGTGATGTAATGATTAAAAAATTTATTTGCAGAAATAGACCAATACCAGATTCAGCAATTGTTTTTTTAGATGGAATAAAAACTGATTATGGTGCAGTGGATAGTATGAGAAATAAAATAGGAATTTGGACCGAATACCATAGCTCAGGTGAATTTAAGGCTAAAGGATTATATAGTTCAGATAAGAGAATTGGCGAATGGATTTTTTATTATCCAAACGGTCAAATTGAACAAAAAGGTAATTATGACAAAAAAGGACGTGCTCAAAGCAACTGGAAATGGTATTATGAAAATGGTTCTTTGATGCGTGAAGAAAGTTATGTAAATAATTTAAGAAATGGAATAATGAAAGAATATACTGAAGATGGTAAAATTATTACTCAAGGAGACTTTGTAGATGATTTACAAGAAGGAATATGGATATATGAAATACCTGAATATAAAGAAATTGGAAAGTATTCAAACAATTTAAGAGATAGTGTATGGAAACAGTTTTATATGCCTAATGAACAAATTCGTTATAAAGGTAACTTTGTTAATGGCGATGAGGATGGTATACATGTTTGGTATTATTCAAATGGAAAAAAAATGATGGAAGGAAAATTTGTAGCGGGAATGAAAGAAAAAGATTGGAAATTTTATGACGAAAGTGAATATAATTATTTAACTATAACATATGAAAATGACATCGAAATTAGATTTCAAGGGATTAAAATAGAACCAACCTATGAAGAAAGTTTAAGAGATTATTCTAAAGTATCGAATAATAAAACAAATACTACTATTTTATTGGATAAAGATAAATAATAGGTTTATATGTTTAAATCCAAATTTACCGCAAAGTCCTATTCAAGCGATGTGATTTTATCAGTTTTAAATACTTTACCAATAGGTGTCCTTATTCATGATTATAACCATATAATATTTATTAATAAAATAGGTCTTACTGCTCTTAACATTGATAAGAATAAAGAAAAAAAAGTTTACTCACTTCCTCTTTCACATTTTCTTCAACAACAAAAAAGTTTATCAATAAACGATAAAACAGAAAGTACACTATTTACGTTTAATAATCTTAAAAATCAGTTATTTGACATAGAAGCTAATTCGTCATTTACAAAATTAAATGGATTAAAAGTTAATCAATTGTTTTTTAAGCACTTATCTAAAAAAAATAATAGAAATAAAATAAATGATGATAAATCTGTTATAAAAAAGACGGGTGAAAGTGAACTTAAAACAAATAAACAAATTGAATTAGTAAGTAAAATTGTTAAACTAGAAAATAAACTAAAAGAACAACTTGCTCAGGATACGACTGAAAAATTAAAAACTAAAAATAAATTATTAGAACAGTCTGCTAAGTTAAAAGCCATATTTGAAAGTGGAAATCAATTAATTTGGACAGTTAACGATAAATTTAAATTAACATCTTTTAATCAAAAGTTTGCAAACTTTATTTTTGATATTTATGGTTATTATCCGGAATTAAGAAAAGTTATAAAACGACCAAGATCATCTATTTATAATTCATTTTGGAAAGAAAAATATAATTTAGTTCTACAAGGAAAACATATTGAATTTATATTAGAAAGGTCCATAAAAAACGGTGAAAAAATCACCACACAAATATTTTTAGCACCTATCAAAAATTCTAATAATCACGTTTTAGAAATTTCAGCAATTGGTTTTGATATGACTGAAAATAAAAAAAATGAAGAAAAATTAACTCAATCTTTAAAAGAGAAAGAAGTATTACTAAAAGAACTTCATCATCGGGTAAAAAACAATATGCAAGTAATATCTAGTATATTGAATTTACAATCTTCGTATGTTAAAGATGATTATGCATATAACCTTCTAAAAGAATGCCAAAATCGTATAAAAACGATGGCATTCATTCATGAAAGTTTGTATCAATCTAAGAATTTAGAATCGGTTAATTTTTCGGAGTATGTTGGTGTTTTATCCAAAAATTTAATTCATTCTTATACTATTAGTTCAAGAAAAATAAAATTGGTTTTAACATTAGATGACTTAATGTTAAGTATTGATTATTCCATCCCTTGTGGATTGATAATTAATGAAATCATATCTAATTCTTTAAAATATGCCTTTCCGGATGATAGAGATGGAATAATCTTCGTAACTTTGGAAGTTAGTGTTAATAGAATATATTTAATTGTGGGTGATAACGGAATAGGTATTCCTGAAAGTATTGATATAAAAGATACACAAACATTAGGATTACAGTTAGTTAATACACTCGTAGAGCAGTTAAACGGAAAAATATCTTTAATTAGAAAAACTGGAACAAAATTCTTAATTGAATTTAATATATAAACTATGGAAGAACAAAAAGCCAACATATATATTGTAGAAGATGAAAGTATTGTTGCAAAAGATATTCAAAATAGCCTTCAAAAATTAGGTTATAATATACTAGGAATAAGTAACAATGGTTCGGATGCTATAAAAAATATTGTGGATTTAGAGCCTGATATTGTTTTAATGGACATCATGATAAAAGGTAATATGACAGGTATAGAAGTAGCGGATATTATTAAGAAAGAATATAATATGCCTGTTATTTTTTTAACAGCTTATGGAGATGAAGCAACTTTAGCTAAAGCAAAAATTACTGAACCTTATGGATATATTTTAAAACCGTTTAAGGAAATTGATTTACGTTCTTCTATTGAAATTGCATTATACAAACATAAACAAGACTCGTCCATTCAAAAAGAAAGAGATTATTTATATAATTTAGTAGATGATAAAGATCAAATTGCAAAAGATATCATTTTTGTAAAATCTAATAGCCGTTTGGTAAAAGTTAGTTTAAAAGATGTTTTTTATGTTGAAGCATTGAAAGACTATGTAGTTCTAAACACACAATTTACCAGATACACGATTCATTCAACGATGAAAGATATAGAAAAAAAACTTGGAAATACTGATTTCATTAGAATTCATCGTTCTTTTATTGCTCGTATTGATAAAATACAAACTATTGAAAATCAAACAGTTATATTAGAAGAGAATAAAAAAGTAATTCCAATAGGAGGCTCATATAGAGATGAATTATTAGGTAAATTAAATTTAATATAATTATTAATTCTTATTTTAAATTTCTGTGAATTCAATATACGATATTATTGTAGTAGGTGCTGGTCATGCTGGTTGCGAAGCTGCTGTCGCAGCAGCTAATATGGGTTCAAAAGTTTTGCTTTTAACCATGAATATGCAAACCATAGCTCAAATGAGTTGTAACCCAGCTATGGGTGGAATAGCGAAAGGACAAATTGTTCGTGAAATCGATGCATTAGGAGGTTATAGTGGAATTGTATCAGATAAATCAGCTATTCAGTTCAGAATGTTAAATCGTTCTAAGGGTCCGGCCATGTGGAGTCCAAGAACTCAAAATGATAGGATGTTATTTGCAACTACTTGGAGAGAAATGTTAGAACAAACTCCTAATGTAGATTTTTGGCAAGACATGTGTCGCGAATTAATTATCTCTAAAGATGGTAAACGTGTAGAAGGAGTAATTACCGGCATGGGTTTGGAATTTAAATCAAAAGCGGTTGTTTTAACGAATGGTACTTTTTTAAATGGTATCATTCATCTTGGTGAAAAGCAAATTGGCGGTGGTCGTAGTGGCGAATCGGCATCTTATGGTATTACAGAACAATTAGTTCAATTGGGTTTTGAAGCGGGACGAATGAAAACAGGAACGCCTCCGCGTATTGATGGGCGTTCTCTTGATTATTCCAAAATGGAGGAACAAGAAGGTGATGTTGCAATTGATAAATTTTCATATTTAGACCATACTTCTCCTTTCATTTCCAAGGATGGTAATGCACCTAAAAAACAAATACCTTGTCATATTTCGTATACTAATCAAGCTGTTCATGATATTTTAAGAACAGGATTTGAAAAATCGCCCATGTATTCTGGTAGAATACAAGGCTTAGGTCCGAGATATTGTCCTAGTATTGAAGATAAAATCACTCGTTTTTCTGAAAGAGATCGTCATCAGTTATTTGTAGAACCAGAAGGTTGGGATACAGTTGAAATTTATGTGAATGGTTTTTCTACCTCTTTACCTGTAGAAGTTCAACAAAAGGCATTAAAATTAATTCCAGGTTTTGAAAATGCTAAAATGTTTCGTCCAGGTTATGCCATTGAATATGATTATTTTCCGCCTACACAATTACAATTAACTTTAGAAACAAAGTTAGTTGAAGGGTTGTATTTTGCAGGACAAATTAATGGAACAACAGGATACGAAGAAGCTGCCTGTCAAGGTCAAATGGCTGGAATCAATGCGCATTTAAAAATTAATGAAAGGAATCCTTTTATATTAAAGCGTCATGAAGCTTACATAGGCGTTTTAATTGATGATTTGGTTACTAAAGGCACTGATGAACCTTATAGAATGTTTACATCCAGATCTGAATACCGTTTATTATTACGTCAAGATAATGCAGATGTTCGTTTAACACCTCTATCCTACTCTATTGGATTAGCCAGTGAAGATAGAATGAAAAGAGTTAGTTCAAAAATATCAAATTATGAAAATTTAATTAAATTTTTCAGAAACACTAGCGCTGAGCCAACAGAGTGTAATGCTTATTTGGAAACGATCCAATCTGCCCCTTTAAATCAAAAAATAAGATATTATAACGTGTTATCCCGTCCGGATGTTACCATTCTAGGTCTAGCGTCTCATTGTTCAGATTTAAAGCAAACTATTTCATCTTTAGATAACGACACTATTATGCAAGCTGAAATCTTAATGAAATATGAAGGGTATATAGAAAGAGAAAAAGAGAATGCTGAAAAAGTTTCTAAATTAGATAATTATATAATTAAACCTGAATTTGATTATAGAATAGTTAATAGTTTATCATTAGAAGCAAGGGATAAGTTAACTAAGTTAAAGCCTGTTACTATCGGACAAGCTAGTAGAATCTCTGGTATTAGCCCTGCTGATATATCAGTATTATTGGTTCATCTTGGCAGATAGTTTCACGTGAAACATTTTGCTTTGATAGTTATGTCCATCACTCACACATCCATATCGTATGTTTAAATTAAATTCATGTTCAGTATGTGGCTCAAGCAATATTGAGTCTTTTTTAGTTTGTAAAGATTATACTTTTAGTAAAGAACAATTTAATATAGATTCTTGTAAACAGTGTGGCTTTAAATTCACTAATCCAAGACCTGAAAATAATATCATAGGATCGTATTATAAAGCTGAAGATTATATATCACACACTAATACAAAAAAAGGATTAGTTAATAGATTGTATCATTACGTTAGAAACTATACTTTGTCTAAAAAAGTACAGTTAATTTCCTCTTATGTTTCACGTGGAACTGTTTTAGATTATGGCTGTGGTACGGGAATGTTTTTATCGGCTTGTAAAAAATATGGTTGGAATACTATAGGAATGGAGCCTGATGATCAAGCTAGAGAACTTGCAAAAAACCAAGGCTTAAATATATTGTTTAACAAAGAGCAAATTAATGAAATTGCAGCTTCGGGTTCATTAAACGTTATTACTCTTTGGCATGTTTTAGAACATGTGACTGATTTAAAAGAAACCCTTCAGTGTTTTAAATCATTATTACATAAAGATGGTGTATTGATTATTGCTGTTCCTAATCCAAATTCTTATGACGCTCAGTATTATAAAGAATTTTGGGCTGCTTATGATGTTCCTCGTCACTTATATCACTTCGAAGTAAATTCCATGAAACAATTACTTCATAATAACGGCTTTAAATTTATCGAAACAAAGCCCATGAAATTTGATAGTTTTTACGTTTCGATGTTAAGTGAAAAATACAAAACAGGTTCTGCAAATTTGCTAAAGGCTTTTTGGATTGGATTAATGTCTAATTTAAAAGCAAAAAATTCCTCTTCTTATTCGAGTACGATTTATGTGTTTAAACACAGTTAAGAAACAAGATTTATATTTCTTTTATTATTCAGCATAGTCTTTATGTTTAGAATGATAATGTTTCTAAAACCAGTCCAATTAATTATTTAGTTTAATTAGCAATCTCATTCATTAATTTTTAATGAATGAGATTGTATTGACGACGTATGACATAAAGTATTTTTACTTTATCATTATAAACTATTGAGGATAATAATAACTATTTACATTTATAGTATTTAGAATCCTAAAGCATAATTGAAAGCCCTGTTTAGGCTTAGATTGATGTTGATTCATCCTAGTAAATTCTGTCGTGTTTTTTTAATGGCTATCTCTTTATTTTAATTACAACCAGTGTAATTAGAATTTTTGATTTATATAGAAATCTATCCTTAAATCTCTCATCGCTCGTTATACAACACATAATGCATTCTGTGTATATTTTACTGACTCTATATATTATATACAGAGAGAATTTCAACCAAATTAATTGTTACTACATGCTACATTATACAATGTAGTCATAGCTTTATGGTATATATTCTATTGAATAAGTAATCTTAGAATAGTTTATAAAAATAGATTAATGGATACCTTGAGGATGTATCAAAATGTATTTTTAATGTTAATGGTAGTATGGTTGAGAATTAAACGTATTTATATTGAGCATTTCGAAAAAGATTAATTCGAAACAAATTGCAATGGCGCCTATTTTGTGATAATCTCTTTATTAATTGAAATTGCTAAGTTGAATTTTGCTCAAAGAAATTTTATTTATTTTTAAGAGCTAATCAGCTATTTCAATTCGTTTTTTATACGATATAGTCAATTGCTAAATACACTAACACAAATCTAAACATGGGAGTACGATATGATAATTATAAATACAATTTAGACATATAATGTAGCTACGTAGGTTACAGTACAAGTTCTTTAGCTAAGCTATCCCTCAATAAACCAAAGACAAAGAATGGAAATTAATAATAATTTCTATGTATGAAATAGCCATGTGCTGCCCGCACAGGCCAAATGATTAAACACAGCTATATCAAATGTTAATTTAGTTTCAAAGGTTGTAAAATGTATAGAGATATGAATCCATTTTATGTATAACTGAATGGCCCCTGGTTTATTCATCCTTTTATAATATCAGACTTATCTGTTAAATCTTTTAATTCATATAACTAGAAACCTTAGCACCTGTAATTTGAAACACTTACTTGTTATGTGTTTGAGGTTCTCTGTATATAATTGGTTCAATTTAAAATCAAAAACCACTAAAGAATTATTATATAAGCACAGTGTTATTCTGTTTGCTTTATTCGACTTATAATATTGAAAACTTTTACTATCTCTCCGAGGAATAATTCCTATTCATAAAACCGATAAATAATGATGTTCTTAAATTGTAAATGGCAATATCTCTATAAGAAGAAAATTCTGCCTTTATTATGACGGTATCGGTATGTTCATTAAATTATTCAAAACCTAAATAGTAGGCACTTATCTTTTAATTGAATTAGTCACAGTAAAGTGGTTTTAATTTACTTTGACTAATTCCTATTATGATTTTTAATATTTAGAATTGTTCATTGAAATGCATTAATAAATGAAAAATTCTAGGATCTATTTATTTTCTGATATTGGAGTCTATACTTTGATTTTTGATATGAGAAGTGTTTCTTTCATAACTATTTTGAAACAAATTCAATTTTAAAACATTAACCTAACTATTGTTTTTACAATTGTTATAATATTTTATTCAATAATCTAAATTATTTATTACACAAAAAATTGTAAACTCGTTATATGAATTTAGACTTGAAAAATTATTTCGAGGTAAACAATCAATTATATAGTAAATTATTAGAAATAAAATTTTTTAAATCCCATTTTGATTGACTAATCAGTCTACTAGCATTATTAAATAAAATAATAATTTAAGAAACGTAGAAAAGTATAAAAAAATATATACTATTTTAAGACTAATAAACTATCATTTTATGTGGAGGATTTTCATATACTCTTTCTAGTTATTAAGACTAGAAAGAATAAATGGATATAAAATGATTAATAGATAGATTATTTTAAGGTATTGCCTTTCGTAATCTTTTTTAACGAATGAAGTTGCTATGTGTAATAATTGAGATCTTTCGTTTAGTTCTAATTTTTGACCGAAATAATTAGGATATTTTTTTACAAATTTCGAGGGTTTTTAAAAAAGATTAATGAGATAAAAACTAGAAATTGTGTTTATTGTTTTTTTGTTTTTTTGGCAGGTTTTTTCGTCGGTAATTCTTCACGGAGATTATTAATTTGCTCTGCAAGAGATTGAAGAGCTTTAGTTACTTGGTTTAATTCTAATTTAGAAGCGTATCCAAATTCAGGCTTTGGTTCTGAAATTGTTGTTATTGGTTTGTCATCAAAAAAATCACTGACACTCACACCTAACACTTTTGCTATTTGAATAAGGTTAGACGCACTGACATCAATTTCTCCTCGTTCTATTTTTCCAAAATTTCCGGCACTCATACCAATCTCGTCAGCCATATTATCTTGACTTAACCCACGTAGGGCTCTTAATTGACGTATTCTTTCTCCTATAATTTTGTTCACAGTCAAATTTCATAAGCATTTATCACTTTAAATAATCATTTAAAGGTGTTATTTTGTCATTTAAAGATTTGTTTCTATTTTTATCAAAAAGAACTTTTGTAATAAACTTTAAGGCATAATTCAGTTTTATTTCTAACAAGTTAACTAATTAATTCAAAAAAGTAAGTGATTCTTTTTATGATTAACAGTGTTTAATTTCGTTGATGTAGGTTGATTTTTGAATTAATGAATGTTGACAAGAGTTCAATAAATCATTTAATAACATACTTAACTATGAAAAAAACAATCAAAACAATTTCAATGGTTTTCGCTGGGTTAGCGTTAACTATGGGTTTAACTTTAACTTCATGTAAAAAAGGAGACACGGGTCCTGCAGGTACTCCAGGTATAAACGGAAAAGATGGTAATGCTAACGTAGCATCTTCTTCTATAAAATCTTCTGCATGGACATATAATGCCACAGATAAAAATTGGGAAATTTCGTTCACATATGCTACAATTACCCAATCAATTATTGATAAAGGCGCGGTTCTAGTTTATATGAAAGTGGGTTCTGGATATAATCAATTACCTTTGACGTATTATCCGACAGAAAATTATTCTACTACTTTAGAAGTTAATACTTATGTTGGAGGTGTCACAATTCTTGCGCAAGATTCAGATTTAACTCAAGGAAATAATCCTGGTGAGCAAACTTTTAAAATTGTTGTAATTGCCGCTTCTCAATTAGTTAAGCATCCAGAAGTTGATTTAACTAATTATAAAGAAGTTAAAAACACTTTTAACATTATAGATTAATAGGGTTAATCCTTTAACTAAAATTTAATCTTAATATATATTTTCATCAAGCTGTCTCATTAAATGGAGGCAGCTTTTTGTATTTAAATAACAACAATAAACTATTTACATTACAAGCTGTTATGTTTGAGTATTAAAATCAAAAATTATTAAAACTTTACTAAGTTTGTTACTATACTATAGTTATTATTTCATGCAAAAATTTATTTTTTTTATCCTCATAATCTCATTTGTTCAGATTCAGGCTCAGCAAAAATTTACAGTAATTGGCTACGTTAAAGATATTAAAAATGGAGAGGCATTGATAGGAGTTACCGTTTATAAAAAAAACTCACAAATAGGTACAAGCACCAATGCTTATGGTTTTTACTCTTTAACATTGCCGAAAGGGCCAGACACTTTGGTATTTTCATTTGTTGGATATAAAACAATCATGAAATCCATTGACTTAGATGCGAATCAAAGTTTAAGTCTTGAAATGGGTGAAGAAGGAACGGAATTGGACGAGGTCGTTATTTCTTCTGAAAAAGAAGATCAAAATGTGAAAAGTATGGAAATGAGCGTGGCAAAGCTTGATATCAAACAAATTCAAAAAATGCCAGCTTTATTAGGAGAAGTAGATATTGTGAAAAGCATACAATTATTACCTGGAGTAACAACTGTGGGTGAGGGTGCCAGTGGATTCAACGTGCGTGGTGGCAATATTGACCAGAACTTGGTGTTAATGGACGAAGCTCCTGTTTATAATTCATCTCATTTATTTGGATTTTTTTCCATTTTTAATCCGGACGCTGTAAAGGATGTGAAATTAATTAAAGGAGGAATTCCATCACAATATGGCGGTCGCGCGTCTTCGGTTTTAGACATTCGAATGAAAGAAGGAAACAGTAAAAAACTCGAAGTAAATGGAGGATTAGGAACTATTTTTAGTCGATTATCCATTGAGGCACCGATTTTTAAAGACAAAGCTTCTTTTATTGTGGCGGCCAGACGAAGTTATATAGATGTATTGGCAAAGCCTTTTTTAGCTCAACGACAACCTAGTTTAAAAGATGCTCAATTTTATTTTTATGATTTAACGTCTAAATTAAATTGGAGAATCAACGAAAAAAACACCGTGTTTGCCAGTGGTTATTTGGGAAGAGATGTATTTGGAGCCGGGTTTAAATTTAATTGGGGAAATAGTACGGCCACACTTCGTTGGAATCATATTTTTAACAGTAAATTATTTATGAATATCACGTCGTTTTATAGCAATTATACCTATCAACTAGGATTCAGAGATGAAGGAAATAGCCAAAAATTTGATTGGACATCCAATATCATCAATTACAGTTTAAAGCCTGATTTAATTTATTACCTGAATAGTAAAAATACCATTCGTTTTGGTGCACAAGGAATTTTATACACTTTTAAGCCGGGTAAAGCTGTTATTACATCTCAAGGGGGTAATGAATCTAATATTAGTTTAGATAACCAATATGGAATTGAATATGCGTTTTATTTGGATAATGAACAGAAATTATCTAACAGGTTATCATTACAGTATGGTATTCGTTGGTCACTGTTTAACTATACAGGAAAAGGAACTAAGTATACTTATAGAGATACGATTCCCAATGAAAGTAAGCCATTAGACAAAGTAGAATCCATAGCTGAAGCACAAACCATAAAGAGTTATAATACTCCAGAACCTCGTTTGTCAGTTAATTATACCATCAACGATCAAAGTTCTGTTAAGCTTGGTTTTAATAGAATGTCGCAGTATTTACATATTGTTTCAAATACAGCAGCTTCTACTCCTTTGGATATTTATACGCCAGTTACAAATAATATAAAACCACTGATTGCCGATCAATTGACTTTGGGTTATTTTAGAAATTTTAATGAAAATGTTTTTGAGACTTCTGCAGAAGTCTATTATAAAGACTTAAAAAATCAGTTAGACTACTTAGATAATTCAAATTTATTACTAAATAAATATTTGGAAGCTGATTTGGTTCAGGGAAAGGGTAGAGCATATGGATTAGAAATGTATGTTAAAAAAGCTAAAGGTCGTTTAAATGGCTGGGTAAGTTATACGTTATCGAAAACAGAAAGAAAAGTAAGAGGAATTAGTAACGATGAGTGGTTTTTATCTAAATACGATAGAACGCATAATATTAATACGGTTATGATATATGATTTAAATAAGCAATGGAGTTTTTCGGCAAATTTTGTTTATCAAACAGGTACACCAGCTACTTTTCCTACGGCTAAAGTAGAGGTACAAGGATATATTATTCCTTATAATACTGATAACAAACGAAATAATTATCGTAATACGCCATACCATCGTGCCGATTTAGGTATTACGTATAATTTCAAGAAAAACGAAAAACGTAGGTATAAGCAAACCATTGCTATTAGCGTGTATAATGTATATAACCGTAGAAATGCATTTTCGATTTATTTCAGAAATAATCCGGATTATCCAATGAATACAGAAGCCGTTAGATATTCTGTTGTTGGGTCTATTATTCCGGCTATTACTTATAATTTCAAGTATTAATCAATTAAGAATTAAATTAAATGAAAATTGTACCCATTTTTTTCGTGTAATAAAATATTTTATTACATTTGCACCTCAAACGGTAGGTATAGCTCAGTCGGTTAGAGCACCAGATTGTGGTTCTGGGGGTCGTCGGTTCGAACCCGATTACTTACCCTAAAACAAGAAAGCCATTCATTTCGAATGGCTTTTTTAGTGAGTAATCATTTATGCAATTAAAACTTCATAAGGAAGATTAAAATTATCATGAAGTGCTTTAATTACTCGTAAAGACAATTTTCTTTTATGACTAAAAAATTCTGAAACATTTCCCTTACTACCAAAGTATGTTACAAGATCCTTAGGTTTTAGCCCTTCTTCTTCCATCATGTACCTTACTGCTTCTACAGGATCGGGAGCTTCTATTGGATAATGAATATCTTCGTACGCAGATACAAGTGTGCCTATAATATCGAGCTCATCATAAGCATCTGTTCCTTTTTTAGGATTTTGGGCTATTAACTCCTCGATTCTTTCAAGAGCGGCTTTATAATCTCCTTTAGTACGTACAGGTTTAATATTTTTCATTTTTTCTGTTTTATTAAGTTTTTTTTGCATCTATTTTATCATATTCTGCATGTGTGCCTACAAATCGTATGAATATTTTTTGTCCTTTGAAAAATACAAGGACAACGACTCGGTAATTGTTTCCTTTAATATCAAACACAATTCTTTCATTTCCAATATAATCAGCAGATGGAAATTCTGCTTTAAGTTCACTAATGTTTTTCCATTTAGCTTGTTCAACTTTTTTAAACCACACCCGGAGTGGAGTTTCTGCATCTGGATGTTTTTTCCAAAAATTAATAAGCGTTAGACGTGAAATAATGTGCATTTTGTTTATACATCAATTTAATGAACGATAATGATTTGTAGTAAATATAGCAAAAAAGTTCTCTAATTGAGAACTTTTAAAAAAATATTTATGGCTTTTTTGTAGTTTATTAGCAAGATTTTAAAAAATTAGTAAAAATGTGTGGAAAGTATGGCAGGGTATAAAGATTTATATCCATTTCGAATAGTTTATTTTGTTAGTTTACTAGGAATTACCAACCATTAATTTCCCATGTGCCTTGAGATCTCATGACTTGTTCGATGATATCACGTACACAAGTTTCTCCGCCATTTCTATTAGAAATGTAAATAGAAATTTCTTTTATTTCATGAGCAGCATTAAATGGACAAGCCGCAATGCCAACTCGTTTCATCACCTCATAGTCGGGTAAATCATCGCCCATAAACAAAATTTCTTCTTCATTTAATTCGTTTTCGTAGATATAATCTTTATAGCATTGAAGTTTATCACTTTGCGATAAAAAAACATCTTGGATGCCTAAACTTAGCAAAGCATTTTTAACAGTTTGACTATTACCTCCAGTAATGATTCCGACGCGATACCCTTTTTTAACAGCTAATTGGAGGGCATAACCATCTTTTGAATTCATATTTCGAACAAATTCACCATTTTCCATTAATAAAACTTGACCATTTGTCAACACGCCATCTACGTCAAATAGTAATGTTTTAATACGGGTTAATTTTTGTTTGAAGTTTTCCATAATCAGACAGAATATTGTTGTTTTAAAATGAGTTCGGACAGTGTTTTATATACTTTGGTAAGTTGTTGATCCTCTTTTAGCAGATGAAGGTGTTTTTTCATAACTAGTTGGTCTTTTCGCATAGCTGGACCAGTTTGAGCTTTTTTAGGATGTATGTTTTGTAACTTTTCAAAAGAATGCAACATGATAGGTTGCAATAAATGGGTGTTTTTTTTGGAGATATTTTTTTCAATCAATTCATAGGCTGCCACGTACATAGCATTCGTAAAATTGCAGGCAAATACAGCTGATAAATGAATTTGAAGTCTGTTTTTAGAATCGATAACTTGAACTTTCTTTGAAATATAACTAGCCAATTGTTTCAGTTTTCTTTGAACATTTGGCGTATTGCCTTCAATCAAAATAGGTGTTGATTTCCAATCTATAATTGCCCCCTTATAAAATGATTGTAAAGGATACAAAACACCAACAGAAGAAGCTGCTTTTTCTAAAACTTCTATAGCCATACTTCCGGATGTATGAACGACTATCCCTTTTAAATGTAATGGAATTAAATTAACGACTACTTGGTTTATGGCGTCATCTTTTACCGCAATAATATATAGATCAGCGGTTGAATTAATTGCAGCATAATCCGTAATTAAATCACACTGAAATTGTTTAGCAAACAGTTGGGCTTTGCGAGAATTTTGGTGATTAAAAACCTGAGTTAGATGAAAATTTTCTATAGTACGAAAAGCATTGGCGAAGTGATTAGCAACATTTCCGGTGCCGATGATAACTATGTTGAGCGGATTATTCAAAAATCAATGTGTTTTTAATCGGTTAATCCGTCTCCGTTCGATAATAGCCACTATTGTTCCAATAACCATTACGAGACAACCAAGCCATAAAACATTAATAAACGGAAACATATAAGCTTCTAATACGACAAATTCTTTAGCATTACTTACTTTTTCACTCATTTGTATCTCGATACTTCCTTCATTAGGATTTATTTTCCAGAAAATGAATTTTAACCCTAATTCATTTATTTCAAATTCATTTGGTAAAACCATATTGTTTTTTACAATGTATTGAGGTGTTGCCCTATAGATTTTTCCGTTGATATCAGTTGCTTTTAAAACAGCGGTTACAATTAATAAGCTATCGTTTTTAGAATATTGTTCTTCGGTCAAATTAGTGGTAATACTATCTATTAAAATAATGGCATTATCAGCAAAAATAGTATCGCGCATGTGCCCAATAAAATTCGTAGGTTCTTTATACGCATCGGCTTTTAAGGTTTTAGTATCAGATAAATCAGCATAGGTTATATGTGTATAAATATCACTTCCTATAAAATGTTTGGTATCTGGATTCGAAGCTTGGCCCATACGCGGGTTATCTTGCACCATTGGACTTAAAGAGAAGGCTTTGGTTAATTTGCCATCTTTATTTTTGGCATAGTACTCCATATTAAAATATACATCAATTCCTTTTCGTTCTTTTCCGGTATAGGTTACCAAATAATTACCCATAGGAAGCGTATCTCCAATGGTTAGCACCAAACTTTTTTTGGCATTAAAATTTTCGCCTAAACTTGATACATTTTTTTGTGATGTATTTTGAGAGATGGTTTGTTTTTTTGAGGTAGAGATAAGAGCTCCTAATAAAATTAAAGCAAAACCAATGTGCGCAATCGAGGCACCAGCGTGGCGAATGTTACCTTTTAACATCCGCATCCAATAATCCAGATTAGAAAATACTGCAAATAATGCAGAAATGAATAAAAGAGCGTAAGATATCAAGTCCCATTTAACGGCGTTGCTGGAAGTCGAGTAATCTTTTATAAAATATAAAGGTATAACTGCTGAAAGTCCAAAAATAATTGCAGCTAAGCCAGATAAACTAATGTGTTTTAGAAATTGCTTAGGATTTGTTTTTTTATACTTAAAATATTGAGTGATGGCAATCAGAAGGAGTGAAATAATTGTAAACGGAATCATCCACCTGTTATAATCTGCAATTTTAATGGGAGCTTTTTCTAAGTTAAATAGTTTATTTAATACCGGAATAGACGTAAAATAGGTAATAACCATGGCTGATAATAAGAATACCAATGAACCTACAAACATCCAAAATTCACGCGAATACAATTTTTCTTCCTCTTCCTCCTTTGGAAAAAATTTGACATACGAATAAATGGTAATGACTAAGCTGGCTCCAAGCCAAATTAACAAAAGGGTGATTTTATGACCATGCATTATTCCCCAAAACAGCATAAGAAAAGAGGCCATTAAATAAGATACACGAATCAGTTTATCATGAATCAACAAGACCACGCAAATCAATACGAATGTTAATACATAAATCACTAATTGTGCTTGCATTCCCAAATCCGTAAAGGCGTGAACCGAACTGTTTCCTAAAATGCCACTTCTCGTTAAAAAAGTGGAGTATAACACTAGTAAAAAAGAAGAAATAGCCATGAGGTGTGTCATAAATAATGAACCGCCTCTGTTTTTATTAATAATCATGACATGCCCAGCACCAACCATCACTAGCCACGGAACTAATGAAGAGTTTTCAACCGGATCCCAAGCCCAAAAACCTCCAAAACTTAATGCTTCATAAGCCCAGGCGCCCCCCATTAAAATACCTGTTCCTAAAATCATAATGCTGAAAAAAGTCCAAACTAACGCAGGCTTTTGCCATGTTGTAAAATCTTTTTTCCATAAACCAGCAATGGCAAACGCAAACGGAACTAATGTGGATGAAAAACCTAAAAACAGGGTAGGGGGGTGAATAGTCATCCAATAATTCATTAATAACGGATTTAATCCACGCCCGTCTAATTTAGATAAGTAATCAGGTATTTGAATAAATGGCAAATTAGCAAATTCAGGATTTTCTCTTAATAAAATAAATGGGTTTGTTCCTAATTTATAATCGCCAATAAAAATGCCTAATAGCATACTTGCCAAAAACACTTGTACTAAGGCAAAAACAGCCATTGTTGGAGCTTCCCATTTTTCATCTATTGTTTTTCGGAGAATGTTTCCTAAAACCATATTCCAAAAAGCCCACAATAAAAAACTACCTTCTTGCCCTTCCCAAAAACAGGATAGAATATATTCCATTGGCATGCTGTTATTGCTATGCTGCCATACATACGAATACTCGTAAAAATGGTTGAATAACATGAAAAACAGGGTACCTGCAATTCCTATTATTGAAAAAGAGTGAATGGAAAAATTAATTCTAGCGAAGTTTTTCCATTCAGAGGTTAAAACTTCTTTGGAATTAAAATAATAGCCTACAGCTGATAATAGAGCAGAAAGAAGCGATAGGTAAATAAAAGCATTACCAATATAACCTATCCATAGGTGCTCTCCGATATACGTGGTTGAGTTGTCCAATTTTTTTAGAGTTAAGAGCTATATTAAACTACACTTGAGGCTTTCCATCATTGTATTTACTTGGGCATTTCATTAAAATTTCGTCAGCATGAAATTCTTCGCCTTGCATTTTGCCGATTAGTACAATTTGTTCCGATTTTTCAAAATCTTGAGGAACGCTTTTATGTAAGACCACTTTTTTTTCGATGCCCTTATTATCGTACATCATAAATGAACATTCATCGGCATTGATTTTTGGATCGTAAAGTACGGGTGCTGTTTTATTTAATTTTCCAACCACATGGTATTCGGTGTCAGGATTAGCTTTCGCTTCTGCAAAATCAGAATAAGAAGCACTGCTTTGAAGCGAGGTAAAAATAACACCTATTGCTACAGCAATGACGATGATTCCTAAAATGTGTATTTTTTTCATTTTCTTGCTATTTACTCATTACCAATTGTTTACGATTGGAAGAATCTAAATTTGATAGTTTTACGAAAATAAATTCGTTTAATACTATTTTTTATTTTCTAACTTTTTTAATTTCAAATCTATGTAAATTAAATACCCAATTAAACACACGAAAACAATGGCAATAACTGAAATAACGACATAAATTTTTCCATTACTTCTGAAAGTGTCTGCCATTTCAGGTCCGTTCACTTCTTGAGCCTTTGCTAAAATGGGCATTAAGAGACTCATCAGAAAAAAACTAAGTTTAAATTTCATTGTTTGCATAAGTTAAAAAAGCTAGTCGTTTTTTTACATTTAATATCCATAAACTGAATAAAACCCAACCAATAACTGCGGGGTAGAATATCATTCGCATGTTATTATCTAAATCATATTTACCAAAGGCAGGATTTCCTCCGTTTCCGGGATGAAGCGAATCAGTTAAACGAGGTAAAATCATAATAAATACAAACATCATCACAAAAGCAAAAATATTATAAACGGCGCCTATGCGTGCCCGTTTTTGCTCATCGTCAATAGAACTTCTTAAAATAAAATACGCCAAATATATTAGTACCGCAATGGCTACACCATTTAATTTTGGATCTTGAAATGTCCACCAAGTTCCCCAGGTAAATTTGGCCCACATACTGCCGGTTAGTAAGCCTGGTAATGAAAAAAACAATCCGGTTTGTGCAGCTTGGTGACTGATGATATCTGTTTTTAGATCATTTTTAGATAATTGTTTGACGGCATAAACAACTGAATAACCCATTTGAAACAACATGGCAAACCAAATTGGTACATGATAATACACATTACGAATGGTTTCATTTAAGATGTCGAGCTGCGGAACCGGGCCCAACATTCCCCAAATTAAGGTATAGAGAATTAAGAGAGCCGAGAGTATTTTCCACCATTTTATCATGTTCGTGTTATTCTTTCCAAAGGTAATTAAATAATAGCGTTGCCAAAGCAACCACTACAAAATTTAGCATAACCAGAATGAGCAGGTATTTATAGCTGACGCTCCACGCCAAACCATCAATAGCATGCTTACTTAATTTAACCGAGACCAATAATAAAGGCATTAATACCGGAAAACTTAATATAGCCATTAAACTAATATTATTATTGGCTTTGGAGGCAATGGCACTCATTAAACTCAAAACTCCTGAAAACGCTGAGGAACTAAAAAGCAAGGCAAGTAAAAACATCCCGAAATCTTGAACCATGTTGCCAACAAACCAAGAGTAAAAGAAAAAAGTTAATAAGCTTAAAACAGCCATTAATACCATATTATAAATGATTTTACTCAAAATAAACGTTTGAGGATGGTAATGGAGGTAATTAAATAAGCCTTTGCCTTTTGTTTCCTGCATGAAACTTTTGCTGGAAACATTCACCGTAATGAACATAAAAATGGTCCAAAAAAGAGCATTCCAAATGGTTGGATGAATGATTTTTTTAAAACTAAGTGCTGAAATAAACACAGTTGCCACTATATAAACCAAAATTCCGGCAAGAGTTGATTTTTGCCGGAATTCCAATATAAATTCTTTTTTAATTAAATGATATAATACGGTTTTGTTCATCGGCGCGTAAATTTACATTCTAATCCACTAAAACACAATTAAACAATCATCTATTTTGTTGGTTATACTAATTGATTAAGTAATGAAACAACATGCAATCTTTGTATGTTTATAGCAAGTAAACAAAACCAATAAAATTTAAACATGAACAAATTTATTATCGTCGGAGGCTTATTAGCTATCGTTTTTATTTTGTATGCTTTTAAAAGCAAAAAAGGACAACCTATTTCATCTATTCATCAGTTTAAGGCTAAAACCATTGATGGAGACATTTTAGATTTTTCAAAGTTCAAAGGCAAAAAAATTCTAATTGTAAACACGGCTAGTAAATGTGGTTTTACTTCTCAGTACAAAGAATTGGAAGAGTTACACGATAAGTACAAGGATAAATTGGTTATTATAGGGTTTCCTTGCAACCAATTTGGCGAACAAGAGCCCGGCACAAGTTCAGATATAAAAAGTTTTTGTACAAAAAATTATGGCGTTTCGTTTACGATGATGGAAAAAGTAAATGTTAAAGGAGATGGAATATGTGATATATATACCTGGTTAACCGACAAGGAAAAAAATGGGGTTGTGAGCAGTTCGGTCAAGTGGAATTTCCAAAAATATTTGATTGATGAAAAAGGTCATTTAGTAGATTACGTATTATCTTTTAATAGCCCCACTTGTTCGAAAATTGTAAATTGGATAGAAGCCAAATAATTTTCTTACACAAATAATTCGCTCGCAATTTTATCGGCCAATAATTTACCTTTTTCTGTTAGGGTATAAGTTTCATTATGAACGATAACCTGTTCTTGATCAATATAATAGATTATTTGATTTAGGAACAATTTGATGAAATCATCGTTAAAATGTTTTTTCAGGTAATTTAAATTAACACCCCAAATAGTTCTTAAGGCAGTTAAAATATACTCATTAAAACGTTCTTTTTCAGTGAGTATTTCTTTTTCAAAATACGCATCGTTTTTTTCATCTATATATTTAATGTAGGTAGGATTATTGGATATATTCCATTGTCTGGAAACACCATCGAATGAATGGGCTGAAGGGCCGTATCCAATGTAATATGCGCCTTTCCAATAATTTGAATTATGTGTGCTGAAAAAACCTTCTTTCCCAAAGTTAGATATTTCGTAATGAATGAATTGACTTTTTTCAAGCCGGTCAATCATTTCCAAAAACATTTCCGAACTTTTTTCATCGTCAATTGCGGTTTCTTTTTTGGTTTTAAAATCATGGCCAAGCTTAGTTTTATCTTCGATGGTTAAATTATAGCTCGAAATATGTTTGATATCTAAGGCAATGGCTTTATCCAATGTTTTTTTCCAGTTATTCAGTGTTGAAAATTTTGAGCCATAAATCAAGTCGATGGTAATGTTTTCAAAACCTCTGTCTTGTGCTCGTTTTACACTTGATTCGCTTTCCATAGCTGTGTGTGCTCTGTTCATCCAAATCAGTTCTTCGTCATTAAAACTTTGTAAGCCTATACTTAAGCGGTTTATCTCTAAGCGTTTTAATTCTTTTAATTTTTCGTTGTTTAAGTCATCCGGATTGCATTCTAGGGTGATTTCGGCATCTTTGGATACTTTATACTGCTTGTAAATTTTCTCCAAAATCAAAAACAAATCTTTTTCGCTTAGCAAACTGGGAGTTCCTCCACCAAAATATATGGTTTCAATCGACTTATCCGGCAGATAATTCATCCTGATATCAATTTCAGTTAAAATACTTTTAACTAAAGCGTCTTTATTTTTCAGTGAAGTTGAAAAGTGAAAATCACAATAATGACAGGCTTGTTTGCAAAAAGGGATATGAACGTAAATTCCACTCATTCATGAAAATGCATTAAAAATATGACATCAAGTTATATTTCAAAAGTAAGCATAAATTAACTTTTTGATACCATAATTTCAATACATAGCTTTGTTATGGGATATGAACTATCAAAACTATCAAATCGATGCTGAAATCAAATCATTTTTGGATGAAAAGGTCATTTATTACAACACACCGGCATTTATAGAATCTGACCCAATTAGTGTGCCGCATCGTTATTCATTAAAGGAAGATATTGAAATTTCCGGGTTTTTAGCCGCCACCATATCATGGGGAAATCGTCAACAAATTGTAAAAACTGGTCATCGCCTCATGGACTTAATGGGCGAATCGCCTTATGATTTTGTGATGGAACATTCGTCTCGACAGCTCGATAAATTATCCGGGTTTGTTTATCGAACTTTTAATGAAAACGATTTAAAATATTTTATACTGGCTCTCAGGCATCTTTATAAAAAGTATGGTGGCATGGAAACTATTTTTGTACGTTATGCAACCCAAGATTCATTACAAGCGGCGATTCATTATTTTAGACAGCATTTTTTTGAAATCAATCATCCTCATCGAACTGAGAAACATGTCAGTGATCCATTTAAAGGATCGGCTGCTAAAAAGATTAATATGTTTTTGAGATGGATGATACGAAATGATCAGCGAGGTGTTGATTTTGGTTTATGGCAATCTTTACAACCCTCACAATTATCTTGTCCGCTCGATGTACACTCAGGAAATATTGCACGAAAGCTTGGATTATTAAATCGGGTGCAAAATGATGCTAAGGCCGTTCAGGAGCTTGATTTTAATTTGAGGACGATGGATGCGGAAGATCCGGTAAAATATGATTTTGCTTTATTTGGCTTAGGTGTATTCGATGATTTTTAGATTCTTACTTTAATAGTGAATTAAAAATTACCTTTTTAAGGTTTAATAGTCGTGTTTTTTAAATACACCTAACATCATTATTAGATGATAACAAATAAGCTATACTTGGATGAGTTGTGAAAATTGTTTTATCTTAGCAAAACGCCCACTTATGAGGCCAAGCAAACAAACAGTTGAAAGGCTTGAGTGAGATTGTGAGTGTTATACATAGGTTATGTGTAAGTAATCATGAAAGCACTCTACATATTAAAAATATCAATTAAATGAAAAGCTATTATAGAATAATGTTAGGAGCAAAAAGCATTCATGCTGACGAATGTTTTAAAGGTAACTTCATAGGTGCTGATTTTGACATAAACTTTGATTTGACAAATAATCTTCCAGACAATTGGCGGGATTTTAATCAAAAATATATACCTGAATGGCTAACGAACATCCTGGTAAAAGTAAAGTGGCAGCAGGCCTTTCTTGCGGAGCTTTATGGACAATAGCAAAAGGAATTCAAAAAGGTGAAATCGTTCTTTGCCCAAGTGGACAAGGTAATTATTATATAGGTGAAGTTATTGATAACTATTCATATAAGCCGAGCAATATTTTGCCTCATCGTAGACAAGTAAAATGGCATGCAAATACAATTGAGAGAACTTCAATGAGTGATGCCCTCAGAAATTCAACTGGTTCAATTGGCACAGTTAGCGATATTACAAAATATGCTGATGAAATTGAAACATTAATTGGTGGCATAAAACCTACAACAATTATAAGTACTGACATATCGGTTGAAAATGCATCTGAATTTGCACTTGAAAAACACTTAGAGGATTTCTTAATTAAAAATTGGAAGCAAACTGAGCTTGGTTTAAACTACGATATTTATGAAGAAGATGGCGAATTGGTCGGACAACAATATCCAAGTGACACTGGTCCAATAGATATTCTTGCAATCAGTAAAGACAAAAAAACTATTTTAGTAGTTGAACTAAAAAAAGGTAGAGTTAGCGACAACGTAGTTGGGCAAATACAACGTTATATGGGCTATGTTTTAGAAGAACTCGCCGAAGAAAATCAAACTGTTAAAGGAATAATAATTGCTCTTGAAGATGATTTAAGAATTAAGCGCGCATTATCCGTGACAAGGAATATTGAGTTTTACAGATACCAGATTAATTTCAAACTTTTTAAACCATAAAATTTTGCCAACACAAAACATATGTGGTCGTTGCAAAGCCCTTCTTTAAGACAAAAATTCAAGCTCTTTAAATCGTTTATAAAACTTTCGTTTTTTTAAAATTGAAAAAAATAAAAACAACAACTGAAAATTTCAACTTAGTGAGTATAACAAGGAGGGGCTTTCACATTGAATTTGAAATTTAAGGAAGCCCCAAAAAATATATACCAGTCTTTTGTTCTTGGATTTCCGCGTTGCTCATTTACATTACTTCCAGCATTTTTTGAGCGGTCTGATAATTTTGCGGCTATGTCAGAATGAAAGGGATTTTTTTCCGGATTGGGATAGTTTCCACTCACATCATCCAAATAGTCAGTGTATGTTTTGCGTGGACCCCATTCTAAACCTAAACCAACCTGTTCAAGTAGGTTCAACTTTAATCCTATACCAAATGGAACAGCTACCTGTGTTAGGGCATAACTTTTCGATTGTCCTTCGGTTTTTAAAGGTTGTAAATCAACCCAAGTATTATTTAAGCGGGTTTGTGGATTAAAGGTGAATACATCCAATCCTAGAAACAAAAAAGTGGTGAAATAATAATTCTCCGTTCCGAGGCGGTATTCCAAAAAATTAAATTCAGCTAAAGCATTATATTCAATAATTTGAGATTTAAAATTTAGGTTTCTTTGTTGCTGGTCTGATTGTTTGCTTTTAGAGTCATCACCTATTATGGTGCCGGCATTAATGCCAAATCGGAATGCATAGCGGTAATTGGGTGCAAAGCGGTAAAATAAACCACCGGCGGGTTGAGATAAGAAAAATTGTTTACGAGGGTTTAAGTCTCCTATATAGTAGGAGCCGCCAACCATAATACCTAATTCATTTTGCCGGTAATTTCGTTTTCTAGTTTGTGACAACACAGTGGTTGATATTGCCAAAAAAATAAGCAGAATTTGAATACTAGCTTTCTTCATGCGTTATATAACGTATTGGGCAATAAAATAGTGTGTATAAACTTTATATCCTTCGTTTATTGGGCTTTTTCAATGGTCATCCCAAAATCCATAATTAACGGTAACGGATTTCTTCTCATGCCTTGTTCGAAACTGAAAACGTATTTTCCGGTTTGCGGAAACAAAACGTTTTGTTTGAGTAAAATTTTATGATCCCAAATATCTCCGGCCCCATCTCCCAACCATTCTCCCTTTTTGTTGGCTAATATACATTCTAGCGTATCGCTAGTTGTTTTGCCATTGGGATAGGTGGTGGTTAAAAACACATATAAATTACTGTATGGATAGGAATCTGCGTGCCTTACGTTAAGATACACGTGATGATATGGCTTGTTGTCTTCAATATCAACAGTAAAATTTAATTTATTGGCTGTTTTCCAACCTTCTTCGGGCAATTTAGTGTACTCGCTAATAATGATATTCTTATTACAAGCACTCATGAGAATGCCTAAAGTAAGACAACTTAAAAAAATCAAAAAATTATGCTTTATCCGTGCCATTTGTTTTTGGTTTATGATTGTGAACAGGTTTTTTGTGAGGCATATTATTTTTGCCTTTAACTGTATGAACTGGAGGATGTTGCAATTTTACCTGACTTGGATTAGGTCCGGGATGTGGAAATTTAGGTTTATTCGGATTAGGGTTTGGTGATTTTTGTTGAGTTGCTTGATTTGATTTATTTGGGTGTGTATGCGTTGGTTTATTTTGATGTTGTTGCTTTTGTTGAGGCGCACCTGTTTTTTCTGTTTTGGCAGTATTTGGAGTAACGCCAGGTTTGTTATTTTGCGGCTTACGTTGATTTTTTGACTTATTATTGGGTTTTTTGCGGTCATCAAAGCGGGTTAAAGAATCTTGTCCAACTACATTTTCGTAGTCGGGCTGTTTCATAACCTCTAAATCTTTAATTTGTTTTGGTTCTAATAAATCGGCCGGTTTAATGTTTTCGGCATTTAATTTAAAAATTTCTTTGGTACGTGCTATAGATAATGGGATGAACACATCGGGTTCGCTGGTATAACTCCACCAAATGATGCGTTTGAAAATATCTGTTTTTTGATGAAAAGCCGCTCCTTTTTCAGTTAATAAACGACGGTTGTCAATTTCAGGAAACTCTTTAAGTGCATCCATGTAACTATCTAACTCGTAATTGAGGCAGCATTTTAGTTTTCCGCACTGACCTGCTAACTTAAGAGGATTGAGCGATAATTGCTGATAGCGAGCTGCTGAGGTAGATACCGTTCTGAAATCATTTAACCAAGTTGAGCAACAAAGTTCTCTTCCGCACGATCCAATAGCACCTAATCGGGCAGCCTCTTGTCTGGCACCAATTTGACGCATTTCAATTCTCACTTTAAACTCATCGGCCATTACTTTAATGAGTTCTCTAAAGTCTACACGACCATCGGCGGTATAGTAAAACACGGCTTTACTTTTATCACCCTGATATTCTACATCACTAATTTTCATTTGTAGCCCCAATCTCAAAGCAAGAGTTCTAGCCTTAAACATCGTTTCAACTTCCAACGCTTGGGCTTCGCGCCATTTGTCAATGTCTTGTTGTTTGGCTTTGCGATATATTTTTTTGATATCCTCGCTTCGAGAATTGACATTTTTCTTTTTTAATTGTAGGCGAACTAATTCTCCTGTAATAGAAACAATGCCTATATCATGTCCGGGCGAAGACTCAGTGGCCACAATATCGCCAACATTTAAACTTAAATTATTTACATTTCTGTAAAATTCTTTTCGCGAATTTTTGAATCTGATTTCTACAATATCACAAGGCGCTTGCCCTTCGGGCAAACTCATATTTCCTAGCCAATCAAAAACGTTTAATTTATTACATCCTCCACCGGTACCACAAGAGCCATTGCTGTTGCATCCGGCAGGAATCCCATTATTATCTTGCCCAGTTGAGCAACTACCACATGCCATACATTTATCTATTTATACAACTTGTTGTGTTAACATTTTAACATGTTATTTCACGAAAAGTTGAGACTGTTATTGTTTATTTTTTTAAAGACTTGCATAAATATACTTAATATTTTAAATGATAATTTTCAGTAATTAAACTTTTATAAACGACTAATGTTTTATATTTAAGCCAAAAAATTGCAAAATGAGTATGATTGCCTTAATCACAGGAGCCACTTCAGGAATAGGAAAGCACACGGCAATTGAATTTGCCAAAAATGGATACCATTTAGTTATTACCGGAAGAAGGACAGAGCGGTTGTCTGAATTAAAAGCCTATTTAATAAAAGAATATGCAGTTAAAGTGATTGATTTGTGCTTTGATGTGAGAGATGAGCAACAGGTAAGTCATGCTATTTATGGTTTACCTTCAGAATTTCAGAAAATAGATGTATTGGTAAATAATGCCGGTTTGGCAGCGGGTTTGTCAAGCATTCAGGACGGAAAACTTCATCATTGGGAACAAATGATTGACACCAACATTAAAGGTTTACTATACGTAACCAAGCATGTAAGCCAATGGATGATACAAAACAAAAAAGGACACATCATTAATATAGGTTCAATAGCCGGAAAAGAGGTTTATGCTAACGGAAATGTTTATTGCGCCACAAAGCATGCGGTAGATGCCTTAAATAAGGGTATGCGTATAGATTTATTACCCTATGGCATTAAAGTATCGTCTATTAATCCGGGGATGGTAGAAACAGAATTTAGTATTGTGCGTTTTGATGGCGATGAAGAACGTGCCAAAAAAGTATATGAAAATATTGTGCCTTTAAAACCTGAAGATATTGCTGAAACCATTTATTGGATGGCTTCGCGTCCGGCACATGTTAATATTAATGATTTACTGATTATGCCTACTATTCAGGCAAATGCTACCACAGTATTAAGATAATAAGGCTTGTTTATACCACCGGTGTAACCATCAGGTTCCTAATTTTTTCTAAAATTGCAATAGCTTCATCCACACTTTTAATGTATTCGATGGTTAGCCACAGTTTATTGTTTTGTTCTTTTAGAGCTGTTTGTTTAGGTGTTTTTTGAGCATACGATAAAACAGCCTTAAACATCGGAGAATTGTAATAATCGCTATCCGGTTTACTTAAAAAATAACAGAGCATTTTGTTGTTTTTTAAGGTAATTTTTTCAAATCCTAATTCCATAGCAGCCCAACGCATTTTCACAACGTTTATTAATTCTTTTACTTCTATAGGTAAAGGCCCAAAACGATCCCTCAAATTGGTTTCATAAATGACTAATTCGTCGGTTTTTGTAATATTATCCAGTTCTCTGTATAGCAATAAACGCTCGGTTAAATTACTGACATAAGTATCCGGAATTAATAATTGTAAGTCGGTATCTACAACTGTATCTTTTACAAATTGACGAGAGAATACCGATTTATCAGCACTGGCTCCTTCACCCTCATTAACTACTTCTTTATACCAATCTTCTTGTTTTAATTCTTCGATGGCTTCATTCAATATTTTCATATAAGTATCAAAGCCCATATCATTAATAAAACCACTTTGTTCGCCACCCAACAAATTACCAGCACCACGGATATCTAAATCACGCATCGCGATTTGAAAACCGCTTCCCAAATCACTAAACTCAACAATGGCATTTAATCGTTTGCGTGCTTCTGTAGTTAAATTAATAAATGGTGGGGTGAGTAAATAGCAAAACGCCTTTTTGTTGCTACGCCCCACACGGCCTCTCATTTGATGTAAATCACTTAATCCAAAATTTTGAGCATCATTAATGATGATGGTATTGGCATTACTTATATCTAATCCTGATTCGATGATGGTGGTAGCTACTAAGATGTCGTATTCGCCTTCAATAAAGCTCAGCATAATATCCTCCAGTTTATCGCCATCCATTTGTCCGTGTCCAACGGCTACGCGCGATTCCGGAATCAATCGTTGAATGATACCGGCCACCTCTTGTATGTTTTGTACTTTATTGTGCACAAAGTAAACCTGGCCTCCACGGCTTAATTCATAAGAAATAGCATCTCGAATGGCTTCTTCACTAAACGAAATTAGCTCTGTTTGAACTGGATAACGGTTGGCCGGTGGCGTTGAAATGACTGATAAATCGCGGGCACCCATCAAACTGAATTGCAAAGTTCTTGGAATAGGAGTAGCAGTTAGTGTCAGTGTGTCAACTGTTGTTTTAAAGGTTTTTAATTTGTCTTTGATTCCAACACCAAATTTTTGTTCTTCGTCAATGATTAATAAGCCTAAATCTTTAAACTTAACATCTTTGCCTACAATTTTATGTGTCCCAATTAAAATATCAATTTTACCTTCGGTGGTATTATTAATAATTTCTTTGACTTCTTTTGAACTTCTGAAACGATTGATGTAATTAATGTTGCAAGGCAAATCTTTTAATCGTTCTTTAAATGTTTTGTAGTGTTGATATGCTAAAATGGTTGTAGGAACCAATATAGCTACTTGTTTACTATCACAAACGGCTTTAAATGCTGCCCGAATAGCAATTTCTGTTTTTCCAAATCCCACATCTCCACATACCAATCTATCCATGGGATGCGGTTTTTCCATGTCTTTTTTTACCTCGGTTGTGACTTTAATTTGGTCAGGTGTATCTTCATAAATGAAAGACGCTTCGAGTTCATACTGTAGGTAGTTGTCTGATGGGTAACGATGTCCGGGCTGTGCTTTACGTTTGGCATATAATTTTATCAAATCGTAGGCAACTTCTTTGACATTTTTTTTAGTTTTTAGTTTTAAGGTATTCCAGGTGGTTGACCCAATTTTATCAATGCGGGGCACATTCCCTTCTTTGCCGGTGTATTTGCTAATCCGATGTAAGCTATGAATACTTACATATAAAAAATCATTGTCTTTATATACTAGTTTTACAGCTTCTTGTTCTTTACCATTCGCATTTATTTTTACTAAGCCTCCAAAACGGCCAATACCGTGGTCGATATGAGTTACAAAATCTCCCGGATTGAGCGATAAAATTTCTTTTAACGTTAAAGATTCAGAGGTTTTATAACGCGTTTCTTTTAAGTGAAAACGATGGTATCGTTCAAAAATCTGATGATCGGTATAACAAGCTATTTTAAGAACGTGATCAATAAATCCTTCGTGAATATTGATGTTGATGTGTTCAATCAGGCTATCAACAGAACGATGTTCTTTTGATAGTAAATCGTTGAAAATAGATTGTAACCGTTCGGCTTGTTTGGTATTATCGGTAGTTAAATAATTTTTATAGCCTTTTGCTTTATTGGCTTTGAGATCGTTAATCAACATCTCAAAATTTTTGCTGAATTGTGGCTGAGGGCTTTGCTCAAACTCAATGGTTTGAGAAGCGATGTGTTTATTAATACCGTATTCAATTAACCTAAAGGGTTTAACCAAGGATAAAAATTCATCGCCGGTAATATATAATTCTTGTGGCGGTAAATGTTCGATGGTGCCCGATAAATTCGAAAAAGCTTTTTCGGTTTTTTGATACATTTGGTCGATGCTGTCTTTAGAAAACAAAACATCGTCGAAACATAAAAAGGTGTTTTCAGAGATATAATCAAAAATAGGTTTACGAACCTCAATGACCTGATTAGACTGGATATTTGGAATGATAGTTACAAACTCGTAATGATGATTGGATAACTGAGAGGCCGGATCGAATGTTTTGATGGCATCAACATCATTTCCAAATAACTCTATACGATAAGGTAATTCATGAGCAAATGAGTATATATCAACAATGCCTCCACGAACCGCATATTGACCAGGTTCGGAAACAAAATCGCATAATTCGAAATCGTAACTCATCAAAAACTCTTCAATGAAATCAATGCTGAGTTTATCTCCTTTTTTAATAACAAGGGTGTTTTTGCTTAAACTCGTTTTCGAGGCTACTTTTTCGGCCAAAGCGGCGGCATACGTTACTACAATACCAGAGTAGTTTTCTTTGCTTAATTGACTGAGCGTTTCAGCACGTTCCTGAACGGATGCATTGCTTGTTTTTTCTTCTTTATAAGGTACTTTGTAGCTTTCAGGAAAATAATGGATGTGTTTTTCGGGGAGCAGAGCCTGTAAATCATTTAAAATATAGGCTGCTTTTTCTTTATCGTTGCACACGATAAACAAGTTGTGCGATGTATTTTGAAATAAATCATTAATTAAAAAAGCAAAAGAACTCCCACGCAAACCCGACAAAAATATATTTGTTTGAAGATTTGCTCCTTTTTGGTTTAATTCTTCCCAAAATTTACCGTTCCACCACATAAAAGTGTAAAGGTATTTATTTTTTTAAAGAATCGACTTTTTAGAGTGCAAAAAGCCTTTATGCTATCAAAAATTGTTAGAGTTTATTTATGAGAAAAAAGAATTGATAAAACAGCAAAAAATAGTAAAAAGGCTAAAATACCCAAAATAATTCCGGTTATGGCAAATCCTTTTCCTTTCCATTTTGTGCTTTCTTTGTGAATTTTTATAAGTCCGATAGCACTAAATATGATTGCAAGTGGCCCCAAAATAATCCCTAAATATGGTATCACTACTCCAATTAAACCTAAGACAAAACCAGTTAAGGCCATTGAATTTAATTTAACTTGGTCACCACTTCCTATAACCATTTCTTTCCCTTTTTTAAATCCAGATTTGAAAGAGGTGTAGTTTTGTTTTTCTTCTTCAGCCGAATTTATTTTTGGACTTGAAAGCAAATTAATTTTTTCTTCTTGCGGAAGAATAATTTGTTTGTTGTCGATGGTTGCAGTAATATTTTTTTCAGTTACACTTGGCAAATTGTCGATGGTGTTTGGTTCATTTTCTGATTGTACAGCTGTTTCACCTAAATTTTGTCCTATTCTATTTTTATTATCGGTTAATTCATGTTTATTGGAATTATGATTTGATTTGTTCCATCCAATGTGGTAACCCGATGTATACACTCGCTTTTGCATTGTACAAGAAGCCAAAATGAGGTTAAGTGCTAGTGCAATAAGTGCTAGTTGTTTGATTGATTTCATGTTGACTTTGTTTTAAAATGCGAAGTGAATAAAAAGGTTGTTTTTCTATAAATATTGTTAAATGTACTAATTTTTGATTTATCATCAAAAGGTGAGGCAATTTGGTTTAGGTTTTTAAGTGATGTATTACTGAGCTTTTTCGCTTTGTTGGCCAACCCTTATGATACAATCTATTTTTCATGTAATTTCAATACATCCATAATCAAATCTCGTTCATATCCTTTTGATAGGGCGTAATTCACGAGTTTGTATTGTAATTTAATATGATTTTTTTCTTTGATAAGTTGCCGTTTATTATCAATAAGTTTAATTAAAGTATTCAGGTAATCATCGCCATTAATTTCTTGAAGCGCTTTTTTAAGACAGTATTCGCTGATTCGTTTTTGTTTCAACTCTTGTTTAATTTTAATTCGTCCCCATTTTTTAATATTGAATTTGCCTCTTGCAAATGAGCAGGCAAATCGTTCTTCGTTCAAAAAATTTTCTTCAATGAGTTTGGCAATGATAGATTCTACTGCTTCCGGCCAAAGTCCTAAATCATAGAGCTTGTCTCGTGTTTCTTGTTGGCATCTTTCCTGATAAGCGCACCAACTCTGCATTTTAACTAATGCCAGATGAGGATCGGTTATTTTTTGAGCTTGTTTTTTTTCGAACACAAACAAAAATAATATTTCTTTATATTTGATTGATAAATATGTTACAGTTACCTCCTGAGTTTATACAATCTATTTCTTGCTGTGCCGGTTTTGATGAGCAATCATTTTGTGAGGCCCATCAATTGAGTTCTCCAACCAGCATTCGCCTTAATCCATTTAAGCAGGCTAATCTAAATTTTTCGTTAAACGATTTAGTGCCTTGGAATAATAAAGGATTTTATTTAAAGGAAAGACCCAATTTTACACATGATATATTGTTTCAGGCGGGTTGCTATTATGTACAAGAAGCCGGATCGATGTTTATTGAACACGCTTTGAAAAGCTGCGTTGATTTTAATGAACCTGTTTTAGCATTAGATGTATGTGCTTCTCCTGGCGGAAAAAGTACCTTATTAAATGCGTTAATCAATCACGATAGTGTAATTGTGGCTAACGAAGTGGTGAAACAGCGAGCGGATGTGTTAGCTCAAAATTTGGCTAAATGGGGCACAAGTAATGTGATAGTGACAAACAATGACCCTAGCGCATTTTCTGAGATGTATCCGGTGTTTGATGTGATGTTGGTTGACGCTCCTTGCAGTGGCTCTGGTTTGTTTCGAAAACAGCATGATGCCGTGGATGAATGGAGTTTGGATAATGTTAATTTATGCAGCCAAAGGCAAAAACGTATTTTGTCGGATGTGATTGGCAGTTTAAAACAAGGAGGCCTATTGGTATATTCTACCTGTTCTTATTCTCAGCAAGAAAACGAAGATATAGCCGATTGGCTCGTAACAGAATTCGGATTGGAGTCGGTTTCTTTGCCTATTGAATCTTCATGGGGCATTGTTGAAACAACAAGTCCTCATAAGCATGCCGTAGGTTATCGCTTTTATCCTGATAAAACCCTTTCAGAAGGTTTTTTTTGCAGTGTGTTTAAAAAACCAGAAAGTGGAGACATTTCTCATAGTGGCCGAAAAAGTAAACATGAAACATTTTCAGCGCTAAAACCAAAAGAAAAAGAGGTTTTTAATCAGTTTGTCGGCAATCTACAAGAGCATTCAATTCTAAAATTTAAGGATGATTATTTACTAACTAATTCATTAGCCTTAGATTTCATCAATAAGCACACGCATTTGTATCTTAAAAAAGTAGGCACTAATATCGGTAGTTTGATTAAACAGGATGTATTGCCTCATCAAGATTTGGCTTGGAGTATCCATCGTTCTGATTCGGTTCAACAGATTGATTGTTCGGAAGAGCAAGGCTTACATTTTTTGAAAAAAGATTTACAGCAGATTGAAGGTAAAAAAGGGTGGAATTTAATGTCTTATAAAGGGTATGGTTTAGGCTGGATTAAACATTTGGGTAACCGAATAAACAACTATTTGCCCAACGAATTTAGAATATTGAAATAAATCATACATTTGAAATACCTGTTAACTACAATAAAAACAACTCTTTAAACGATAAAACCATGTTAGGAAAATTTGGCGATATGATGAGCAAGCTTCAAGAAATGAAGCAAAAAGCAGAGGAAATAAAATTAAAGTTAGACGATACAATTATTAATGTGGAAGGAGCGGGTGGCGACATTAAAATTGCCATTACGGGTAACAGAGAAATTAAATCATTAACGATTGCACCCGCTTTGCAGCATGGCGACAAGGAAGAGTTGGAAGAGCAATTAACCGTGACGCTCAATAAGGCTTTGTTTAAGGCTAACGAAGTGAATGAGCACGAAATGAAACAGGCTGCTAGCGGCATGTTACCCGGTATGTAATCTGTTTTTTTGACAAAACGAAAAATAAATACACTAGGCTTTGAAGAATTGATACAAAACGTTTTCGTGCCTTTAGCGATGGGCGATACCGAGGCAAAACACCCAAAACTCGAAGCGAGATTTATTTCAAAAGTAGTAAATATTTATTCGAAGTGTGACATAATAGCCTAGTGCTAAGGCGCTGTTATTCGCTAGCGTTCTGTTTAGAATAGGTTATAGTTACTTTTGATAAAATGAAGATTGCATTTTTTTAATTTAATTTCATACTTCCGTCTTTTAATCCATATTTTTTTTCTTCATTTTTTTCAGAAATAAGTGTGTAAGTTTGATATTTGAGACATAAGTCATTCGAAAGTCTAATCTTATGGCAACAACCTAGAATTCTAATTGATTTAGTAATTTCGCCTGTATTTGTGTCTAATAGAATTATTATAAATCCAGGTTCTCCTTTAATAAAATTCCATTTTACTAATGCAACAAAGTCACCGCTTCGTGTCCAAGATTGTTTGTCTTGCCAGTCATCATTAGCCTTTAAATTAATTTTTATATTAGCATTATGTGATAACTCAACGAGATTATACGGTGAACCATGTCTAATTTCACCAATGTGCTTGAACTTAATTTCAAATGGTTTCATACAAATGCTGTCAATGTTTGTTTTTTTACGCTAGCCTATAGCTTACTTATACACGCTATAAACCTTCCTAAAAACAATTAAAATGGTTGTATAAGCGCAGGTTTATTGCATAAAGCCAAAATACAAACAATTTTTACAAATCATCAAACAGAGAACGTATTTGTATATGTTATTGATGCTTGAAAGGTGTAGCTTTTTATCATATCGGAGCTTGAATACCTATGTGATTCTTGATTGTAACGTAAATCTGTACCAATCTCTAACAGCTGTGTGGCTTAGTTATTGCGAAAACAAAGTAAGGTAACCGACTTTTTTGACAACCTTAAACACGGCTTGTTCCAATAAATTAGGGGGTTTAATACTTTACTGATTTAACAGAATAGGTCTTACTTTACTTTTTACGATAAAGGCATAAGGATACTCCTCCTTAATTTTTTTGAGTAATTCGTGCGCTTCTATTTTTGTTTTAAAATCGCCTACATTAATCACAAAGTTGGGTTGTTGGTATTCCTCGTAGGCCGGAATACCTTTATAGTCGTTTACAAATTTTGCTTGAACGTTTTTAGCTTTAGCTTTATCTGTGCCAAAATAAATTTTTACGCGATAACCATCACTTTCTCCATTTGTCAGTTTATGAAACGCTACTTTTTTTTCTTGTAAAGCACGAACTTTCAATAAGGTTTGAATGGAATTTCCGGTCGAACTTTCTTGTGCAAGCAACCGGATGCCGCATATCAATACAAGAATTAGAGTCAAAATATTTTTCACCATATAAAAGTATGAAAATAGATGGATAAATGACAGAATGCCATTTTCAGTTAAAAAAGCATTCTGTCATAAAAACAGGGTTACGCAACCTGCATTTGGTTTAATTTGGCATTTTTTAATTTCCCCATCGCATAGTCAAGTGTAATGGTTAGGTTTTTTGGTCCTTTTTCATCACTCGGTGCATCAAACATAAAGTCAATCATAATCGATTCACATATTCCTCTTAGTCCACGGGCACCCAATTTAAATTCAAGAGCTTTATCCACAATGAGATTTAAAACGGCTTCTTCAAATTCCAACTTAATACCTTCCATTTTGAATAAATGTTTGTATTGTTTAATCAAGGCATTTTTTGGTTCTGTAAGAATAGAACGAAGGGTATTTTTATCGAGTGGTTTTAAATAGGTTAACACCGGCAAACGACCGATAAGTTCCGGAATTAATCCAAATGCTTTTAAATCTTGAGGAGATACATACTGCAATAAATTACTTTTATCTATTTCATCTTTTGCTACCGAGGCCGAATAACCTACGGCTTGAGTATTGAGTCGCTGTGCAATTTTCTTTTCAATACCATCAAAAGCACCACCGCAGATAAATAAAATATTTCTGGTATTTACTTGAATCATTTTAGCGTCAGGATGTTTTCGGCCACCTTGGGGCGGAACATTTACCATAGAGCCTTCCAATAATTTTAGCATGGCTTGTTGCACACCTTCTCCACTCACATCGCGCGTAATGGAAGGGTTATCGCTTTTTCGGGCAATTTTATCAATTTCATCAATAAATACAATACCACGTTCAGCACTGGCCACATCATAATCAGCAGCTTGTAATAAACGGGTTAAAACATTTTCTACGTCTTCACCTACATAACCCGCCTCAGTAAGAACTGTGGCATCTGCTATGCAAAAAGGTACATTCAGTAGTTTAGCAATGGTACGTGCCATTAATGTTTTACCAGTACCGGTTTCCCCAACTAAAATCACATTTGATTTGTCAATTTCTATTTCTTCTTTTGAATTAGAAACATGTGAAATACGTTTAAAGTGGTTGTAAACAGCTACACTAAGTATTTTTTTGGCTTCATCTTGCCCAATAATATACTCATCCAGGTGTTTTTTGATAGCATGAGGTTTTAGTATATTAAGGGCATGCTGCACTTGTTGGTTAGTTTGTGCGCCGGCTTCTTCATTCACGATTTTAAAAGCTTGCGAAATACACACATCACAAATATGACCTGTAACTCCTGCAATTAAAATTTTAACGTCTTTTTTATCTCGTCCGCAAAACGAACAAATGATAGGACCTGATTTTGCCATAATAGTAGTGGCCGTTTAGCACGGCATGTTTATAAATTAAATATGTAATGCTCTTTTTCCGGTTGCGTCTAAGGCCGCTTCTTTTAATGATTCCGTAAAAGTAGGGTGGGCGTGACTCATACGGGAAATATCTTCAGCACTTGCTTTGTATTCCATAGCTACAACAGCCTCTGCAATCATATCGGCTGTACGAGGGCCAATCATGTGAACGCCTAATATTTCGTCGGTTGTTTCGTGAGCCAATACTTTTACAAAACCATCGGTATCCATACTCGCACGCGCTCTTCCGCTTGCTTTAAATGGAAAAGAACCCACTTTGTATTTAATACCTTTTTCTTTTAATTGTTCTTCGGTTTGACCAACAGCTGCTACTTCAGGCCATGTATAAACGACGCCCGGAATTAAATTATAATCAATATGTGGTTTTTGTCCGGCTAATTGTTCAGCTACAAATACACCTTCTTCTTCGGCTTTATGAGCTAACATGGCACCAACTACAACATCGCCAATTGCATAAATATTTTCGGCACTGGTTTTTAAGTGCGCATCCACTTCTACTCGCCCTCTAGCATCTAATTTAATACCGGCTTTTTCTAAGTTTAACCCTTCTGTATATGGTTTACGGCCAACTGCCATAAGCACATAATCTCCTTTTATTTCTATTTTTTCTCCTTTACCATTATCGGCCGTTACAGTTACCTCATCACCATTAGACACTACACTTTCAACTTTGTGTTTCATAAGGAAGTCTACTTTCAAGTCTTTTTTCATAACACGTTGCAATTCTTTCCCCAAGGCTGCATCCATTCCCGGAATCAATCTATCCATAAATTCAACTACAGATACTTTTGAACCAATACGGGCATATACACTTCCTAATTCTAAACCTATAACACCGCCACCAATAATGATTAAGTGTTTTGGTATTTCGGTCATTTCTAAAGCCTCTGTTGAGGTAATGATTCGCTTTTTATCAATAGTAATTCCAGGAAGCGAAGATGGTTTAGAACCTGTTGCAATGATTGTTTTAACTGATTCTATTTGCTCTTTGGTACCGTCAGTTTTTTCAATATTAATGACCGTTTTAGAATCAAAACTACCGTGACCTTGATAAACTGTGATTTTATTTTTTTTCATCAAAAAATTAATACCATCACAAGTCATTTTTACGACACCGCGTTTGCGCTCTATCATTTGTTTCAAGTTCACTTTCGGGCTGTCAATATCAATACCATGTTCTTCAAAATGATGAACAGCGTTAAAATAATGTTCAGATGAATCTAATAAAGCCTTCGAAGGAATACAACCCACATTAAGGCAAGTGCCTCCCAATGTCGGGTATTTTTCAATTAAAGCTGTTTTCATTCCAAGTTGAGCACAACGAATCGCAGCTACGTATCCTCCCGGACCTGAACCAATAACGGTTACATCAAATTTTTCCATATATGTTTGTTAAATGAGTTTTTTAAAATAGAGTCCAAATTTACTAATAATTAAGACTTTTTAAAACGTAAAAATTGGCTCCAAATAAGTAGTAAAATGGCAATGGCAGAAGAGCTGTACGAAATTAAATCGCCAAATTTTGTAAAAAAGGTTTTCGTGTTGGTTGGAGTCATGTTTTTAGCAATAACGGCTTGTTCCCAATAAGGTGTAGCTTGTTCAATGTCGCCGTAGGGAGTTATAAAACAAGAAATACCCGTATTGGCGCATCGGGCAATTTCTCTTCGGGATTCAATGGCTCTTAATTTGGCATAAGCAAGGTGTTGTTGGTGCCCCGGTGTGTTTTCCCACCAACCATCGTTGGTAAGAATGAAAATTAAATTTGCTCCATTGTCAATATAATCACTCACATAGTCAGAGTAAACGCTTTCATAACAAATAACTGGCGCAATGCCTACCTTGTGCTGATGACTGAAGAAAACAGTACGTTCGGGCTGAGTTCCCAGACTACCCATTGTTCCACCCAAATCAATAGCAAAACGTTCGAGTGGTTTTAATAATGCCGGAAAAGGCATTCGTTCTACCCCTGGTACTAATTTGGATTTGTGGTAATAGCTAATGCCTTCTTGGTTCAATTGCATGCCGGTGTTAAAAGAATCAAAATAATCTCCGGATGGTTCATGTTGTTGTGCGGTGGAAGATTTTTCTTCTGATGGGGCGTATCTGTGTATTGTGCAAGCCCCTGAAATAATCGTAAGATTTGGATATGGTTTTAGTAAACTATCATGAAGCAAATTCAGAGAATAAGCATGTTGTTCTTTTCCTTCAAAAATGTTTTCTGTTAAGTAGGTTTCAGGTAATACCAAAAAATCAACTGTTGAATCTAGTTGCCCTTTAATTTGTTTTAATAGATTTTGTAAATGGACTTCAGGTTCAAAATAAAATTTATCGTTTTTCGGGTCAATATTTGGTTGAATAATGACTGTTTTATATGATTCATTTTTTTGAGCTGCTGTTTTTTGGGATGTAAACCAATACAGAATGAGAGAGAAAAATAGGGGAGCTAAAATCGCCAAAATTGGTTTAACTATTTTTTGTAAAGAATAATGGCCTGATTGAATGGTTTGAAAACAAAGAATGTTGACTATCAATACCCATAAACTTCCGCCGGATGCACCGGTGTATTCATACCACTGTATCCATTGATGTTGGAAAGCGAAGGCATTACCCATAATCAACCAACTCCAAGTTAAATCCCATAACGTATGTCCGTATTCATATCCCAACCAAATAGGAATTAACAACCAAATAGCCCATGGTTTTTGAAGGCGTTTTTTTAGGTTATGCCATATCATAAACGTAGTGCACATAAATGCTGAATTCCCAATAAAGGCTAAACACGCACCGCCTACCGAGGCAAAACTTACCCACCAGGTAACGCAAATATTCCAAATAAAAAAGCTGAGGTAGCTAAGTAGAATTAATTGTAATTTCTGATTTTTAGCACGAACGTCGATAGAAATTTTATGTTCAATGGTCAGTAAAGGAATCCATGCAAAAAAAATCAGAAAGGTGAAAGGAGAAAACCAACCAGCACTGAATAATAAACCGCTTAGTAATGCTAAAAAAAAGTTTGGCAATTTTTGTAACATGGTTATAGCAATTCGTATTCTTTTTTTACAAAGTCTGCTAAATCTTTTACATAAGCAGGTGAAAAATCAAATTTGATTCCAGCAGCTTTGTAAATTTCCGGAATCGTTTTAGTGTATCCAAGTGCCAATGCGTTTTTGTAATTTTTGATGGCAAGTTCCGGATTTTGTTTGTAGTTGCGCCACACAGCAATAGCACCTAATTGTGCCATCCCATATTCAATATAATAAAATGGCACTTCAAATAAATGAAGTTGTGCTTGCCATGAGCGTTGTAAATGATGTTTTAATCCAGTATAGTCAACCACTCCTGTTCCAAAATCTTTGCTAATTTGCAACCAGCAGGCATAACGTTCGGCTACAGTGTGTTTAGGATTGGTGTAAATCCAATGTTGAAATTTATCAATACTGGCAATCCAAGGAAGCCCTTTTAATACATCATTTAATTGTTCTTTTTTAGCCCTTTTTAAATCATCAGCATTTGGAAAAAAAGGTTCCCAATGTTCCATGCTAATTAACTCCATGCTCATGCTAGCCAGTTCAGCCACTTCGCTTGGTGTGCTTTTAAATTCGGTTAACTCCAAGTTGGCGGCTAAAAATGCATGCACAGCATGCCCACCTTCATGTACCATAGTTACCATATCTCTATGTAAACCAACGGCATTCATAAAAATAAATGGTACGTCAGTTTCCATTAACGGGTAATTATATCCTCCCGGTGCTTTTCCAATGCGCGATTCCAAATCCAAGCGTTTCATGTTTTGCATGGTTTGAATGCATTCTGCAAAGTAAGAATCAATGGTATTAAAACAGCTAATTGTTTTTTCAGTTAAATCATCTCCTGATGAAAATGGTTTTAAAGGTGCTTTCCCATCGGTATCTACGTCTTTATCCCATGGTTTATAGCTTTCAAGTTTTAGGGCATCTTTGCGTTTTTGTTCATTTTGTTTCACCAACGGAACAATATGTTGCTGAATGGCATCGTGAAAGCTGTAACAATCCTGTACACTGTAATCAAAACGCCCTAACTCTTGATGTTTATAGTCTCTGTAATTACTAAAACCTGTATTTAGGGCCATTTGATGACGTAAATCAATTAATTGACTGTACAAATCGTTGAGAGTTGTTTCATCTTTAGCCCTTCGTTCTTGTATTTTTTTATAAATAGTTTCTCGTAAGGTTCGGTCGTTCGATTTAAAGTAAGTGGCAGCTTTTTGCAATGTCATTTCCTCACCTTCGTGCGTAATGGTTTGAGTCGCTGATATGGTGCCGTATTCCTGCTCTTTTTTTCGCATTTCGGTGTTTAATGCGATATTTTCTTCGCGATACAGTTCAATGCTTTTTTTTACCCCACGGATATATACAAAATAGGTGTCTTTTTCCAGTTGCTCGATATATGGACAATTAATGAGTTTTTTGTGCAAATCATTTGAAAAAGGTGCCATAAAAGGCTCAATTTCTGTCACAAAAAAATCGAATGATTTTTGAAGTTCTTCATCCTGAGTATTGCAGGTCATTTTGATATAGCGCCAAGCTCCATCTTCATTGACTACAGCTTCCAATTCACTCACATCTTTCAGCCATTTCTTTAAATCTTCAGCAGAGTTAATGGTTCTGTTTTTTAATTCTTCCAAAAAAGGACTAAGTTGATCCCAATTAGTAATGGTAAAATCTTGAGAAAGGTAATGACGTTGCATGTTACAGTGTATGGTAAATAGTTTTTTAATCTTATACGGCTTCGCTGACTACTTCTTTTACGGCATCTGGTAACAGTCTTTTTAGTAAGGCTTCAATACCAGCTTTTAAAGTCATCGTGCTACTTGGACAACCACTGCAAGCCCCACGCATTTGAACAGTAACTATGCCATCTTTTAATTCCTTGAAAGTAATTAAACCTCCATCTTGCTCTACTGCCGGACGAATATACTGATCAAGAACCTCAATAATTTTAGCTTCTACTTCATCTTTTGCCGCCACGTGTTGGGTGCTGATGATTGTTTTTTCGGTAAACGTATTATCTACAGCTACTTCTTGTTTTGGAAGTGCTGTTACAATTAAGTTTCCGGCATTTAAGTAATCTGTTAAAAACGCTCTTAATTCAAGGGTAATATCATCCCAATCTACCGCATCTGTTTTGGTGATGGTAATGTAATTTGCTGATATAAAAACAGTCTTTACAAAAGGAAATTGAAACAATTGTTTGGCTATGGGGGCCGTTAAGGTTTCAGAAACATTTTTATATTCGGCACTTGCGCCTTTTTCGTTAATTAATACTTTATTAGCAACAAACTTCATTGAAGAAGGATTTGGAGTTGCTTCAATGTAGATGATATAAGGAATGCTTGTTTCCATCGAAATATTTTTTGTCAAAGATATAATTTAATGCGAGGTTTTATGCAAAAACAAGGGGTTTTGCAATCCTTAAAATGCTTTCGAATAAGAAGGCAAATATTAACGTTAAAAATTCATTTTTTTTCTAACTTCACAACTTCAAAAAATTAATGACTATGACAACACGCACCAAAATAAAGGAGGTTTTAAAAGGAGCTTTCATCAATCAAACCATCAACGTAAAAGGATGGGTTCGTACATTTCGTAATAATTCCTTTATCGCCATTAATGATGGGTCTTGTATTAATAATATTCAGGCAGTTGTAAATTTTGAAACCACAAATCCGGAAACCTTAAAACGCATTACCCCCGGCGCTTGTGTTGGCGTAACCGGCACATTGGTTCCTTCTCAGGGTAAAGGACAAACGGTAGAAATCATTGTTTCTGAAATAGAAATTTATGGAGATGCCGAGTCAGACGTTACTAAACCTAATTCATATCCTTTGCAACCAAAAGCTCATTCTCTTGAATTTTTAAGAGAAATAGCTCATCTACGTTTTCGTACAAATACGTTTGGTGCGGTTTTTAGAGTAAGACATACTTTAGCATACGCCATTCACAAATTTTTTAATGACAAAGGTTTTGTGTATTTGCATACCCCTATTATTACCAGTAGTGATGCAGAAGGAGCAGGGGAGATGTTTCGTGTATCGACTTTGGATTTGAAAAATCCCCCATTAAATGAGCAGGGAGACATTGATTATAAGCAAGATTTTTTTGGTAAAGCGACTAATTTGACGGTTTCAGGTCAGTTGGAGGGTGAATTAGGAGCGATGGCATTTAGCGATGTTTATACATTTGGCCCTACTTTTCGTGCGGAGAACTCTAATACAACCCGTCATTTAGCCGAATTTTGGATGATAGAACCTGAAATGGCTTTTTTTGATTTAAATGATAACATGGCTTTGGCAGAAGAAATGCTAAAGTATGTGATTAACTATGCTCTTGAAAAAAACAAAGAAGATATTGAGTTTTTATCGCAACGTTTAATAGATGAAGAAAAACAAAAACCACAAACAGAAAGAAGCGAGCTGAGTTTATTGGAAAAATTAAATTTCTGTTTAAGTAATGAATTTGCCAAAATAACTTATACCGAAGCCATAGAAATTTTAAAAGAATCTAACCATAACAAGAAAAAGAAATTTCAGTATTTGATTGAAGGTTGGGGTGCCGATTTACAAAGTGAGCACGAACGCTATTTGGTAGAAAAACATTTCAAAAAACCGGTTATTTTAACAGATTATCCTAAAGACATTAAGGCCTTTTACATGCGTCAA
Source organism: Chitinophaga pinensis (assembly GCA_945860225.1). Lineage (GTDB taxonomy): Bacteria > Bacteroidota > Bacteroidia > B-17B0 > Aurantibacillaceae > UBA4416. The sequence goes on along the minus strand of CAMAPT010000006.1, from coordinate 86,829 downwards.
AATGACGATGGAAAAACAGTAAGAGCTATGGATATTTTATTTCCGGGTATTGGAGAAATTATAGGTGGTTCGCAACGTGAAGAGCGGTTAGAAAAACTGGAAACGCGCATGGCAGAGATGCACATTCCTGCTGAAGATTTGAATTGGTATTTGGATACTCGTCGTTTTGGCGCTTGCCCTCACTCTGGATTTGGTCTTGGATTTGAACGTTTGGTATTGTTCGTAACCGGTATGACGAATATTCGTGACGTGATTGCGTTTCCAAGAACACCTAACAATTGCGAATTTTAATTTTTATCTTATTCTATCTGAAATAACAATTGGTTAATGACACCCTCCCTAATTTTGCTAAGAGGCTTACCGGGCAGTGGTAAAACAACATTAGCCTTTTTATTTTCAGAAAATAAGACCTATCCTACGTTTTCAGTAGATGATTACTTTACGGATGAAAACACCGGAGCCTATCATTTTAGGTTTCAGGATAATCATTTGGCATATAAACAATGTCAGGAGCGTACTGAAAACGCTATGAAGCAAGGGCATTTAAAAATTTTTGTTCATAATACCTTTACGATGGATTGGGAAATTGAACCTTATTTTAAAATGGCAGCAGTTTATGGTTATATTGTATTTGTTGCCACCGTTGAAAATTATCACGGAAATTCAAACAGCCATGCTGTAAGTGAGGAACAATTGCAAAAAATGGCTGAAAAATATAAGGTAAAATTGTGGTAGCAAGGGGGATGCGTTTTCTCATGAAAAGTTTTTTGAAATCGCATTGGTTTTTGAAATAATTTTGATAGTTTTGCGGCGGGTAAGTCTTACACGACCAGCTCCTTTCAAATCCCCCAGGATGGGAACATAGCAAGGGTAGATGGTTGAGCGGTGCGATGTAAGTAGCTTACCCTTTTTTTGTGCCCTTAAAAATGCATAATTAATCCTTGTTTTTACAGATGATTTTGATTTGTTGATGCGTTGTTGGAGATACAATCATCTAAATATGTAAATTAGCGAGTGCTTTTTAAAAACATAGTTGGACAAACACCTGTAAAAAACAGACTTTTGCACATGCTGCAAGATGGGCGTGTGCCTCATGCTTTAATGTTTACCGGGCCCGAAGGTAGTGGCAATTTACCTACCGCCATGGCATTTATTCAGTATTTGTTTTGCGAAAACAAACAACCCGAAGATGCTTGTGGCAATTGTCCTTCATGCTTAAAAACCGGCAAACTCATCCATCCCGATTTGCATTTAGTATTCCCGATTCCAATTAGCAAATCGGTGCGAACCAGTAATGATTTATTGCCTGAATTTAGAAATATGTTTTTAGAAACGCCTTATTTAACCATTCAGGATTGGTTTGGGAGTTTGGATGCCGAAAATAAGCAACCACTTATTCCCGCCGATGAGGCAAATGATATTCTGAAAAAATTATCCTATACCAGTTATGAAGGAGGGTATAAAATTATGGTGATATGGCAGCCGGAAAAAATGAACGCTTCTTCGGCTAATAAACTTCTAAAAATATTAGAAGAACCACCTGAACAAACCCTGTTTCTGTTAGTTTGTAACCATCCGGATCAATTACTGAGTACAATTATTTCGCGTGTGCAACAAATTACGTTTCAGCGTATAGAAATTGAAGACATTGTAAAAGGCTTGGTCAATGAATTTGATTGTCAGGTGCCACATGCAAAACAAGTGGCTTTATTGAGTGATGGGAGTTATAGGGATGCACAATTATTATTGCAACATTTAGATGGGGGAACGGCCTATCTTCAAAAATTCAGAACATTTATGTTGATTGCTCTAAAATTTGATGCTATAAAGGCTGTATCTTGGATAGATGACAATGCCCGAACTGGAAGAGAGCAGCAAAAACAATTTTTGCAATATGGCCTCGAAATATTTAGAGATTGCTTGATGTTTAATTTTGGAAGCGTAGATTTAGTAAGGCATTCGGGAGAAGAAAAAGAATTCATTACCAAATTTTCGCGCTTTGTTCATCAACGTAATTATGAGCGCTTGTTAGAAGAATTTAATTCGGCTTTTTATCATGTAGAGCGTAACGCAAATCCTAAAATTTTATTTATGGATTTGCTGATGAAAACCAACGAATTGATTAATATGATACCTTAATTTTTAATGCTAATAGCCTTACTATTATAGCATTAAGTAGGATTGAACTGATTTTTAGCTTACATATAAAAAGACCCTAAAAAAGGCGCTATTTTTCTATCAGCCCTCATCTAAAATGATGTTTTTGTTACTTTTCAGACTCATGTACGTTATATAAATTATGCGATTAGTTTTATTTTTACTCATATCCGTTCCTTTATTCTCTCAACGTAAAAAATTAGATACTGTTTTTTGTGACTGTTCTCACGCTAAAGAATTGGTAGTTAATAATAAAACAATTTATGGGAAAACCATTATTCCCAAAGGATTTGGTGAGTTACAAGAAATTAGTACAACTAAACAAAATACCATTTATGCCTTTGAAAAAGAACACAATACTGCTTGGTACAAATTAGTAATGAATGATTCAGGGGAATTAACATTTCACGTAATTCCAACTAAAGCCGACGATGATTATGATTTTATGCTATTTAAATCGGGTAAAACTAACTTTTGTGACAGTTTACAAAAACACAAAATAAGCCCTTTAAGAGCTTGTGTCAGCAGGGGTAAAAAAGAACTTCAAGGTAAAACAGGATTAAACTTTAGTTCAAATCAAAAATTAGTTAAATATGGTATTGGCGAAGCATACTGTGAGGCCATTACTGTAAAAATAGGCGAGATTTATTATTTAGTATTAGATAATGTTTATAAAAATGGGGATGGTCACATACTTGAGTTAGAAATTTGCCAGCGAGTGAATTTTGATGGTATAATTACCGATGAAAATAATAAACCTATAAAAGCAGAAATAGCCCTGACTAATCAAAAAGGGGATACAATATCAGTAGAACAAAGTAAAAACGATGGCTCATATCATTTTAAGGCAGCACTAATTAAAAATCAATCTTATAATTTGAATTTTTATAACGATAGCAATTTTAATTATACTAAATCCATCACTTTATCCGATACCCTTCAATTAAAAGAATTAAAAACAGTTTTACCGAAACTTAAAAAAGGAAGAAAAAATTCTGTTGGCTCTATCAATTTTATTCCGGGTTCTGTTCAGTATTTACCTCAAGCAATTCCTGCCTTGAATAATTTGGTAAAATTATTAAATAAAAATCCCTGCCTTAAAATAGTAATTATTGGACATTCAAATGGTAGGGACAATCCAAGTGAGAAAGCCACTATTGATTTTACGAAAGGAAGAGCAACGACAATTAAAAAATATTTGGTTGATAGAGGTATAGATGGAAAAAGGATAGAAATTGATGGTAGAGGAGATCATGAAATGCTATTTGAATTACCAAGAGCTACCGCAGAGCAACAAGAACAAAACAGAAGAGTAGAAATTATGGTACTGGAATTTTGATAATTTACGTTCCAAAATTTCAAAAATTGCTTTTATACAAGCAGTTTTTGAAATTGACATTTTAAGACTCTATAATTGGTGAAGTAGTTACAGTATTAATTTGGAACAGCGTTAGCCTACTATGATTGTAATTACCACCGCAAATTATGCGGTAAAAATACGCTTTTTTCACCGCAAAAGGTTTGTCAGCTGACAGTATATTTGTTGAAATTACTAATTAATGAGTTATTATCCTCATAGAACAACATAGTTACGGACACTTATTCGTAGAATTCAATTCTGCTTTTTATCATTTAGAGCTTAACGCAAATCCTAAAATTTTATTTATGGATTTGCTGATGAAAACCAATGAACTGATTAATATGGCACCTTAATTTGAAGGTATTAATAAATCCGGCAGATATTTTTTCTTTTTTAGTTTTATATTGTGTGTATGCCTTAAACGACATGTATGTTACATGTGCTTTGAATATACTTTATGATAGTATATGTATGAGACGGATAAAATTCCAAGTACAATTAAAGGAAAGAATGTTTGCCCATTTACACCATCAACAGCTCCTTGACTAATTGTTGCAAAAATAAAATCAAATGCAAAACCTGCATATGCCCATTCTTTTATTCGTTTTGGTATTGGCACGATCACTAATGTTAATACACCTAAAATTTTAAAGATCACCAAAGCATTTCCAAAATATTCAGGATAACCCAAATGTCTCACACCTTCTTTTGCCAATTCAGTTTGTGAAGTCAATGCCGGCATAACTCCTTCAAATAAAGCGATGATGATCGTCGCTGTCCAAAATATGATTTTATCTTTTTTCATTTTAAATTTTTAAAAAAGTTAGTTTACTCTGTGTGATATGCGGTAATGGATTGTAAGCTTGCGCCGTTTCATTTGTAAGAAAAAATCCTTCTTTTTATGCTTGTTATTACAAATATAAAATTGTTTTATTAGCATACAACGACATAAATATAAATGTTTCGAATTTATGGTTATGTCGTTGTAGTAATTTTTTCAATGTGTCATGGAGAAACAGCTGGCTATCAAAGCATCATTGGTTTCTTCTTTAAACTTCACAATATATATTTATACTTTTTTAAATTATTTTAAAAACAGAATATACCCAACAATAAATTACAAGTTAGTTTATACAGTGTAATTAACTGTAGTGTGCCATTGTTTTAATTAATAGCTTTGTGGTAAATTGTTTAATAATTAATTGTTAGATGAAATAATAAATTAGTTCTTTAAACAACGAACAGAGAACCCACACCCTTTATCGTCATCGTATTTGTATACCTTGCTTGCGGCGTAATCGAAATCCAGAGAGAGAACACGTGAACCACTTGTAAGGTTTGGATCGCCCTCGGTAGTACTCCACCAGCCATTACCCTCTCCTAGATAGGCGAATTCTCCTTTCCATTGGCGTTTGCCACCAGGTAGACCTGTAAAACCACTTTCGTTCGTTCCGTCTAAACTTTTACCGTCACCTTCTTTTAAAAATTCAGTTAATTTCATTTTTTTTCCAGCAATAGATTCACCACCTAAAAAATCAGTTAACCTTGACCAATCTTCGTCTGATGGTATTTTCCAACCTTCAGGTGATAATCCTCTAGGATCGGTTACAGCGTACCAGTTATATAATTTACCATAACGCTCTCCATTATCAGGGTTGTTGTTATAATAACACCAAGCAGGTTGTTTATTTTCACCAGCCGCTAGCCATTCCTCAACTGTTTTCACTTCAGGAATGGGGTCACCGTTTCGGAATTTATCTACCTCGAGATTTTCCTTCATCCAAACTTGTTTGCCGATGGTTACTTCTTTGGAATTTTCCGTGTTATTATCAACTTCCTTTTTAGTTTCAGATGATGCAGAACCACCGCAGCTTGTAAAAATCATTGCAGTCATAGCAACTGCACCTAAAAATAAACTTACTTTTTTCATTTTTATGAATTAATTTAAATTGTCCCTACTCTATAAAAAAAGCTTTTCAGGTTTCGCCTCCGTTTTTTAAAGTGACTTCTGGACTCCACTTTTATTGCCTGTCACTTTTCAACCGAATTGCCACCAGATAAAAAATTATCCACCACTCTAGCGGCTAAAAATCCGTACAAACTAGTTTATATAGTTGTTTATAATTAATTCTTATGCTTTAACGCCCATTCTTTGGCAAAATACGTCAAGATAATTGAGGCACCCGCACGTTTCATGCTTAATAAAATTTCATCACGTACTCGGTCTCCATCAATCCATCCTTTAGCTGCGGCGGCTTTTACCATAGCATATTCTCCGCTTACATTATAAGCAGCAATTGGCAAACTAAAGTGTGTGTTGAGGTCTTTTATGATGTCTAAATACGATAAGGCTGGTTTTACCATTAAAAAATCGGCTCCTTCTTCAAAATCTAATTGAGCTTCTAATATGGCTTCCTTACTATTAGCCGGATTCATTTGGTATGTTTTTTTATCTCCAAATTTTGGCGCACTATCTAGCGCATCTCTAAAAGGGCCATAAAAAGCACTGGCATATTTAGCTGTGTAGCTCATAATCGATACGTTCGAAAATCCGGCATCATCTAGAGCATTTCTTATAAAACCAACTCGTCCGTCCATCATATCGCTCGGCCCAATAATGTCAATGCCACATTCAGCTTGGGCAATGGCCATTTTTGCTAAAATGTCTAATGTTTCATCATTCACAATTTCACCGTTTCTCACTAAGCCATCGTGCCCGTCGCTGCTATAAGGATCCATCGCCACATCAGTCATAATGCAGGCCTCTGGAAATTTCTTTTTTATGAGGGTTAATGTTTTTAAATACAATCCATTTTTATTTGTGCTTTCGGTAGCAGTTTTATCTTTAAACTTATCGGTTAAGCTCGGGAAAATATCAAACGTGGTAATTCCTAGTTTCAAACAGCTTTCAATCTCTTTCAACATTAAGTCAGTACTCAACCTAAAAATACCTGGCATCGATTTGACCTCTGTTTTCTTATTTTTACCATCAATTAAAAACAACGGGAAAATAAAATCATTGACAGTCACTTCATTTTCCTGAACTAAATTTCTGATAGCGCTTGATTTTCTGTTTCGGCGCGGACGATGTGTAAGTATATTCATAGTCTGTGTTCTAAATTGGTTATGATAATCCTTTTTATAGTTAAGGGTTTTGATGAGCAATAAAACGAGGAGGATTGAAAGAATCGAATTTTTTTATGGCTTTATACATAAGGTACATACTAAGAGCCATAAAGAGATGACTTAAGTCAATATGATTGAACCAAATTGAAAAGGCAATTTTTAGTATATGACATAGTACCGCAATAATAGCAACACCCACCCCATACATCATATATAAACTTAACTGAGAGTTTGTTTTTTTATAATGAATATATTCCAAAATTGTGACGATCATCACTAAGCTGAATGCCGTATGTAGTTCGATAATAACAAACGACCAAACTGCAAAAATTAAAATACAAGTCAGTATAATTTCTAGACTGCACGCAATTATCAATAGATTAAAAAATGGTCGATTAATAGATTGTCGCGTGTGATACAAGGCGGCGAATTGGGCAAAAGATACGCTAAATATACCCAGAACCCAACCGTATATTTTGGCATCTTTTCCGAAGTAATATAGAAAAGCATGGCCTATAATAGCTGCAACAAAAGTGGATATGCCAGTTAATAAAAAAAACCAACGGTACAAATAGATGGCTTTGTGTTTATCGTGGGGTCTTGTATTAAAAAATGCAAAAAAACAAACGGCACAAAACAAAACATCTGTAAGCGTTGTAACAGGTTCATCAACTCTTAATCCGCCAATGTATATGGTTGGGTTTTGAAAAGGGGTCATTTACAATGCTTGCAATATCGCCCTATACAAACCTAAATCATCAAATGAATATGGTGTTGAAATTTGGGATTCTTTTACTTTGGCTTTTAATAATGCTTTTTCAGTAGACTCGCCCATGGCAATTATTTTTTGGTGAGGTTGAATACTGTTTTTTTCTAAATACGACTCTGCATTGCTAGGACTTGTAAAAACTAATATATCCGTTGATGCAGATACTTCGTGTGGTACTTTTAAAGTTGCATAAATAGGCAAATCAATCACGTTTTGTTGTTTCGGGAATTGCCATTGTATGGTTCTCATGCTGTCTCTGGCAACCGGAAATACAACTTTACCTAAGCCAACTCTTGCAGAAAATTGTTTACCTACTAATTTTGTATCGGTGCTTTGTCCTATAAAATCAGCACGAAGTCCTAATTGCCTAATAGCTTGTGAAGTTGATTTTCCGATACAACCAATTTTGGTATTTCCGATATTAGGTTTTTGCATAAAGAAAAATTCAACAGCATGTTTACTGCTAAAAAATAACCAATCACTTTTGGGCAATTCTTTAATGGTTAATTTTTTTAAATCAATTAAACTTTTGCACTCTACCTTAAAGTCTAAATTAGTTAACCATCTGTTGAGGTAAGAACTTTCATGAGCTTCTCTTGAGATGAATATTGATTTTGGGCTGATGCGTTGTATGTGTTCTACTATTTTTTCGGGTAAATCTTCTGTATTAGTGGTTTCATAATACAAATGCTTGGCTTGTGTATTCCAGGCATCAGCAACAGAAACCGATACTTTAAATAATTTGCGATCTTGGTCGTTCATTTCCACATCACAAAAAACACCCAATGGTAGTTGACAACCTCCATCTAATAAATTTAATACCCTACGTTCGATGTTGATGTTAATCATCACATCATAATCACAAATAGCATCAAACACATCACTTAATTTGTAGTCATCTTCTCGTATTTGCCATGCTAAAACACCTTGTGCCGGCGCCGGAATAAATTCATTGGGCTCTAGTTGCTCAACATGAAAGTCAAATAAATCCAATTCCAATCGTTCTAAACCGGCAGCGGCTAATAATATAGCATCATATTGGCCTTCTCTTAATTTTTTAATTCGGGTTGGTACATTACCTCTTAAATCAGAAATTTCAACATCCGGTCTAAATGATAAGAATTGAGATTTCCGTCTGGCAGAAGATGTACCAACTTTAGCCCCTTTTTTTAAAGAAAATTTTTGTTGGTCATCTACGCAATCCTCTCTAATAATTAACCAGTCTGCCGGATTTTCGCGAGAAGAAACACCAGCAATAATTAATCCCTCCGGATTTTCGGTAGGTAAATCTTTGTGAGAATGAACGGCTACATCGATGGTTTTAGCTAATAAAGCTTCTTCCAATTCTTTTGTGAAAAAGCCTTTGCCTTCTAATTTATCAAAACTTGTATTCCATTGTTGTGAGGTATCTCCTTTCGTTTCAATAATTTTTATTTCAACTTCATGCCCTTGTTTTTCAAGTAAATCTTTTGTGAAATTAGCTTGCCAAAGTGCCAATTCGCTACCGCGTGTCCCAATGATAATCATAGTATAATAAATTAAGGGCTACAAGATAATGTATATTTCGCTCAAATAAGACCGAAATACCTAAATTTTTTGAAGTTACTTAACTTATTGATGGTCAAGAAAACGGCTTTAATGGCAGTAAATTTTAGGAATGATTAACTAGCGTTTTTCGTCTTTCCAACGATAATAACAATCCATAATACGTGCATATAATTCGTAACCATCATGGTTAATGATAAAATCATTACTTAGGTTATAGCAGTATTTTCGAAATTTTTCAAAATCAATACGGCCATCTCCTGTTAACTTTCTTAATATTTCAGGATTAAATTTTTTGGCGATTTCTTCTTGTATGAAAATTTCTTCAAAAATTTGAGCCAATTTGCGCTGTTCTTTTCCTTTGTTGCTAAATTGTGAGTAAAGGGCAGATATTGGACTTTCTATCACATTCATAGGTTTAATTTTTGAACCTTGAATAACACGTCTCATGTAATCTTTTTCATAGGGCTTTAGCTTAAAATCACTCACAATTACCTGGTTTAGTTTATATACGGTTTCTTGCATAACGACTTTACAAGGTTTATAAATCTCTTTGTGTAGTTGGCTAGCCGGTATTTTTAATCTCACATATCCAACAAATGAAAAGATGATAGAGTCCTTATCATTAGCTATAATAGAAAAATAGCCATTGCCATCACTCATTTGTCCTTGACCCGATTGTGCATTTATAACATACACAAAGGGCATGGGAGTTAGGCTATCGGGTTCTGTCACAATTCCTTTAATACTATTTTGAGACTGCCCAAAAAGTGCTAGAAAACTAAAAAAGCAAAAAAATATGAATTTATCTTTTATCAGAGCCAATACTTGTTAAAATATGACCAAATATAGATACACTTATTCACATACAGTTAATAATTTAACCTTTTTTATGGCGATATAAACAGTATTTTTAAGTTTCAATTATGGACAATTTTATTGTATCGGCTCGTAAGTATCGCCCCCAACACTTTAATACAGTAGTTGGTCAAAGTCATATCACTAATACCTTAAAACAAGCCATCAAAAATGGTAAAATTGCCCAGGCTTATTTGTTTTGCGGACCGCGTGGCGTTGGGAAAACAACCTGTGCACGTATTTTTGCAAAAACCATTAATTGTACCAATTTAACTCCTGACGGGGAAGCTTGTGATGCTTGCGAATCTTGCCTGTCATTTAATTCGGGAGCATCGCTCAATGTTTATGAATTAGATGCAGCTTCTAATAACTCGGTAGAGGACATTCGGAACCTAGTGGATCAGGTTAGATTTGCCCCACAATTAGGAGATTACAAGGTGTATGTGATTGATGAGGTACACATGTTGTCTAATGCCGCATTTAACGCTTTTTTAAAAACATTAGAGGAGCCACCAAAACATGCTAAGTTTATTTTAGCAACTACCGAAAAACACAAAATCATTCCAACAATTTTATCACGTTGTCAGGTATTTAGTTTTAATAGAATAAAAACAGAAGACATAACTGAACAGTTGGTTTACATTGCTCAAACAGAACACATCACCTTTGAGCCCGAAGCTCTTCAAATAATTGCTCAAAAAGCAGATGGAGGGTTACGCGATGCTTGTTCTATTTTCGATCAAATGGTAACCTTTACCGGAAATCATTTAACGTATAAGGCAGTGGTTGAAAATCTGCATGTATTAGATTATGAGTATTATTTTAAACTAACGGATGCCGCATTAAATGGCAGACTGCCTGAAGTGATGGTAACCTTTGATGAAATATTAAAAAAGGGATTTGATGGGCATAATTTCATCATTGGCTTTGGCGAACATTTAAGAAATTTATTAGTAAGTAAAGATCAATATACGGTTCAGCTTTTAGAAGCTAGCGAAAATTTGAAACAGCGATTTGCTCAACAAGCTCAATTGTGCCCAACCACATTTTTATTGAAATCACTGGCTGTTATTAATAAGTGTGATATTCATTATAAGTCTGCTAAAAACCAGCGTTTGCAAGTGGAAATGGCACTTATGCAAATCAGTTATTTAAATACCGCATCGCAAGATGCGGAAAAAAAAAAGATGAGTTAGGAACCAATTTCGAAACTCAGACTTCACCTCAAGCTATAGCGGCAGCTCCTCCTACAAAATTTTCGGCTCAGCCCATCGTTCAGATAAGTAATAAACCAGTAGTTGGCTTTAATGAACTAAAAATAAAGTCTCAATTTTTATTAAAAGATACCGCCCCGCCTGAAGCGTCGGCTGAAAAACCCGTAGCGCAAGTAAATGAGACAGAAACGCTTGATATAGAACTGACTTCTGAGCGTGTTTTGGAAGCCATTAAATATTTTGCAGAGGAAAAAAATAAAAATGGCAATAAACAACTTTATGCCACATTAACCTCAAGCCACATACAACTTAAGGGAGAGACTGTTTCGGTGGAATTAAATAATGAAGTGCAACGAGAAATGCTTACTAATATTAAGCAGGACATGCTCGATGAATTAAGAAGACTTTTAAGCAACAAAAAAACGCAGTTAGAAATTAAAGTATCTGAAATAGCAGGCGAAATAAAAGCGTATAAGCCAACTGATAAGTTTAAATTAATGGCTGAAAAAAATCCTGCTCTTTTGGAACTAAAAAAACGATTTGATTTGGACATAGAATATTAATTAAAATATGAATGATTTTTAATGAAATCTAAATTTTAAAAAGACTTAACAAAAAATTATGGCAGATGTAAAAAAAATAGATTTAGCACTTCAGGGTGGGGGTGCACATGGGGCATATACCTGGGGAGTTATTGACAGAATACTAGATGATGAACGCATAGAAATTGAAGGAATTAGCGGCACTAGCGCCGGAGCCATGAACGGAGTTTGTACCATTTATGGATTAAAAAAAGGAGGTCGAAATTTGGCTAAACACACTTTAGTAAAATTTTGGCATAAAATTTCTGAAGCCGGAAAATTGTCACCAATTCAGCCGAGTTGGTTAGATAAAATGATGAGCCCAGGTAATATGGATTTTTCTCCAACCTATAAATGGTTTAGTGCTGTTACAGAGAATTTTACACCCAAACAATTAAACCCATTGCAATACAATCCTCTTGAAAGAATTTTAAATCAGGTGATTGACTTTAATGAATTACATCAGATAAATCCCCCAAAATTATTTGTATGTACTACCAATGTGAAAACATGCGAAGCTCGTATTTTTGGTCGCGAAGAAATTACGGCTAAATCTATTCTTGCTTCGGCATGTTTGCCATATATGTATGATGCGGTGGAAATTGATGGAGAATATTATTGGGACGGTGGATATAGCGGAAATCCATTAATTGAGCCTTTAATCGATCATACGGAAGAGGCTAATGATATTTTATTGGTTCAGATTAATCCTAAAAATATAAAAAATGTACCCGATAATATTGAAGGTATCAGAGATCGAATTAATGAATTAAGTTTTAACTCCTCCTTATTGTTGGAGCTCAGATTAATTCAGTTTAAACAACAGTTGATAGAAAAGGGAATTACACTTGATGGCGCTTTAAGGCCTGTATATTTGCATAACATCAGTGCCGACGAAGAGTTAAGTGAGTTAAATTTATCATCAAAATTAAATACCAGTTGGGATTTTATGATGTACCTCAAAGAATTAGGTTACAAAGCCTGCGCAAATTGGATAGAAGCAAACTTTGAACACATCGGCAAAAAAAATACCATGAAATTGCCTTAAAACAATAACGGTTACAACAACTATTTAATAAATAGGTACTATTTATTTCACCAATTTAGCTGCAACTAAATATTCTGCAATTTGAACGGCGTTGGTTGCAGCTCCTTTGCGTAAGTTGTCAGATACAATCCACATATTTAAGGCATTAGCCTGAGATTCATCTCTTCGGATTCTTCCTACAAAAACTTCATCTTTGTTGTGCGCATTGATGGGCATTGGATAAATTTGATTACTGATATCGTCTTGTAAAACAACACCTTTAGTTTCGCTCAAAATTTTGAAAATATCTTTGATATCAAATTCATTTTCAAATTCAACATTCACACTCTCACTGTGTCCACCCATTACAGGGATACGTACCGTAGTGGCTGTCACCCGAATAGAATCATCTCCAATTATTTTTTTTGTTTCATTGACCATCTTCATTTCCTCTTTTGTGTAACCATTATCTGTAAACACATCAATTTGAGGAATGACATTTAAGTCTATTTTATATTTATAGGCCATTTCTCCTTCAATCCCCGAGCGTTCATTTAATAGTTGGGCAACAGCTTTGACCCCAGTTCCGGTAACCGATTGATAGGTAGAAACAATGACACGTTTGATTTTGTATTTTTGATGTAGAGGGTTTAATGCTACGACCATTTGAATAGTAGAACAATTTGGATTAGCAATAATCCGATCTTCCGCAGTGAGTTGGTGTGCATTGATTTCAGGAACAACTAATTTTTTAGATTGGTCCATTCGCCAAGCGCTCGAATTATCAATCACAGTGATGCCTGCTTCGGCAAATTTAGGAGCCCATTCAAGCGAAGTGCCCCCACCCGCTGAAAATAATGCGATGTGTGGTTTAGAAGCTATGGCATCAAGCATAGAATGTACTTTGTAGCTTTTACCTTTAAATACAATTTCCTTTCCTACTGATTTTTCTGAAGCAACTGGAATTAAATCGGTTATTGGAAAATTTCTTTCTGCTAAAACTTCCAACATTTTTGTTCCTACTAAACCTGTGGCACCTACAACTGCAATTTTCATACGTAGCTCTATTATTATTTATTTGTCATTTGGAGTCTCCATGAATTTTTTCGATGACAGATATTAAACATGGATAATTTAATCGACGTAAAATTGCCAATTAATTTGCTATGAAAAAAATTCTTATTTTAGTTTTTTGCATCTATTTGATAGATGTATTCTTTTGAATAGAACTATTTTAAGTATAAAATAAATATATATCATCTATAGATATAATAGAGTAATATGACATTGAGTTTGTTGTGCTAAGTATGAAAAATTCTCGTTCCTTTTTGTTTCTTCTTTTTAATATGTGGGTGATTTTTGCTTCGGCACAAATTAATGAAAAGTTTGATGATGGAGACTTGACGTCAAATCCTACTTGGATTATTAGTAGCCCCAACGATTTTCAAATCGTTAATAATCAATTAAAATCGACTAATACTGCCACTAATTCATCGTTTTATGGTTCTACTACAAATACGTTGGTTAGTAATTGTGAGTGGGAGTTTGACGTGAATTTGCAATTCAATCCGTCGAGTGCTAATTATGTGGATGTATATTTAGCAAGTGATACGTTTAATTTAAAATCCACTGTAATCAATGGTTATTTTGTTCGAATTGGAAGCACTCAGGATAATATTAGTTTGTATAAGCGAACAGGCATTGCTACAAACAGTCTGGTAATTGGAACTTCCGGTATACTAAATGCGTCAAATCATACCCTTAAAATTAAAGTAACTCATGATGTTTCCAATGTTTGGACATTGCAACGAGATTTAACAGGAACAGGAAATAGCTATATAATGGAGGGTTCGGCCACAGATGGCTCTCATGTAAGCTCCAACTATTTTGGGTTTTTAATCAAACAAAGCACGGCCTCTTTTTTTCAGAAACACCAGTTTGATAATATTTTGGTCACTCCGATTATCATCGATAGTCAGCCACCAAAACTGATAAGTGCTTTTTCTATTTCCTCAGATTCTGTGGATGTTTTATTCGATGAACCCATTGATTTAAACAGCTCACAAAATGTAACTAATTATAATATTTCGGGCATTGGAAATCCTTTATCGGCAACCCGCGACGGAATCAATTTGAAATTAGTTCATTTAGTTGTGTCAACACCTTTAGTAAATGGAACCTATACACTGCAAGTGAGTCAGATGAATGACATTGTTGGAAATACGATGCCTTCTTCTGCCGTGAGTTTTATTTATTTTGTTGAACCAATTCCGAATTATAAAGACATCGTTTTTAATGAAATATATGCCGACCCTTCTCCGATAGTTAATCTAACCAACACTGAATATCTAGAGTTATACAATAATAGTTTAACGATGTATAATTTGAAAGGACTAAAATTAAGCGATGGGTATTCTACAGCAACTATTGGTCATTATACTTTACTCCCCAATCAGTATGTCATCATTTGTCCGATGGCTGATACAGCGCAATTCACTGAATTAGGATATTTGAACCGAATAGGCGTTAGTTCTTTTCCTTCCCTCAATAATACAAGCGACCATTTATTTTTAAAAACGTCGTCCAATGCTATCATCGATAGCTTAAGTTACTTCGATACATGGTATAAAAATTCAATCAAAAAAGAGGGAGGTTATAGTTTAGAACAGATTAATCCGAATCAGGTTGTTACATGTTTACTATCCGATAATTGGATTGCCTCTAATGATGCAGATGGTGGGACACCAGGATTTATAAACTCTGTTTATTCACTAGTGGCAGATACCATTGGACCAAGAATAACAAAAGTATCAGTGATAGATTCTTTACATATTTTAGTTCAAATAGAAGATGTTTTTTCAAAACAGCAGTTAACCAATCTTACAAATTATTCAATTTTTCCATTTATTGGCGCGCCTGTTTCCGTTTTTTTAACTTCTTCAACGGATGTTACTTTAGTATTACCAACACCTTTGAAAAGTGGAACAAATTATACGTTGATGATTTCGGGGATAACAGATTGTTATGGTAATTTGCCTCATTTGAATCAAAGTCGGTTTTCTTATTACCATCATAAACCTTATGATGTGGTGTTTAATGAATTGATGGCAGATCCGGATCCATCGATTGGTTTGCCCGATGTTGAATTTGTAGAATTGAAAAACAGAACATCTTTTGATATTCATTTGAAAAATTGGACTTTATCGACGCTTTCTTCATCCAAAAAATTGCCGGATGTTATTATAAAAGCAGATAGCCTGATGGTATTTACCAATGCTGGAAATGCAGAAAAATTTTTAAAAACTTGTGGTATTAAAGTGTATGAAATTACCGGGTTTCCATCCCTTATCAATGATGGCACAACATTGACTTTAAGAGATACGAATGGGGTAATGATACATTCGCTTACTTATTCTAAAGATTGGTATCAAAGCTCAGATAAAGAAGAAGGCGGATTTAGTTTAGAGCAAATAGATGCTGGTAATCCGTGTGGCGAAATTAGAAATTGGCGGGCTAGTGAGGATAAACTAGGAGGTACTCCCGGAAAAATAAATTCCGTATCGGCTTCAAATCTTGATAGAGTATTCCCTCAATTACAAAAAATAGATATCCTATTAAATGACACTATTTTATTGACTTTTACAGAATCATTAAATAGTGTAAGGTTATCGAATCCAAAAAATTATTTATTAGATAATGGTTTTGGAGAACCAATTTACGTTCAACCAGTTTCGCCACAATTCAAAAAGGTAAAATTAAAATTTCGATTAGGCTTATTAGCCAATGTGGTTTATCATTGTTCTGTATTAAGTGATGTATGTGATTGTTCGGGTAATCCATTAATAAATTCGAGCTTACCGTTTGCTGTACCACAAGCGCCAATAGAAAACGACATCGTTATTAATGAAATTCTTTTTGACCCAAACTCGGGCTGTGTTGATTTTGTAGAGTTATATAATAAAAGCAATAAGACCATTGATTTAAAAGATTTACGAATCGGTTCTATGGATACGATTTCAGGAGCACTATTTGATACTCAAATTATTACTCATGATGGATATTTATTATTCCCCGGGCATTATGTGGTTTTAAGCGAAAATCAGCATAGTATTAAACAACACTATTTTTCGCTTAATCCAAACGAATTTGTGGATATGATAGACTTGCCAGCGATGAACACCGATAGGGATGTAGTAACGATTAGTGATAAACACTCGAAAATTATAGATAATTTTATTTATGACGAGGCATTTCATTTTCCTTTACTAGTGAGTAAAAAAGGAGTTTCTTTAGAACGAATCGATTTTAATAGAAGAACAAACGACCGTACAAATTGGAATAGTGCCTCTGAAACGGCGAGGTTTGCAACGCCGTCTTATCAAAATTCTCAATATTTAAAAGTAGAAATGGGAAGTGGGTTTTATATTTCAAACCCTTTATTTTCGCCCGATAATGATGGTTATTATGATGTATTGAATATCAGTTATGAATTAACAGAAACAACCAATATTGCTAATGTATATGTTTATGATAGCGATGGAAGATTGGTCAGACATCTCATTAAAAATCAACCATTAACTCAACAAGGAACTTTTAGTTGGGATGGAATTACCGATGGACTTGAAAAAGCATCGATAGGAATCTATGTAATTTACATAGAAGTATTTGATTTCTCAGGAAAAGTAAGAACTCATAAATTAGGCTGTACGCTCGCCAGCAAATTATAATATGTTAAACGATTTTTTAGCTCTTTTTTATCCGCGAAATTGCATAGCATGTGGCAATTCACTCTACAAGCATGAAGATGAAGTGTGTAACGATTGTTATTTGAATATGCCCAAACTTCCTCTTTTAAGTGCGAAAAATCCAGTAGAGCAAATTTTTTATGGCAGAGTTCAATTAGTCTGCGCTTATAGTTTTTACATATTTCAAAAGAAAGGAAGAGTACAAAAATTATTACATGCTATAAAATATAAAGGAAATAAAGAATTAGCCGTTTTACTTGGTAAATGGTTTGCCAACGATTTATTACAACACGAATTAATTAAAAATGCGGATTACATCATCCCGGTTCCGCTACATGATAAAAAAAAGAAAATGCGGGGATATAATCAAAGTGAAGAATTTGCAAAAGGTATAGCGCAAGTACTTGATGTTCCGTGTGCGAATACTTTTTTACTAAGACGAGAATTTACGACAACCCAAACTAAAAAAAGTAAATATGAACGCTGGGAAAATGTAGAGGATGTTTTTGAATTATCTCAGACCCATGAATTAAGCGAAAAGCACATTATTTTGGTAGATGATGTGATTACAACCGGAGCTACCATCGAAGCTTGCTGTCGTGTACTAAATACAATCGACGGAATTAAAATTAGTGTACTAAGTATTGCGTTTGCTGAACGTTAATCCGTTTTTACTTATTCTAAGGTATAAATTGTGGAGATAGGTGATTGGAAAAACAAAAAATCGCATCATTTCTTGTAGCTGTTTAGCCTTAAGCATGATGCGATTTTTTGATGATTGTTTTAAAAACTAATCTTGATTTCGTTTTTTTACCATGGTTAAAATGGTCGCTATGGCAACGGTTTCTCCTGTTTCATCATATACATCCACTAACCATTTCACAATTCCTTTGGCAATATCTTCCGGATTTTTTTTCTCTTGATCAATTTTTTCCTTGCAGGTAAAACGAACACCAATCGTGCTACCCATATAAACCGGTTTGGTAAAACGACACTCATCAATGCCGTAATTTAATAGTACAGGCCCTTTTTTAGCATTTACAAACAAACCGGCCGCTTTACTTAAAATGTAGTAACCATGGGCAACGCGTCCAGTGAAAATAGTTCCATCTAAACTCGTTACATCCGTATGGGCATAAAAATGGTCACCGCTTACGTTCGCAAAGTTTACCACATCGGCATCTGTTATGGTATGTTTGGCAGTAATTAATGTTTCACCAATTTCCAAGTCTTCAAAATGTTGACGGAAAGGATGAATATCTTTTTCAATTTGTTTGGCACCTTGTTGGTACTGTCCGGTAATTGCAGTAATGGTTGTTGGCGAACCTTGAATGGCAGTACGTTGTAAATAATGAAACACGCCTCGTTTGCCACCCATTTCCTCTCCACCGCCTGCTCTTCCAGGACCACCGTGAACGAGCATTGGCATTGGTGAACCATGTCCGGTACTTTCTTTGGCACATTCATTATTCAATACTAAAATTCTTCCATGCATACACGCTGCACCAATGGTGTACATGCGCGCAATGCGGTCATCAGCAGTAACAATAGAACTTACTAAACTACCTTTCCCCATTTTACTGAGTTCAATAGCTTCGTCAATTGTTTTGTAAGGCATAATGGTGCTTACAGGGCCAAAGGCTTCAATGTTATGACAATCTGTATTGGTGAATGGTTTTTCGTTTAAAAAAATGATTGGCGGCATAAATGCACCTTTTTGTTTATCAGCACCTTTCACCTCAAATTTTTCGAAATCACCGATGATGATTTTTTGAGTTTTAGAAAGCTGTTCTACTTTTTCTTTTACTTCCAGTAATTGAGTTTGCCCAGCCAAAGAACCCATGCGTACACCTTCTACATTTGGGTCGCCGATTACTGTTTGCGCCAAGCGTTTACCTAAGGCTATCTGCACATCTTCTACAAGGTTTTCAGGAACAATAATTCTTCTCACAGCCGTACATTTTTGTCCGGCTTTGGTGGTGATTTCACGGGCTATTTCTTTAATAAAAATATCAAATTCAGGCATAGCAGGAGTCACATCATTACCTAAGACACAACAATTCAGCGAATCAGCCTCCATGTTAAAATGAACCGATTCTTCAATTAATCGCGGATGAGATTTCAGCATTTTTCCTGTTGATGCAGAGCCAGTGAATGTAACCACATCCTGATTGATGACATGATCTAAAATTCCATTGGCACTTCCGCAAATTAATTGCAATGCACCTTCGGGAACAATGCCACTTGCAATGATTTCTTTAACCACTGCTTCGGTTAAAAAAGAAGTAACTGTTGCTGGTTTTACAATGGCAGGAACGCCAGCAAACCAGTTGACTGCAATTTTTTCTAGCATACCCCAAACCGGGAAATTAAATGCATTGATATGAATGGCAACTCCTTCTTTCGGAACACAAATGTGATGTCCGATGAAAGTATTGTTCTTGCTTAATCTAGCTACATCGCCTTCATAACAAAATGTTTCATTTGGAAACTGACGGCGCAATGAGGCGTAGGTAAATAAGTTCCCAATACCACCTTCAATATCAACCCAACTATCAATGCGGGTAGCACCAGTTGCCCAAGATATTTTATAAAATTCTTCTTTTTTACTCAATAAATGTATAGCAAGTGCTTTCAGCATCAAACCACGCTCTTGAAAGGTCATTTTTCGCAATTTTGGTCCGCCAACTGTTCTGGCATAATCCAACATTTTGGCAAAATCCAAACCCTTACTGCTCGCAGTAGCTACTACATCACCGGTAATGGCATTAAATAATTGTTGTCCGTTATCGGCTCCTGCAACCCATTGTCCGCAGGCATAGTTATGTAATGTGCTCATCTTAGTAAAATCTATTTTAGAATTGAAATTTAGCGAATTAATTGGTAATTAGAAAAGTATTAGTTTAAGCATTACTCAAGGAGAAATTTTTGCTTTACTGATTTGATTATTCTTTCGCAACAGTATGAACTTGTGTAATTCGAATAAAAACTTTTGTTCCTCCATCTACATAAGATGCCTCGAGGTCTTTAGTTGAATCTCCAGGTTTCATCGCAGAAATAATGTTTCCTGATTCCCAGCTTCCCTCTCTTTTTCCTTTCAGTTCCCCAAAATTATCATAAAAACTTGCAATCCATTTTAAACCATCAACCGTTTCAGGGCTATTGTTCTTAAATTCAACATAGTATCCGATGTTTTTACCAAGTACGTTTTGACTATATGTTTTTAGGATTTCGATACCTGATTTACCAATATGTTTGGCCTGTCCTAACGATAGAGACACATTTAAAAAACAAAAAGAAAGAATTAGAATGAATTTATACATAATGTTTATTTTTTATCCAAAAATAGATAATGGGTTTTAAAATGTCAGAAAAGGCTACCTTATTTATTAACAGTCTCTTATCTAATTTGGTAAAATATTGCATATCATTTATATATGCGGCAATGTATAATTACATGTTTTTAAATAGAGATATAACCATGAATTAGTTTATAAATTGTCGTCTATTTAGAATTAAATCAACATTAATTGAATTAATTTTGTTAATATATTTATTGATGTCAACTAATTCGAATTCAGGCATAAAAATTGCCACTAAGCATAAAAAATTTACATTAATGAAATCCCTCTTCATTATTTTATTTGGTTTCTTGTTATTTTCTTTTACATCTAAAGATGTGACGGATGATGTAACGAATTCACTTAAAAAAGGGAATTTTTCAGAATTAGTGAAAGTGTTTTCCGAAAAGCTATCTATTAAGATATTGGAGGAAGAAGATTTATTAAGTAAATCTCAGGCACAGGCTATGATTGAAGATTTTTTAAGCAAACATAAATTCAAAAGTTATCAGGCTTTACATAAAAGTGTTCTAAACGGTGAACAACAATTTATTACAGGTCTTCTAGACACTCATAATGGTAAATTTAGGATTTCTATATTGGTTAGAGGAAGCATCATTTCACAATTTAGAATAGAGAACGATAATGGATAAATACATACAACAACATAAGAAACATTTTAATTTTAAGGCGTTTGTTAAAAATGCTTTACAGGAAGATGTGGGTGATGGTGATCATTCGGCAATGGCTACGATTTCCGCATCAAAAAAAGGAAAATGCCGTTTACTAGTAAAAGAAAATGGCATTATTGCAGGTATTGAGGCTGCTAAAGAGATTTTTAGGTTGGTAGATCCTAAAATCAAATTCACTGCCATGTTAAATGATGGAGATAGGGTTAATGTTGGAGATATCGCATTTATTGTAGAAGGGAGTTCGCGTAAATTATTGACTACAGAACGATTGGTTTTGAACGTGATGCAACGTATGAGTGCCATTGCAACTAAAACCAATTATTTACAAAGCCTTTGTGTAGGTACCAGAACAAAAGTTATTGATACACGAAAAACCACACCTAATTTTCGGTTTTTTGAAAAATGGGCCGTTGTAATTGGTGGAGGCGCGAATCATCGATTTGGATTATATGATATGATTATGCTAAAAGACAATCATATTGATTTTTCCGGTGGAATTATAGAGGCCCTTGATGCCACCCATGCTTATTTAAAGAAAACAAGGAAAAAATTACCTATAGAAGTTGAAACACGTACTTTAAATGATGTGAAGCTGATATTGGATAAAGGAGGGTTTCAACGCATTATGTTGGATAATTATTCAATTTCAGAGACTAAAAAAGCCGTGGCTTTAATTAATCATCGTTTTGAAATTGAAAGTTCGGGAGGTATTACCGAAAAAAATATTGCTTCTTATGCTAAGTGTGGTGTTGATTTTATTTCAGTAGGAGCTTTAACACATCATGTTAAAAGCATGGATTTAAGCTTGAAAGCATTTAATTGATTTTGATCGTTAATACGCGTAAAAATGTCATTAAAAAGAAAAAACCCTGAGATTATCAGGGTTTTTTCTTTTGTTACTTAAAAATGATTAAGAAAATGCATTAAAGCCTGTAACATCCATTCCGGTAATTAATAAATGAATATCATGGGTTCCTTCATACGTAATAACAGATTCTAAGTTCATCATGTGACGCATAATAGGATATTCACCTGTTATGCCCATGCCACCATGAATTTGACGAGCCTCACGAGCAATTTGTAAAGCCATGTTTACGTTATTACGCTTAGCCATACTAATTTGAGCAGGTGTAGCACGATTTTCATTTTTTAATTGCCCTAAACGGAAAGTTAACAACTGAGCTTTTGTAATTTCAGTGATCATTTCTGCCAATTTTTTTTGAGTTAACTGAAATGCTCCAATTGGTTTACCAAATTGAATACGTTCTTTACTGTAACGTAAAGCACTGTCATAACAATCCATGGCAGCACCTATTACACCCCATGCAATACCAAAACGAGCTGAATTTAAACAACCCAAAGGCCCTTTTAATCCTTTAACATTTGGCAATAAATTTTCTTTAGGAACTTTTACATTATCAAATACTAATTCGCCTGTAGCACTAGCACGTAAGCTCCATTTTCCATGCGTTTCAGGAGTTGTAAATCCTTCATAACCTCTTTCAACGATTAATCCTCTTACGACTCCTTCTTCATCTTTGGCCCATACAACGGCTATATCGGCAAACGGGGAATTACTAATCCACATCTTAGCACCGTTTAATAAGTAATGATCTCCTTTATCTTTAAAGTTTGTAATCATTCCATTAGGATTACTTCCATGGTCAGGTTCAGTTAATCCAAAACAACCCATTAATTCTCCGGCAGCTAGTTTTGGTAAATATTTTTTCTTTTGTTCTTCGCTACCATAAGCATAAATGGGGTACATTACCAAAGAACTTTGTACAGAAGCGGTAGAACGTAATCCGCTATCTCCGCGTTCTAATTCTTGCATAATTAAACCGTATGAAATTTGATCTAGTCCGGGTCCGCCATATTCTGCCGGAATGTAAGGTCCAAATGCGCCAATTTCGGCTAATCCTTTAATCCATTGTTTTGGGAAAGTGGTTGTTTGACAAGCCTCTTCTACAATTGGAGTTACTTCTTTTTTTACCCATGCACGGGCAGTATCACGAATTAATTTATGTTCATCACTTAATAATTCGTCCATTAAATAATAATCGTGCGCTTGAAAGTTATCTGTAGCCATTTTATGTTTTTTTAAGGTGTGTAATATTACAAAAAACCTATTTAACCGACAAAATAAAGGTGTATTATAGGTTTCAATTATGAAACAAAAAAAGCCTTACAAAGTTTATTATGTAAGGCTTAAAGAATTGATTATTTAAAAATTAGTGGTGATTTGTGTGAGTTTCTGCCTTTTTTGTAGCGGTAGAATCAACTTTTAATAAGGTGTCTTTAGCAACAACATGTTCTTCAGAGTGAGAGGCTCCGTGGGTAGTAGCTTCATGTGCTTCTTCGTGTTTAGAACCGCAGTCTGACTTATCGCCTGCTTCACATTTTTTCATACATTCTTCAGAGCAATCTTCTTGGCAAGAATCATGATGTTTATTATCGCATGTACTTACTGCCAATAAAATAATAAAAATGGTAACTAAACCTAAAATCAATGGTGTGCGAAAAGCAACTTTTTTTGGTTCTTGAGAATGTTGGTCGTGATCGTGATGAGAACTCATAATAGTAATAGTTTATTTTTGGGTAAAAATAAATTATTTATTGGTGAAACAAAACTATTGAGCTAAAAAAATGACACTTAAATATTGTTTTGTAAAATATTTACCAATTTCCTCCTGAACCACCACCACCACCTGAACCGCCGCCAAATCCACCAAAAGAAGAGTCACCGCCCCCATGGTAACCGCCCCCAAAACCTCCAAAAGAAGAGCCACCGCCAAAATAGGTAGTTCCACCTCTGCCACCTCCGCCAGGCGTTTTAAATAAAATAAAGACTATTAAGATAACTAAGATGAGAAACAAAACTGGATGATTTCTGATAAATGAAACGCCATTATCATTTTGTTTAGAATGAGTTTTTTCGTTATACTCACCTTTGGCAGCTAGCATAAGCGCCTCACATCCTGCTTCTAGCCCATCAAAGTATAATCCTTTTTTAAAATTGGGTACAATTTGTTCTTCTCGAATGTGTTTGGTTTCTATGTCAGTAATAGCCCCTTCTAAACCATAGCCTACAGAAATTAATAATTTTCGTTCGTTTGGTTTTCCGGTTGGTTTAACTAAGATAACCACACCATTGTTTTTATCTTTTTGTCCAATACCCCATTGATTTAAAATACCGACAGCAAAAGAAGAGGCATCCAACCCATTTAGATCATCGGTTATAACAATACAGATTTGATTTGAAGTTTCATTACTGAAACGCTGCAGTTGTTTTTCAAGCTGATTTGCTTCTTTTCGCGATAAAAAATCAGGAAAAGTCTTAGATAAATTATTGTATAAGTGTTCCGGATTAGGTCGACTAGGTATTTGAGCAATTACTGAATTAGTAATTAATAAAACAGAGAGAATTAATATGTTTAGAATAGACTTCAATTAATAAGAAATATCATTAGAGAGTTCATTTTTATCATCAGATTGTATGGGAAAATAATGTTTTAATTTTTCTCCACACAACTTTACTACGGTTTCCATTCCTACTAAAAAATCTCCATTTTTAAAATGGGTTAAAGCACAGTCTGTAATACTCGTCCAAAATTCGTCATTTACTTTTTGATGAATTCCTTCATCACCCCAAACGGCAAAAGATTTTGATTTTAAAGCCAAATAAAACAAAATACCATTTCGGTCTTTGGTTTGATGCATTTGTAATTGTTCAAACTTTTTTTTGCAAGCATCTAAAGGATCTTCCTTACAAATGGCTTCGATGTGAATACGAATTTCTCCGGAAGTCATTAATTCAGCGTCTTTTATGGCTTTCATTAAACGTTGTTCCTCAATTGGAGATAGTAGTTTTTTACGAAAAAACATATTTATTTGATATTCATATCTATTTTGGGAGCTTTTTCAGCACCTGCTTCAGCTTCAAAATAAGCAGCATCTGAGTAGCCCCATGCAAAAAAACTACCAGGTATTTTTTTAATTTCAATATTAAATTCTCCTACCATATCATTAAATTTCATTCTTTCTACGGCAATTCTATTTTCACAACCTTCTAATTCAACTCTCAACTCACTAAACGCTTGACTTGATTTTAGATTTGGATAATTTTCGCTTACCATTAATAATTTTGAAATAGCTGAAGATAACTCGCCTTGAACTTGTTTAAATTGGTTCATGTTTTCAGATGTTAAATTCGTAGGATCGATTGTTATTTGAGTAGCCTTGGCGCGAGCTTCTACAACGGCCATTAAGGTTGATTTTTCGAAGTTAGCTTCGGCTTCTACCGTTTTAACAATATTCGGAATTAAATCAAGACGTCTTTGATACTGACTTCCAACTTGTTTCCATTGTTTTTTAACTCCTTCATTTAAGGTCATAAATGTGTTGCGTTTAGTGCAACCATAACCCATTAAAAATAAAGCTATTGTTCCAATTGATGCTAAAATTATAAGTCGTTTCATGTGTCTAATGTTTGTTTTTTATCTTTTTTGGTTAAGTGATATATCTCTTTTACACCATAAGTAAAGGTAAAATAATTAACTTAGATGTTATTTTATTGAAAAAAAAATTAACATATTTTATTGTTCTGATGGTGGCATTAAAGCTACCATATATAGCTCAAACAACCTATCATTTAAACATGATGAATACAGATAGTTGTTCAGATTTTAATAAGGTTGACTATAATAAACGGTTTAATGATAAAAGTCTAATTGATAAAGAAATTAATCGCGTTTATCGATTGTTTGTTCGAGATGGATTTATTGCTGCCAGCATAGATAGTGTTAAGCGTGATTCTTGTAACTATGTGGCATATATTCATGTCGGAAAAAAATATCAATGGATAAATTTATTTTGTGATAAAAAAGATCGACCTATTATCAGTAAATTAGGTTATGGGGAGCGGTTTTTCAACAATAAAGTATTTAAATATTCTGAACTATCAGTTTTTCTAGAAAAGATTATCTTTTATTATGAAAATATCGGTTACCCTTTTGTACACGTCAAATTAGACAGTTTGCAATTCGATAAAAACACTATACAGGCAAATTTAGTAGTAGAAAAAAATATTTATGTTAAGTTGGATAGTCTGGTAATAGAGGGTCGAACAACAATTAATCAAAAATTTTTGTCTAGATATTTAGGAATCAAAAATGGGATGCCCTATAATGCAGAACTATTTTCTTCTGTGTCAAAAAAAATAAATCAATTACCTTTTTTAATAGAAAAGAAGTCGCCTATTTTAAAACTAACAGACAAGCAAAATAAGTTGTTTGTGTTTTTGGAAAAAAGAAATGCTTCGCAATTTGATGGTATTGTCGGCATTTTACCAGGCGATAATGCAAAAACAGTTTTTACGGGAGACTTAAAAATAAAACTCGTTAATAGTATTTTGAAAAATGGCGAAACGCTTGATGTAAATTGGAGACGATTGCAAACACAAACTCAGGACTTAAAAGTAGCTGTCTCTTATCCCTATATTGGGGGCTGGCCAGTGGGAGTGGATTATCAAATAAAACTTTATAAAAAAGATACGACGTTTTTAGATGTTAATAATGGGTTGGGTT
Organism: Chitinophaga pinensis; assembly: GCA_945860225.1. GTDB lineage: Bacteria > Bacteroidota > Bacteroidia > B-17B0 > Aurantibacillaceae > UBA4416. The sequence goes on along the minus strand of CAMAPT010000006.1, from coordinate 59,829 downwards.
TAAATTATTATTTCAATGGATTTAATCATTTAAAGGTTATTTATAAACAACGACATGCGAATCTCATTTCCACAACAGGTTTATCAAACAACTTAGTATTACCTGAGTATGCTGACGTTAATACTTCTTCGTACGGCTTAGGTTTTTTATTTGAAAAGTATGACTATAGATTTAATCCAAGAACCGGATTGGGTATCACGTTTCAGGGTTCTGCTGGTACAAGGCAAATCCATAAAAATCCAAAAATAAATGAGACGGCCTATAGCAATGTTGTTTTAAAGAGTAACCAGTATCAAATTGAGGGAAGTTTTGTAAGCTACATGAACGTATATAAAAATCATGTTTTTAAATTAGGAGGACAACTAGGAAGCGTTTTTGGAAATACCCTTTTTAAAAATGAATTATTTCGCATAGGCGGACTGAAAACTTTACGAGGTTTTGACGAAGAAAGTATATATGCCTCTGCCTATATTATCCCAACCTTAGAGTATCGATTTTTGTTTGAAAAAAATTCTAACCTATTTATTTTTGCTGAAGGTGCTTGGTACGAAAATTCTGTTAATATGTATAATAATGATACACCAATAAGTTTTGGCACCGGTATTAATTTTGAGACAAAAGCTGGTATTTTTAATTTAAGCTATGCCATAGGAAAACAACAAGGTGATTTTTTTGATTTGCGGATAGGAAAAATTCACGCAGGATTAACGGCATTATTTTAAAATAAACCTTATTATAATTTTTTTGTATAAAATTACCTCCTCTGATTTTACTACATTAGTCCGTGATCAATTTTAAATCAATACCTTTTTTAAAAATACTTTTACCTTATATAATAGGTATTTGTAGTGTTATTTGGATAGGTATTTTTCAAAATCTTCATCAAGTTGTTTTTATTACATTATTAGCTTGGAGTATAACGTTTGTTATTCAAAAACGTACAAAATTAACTGGACGGTTACTGAAAATAATTTTTTTACTACTGACATATTGTTTATTGTTTTTGCTCGCTTTTGAATCCTGTTTTTTTTATCAACATAAATACAATGTAAATCATTATTCAAGATATATAGTATCTGACGCACAATTTTTTAAAGCTACAATTCAGGATATTCCAGTTGTTTCCAATAAGGCGATTAAACTCCCCGTTCAAATACAAAGTATTGAATCGAACCATCAATGGCACTATGCCGAGGGCAATACGATTATTTATTTAAAAAATGATTCTGCCGTGAAACTAATGCCTGGTCAAACAGTATTTGTTAAGGCTAAATTCAGTTATGTTCATGGACCTAAAAATCCGTATGAATTTGACTATAAAGAGTTTTTAGAGAATCGAAATATTTTTCATCTAGTTTATGCGACATCAAAATCAGTTTATCCGACGTCCAGTCAAAATACTTATTTTAGTGTGTCGGGTTTGGGTTTAAAAATAAAATCACGTTTAGTTGAATTTTTAAGAAATGGCGGCTTATCTCAAGAGGCTTTTTCTATTTGTTCCGCATTATTAGTAGGATATGATGATGAGGTGGATGATCAGATTATGCAGTCTTTTTCTCATTCAGGCACTTTACATATTTTATCTGTATCCGGAATGCATACGGGGGTTTTGTATGCATTCGTATTATTTTTGTTTTCAGTGTTTGACAAAACAGAACAATACAAAAAAACACGATTTGTTATTGTGTTACTTTGTTTATTGCTATTTGTTTTTGTAACCGGATTTTCTCCCTCTGTTTTAAGAGCTGCTTTGATGTTAAGTTTGGTTTTATTCGGAAAAACTTTTTATCATCAAGGAAATTCATTTAATACGTTACTTGTTTCTGCGTTTTTGTTATTGCTATTTAATCCATATTTAATTTTAGATGTTGGTTTTTTATTGAGTTATTTAGCGGTATTTGGGATTATGTATTTGTATCCAATTCTTCATAACAATTGTTTTTTTGAAAATATTATTATTCAATGGATTTGGAGAAGTGTTGTGATTTCGATTTCAGCAACACTTTTCACGTTGCCTATTTCGCTTTATTATTTCCATCAATTTCCTCTTTGGTTTATTGTTTCTAATTTAATGATTATCCCCATCAGTGTGTTATTAATGTTTATGTGTGGGGTGTTAGTTTTATTATATAAGGTGGTAATTGTTAAACAATTATTAGTTGTCGGCATTAATGGATTAGTATCACTTATGTTGTGGTTTACAAAATTTACCGATAGTTCGTCCTATGGTTTTATTGATAACATCCCATTTTCAATGATTGATTTAGTATGCATGTTTTTGGCTATTATAGCCTTTTTGTTTATTATAACTTACAAAAATTATTCATCCGTTGTCACCTTTTGTGTTGTTGTAATAGTTTGGTTTGTTAGTTCTATTTACTTTAGCTATCAAGATTCCACTAAAAAGGAATTGGTGGTATTTCATATCAATCAAAAATCAATAGTTTTATTGAGATTAGGTAACAAAGTATATTTTCATTTAAATGGCATTAATCAAACAGAGTATCAGCGTATTATAAAACCATATTTATTAACTATTTCGAATTTAAAAGTAACATCCACCATAGCTAATACATTTAAATATAAATCCTTAACCGCTATTTGTGCTAATCGTCAAGAATTGTTCATTCCTCCAGAGAATTCTAATTATATTATTGTATCTCATAATACACCTGTGCGACTGACTACCAATAGTAAAACTAAGCCATTAATTATTGCTGATTGTTCTAACAGTTATAAATTTGTAAAAAAATTAAAACAGCAATGTGCTTTAATGGAAGTTCCTTTTTATAGTGTAAAAGAAAAAGGGGCATTGCGAATTATTTTATAAAAAATATTTACCACATTTTAATTGTATTAAATTTAAAACCAATATAAAGACACTTTAAATGCAATATCTTTATTAAGTTTTGGCAACTTGCCATTAAAAAACAAACTACTAAAACGTATGAAACTAAGAATAGGAGATAAAGTAAGATTTTTGAATGAGGTAGGAGAAGGAATTATAACAAGATTCAAGGACAAAGAAACAGTTTTTGTTGAAATGGAAGATGGGTTTGAAATTCCTTATTTAAATAAACATTTAGTTCCTATTCATACGGAATTAATCTTAAATCCTGAAGTTGAAAATATTGAAATGGAGTTAGAAACAATTTTAACTGATTCTATTTACTTTATAATTGAGCCTGATCATGATATGCCTGCTTTAGTGACTGACTATAAATTTTATTTATTTAATTCATCTTCGTATAATGTTTCATTTACTTATTCAGTTAAAGATGAGGCGTATTTTCAAACGCTAAAACATGGCGAGTTAGGGGCTTATCAAAAGATATTTTTAAAACAGGTTAAGAAAAACTTTTTCAAGGAATATGCTTATCATAAAATTGAATGTTTGTTTTACAAAAACATTCATTATAAATCACAAATTCCTCTGGCAGAAATATTATATATAAACGATAGAATCATTTCTCAGTCAACTTTGATTAGTCATAATGAGTTTAAATTTCCAGTTTATGCGTATATTTTAAAGGATAATTTTTTAGAAACAGAGGTTGTAGAACAAACGTTGCGCATGGAAGATATGACACGTTTAAAAGCTATTAAGGAGTTTAAGCAACCATTAAAAACGTCTTTAGCTAAACAGAAAATTAAAGATTTAACTAAGGAAGTTGATTTACACATCGAAGAGTTGATGGAATCATACAGTACTTTAACAAACTCTGAAATATTATCGATTCAATTAGATAGATTTGAAAAGGAAATGCAATATTGTTTGAGTAATGGAATCAAAAAATTAATTGTTATTCATGGTGTGGGTAATGGAAAACTAAAACAAGAAATTATTTCTATATTAAAAACAATTGATGATATTTCATTTCATGATGCTTCCTATAAAAATTATGGGTATGGTGCTACCGAAATTTTAATACATTAATTTATACACATTTATATTTTAATGTTCGTCAACCATCATACAGTTGACTTTAAAGAATTATAAACTTAATTTATGTTTGTTACGATGATTTTGTAATGATCTGTAATGGTATAAACATCGTTTGTTATAGTAATTTTTTACTTTATTTTTTAAGAGTCCGCTTTTTTAAAAATTACTAAACGAATTAATTGTTAAGTAGCTATGTCGAAATGTATTCCGCTATTGTGTATGTTTTCCATAGTCCTACAATAAATCTTAATAAGACAAATCAATAGCATTTGGTGATTTATTAAAGTTCAGAAAGGAACTGAACTTTGACATATGTAAAAATTTGGCGAATAAAACCTTTAGAAATAGTGGGTTTTAATAGTCTAGTTAATAAATATGACGTCACTGAAATTAATGATGAGTATTCGTAAATATGTTAAGCGATTTTTTATTCTTTGTAGTTTATGTTTAGGATTCATCGTAGTTATTCCAAAAAAAACTGCGAATGCTTGGGGATTTTATGGTCATCAACGTATTAATCGAATGGCTGTTTTTACATTACCACCAGAAATGATTACTTTCTATAAAAAACATATTGAATTTATCACGAATCATGCTGTGGATCCTGATAAAAGACGTTATAGTTTGGAAGAAGAAGCTGCCAGACATTATATAGATATAGATCATTATGATCCTCAAGCATTCAGAGAGGTTCCCATTTTTTGGTCAAAAGCCGTAGAAAAATATACTGAGGATACCTTAAAAACTTACGGTATACTTCCTTGGCATATAGAAAAACATTATAATAGTTTGGTAAATGCCTTTAAAGATGAAAGTCTAGATAAAATTTTGAGATACAGTGCCGAATTGGGGCACTATATTGCAGATGCTCATGTACCACTACATACGACTGAAAATTATAACGGACAATTGACCAATCAAAGAGGGATTCATGGTTTTTGGGAAAGCAGAATTCCTGAATTAAAAGCAGAAGACTATGATTACTTTGTAGGAAGAGCTAGTTATATTGATTCACCTATTAAATTTGCTTGGAAAATGGTGTACGACAGCCATTTAGCTGTAGATAGTGTTTTAACATTTGAAGCCATTTTGAACAAGAATTTTCCCTCTGATCAAAAATATGTGTATGAAAATAGAGGTAACGCATTAATCAAAACCTATTCAGAAGAGTATGTAAATAGGTATAACTTAATGATTAAAGGACAGGTAGAAAGGCGAATGCGTGAAAGTATTCACATGATAGGTTGTATGTGGTATACAGCTTGGATCAATTCAGGTAAGCCTGATTTGAATCATTTAGGTGCACAAGAAATAAGTGACTCTTTAAAATCAGTTATTCAAAAGGAAGAAGATCTTTATTTATTACATAAAAATAAACATGTAAAAGGGCATGAAGATTAACCTTTAAACAAAATTATTTGTTTTGCATTTTTTACGTTTTTTATTGTTTGTCTTTTGGAACTAAGTATACCTCGGTTAAATCCATAAAGTTCATTGCATTTTCTGGAAAATTTCTAACATTTAATTGTTCTAATCGGAAATTTTCATCGTAAAATATTGGCATAAATGGTGCTTCGTCTAATACAATTTGTTCTGCTTTTGATAAAAGAGCGTAACGTTTTGTTTTTTCCATTTCAGCAAATGATGCTTCAAATAAAGAATCGAAACGATTATTTTTGAATCGTGTGTAATTAATAAATGATTTTTCAGAAGCATTTGCAGGCACATGTTTACCATAAAACAAGGTTAGGAAAGTTTCAGGATCCGGATAATCAGCAGTCCATGAATAACGGAAAAAATCTAATTTACCGGATGACATTTGTTCAATATGTTCTGAAAATGCTGCCGTATTCACTTCGATATCTACATTTAAGTTTTCTTTAAGCATTTTTTGAATTACTTCTGCTACTAAAATATTTCTGTCGGCACCACCACTATTGATTTGTAGCGTTACCTTAGGAAATCCTTTTCCATCAGGATAGCCTGCTTTTTTCAAATATTCTTTTGCTTTTGCAACATCAAACGAGTATGCTTTTAAAGTTTTGAAGTTATATCCTTCTTTTTCAAAAGTTTCAGAATGTGGAACCATACCATAATCGGCAGCAATGCCTTCTCCTTGAATGGTAAAATCGGCAATTTTATGCCTATCAATAGCATAATTAAAGGCTAATCGAATATCTTTATTTTTAAAGATGGAGTTTTGACAATTAAATCCTAAATAATTTGTATTAAGTGCGGGCGAACTTAAAATTTGGAATTCATTTTTGTGATCTTTAGCATGCTCTAGGTCACCCATAATATCATGAAATATTTCAACGGGTAAACGATAAACCATATCTAAATTTCCAGACTTAAATTCTAGAATTTCTGCCTTTTTTTCACGAATAAACGTATATTTTAAACCATCTAAGTATGGTAATCGGTTTCCTTCTTTATCAAATCCATAATAATTTGGATTTTTTTTCATGATGACAACCTGCCCTTCTTTTGCTGTTTCAAGCTGAAATGGACCATATCCAACTGGATGGATGCGAAGATCTTGACCATATTTATCGAATGCTTCTTTAGGATAAATCCAACATCCGGGCATTGCTAAAATATTTAAAAAACCAGAAAATGGTTGTTTTAAGGAGACAGTTAAGGTTGTATCATTAATAACTTTAACACCTGATACCGGGATCATTTTTCCAGTTTTTGAAGATTCGAAAGACTCATCAGCTCCAGTTACACGATTTTTAAAAGTTATATCAAATTGCGCATTATTTGGATCGGCTGTACATAATTTATCAAAGCAGAATTTAACATCACTAGCGGTTACTTTTCTACCTTTACCTCCTGAGAAACAAGGATCATTATGAAATATCACGTCTCCTCTCAGATGAAAGGTCCATTCTGTTTGTGTTTCATTATTTTCCCAGTTTTTTGCTAATGCTGGTTTAATGGATAGATTATTTTGGTCAAATTTTACTAAACCTTCAAATAGTTGGCTTCCAAGATGAAAGCCAACAACTTCGGTTACAGAAATGGGGTTAAGGCTCTTAAATGATTCTACTTCATTCATGCGCATAACACCTCCCATGAAAATCCCACCATTACCTTCTTGGCTCTTATGTTGATTATTTTCATCGTTTGAACAAGATGTGGCAACAATGGATAAAACACTTGCTATGAGAGGAATAAATATTTTTTTCATTTTATTGATGATTTCTGAAGAAGCTATTAAGTAATAGCAAATATAAAGTAAAAAACTAAAAATCAGATGAATCTCGAATGTTTTACGAACGATGATTTGTCAATTGATAGGAAAGATGGTATTGAAATAAAAATTTCGGATGCTGAAAAATTAAAACAAGCAATATAAAAAAACCTCTTCAAAGTTGAAGAGGTTTTTTAAAATGTAAATAACTAGAAATTAAGCTTTTACTGCTTTTTCCATTACTACTTTTCCTTTGTAGTAAAGTTTTCCTTCAAACCAATGTGCACGGTGAAATAAATGTGCTTCTCCGGTTGTTGTATCTTTTGCGATGGTCATTGTAGGTGCTTTGTATGTAGAACGACGAGAGTCTCTACGCGATCTAGATAGTTTTCGTTTTGGATTAGGCATGGTATTTAATTTTAATTATTGTTAAACTTTATATTTTTTAATTTATCCCATTCAGGATTTTCATTCGGTTGCTGTTCAATTTTAAGCTCATTGTACTTAGCTAAGGTTTCTTCATCACATTCCACCTGAATGGTTTGCTCTTCATCTTCGCAAGGTATTTTTCTACTTGGCACGGCTAATTCGATGTATTCGTACAAATATTGAGAAAAATTAACCTCTTCAACACCTTCTTTGAGAACTAACATTTCATCGTTACTTTCATTCGAATCCCCGTATTTAATAACTAATTTTTCTTGTCCGTATACTGGACAATCATAATCAACTAAACAACGATCGCAAGCCAATTTTACGGTACCTTCAAAATCAAACAAAATATGCATTAACGTATTTTGCTTTACTAATTTTGCACGAACATTTATATTGGCGCTTGTTAATTCACTTTCGCTAAATTGTTCAAAGAACTTATTGTTAATATTAAATTCAAATTGATGTTCGCCTACTGATAAACCGCCGAACTGAATTTTGTACTGACTTTTACCCATAGCTTACTCCAAAATGGACGACAAATATACACTTTTTTTCAATCTTATCAACAAATTAACAAAAACAATTCCAATTAACTGATAAGAAAAGCACTTCTAGACGTATCTTTAGCCAAATTTTTTATTATGCAGATATTTAAATTTGGTGGCGCGTCGGTAAAAGATGCGGATGGAGTAAAAAATGTTGTTGAGGTTTTAAAGCAATTTCCTAATGAAAAAATAGGCATTGTCGTTTCGGCTATGGGAAAAACAACAAATGCATTAGAACAATTGGCAAACGCTTTTTTTTATAAAACAGAGAAAGCAGATGTTATTTTGGAAGAAATAAAAATGTATCATTTGGATGTTTGTAGGCAATTATTTAAAAATACTTCTCATCCTGTATTTATGGAGTTAGAAAATACGTTTGTGGAGCTATATTGGGCTATTGAGGATGAGCCTACTCATGATTATGACTGTGAATATGATCAAATTGTTAGCATAGGAGAAGTGATTTCTACTAAAATCATTTCAGCTTATTTAAACGAAATAGGACTTAAAAATAAATGGGTTGATGCTCGTGGTCTTATTCAAACAGATAATAGTTATAGGGAGGGAAAAGTTGATTTTACAATAACAGAAAATTTGGTTAGGACAGAGTTGATGCCGATTTTTGATTCTTTTAATCTTATTATTACTCAAGGTTTCATAGGTGGTACTTCTGAAAATTTTACAACAACTTTGGGACGAGAGGGATCTGATTATACGGCTTCTATTTTAGCTTATTGTCTTGATGCAACAAACGTAACCATTTGGAAAGATGTTCCAGGTGTTTTAAATGCTGACCCAAAATGGTTTTCTCACACCAAAAAAATAGATGAATTAACGTATCATGATGCGATTGAATTGACATACTACGGTGCTACTGTCATTCATCCAAAAACAATTAAGCCGCTTCAAAATAAAAATATTCCTTTACATGTAAAGTCATTTCTAAAACCAAAAGATCAAGGAACCATAGTGAGGGATGGCGAAAAACGTTTAAATATTCCTTCTTATATTTTTAAAATAGATCAGGTATTAATATCCATTCAACCAAAAGATTTTTCATTTATTGCTGAAGATAATTTGAGTGATATTTTCGAATTGTTTTCAAGATTTGGGGTAAAAATCAATTTAATGCAGTTATCGGCTATTAGTTTTTCTGTATGTTGTGATAACCATGAGTTTAAAATTCAAAATTTGGTAAAAGAATTAAAAACGCAGTTTAATGTTTTATATAATTCCGGATTGGAATTAATGACTGTTAGATATTACACTCAAGAAACCATTGATGAATTAACTGAACAAAAAATAATATTATTAGAACAAAGAAGTAGATTTACGGTTCAGATGGTTATGAAAAATGAAACAGATTATATGCATACATAAAATAGTATTGTTTTAGTTTAAATTGAAAGTCAAACATTCACATATTGGCGCTCCTCCGGGTACAGTAACTTATTCTGGTAAGGAAAGAACAGGTAGAATCAAAATTACATTGATTGAGTATAATGAATCTGAGTATTTTGAGGACGAATATTACGATTTATCTGATTGTGTATCCCATGTTAAACCAAATATGGTTAAATGGATAAATGTAGAGGGATTGCATAAACCTGAGCTAATTGAGGCTATCGGAAAAATTTATAATATCCATCCATTGACGATGGAAGATATTGTGCATATGGATCAGCGACCTAAGTTCGAAGATTATGATCATTATGTAGTTGCTATCATGAAAATGATTACCTATACAACTGACGTAAAATCAGAACAATTGTCAATAGTATTATGTGAAAATACTGTTTTATCTTTTCAAGAACCACATAGCGGAGATGCATTTGATATTATTAGAAACAGGTTAAGACAGGGTAAGGGAAGAGTACGGAAATTAGGCGCTGATTATTTGGCTTATGCATTAATGGATGCAGTAGTCGATTGTTACTTTATGGCCATAGAAAAAATTGGCGATAAAATTGAGGAAATTGAGGAAGATATTATCGGCAATTCGGATAAAAAATCATTACTTGAGCTATATCATTTGAAACGCGACATGATTTATTTACGAAAACAAGTCTGGCCCATGCGCGACATGATTAGTAATATGGTGCGTTCAGAAACCAACTTAATTAAATCATCGAGCGATATTTATCTGAGAGATCTGAGCGATCATGTTACTCGTATTATAGATACAGTAGAAACTTATCGGGATTTGTTATCTGGTATTATGGATATTTACCTCAGCACTAATGCCAACAGAATGAATGAGGTAATGAAAGTGTTAACGATAATGTCTTCTATTTTTATTCCGGTAACCTTTATAGCTGGTGTTTACGGGATGAATTTTGAAAATATGCCCGAATTGAAAACCCAAAATGGCTATTTTATAACATGCGGTGTTATGCTAGGAATTATTGTGGGCTTGATGATTTATTTTAAGCGTAAAAAATGGATGTAATAAGAAATAATCCATCAAATAGACTTTAACACTATTTATTTACATATAATTTCCATTAAAATCCTTAAATTTGGCCCTTATTTTAGCTAAAATTAAAATGGACAAATTTTCCTATGTAGGTACCAGCGATGTAAACGCTATTGAAAGTTTATTTTTACAATACACTCAAAATCCTGAATCCGTAGATGCTTCTTGGAGAGACTTTTTTAAAGGATTTGAGTTTGCTCGTACATCTTATGAAACAGAGGGTAGTGTAATACCAGAAAATGTTACAAAGGAGTTTAAAGTTCTAAGTTTAATTAACGGGTATCGTCAGCGAGGTCATTTGTTTACAAAAACAAATCCGGTTCGTCAGCGCCGAACTTATGAGCCTACTTTGGCACTCGAAAATTTTGGATTATCAGTCAGTGATTTAGAAACTGTGTTTCAGGCTGGAAATGAAATAGGCATAGGTAATGCTAAATTAAAAGATATTATTGCACATTTAGAGTGCACTTATTGTCAAAGTATTGGCGCAGAGTATCTTTATATGCGAGAGCCAAAAGTTTTGAAGTGGTTGCAGGAACGTATGGAGAAAAATAAAAATACTCCGGCTTTTTCTACCAACGAAAAAAGAGTGATTCTTAAGAAATTAACTCAAGCAGTTGTGTTCGAAAATTATCTTCATACAAAATTTGTTGGCCAAAAACGTTTTTCTTTAGAAGGTGGCGAAGCTGTTATTCCTGCTATGAATACATTAATGGAACACGGAGCAAATTTGGGTATTGAAGATTACGTGATTGGGATGGCTCATCGTGGACGATTGAATGTTCTGACTAATATAATGAACAAAACGTATAAGGATGTATTTACTGAGTTTGAAGGCAGGCCTAGCGAAGATTCATTATTTGATGGAGATGTGAAATACCACATGGGTTATTCATCTGACCAATTAAGTGATGATGGAAAGAACGTTCATATCAGTTTAACGCCTAATCCTTCACACTTAGAAACATCAGCGGCTGTTGTGCAAGGTATTGTTCGATCAAAAATTGATAGTCGCCACAATGGAGATAATTCAAAAGCATGTCCTGTTATTTTGCATGGTGATGGTGCTATTGCAGGTCAAGGTTTAGTTTATGAATTGGTTCAAATGAGTCAATTAGATGGTTACAAAACAGGTGGAACTGTTCATTTTGTAATCAATAACCAAGTTGGATTTACTACTAACTTTTTAGATGCTCGTTCATCAACCTATTGTACTGATGTGGCAAAAGTTGTATTAAGTCCTGTATTTCACGTCAATGGAGATGACGTAGAAGCATTATGTTTTGTATCTAAGTTAGCGATGGAATTCCGTCAAACGTTTCATAAAGATGTATTTATAGACGTTTTATGCTATAGAAAATATGGCCATAATGAAGGAGATGAGCCTCGATTCACACAGCCATTATTATATAAAGCAATTGCAGCGCATTCTAATCCAAAAGACATTTATGTTGAGAAGTTAAAAGCTGAAAATTCAGAATTAGTGAATGAAGCTAAATCAATTGAAACAGCATTTAAAGCAGAGTTGGATATTAATTTGGATGAAGCTAAAAAAACAGAAAAAGCCAAAATAACGTCTTTCCTTGAAGGAAATTGGAAAGGAATAAAAATGGCTGGTCAAAATGATTTCGACAAATCTCCTGATACAGCAGTTGATGAAAAATTATTTTTAGAAATAGCTAAAAAATCAGTTGAGTTACCAAAAGAAAAGAAGTTTTTTAATAAAATACAAAAATTATTTGACGATCGTAAAGCCATGATTGCCAACGATAATTACGATTGGGCAATGGGTGAATTAATGGCTTATGCAACCTTAATGAGAGAAGGGCATCCGGTTCGCTTTAGCGGACAAGATGTAGAGCGTGGAACATTTTCGCATCGTCATGCTGTTGTCAAAGTAGAAGATAGTGAAGAGGAATATACACCTTTAAATAATATTGATGCCCCTGTAAATCTTCATATATATAATTCGTTATTAAGTGAATATGGCGTCTTAGGTTTTGAGTATGGATATGCATTTGCAGCCCCAAATTCCCTAACAATTTGGGAAGCTCAGTTTGGTGATTTCTTTAACGGTGCTCAAATTATAATTGATCAATACCTAACTTCTGCTGAGTATAAATGGAGGCGAATGAACGGATTGGTAGTATTATTGCCTCATGGTTACGAAGGACAGGGACCCGAGCATTCAAGTGCTCGTATGGAGCGTTTCTTACAAGCTTGTGCTGAAAACAACATGCAGATAGTAAATACCACAACACCGGCACAGCAATTTCATGTGATACGTCGCCAATTAAAACGCAATTTCCGCAAGCCTTTAATCTGTTTTACTCCTAAAAAATTGTTACGTTACCCAACTTGCGTAAGTAAACTTTCTGATTTTACGACTGCTAATTTTCAGGAAGTATTAGATGATACAGTTGATGCCAATAATGTAACACGTATCGCTTTCTGTTCTGGAAAAGTATATTATGATTTAATAGAGCGTCGAGAAAAAGAAGGAGTAGAAGATATTGCTTTTATTCGCTTAGAGCAATTATACCCATTTCCTCAAAACCAAGTAGATGCGATATTGAAAAAATACAGTAAGGCAAAAGATTACTTATTTGTACAAGAAGAACCGGAAAATATGGGCCCTTGGCGTTTTGTAGATAAAAATTTACGTGCGTTAAATTTAAAATATTTTGGTAGAAATGAAGCGGCTAGTCCTGCAACAGGATTTAGTAAACGACATAACTCAGAAAATGAAGAAATTATGTCTAGTATTTTTTCTAAAACATTGGTAAAATAAATAAAGTAAGAAGTCAGAAATTAAACAATAAAAGCTGATTTCATAAATCTTAAATCATAAATAAGAATATGGCTATTGTAGAATTAAAAGTACCAAGTCCAGGCGAATCAATTACAGAGGTTGTTATTGCTCGTTGGGTAAAAAATACAGGAGACGTTGTTGAAAAAGATGAAGTGTTGGCAGAAATCGATTCTGATAAAGCAACTTTAACATTGAATGCTGAAGAATCAGGTAAAATTGAAGTTCTAGCAGCAGAGGGTGATACGGTAAAAGTTGGTCAAGTTGTTGTGAAAATTGACACATCCTTTCAACCAGAGGCAAAAGCTGTTACTGAAGCTCCAAAAGCTGAAGTAAAAATTGAAGTTAAAAAAGAAGAAGTAAAAGTTGCGACTCCTGCTGCATCATACGCAACTGGAACTCCAAGTGTTGCTGCTGCCAAAATAATGGCAGAAAATAATATCCAAGCTGGTCAATTAGCAGGTACAGGGCGAGATGGCCGTATCACGAAACAAGATGTATTAGCTGCTTTATCAAATGGATTACCAACTGCGTCAAAAGTTTTAAGTAATAGTTGGCAAGGTGGTAGAAACAAAGACAGAGCAAAAATGACATCTTTACGTAAAACGGTTGCCAAACGTTTAGTAGCTGTCAAAAATGAAACCGCCATGTTAACGACTTTTAATGAAGTTGACATGAGTGAAATTTATGCGATACGCGCTAAATACAAAGATAAATTCAAAGAAGTTTATGGAACTAATATTGGTTTTATGAGTTTCTTTACAAAAGCAGTAACTGAAGCTTTGTACCATTATCCGGCTGTAAATGGTATGATTGATGGAGATGAGTTAGTGTATAATAAATACTGTGATATCGGTATTGCTGTGAGTGCTCCAAAAGGATTAATGGTTCCTGTATTGCGTAATGCAGAATTAATGAGTTTAGCAGATATCGAAAAAGGAATTAAAGATTTAGCCATTAAAGCTCGTGATGGTAAATTAACGATTGCTGATATGGAGGGTGGTACTTTTACCATTACTAATGGAGGTGTATTTGGTAGTATGATGAGTACGCCAATTATTAACCCTCCACAAAGTGCTATTTTAGGTATGCATAACGTAGTAGATCGTCCGATGGCTGTAAATGGACAAGTAGTAATTCGTCCAATGATGTATATTGCCTTAAGTTACGATCATAGGATTATTGATGGTAGAGAAAGCGTTGGATTCTTGGTTAAAGTGAAAGAAATGTTAGAAAATCCTAGCCGTATGTTGTTTGGAGGAAAAGTTCCTGAAGAAATATTGTTGGGATTATAATCTTAGATTTATTTTAACAAAAAACCCTCTAAATAATTTAATTTTAGAGGGTTTTTTTATTTAGTTTTAAAATTAAAAGGTATTGAAAAAGTACTGTTTATATGTCATCTTGTTGTTTTCTCAAATTTTGGGTATAAATGCGCAAAGCCCTATTGCGTTTGAATTAACATCTGAAGAAGGCTTACCAAGCCAAACTATTTATAGTACAATTCAGGATAAAAAAGGATTTATTTGGATAGGAACAGACGCCGGTTTATACAGGTATGATGGAATTCGCTATTATGAATATAAACATCCTTTGCAAAAATCACGTTCATTAACTGGTCTTGAAAAAGCGATAGATGGCAAAATATACATGTATAATTTTAATGGTCAGATTTTTTATATTGAAAACGACTCTTTAAAACTATTGAATGCTTGGGATAAAGGATCGGTTTCAAACATTTGTATTGACAAAAACAGTAATCTATGGGTGAGCTATAGCAAAGGCATTACAACACTATCAATTAAAACTAATAAATGGTCATATTTTGCAACTACCCCTAAATATCCAACAGGTAATTTCACGCATTCATGTTATATTGATAAAGACAATGTATTTTGGTGTATTGGTCCAAAAGGTTTAATTCAAATAGACCAAGGTGTTGAAAAGTGTTACCATTTAAGTTGGTCTGAGGGCAAAGCATCTGGAGACTATCAACTTACCTATTATAGTAAACAAAAATTTATATTCAGTAGAGTTGACGGTGAAATATTTAGATTAATGGATGGAAATATAAAGCCTTTTTATTCAAATAATTTAAATCCTATTCTTAAAGATAAAAAAATAACTAGAGTAGAAGAAGATAATCAAGACCGTATTTGGATATACACTTATAGTGGAATTATAATTTATGACATTAAACATGACACTAGTGAATTGTTGTATGAAGACAAATCTTTTTCTTGCGGAATACAAGATAACGAGAATTCTTATTGGTTCAGCACACTTCATGATGGCTTACTCAGAATTCCTGAATTATCAAATAAATTATGGATTATAAAAGATGATGCAAATGGGACTGCAAAGATTAATAAAATAGTGCGCGCTAAATCTTCAGTGTTTTTTGCTTCGGTTAATGGTAAAATTGGGGAACTAAAATTACATGATAACACCATAAATACAATCTCGCTTGATACTAAATCAGATATTCAATCATTTACTTTAGCAGAAGACAGTCAATCAGTTTTGTTTGGAATTCAAGTGAGTGTTTTTAATTTCAAGCAAAATAAAACAAAAATCATAAGTGAAAAACTTCCTCCTGCTAAAGATGTTTTACAAATAGGGAACAATTATATTGTTGCAAGTTCAAAAGGCACTTTTTGGTATTGTCCTGACGAGAATTCAAAAACGGAGGTTTTAAATGAAAAATGGGCAAGATCTATTGCTTACAATAAAATTACAAATCGTTTATGGGTAGCTACTAATAGTGGTATTGATGTTTATCAATTTAAAAATAATCATTGGATATATATTACAACGTTGCTTGATGGCATTCAAATTATTTCACTATCTTATAAAAGTAAATTACATGCTTTAGCATTTAACGGAAATGTTTATGAAATAGAAAACAACAGAATTCCTCATATCCTTACAACTTTAAATCAAAATACAACTAGTTATCAATTAAAAGAAAATGATTCCTGTTTATTTGCGGCAACTAATAAAGGGCTTTGGATATATAATTTAAAAAATAAAGAATGGCAACTTAAAAATAGATTATCTGGTTTAGCATCCAATAATATTGATGCCTTAGCGGTAGACGATAAATATATTTGGCTGGCTACTTCTAAAGGAGTTATGCAAATCCCACTTCAAGCAAAAAGAAAAACAACACATTCAAAAATATATCTTAAAAATATTTTTGTAAATAATTCAATTATTAAATATAACAATGCTTTAAATTTAGAATATAAAGATGAATTAAAAATTGAATTAGAAGCTGTGGCCTTGAGTTCTGAAAATCAATTTCAATATGCTTATCGATTGAATTACAAAAATTCTTGGATATTTTTGCCAGCAGAAATAAATCAAATTGAATTGCCTGTTCTCAGTTCTGGCCCATTTAATTTAGAAATAAAATTAGTAGATCATTTAGGGAAAGATTCCATTAATTCTGTTTTAATAAATGGAACAGTAAACCCTCCGTTTTGGCAGAGGTGGTGGTTTTATCTTATGATTGGGATTACCTGTTTATTACTTGCGCTTTTTATTTTTAAGCAACGCGTAAAAGTTATTCATAAAAAACAAATTATTGAATTAGAGCGTATTAACCTCGAACATCAATTAAAACTATCTAAAGAAACTGCTTTAAGGGCTCAAATGAATCCGCATTTTATATTTAATGTTTTAAATTCTATTAAAAGTTTTATATATGAAAATGACAAAAAAAATGCTGCTAGTTACCTACAACGATTTTCTGATTTAATTAGAAAAATTTTAGAACAGAGTTCTGTGTCGTGGGTAAAATTAGATGAAGAAATTGAACTATTAAAATTATACATAGAATTGGAAGCGATGATGCTTTCAGAAAAATTAGAATATGAACTTCAAATAGATGATAATATTGATACAAATCATATTTCTATTCCATCATTAATGATGCAACCTTTTATCGAAAATGCATTTAAACATGGCTTAAGACATGCCACAGGTAATAAAAAATTGCATGTAGCTTTTAGTAAGGTAAATGATTTATTAAGTATATCAATTACAGATAATGGTATAGGAAGAGATGCCTCACAAAAAATAAACTCTCAAAACGATAAAAAATATCAGTCATTTTCAACAAATGCTATTGACAGAATAGCAACTATTAATAAAGGCCAAGCTGGAATTGTTTCTATTATCTACACAGATATAAAAGATGAAAAACAAAATAGTCAAGGCACAAAAGTAACCGTCAACATCAGATATCATGAATAAAATTAAAGCTGTAATAATTGATGATTCGCCACAAGCCAGAAAATTACTATCATTAATGCTTGCGGATTATCGAAATGATATTGAAGTGGTGGCTGAAGCAGAAAACGCTATTCAAGGATTAGAATGTATTAAAAAAGAAAAAGCCCAAATCGTATTCTTAGACATTGAAATGCCTGGCAAGTCAGGAATACAATTAGCAGAACAACTTTTATCAGAAAAAATAAATGTAGTTGTCATTTTTACAACGGCCTATAACGAATATGCTTTAAAGGCTTTTAGATTAAGTGCTATTGACTACCTCCTAAAACCGATAAATGAAAATCACCTGGAAGAAGCGATTCAAAAAGTAAAACAAATTATACCTCAAAAGGAAGAACAAAAACTAGCAACTTTTATAAGTAATTATGAGAATGTATCGCCAAAAATTTTAAGTATTCCTTCAATAAACGGTTATATTTTTACAAAAATAGATGACGTTTTATATATCAAAGCAGACGGATCCTATACTCATATTTTCACTTCCAACGAAAAAACAATTACGGTCTCTAAAAACTTAAAATATTTTGAGTCAACATTAGAAGGCTGTCAACAGTTTATAAGAGTTCATCGCAGCTACTTAATTAACTTACAAAAGGTAAAAAAATTTGACAAGCAAAACCGTGGAACAATTGTCATGATTGATGATAATGTTATTAATCTAGCTAGGGATAGACGAGAAGCATTTTTTGAGGCTTTAGATAGATGTATGATTTAAATTTTTTAGCAAATCTTTTTTCTAAACTATTTTGAGGGGATTATGATGTTTCGGTAGTTATCGTTTTCGATAAATTTACATTATTATAAGTGGGTTTCATTTTTAGGATTAACAAACTCAAATGCGTCATTCACAAAACACTTTTTTTTACCCTACTGTTATCTTTTAGATTCGTGTAATAATAAAATTTAAAATAATGATCAAAAAAATACTTTTAATTATTGCCGTTAGTATAGGAGTGCAAATAAAAATGCAAGCACAAACAGGAGAAGCAATAAATTTTGATGGTAGTAATGATTACGTTTCTATACCAGCCACATATTCAACGGAATATACTATTGAAGCTTGGGTTAAATTAAATACGCTAGCCAATAGAAATATTATTGCTGGAACTAACTCATCAGGTACTTCTCTTTTTTTATCTAATTGTTTACGTGTAAATTCTGCCGGTTTATTCGAACACTACACCCATGATGGTGCTGTTAAAATTTTGCAAAGCCCCGTGACGATAACTACTGGAACTTGGTATCATGTTGCAATTAGTGCTAAAAATAATGGTGTTATGAAAATAGTAGTAAATGGAAACGAAACCATTTCAACATTTTCAGTTGGTGTGGTTTGGACAGGCTTAACATCGTTTCGCTTAGGGCAAAATACATTAGGTAATTTTAATTATTTTAATGGAAGTATGGATGAATTTCGTGTGTGGAATCGCCAATTATGTATTGATGAAATTATAAATAATAAAGACGGTGAAATACTAACTACCGCGCCTGGTCTTGCTACTAATATTCATTTTAATCAAGGTTGGGCCGGTACTAGCAACCCATCTCTTGTTTCTGCCATTGATGATTCAGGCTTTAGTCGTAATGGAACTTTAACTAATTTTGCATTAACTGGAACAGCGTCTAATTGGATTGCACCTGGCAAAATTACTTCTGGCGCTGCGGTTACACCTTTTGTATTACCAACTGTTAGTATAAGCCCTTCAACCACCTTAACTTGTAATGGCTCTTTGGTTACATTTACTGCTACAGGAGCGTTTAGTTATGTATGGAATAATGGCTCTACAGCAAGTGCATATTCTCAAACTGCATACACTGGTTCTATGTCTGTTTATGCTACTGGTAGCGATGTAAACGGATGTTATGGTCCTGCTGCAGTTGTTGGCGTTAGTGTCTCTGCTGCGCCAGCATTATCGAATGATTTAGGATACTTTTGCTCAGGGAGTAGTTACACCATTTCTCCAACTGTTATTAGTGGTGGCCCTGTAACTTCATACACCTTTAGTTCAGGTTCAAGTGTTATTAGTCCTACAGCCACAACGAACTATACTGTTTATGCAGAAAATGCAGTAGGATGCAGAAGCAGTGCTACAGGAACTATAGTAGTTTGTGGTACTAGTGGAAAATCATTAAATATGAATGGAACAGATGACGCATTAAATACCGGCATATTATATAGCGATTTTACAAATAAATGGACCTTTGAATGTTGGGCAAAAAGTCCAAGCGCTCCTAATACTTCTGAACATAATGGACCTATGTATGGCGCAAACATGGGTATTATTTGGGATCATGTTAATAGAAATTTTGTGAGTAGTGCAACAGTACAAGATGCTTCAAATACTTTTTATGCTGCTTCATTTGGTAATTTATTAGAAAATACTTGGTACCACTTAGCTGCAACTTATGATGGCACTGTTCTTAAAGCATATAAAAATGGCGTATTAATGTCATCTGTAACTACTTCGGGTGGATTGTCTACAGCTACAGGTGGTTTATCTTTTGGTCGTCATCCTACTTTGAGTCAATTTTGGAACGGAACAATAGACGAAGCAAGAGTTTGGACTATTGCTAGAACTTGTGATGAAATTAATCAAACCATGAATACAGAATTAATGGGAAGCCAAACAGGGTTAAAAGCGTATTACAAATTCAATGAGGGAGTTCCTTCAGCCAATAACACAAGTATAACCTCTACAAATGATGCTTCTGGAAATAATTACAATTGCTCTTTAGCTGGATTTACAAGAACTGGATCAATCTCCAATTACCTTTTAGGAGCACCATTTAACAATACAATCAATCCATTATGTTTAACAACTGGTATTAATGAAATAAGTAAATCAAGCACGTTGTTAATTTACCCTAACCCTACAACATCTATCTTAAACATTGAAGTAAAAGAACAAACACAAATTTCAATTACAAATGTTTTAGGAGATATTGTTTTATCACAAGCAATTAATGGACTAAGTAAAATTGATATAAGCAACCTAAAATCGGGTGTTTATTTTATTCAAGATTCAAAATCGGGTAAAGCCATTAAGTTTATTAAAGAGTGATGACATAATTTTAGCATTTAATGGATTAAAAGGCTTAAAATGGATTTCTTCCATAATTTATATCATGATTGATAGTTGATTTTAAACTATAAATAGTTTTATAGTTTAAAAAACACGTTGCCCGAGTTCAATAATAGCTAGGTCTTTTATTTCTGACTGATGAATAGTAAAGCGTAAAGCCGTTTTGATTTGGTGAAAACCATGTTTACCGCATGCCCCCGGATTCATATGGAGCACCTCATATTTTGGTTGATACATGACTTTTAAAATATGAGAATGACCACAAATGAAAAGTTGAGGTTTTTCTAATTCCAAAGTATCTTTCACATCTTTCAAGTAATTTGTGGGTTGTCCGCAAATGTGAGTGATAAATACCTTAACGTTTTCGCATGTAAAAATTAAGTTTTTAGGGTATTTATTTCGTATTGCTTGATCGTCAATATTTCCATATACTGCCCTAAAAGGCTTTGTTTGATTGATAGTTTCCGATATGGTTATGTTTCCTATGTCACCGGCATGCCATACCTCATCAACAGCATGGATATGTTTTATTAAAGCTTCATCTAAATGACTATGAGTGTCAGAAATAAGGAGAATAGTTGTCATGTTTTCAATTCAAATAGTTAAGAACACAATTAATTAAACTCCAGTAACTTTCTATATATACCATCAACTTTTTGCTTCAAATCTGCCGTTTTACCTTGTTCTATTATTTCACCTTTTTCCATCACAATTATTTTGTCAGCATGATGTATAGTTGATAATCGGTGAGCTATAATAATAGAAGTTCTGTTTTTAGCTAATGCCACAGATGCTTTTTGAATTAATTTTTCTGTTTCTAAATCTATAGATGATGTCGCTTCGTCTAACACAAAAATAGGTGGATTATACACGTAAGCTCTCACAAAAGCAATTAACTGTCTCTGGCCGGCAGATAACATCGATCCACGTTCTTTTACATTATAATGATAGCCATTTGGTAAACTTTCAATGAAATCATGAATGCCAATTTGTTTAGCTGCTGTAATCACTTGGTCTTCAGTAATTTTAGGATTATGTAAAGTAATGTTATTTAAAATGCTGTCGCTAAATAGAAACACATCTTGTAGTACAACTCCTACAGAGGCTCGTAATTCATTTAATTTATATTCCGAAAGAATAATGTCATCCATTAATATTTGACCTTTTTGAATTTCATAAAATCGACTTATTAAATTAATGATGCTAGATTTGCCCGCACCTGTAGACCCTATTATAGCTACTGTTTCTCCGGGGAATATAGTGAAAGAAATACCTTTCAAAACATAATTTGTTTCTTTATAAGCAAACCACACATTTTTAAATTCTATTTTTCCATTAAGTTGCATACCTGATACTGTGCCTTGATCAGGAATGATTTCGTTTGTATCAAGAATTTTAAATACTCTTTCTGATGCTACAATGCCCATTTGTAAAGTATTCAGTCTGTCGGCCAACATTCTAATGGGTCGGAATACCATATTTATCATCATAATAAAAAATGTAATATCACCTAATTGGAGATGGTAAGCATTTGATTTTAGGCCGGCAAACCAAATAAAAAGGGCAATAGATACAGCTGATAAAATTTCAACTACCGGAAAAAATACGGAATAATACCATATAGATTGAATGTTGGCGTTTTTATGTTTTTCGTTAATCTCTTGAAATTTTTTATATTCTATAGCTTCACGATTAAATAGCTGCACAATTTTCATTCCTGAGATATGTTCATTAGTAAAAGCATTCAAAGCGGCTACTGCATTTCGCACTTCAGTAAAGGTTTTTTTAACTCCGTTTTTAAATAAATGAGTAGCAATTAATAGTAAAGGTATTGTACTCAATGTAACCAAAGCAATGGCCCAATTTTTAAAAAGCATCGCACTTATGAAAATGACAAGCATCAATAAATCTCCACAAATAACGATGAAGCCCTGAGAAAACACATCACTTAAACTTTCTATATCTGAAACAGCTCTAGTAACTAATGTGCCAACTGGAGTATTATCAAAATAAGTATTTTTTAATTTTAAAATATGAGCATAGACTTGTAAACGCAAGTCTTTAACTATATTTTGACCTAATAAATTAGTGATGTAGATATTCGTAAATTGTAGTAAGGCTTCTATTAATAAAACACCTAGAAGCAGTAAACCCATCTGATTAATAAAACTGATTTTTTCTGTCGGCTTTACATAATTAGCATCTGATATATTTATTGCAGTGATACCATTAAGTAGGTGATTGATTAATAAAGGTCTGACGATTGCTAACGACGATAATAATAAAGTTAATATAACCGCCGTAAAAAACAATTTTTTATATGGACTACTATACGAAAGAATTCGTTTCAATAATTTAAAACTAAATGTGTTATTTGAATTAGTTTTTGTCATTAAAGATAGAATTTGGGTATTGTATATTGGTTAAATATAACGCATGGCCTGGTACCGACATGCCTGCGTCCGATCGGTTTTTATTAGCTATAATCTGTTTAAAATCTTCTATAGAAATTTTACCCTTACCTACTTCTAAAAGGGTTCCTACAACTGCTCTTACCATATTTCTTAAAAAGCGATTTGCTGTAATTGTAAATATGAATTCAGTGTCATTAATCTGATCCCACCTTGCTAAGGTTACCGCGCAATTATTTGTTTTGGTTTGAGTATGTACTTTACTAAAACTTGTAAAATCTGTTATATTTAGTAAATAAGAAGCTGCTTCATTCATTTCAATAAAATTTAAATTTCCGAATACAAATAATGAAGTTTGATTTAAAAAAGGATTTTTATATGAATGAATTAAGTATTCATAAGTTCTTGATTCAGCATCAAATCGAGCATTTGCTTGATCGTTAACTGCATATAATTTTTTAATAGAAATGTCTAGCGGCAAGACTTTATTTAGTTTGTAAATATAATTTGCACTTTTTTCGTACACATCTATTTTTTCTGAATTAAAATGTGCATAATAATCTTTAGCATGAACACCAGTGTCAGTTCTACCACAACCAACTACCTCAATAGATTCATTAAAAATCATCGACATTTTTTCTTGTAAAACTTGCTGAATGGTATTTGGTGTATTATGTTGTATTTGCCAACCATTATAATTGGTTCCGTTGTAAGCTAATTGAATGAAATAGCGAGGCATAAGGTAAAGGTATAAAAAATACGCTAATGTGATTTTAAATGACTTATGATATCAGCTACAGTGAACGTGCTACCACCAATAAAAATTAAATCGTTTGATTTAGCTTTAGTTTTTGCATTAAAATAAGCCTCAGAAACTGTTTTAAAAGCTTTTCCATTGAAACCAAAAGACTGAGCCTGAATTTGTAATTCCTTTTCATCTAGAGCCCTGGGAATGTTTGCTTTACAGAAATAATACTTAGCTTCTTTAGGCAGTAAATTAAATATTTTTGATAAATCCTTATCATTTACCACGCCCAATACAATATGTAATGTTTTGTATGTATAACGTTTTAAATTTTCAATAACTTCTTTTATACCGTCTTCATTGTGTCCGGTATCTGCTACAGTAATCGGATTTGTGCTTAATAGTTGCCATCTGCCATTAAAACCAGTTAATTTGATAACATGGCGCAATGCAGATTGTATATGTTCTTGTTCAATTATAAAACCTTGTTGTTTTAAAAATTCAACAGTATTCAAAACTCCCAATATATTTTTTAATTGGTAAGATCCGGTTAAATCAAGTTGAAGCTCATGATTTGTGTTTGTTTTTTTGTATAGAATTTCGAGAGATAATAGTTCGTCCTTATATGTATGTGAAATTATTTTATAGTTTTTATCAGCAAATTCTATAGGAGCTTTCAGTTCTTTAGCCTTATTATTAAATACAGAAATAACATCTAGTTGTGATTGGCTGATTGTGACGGGTGTTTTATGTTTAATGATTCCAGCTTTTTCGGAAGCAATTTTTGGTAAACTATCTCCCAATAAATTCATATGATCGAAACCAATATTAGTAATAAGGCAGGCAATTGGATTTATAACGTTGGTCGAATCTAATCTCCCTCCCAATCCAACTTCTAACACAACAACATCTACATCTTTTTTAGCGAAATAATGAAAGGCCAAGCCTACTGTCCATTCGAAAAAAGAGGGTTGTATTTTTTCAAAAATTGTTTGGTGCGTTTTAACAAACTGAACAACTTCTGCTTGTGAAATCATTTTACCATTAATTTTGATTCGCTCTCTGAAATCAATGAGGTGAGGTGAAGTATAGAGCCCTGTTTTATAACCAGCTTGTTGCAATATGGCGGCAAGCATGTGTGAGGAGGAACCTTTTCCGTTTGTTCCCGCAACGTGTACAAATTTTAATTTTTTTTCAGGATTTCCTAGGGCCTGACAAATGGCTATGGTGTTATCCAAATTTGCTTTATAGGCTGCGCTTCCAACACGCTGATACATGGGTAATTTTGAAAATAGGTAATCGAGCGTCTGTTTGTAAGTCATATATTAATATAATAAAAACAGGAAAAGGAAATCAAGGTTAAATGAATTGAAGTGATTTAATGAACAGAGAGAGCTATTAGAAACTGAAAATAATTGTGATAGTACCTTTTTGTTCTTCAAATTCTCCCGAAACCTTAAATATAGTGGCTAATGCGGCTTGTCTGGCTTTAGCTTTCAGAATGGGACTACTAGTCGTTGTACCACGTCCATTGGGATCAGCTTTTATAACCTTACCATTTCTGTCAACCGTAATTTCTACTACTACTTTACCTTCTTCTTTAGTATCCTTAGACAATGGCGGTGGAGTAACAATTGATGCGCCTGCTAAATTAAAACCATAACTTCCTTTACCCGGGCTTTTACCCGGACCCTTTCCAATACCATCACCTCCTCCTTCTCCGCCACCTGAACCGCCGGTTCCATTCGTGTTGGGCTTACCGTCTGGTCTACCATCATTTCCTTCATGACCACTATTTCCATCTCCGCCACCATTATTACCCTTATTTTTCGAAAATTTTTCAGCTAATAATTCAGCAGCCGATTTAACTTTTGGTTTTACAGGAATCACCACAGTTTGATTAGTCGTTGTTTGCTCTGTTTCTGTTGAATTAAGATTAATATCCTCTCCCTGTTCTGATGTAACTAAATTTTGAGCTGAGTTTTCTTGAGTAGTGGGCGGTGTAACCTCTGCACTTTCAACTACTTTAACGGCATCTCCAATACCATTGTTTTCCACATTACCCGTACCCTCTATTAAATTACCAATATTAAATTCAATTCCCCCGCCGCCACCTGCTGTTTCCGGGAAAGGAGGATTAGGAGTAACAATGATATAATAAACCAAAAATAATAATAGCAAAATGAAGACTAAAAGGGAAATCCCTAATGAAATCAATCTGTTTTTATTTTCTTCGGCTTTGGATAAAATCATGGTTATTTTCCATTTGAAGGCTTAGTAGCCCAAACCATTTTGCATTTTAATTTATCTACAATAATCATCACATCAACGGCATCTTGTATACTTAAATCCTTATCCATTTGGAGTACAACCGTTGGTTCAGGATTACCATTAATTTCAGACAATAATACCGATTCTAATACTGAGTAATCAACTTCCTTTCCTTCAACAAAATAATGCCTAGTATTTGATACATCTAAATGAATTGGTTTTTTGTTATTTTCAACTGGTTTGGTAGGTTTTGAGCTTGGTAAATTCACCTTAATAGCATTAGGACTTACCATGGTTGAAAGGATTAAGAAAAATAGTAATAGAAAGAACATGATATCATTTAATGATTCAGTACTTACTTCTGCTTCTCTATGAGCTTTTTTGCGTAATCCCATGATTATTTAAGAGTTAAGATGTAGTGATTTAAGAATGTTAGCTTCTAAAATCTGACTTTTAATTTATTTCGATGGTTCGTTTAAAATATCTAAAAAAGCAATCTGTGCTTCTTCCATACGATGCGCTAGTTTATCAATTCGACCATTCAAAAAATGATACCCAATAAAGGCAATAACCCCAACTACTAATCCGCCTCCAGAGGTAATCATTTTTTGATACAAGCCGGTTGAAATT
Source organism: Chitinophaga pinensis (assembly GCA_945860225.1). Taxonomy (GTDB): domain Bacteria; phylum Bacteroidota; class Bacteroidia; order B-17B0; family Aurantibacillaceae; genus UBA4416. The sequence continues at coordinate 32,983 of CAMAPT010000006.1, read as the reverse complement.
ACTTCAATCTCAACGGTTTTAGCCACAGAGATATCATAAAAAATTTTAATTACACCTATAATAGTACCTATAAAACCAAACATTGGGGCAATACGTCCGGTAATATTTAAAACACTCATGTTTTTTTCTAAGCGAGCTAATTCCGCTGAACCTGATTTATCCATCGCCTCTCTTATTTCTTGCATGTTTTGTCCTATTCTTGAAATCCCTTGTTCTAACATAATTGCTTCTGGAGTATTGACGCTTTTGCAAAGATTACGGGCGTTTGATAAATTACCATTATTAATCATTTCTTTGATACTGGCTAATAAGGTTACATTTTGTTTAGAGGCCTTTGAAATGGTTAAAAATCGTTCTACCATAACATATATAGACATAAATAACATGATGGCTAAAGGAATCATAATTATCCCTCCTTTAGCTATCATACTAAACATTGAAATTTCATTTGGAGGAAGTTCTGTTGCAGTTTGAATTCCAGTTACTGCGGGTTCAGAAAGTAAAGCGCTGTCGGTTAAAGCAGTTGCTACTTTAGTTGATATTTGAAGAATAAAAGGCATCATAGAATGATAATTAAAATACTACGAAGTTAAATGAGAATAACGCCGGTATTTTAATTCATAAGTGATGTTTTAAACAAATTTATGTTAGTACACGCCAAACCAAAAATACTTGTAAATCAATTTAAAGTTCAATTATACATCCATCATAAGTTGGCGACATAATTTTTCCAACTGAATAAACTTCAATTCTGCATCAAACCATTCTTGAGTACTTGTGTCGAATTTTTCGAAATAAAAACATAAATTAGCCTCACTATTTAATTCGAATAAACGAAAGGAAGATTTTATTTTATGACCGACTTTATGTAGGTCTGTAATATCCTTATTATTTAATGCCAATTTTAAAGTCGTTATATTTTTCGGAATTTCTTGAATAAAAAGACTAATGAGTTTGTTGGCTTGTTCGATATTATTCCCGGCCAATTCGAGGGCTTTTTGTTTCCAATGGATGGTTGCTTTTTGTGATTTAATTGATGCGTATTCATTGTTTTGCAACGTCTTTAGATTATTTAAATTTAAGACTAGGGAAATTTTTTGCAGCAGTTGTTCTTCCGTAAATGGTTTCGCTAAATAATCATTAACGCCAATGGCATAGCAGGCGTCTATGTCTTTTTGAACGGTGTTTGCAGATTGAGCAATAATTGGGGTGTTAATTTTTAAGTCTTCACGTATTAATTTTGATGCGGATATCCCATCTAAAATTGGCATTTGAATATCCATCAATATAATGTCAAATTTATGTTCTTTACATCGGTTAACAGCTTCTTCACCATTTTCTACACTTTCGATGATAAAATTGTTTTTTTCTAATAATGAGCGTAAGTACAAGGCATTGATGGGATTATCTTCGGCAAATAAAACTTTTTTGCCTTTTAAATGATAGTGATGGCTTTCATTAGGATGATTTTGAAAACTCTGAGCATTTTGAAAAGGAATTTCAACGGTAAACATACTTCCTATATGAGGCTCACTATGAACAGAGATTTTTCCGCCCATTTTATCTACCAATTCTTTAGTAATAAATAAGCCTAATCCTGAACCGCCATGTTTTCTCGCAATAGAATCGTCGGCCTGAACAAATTTTTTAAATACATCCTCTTCTTTAGAACTATCAAAACCGATTCCAGTGTCAGAAACACAAAAACGAATTAACTGCTGCTTATTTTCTTTACGAATTAATTTAGCGCTCAACTCAATACTTCCTAAAGACGTGAATTTAATGGCATTGCCCAGTAAATTATTAAATATTTGCGAAAATCTGAGTGAATCGCCGATGACGGTATGATGTATCTCCGAATCAAAAACAAACCGAAATTGTAATGATTTTTGCTCGGCTTGCAAAGAATGAGATCCGGCAATTGAATTTAAGGTTTCTTGTAAATTAAAAGGAAATCTTACTAATTCAAAGTTTTCAGATTCTACTTTCGAAATATCTAAAATATCGTTGATGAGATGCAGTAAAATATTTGCCTGACCATTAATAATGTCTACGTATTTTTTTTGAATCCCAAACAAATTGGTTTCATCTAATAATTTAGACATACCGATAATCCCATTAAGAGGTGTTCTCATTTCATGGCTCATTTTAGCAATGAAATTCTGTTGGGCATTACTGGCATCTTGTATTTTTTTCATCGATAACTTCATGTTATGGATGTATTCTTTTTCAGATTCAGCAAACACGATGTTGGAATATAAGTTTCCTGCCATACGGCACACTAACTCTAACACATTTTTATGTTCCTCTTTAAAATAATCGGTTTCAGAACTAGAAAATCCAAATGCTCCAAGTGATCTGTCTACAGTAGCAATAGGCATCCAAAGTCGAGATTTTACTTCAAAAGCTCGTTTTCCTGATTTTACGTAATAAGGTACGGGCTGTGTATCCATATTACTGACATGTAAAGGCTGTCTATTTTTAAAAACCCATCCCGGGTGCCTTTCCATGGCTGTATCTTCGCTGTATTTTTTGTCTTCTTCTGTAAAGCCTTTATTGGCATATAATCGAAGTTTATTCAACTTAAAGTCCCATAAAAAAATAGAACTATATGGCACATCTATAAAGTCATCAACTACCTTAAAAAGTGCGTCAGAAATACTTTGTGCATCTTTAGCAGTGGCAAGTTCTTCGGCAATATTACTTAAAATGGCTAATGTTTCTTTTTTTGAGGTTTCCATATATTGGCCAAGATTATAATGACATGCGAAATTACATTAATATTTTAGAGATTGGTTTAAAATAAAAACACAAATGAAAAGTTCTATTTGTTTTAAAAATATGGGTCTAATTTGGCTTATATAACATCTGTGTTAAATAAAAGTTATTCTTTACAGTTATTTGTTTGACTCCAGTAAAAGACAACTATTTTGACATATTTTTAACGGTAATTTATTTAATAGGATTAAAAAATGGAAATTCTAAGCGTTTAATTAACTTAGCTCTAAAATTCATTTTAATTATTTTTTATGTTGTTACTTCAAATTCCCAACGATAATTTTTCAGTTATTCATAATTCACAAGAAATTCAAGTTGCATCGTTTGCTTTAATTTTTAGGTTTTTGATAAATTTCTTTTCAGTTGGAGTTTTGATAAAATATATTTACTACCCTATTTACAAGCATAGAGAACTATTTTTTACATTTTTTACATTTAATTGCATCATTTTTTTTATCTCTTTTTTGTTAAATCAAATTGATTTATCAATGGGTGCAGCATTTGGTTTATTTGCTGTTTTTAGTATGTTAAGGTATAAAACAGAAGAGATTGCAATTAAGGACATGACTTATCTGTTTTTATCAATAGCAATAGGACTTATTTCTGCGGTTGCTAAAATTAAAGGAATACCTGATCATTTTGAATGGTTATTTTTGATAGCTATTAATGGGATAATTTTATTAATCACTTTTTTACTCGAGAGCAATATATTTGGCGAGCGCGAGTTCGTGAAACTTATTTCTTACGAAAATTTAGAATTAATTAAAGATGGAAAACAAGATGAATTAGTGGCTGATTTGAAATTTCGTACCGGATTTGATGTTCATCGCTATACAATTCAGCATATTGATTTTTTGAAAAATACAGTTCGGATAAAAATATATTATCGACCAAAAGCATAGATTAACTTTAAAAAGATGTATTATGTCTCTATCTTTTCTTGAGTAATAAAAATGACTTAAGTTATTTTTTTAATTTACAAATTCTTTTACATTTGAATAGGCCTAAACTAATAACCAATATCAAACGGCATGAAACGTTTATTTTTTATCTTCATATTTAGTGTAAGTGCGTTATCCGAAACATTTGCACAAGAACAACTTTTGCCTGATTATTTACCAACAGATGGTTTGGTAGGTTGGTGGCCTTTTAACGGAAATGCAGATGATGAAAGTATAAATGGCAATCAAGGCGCAGTGCATGGAGCCAGGGGTACAATGGATCGATTCGAAAACCCAAATAAAGCATATAGTTTTGATGGTATTTACGATTATATTACCATTGATATTTTAAATAATAGTCTTCAGTTAAAAAATGATTTTACGATTTCGGTTTGGACGTATTTAAATTACAATCCGAATAATGAAACCTTTATTCTATCAAAAGGAAATGAATCATCCAACGAATTTTCAATAATATCTCATAAAGACAATACTTTAAGTTTTCCGGATGAAGGAAAGAAGCGTAAATCAGGTATTCCATTTAATTTTTATAATACTTGGACTCATATTACTTGTATGGTGGATAAAGGCATTTCGAAAATATATATAAACGGGAATTTAACCTCAATGACAGCCTTAAATAGAGTAATTCTTCCCTCTATATTACCATTAACCTTTGGTGCTACATTTGAGGTTGGTACAAATACTCCAATCAGAAATTCTTATTTGTTAGGTAAATTAGATGATATTGCTATCTGGAATCGTGCCTTAACCCAAGAAGAAATTATGGGTCTTTATAAAGCAGAATTTTAGATTAATAAAAATTTTGCCCTCATCTTAAACTGATACAGGTAATTCAATTATTACACTTTAAAAGATTTTCAATTTGGAAAAGGTAGACTATCAATTTATTGATAGAATATGATTTAACATGGATATAAAACAACTCAAACTATTTACTATAATTCTGTTAAGCCCTTTTTTTCTCAAAAACTACACATTCAATAGCCTTCAAAATTTAATACAACAAACAATTAAAACAAATGAGAACAATTAAACTTATTATATTAATTGGTGTAATTTCTTTTTGGAGTGTCGCTTGGCTTTTATCTGAAAATTTATTTTCTGAGGGTTATTTGCAAATTGGTCATGCCATATTCGTAGGACTGTTTTTTATTTTTGGATTATTAGCATTCATAGTATTACTTAAATTCCGATATTTTGCACAGAAAGGATTAACCCCATTCCTTTCGAAAAAAAACAACAGCCAAACTAAAAAATATATTTGGACTGTTATTGTTACAATTCTATTTTTTCCCTTGTTATTTTGGGGAATTGACGAAGCTTTTCATCCAACCAAAATAGAAGCAAACGACCTTGTGGAAGTAAGAGGAACGCTTAAAGAGATTCCTAAATATACAACAGGACCAAAAGCTGGCAGTGGGTCTGTTGTTTTTAAAATATTGGAATTCCCAAATATTAAATTTGATTTACCTTATCCAAATTATTTACATTATCAAACCTCTTTAGAAAATGATTTTAGCACAGCCGATTCGGTGTTTTATTCTGTTTCAAAGGAGGATTACCAAGCCTATATTAAAACTGATAAGGAGTTTTCATTTTCACAAAAGTATAATACACATAATGTTATTCAAGTAATGACAATTCGTTCAGCCGTTACTTCTTATCTAACCTTAAGCCAACATAATCAATTAAATATAAAAGAATCTAAATACGCCATTCTTTTTGTTATACTAATCATATTATTTGGATTATATATATTTCAATTTATTTGGAAAAAAGAGATACGCAATTATTTGGATAATAGGGGTTTCCAAAAGATGAAAACCATTATAGAAAAAATCAATAAAAAAATATAGTAAATCTCCTTTTTGACAATTTATCAAAGACAACATAGGTCTTTATGGAAACACTTCAATATATTTTGACAAAAATAAAATTACAAGTATGTGCACTGGTAAATCGATTTGGAATGGTAAAAAATCACTTGACGCGATAACAATTAAATTAAACAAGAAATAATGAGAAGACATTGGCTATAACACGGGGTTTGCTTCGGATGTGATGGCGGGTAAACGTGGAGCTTTTTCCTTGGCGTCAAGTTCAGGGCTGTTTGACAGTTTGTGTCCCGAACCCGGCAGATGTTATGCGCCATGGTAGAAAAAAAATTTTGTGAGACAAGTTGAATGATAAAATTATTTAGATATTTTTTTGACAAATGGTGGCTACCAATTTTATTTTGGTTTCTTGCTTGTATAACATTTGGGCTTTCCGAAATATTTGGGAATAGAACATTTGGAAATATCGCATTCTTATTCTTTGGACTTGGACTTTTGATAATTTTGATTTCTGCAATTTATCTGTTTTTAAAGAAAAATTGGTTAAAGGGCTTATTAAGTTTAGGTGTTTTTGGAGGAACAATTGTTGCATTTGTTTTTTACTCAATCGCCATATTTTTTATAGAACAAGAAACACCAGACGAGTGGGCTAAAAATTTAAAAATATCAACAAATATCCTAATCAATTGCCCTATTGATTTAGATTTTGATGAGCATAGACCGGATAGTATTACAAACCAAAAAATAACAAAAACCGACTTCCAATTATATAATTCATTTCAACCAGGACTTTATGAGTATGACTTTTGGATCGGTAAAATAGAGCGTGGGATAATCTATTTGAAAGTCTTTGAAATTACGCAAGATTATGCTTTATCTACAGACAGATTGCCCGAAAGAAGTTTAGTTAAAATATATAATCCAAAAGACAGCGTTATAAAGTTTGCAACTACTTCTCATTTTACAATTTATGAAGGAGATTGGGGACAGCCCTATGCCGCAAGGTTTGAAGTTTGGTTTAAACCTGACAATGGTGAACAAGAGCGAAAAATATTTACAAAGAATTATAAAATTGAAGGGTGGATGAGGTAATAAAACCACAACACAAAACAACGTTTCCAGAATCTAGGCGGCATTTTGATCATTATCTAGGGTGTTTTTGTTAAGCTGCGGGTTGTTATTTTGCAAGCCATCACACCTCTTAAATGACGGTATTTAGTTTACTCCTTTACCAATTCTAAGTTTTCGATATTAACTGTCATTTTAAGATGACCAAATTTGATATTGACTTTTTCGTTTTTGATTTCTTCTACTAGTCCAATTTCGGACCCATTTAACACTTTTACTTTACTTCCAATTTTTAGCAGTGGTTTTAATCGAGCTACTTTTTTTTCTGCAAATTGATCTCGTTTGTTTTGTTTAGCTAATTCTTTTCGTTTATTGGTTTCTGCAGTTATACTATCAATAAATCGTTTAATAACTGCTTTTCGATCTTCATTTTTATTCCAATCATCCATTAATCGCAGGTATTTAGCACCAAATTCTGCAAGTCTAGCTAATTCTATTTTTCGTTCTCGATCCTTTTCCGTTTTGTCTTTCCAATTATTGAATAGGGTATCATATTTTTCTTTGGATATTTTTCGCAAAAATTCTTGATGTTCAGAGCGCTCCATCGCTTCAGCCAATTTTGTTTTTTGCTGTTGTATTTCGGCGAGCATCTTGTTTAAATCAATTTTGTCAATATCTATTTTTTGCTTGGCTCTTTGAATCAAATTTTTCGGAAAACCAACTTTTTCAGCTACTTCAAAAGTATAGCTACTTCCTGGTTCGCCCACAGTTAAAATATATTTAGGGTTCAACGTTTCTAAATCAAAGAGCATACTACCGTTTAATACACCTTTTAATTGATTGGCTAATAATTTTACATTCGAATAATGGGTTGTAATAACCCCAAACGTGCCAGATTTTACTAGTTCTTCCAATACTACTTCGGCCATAGCGCCACCTAATTCAGGATCCGTCCCACTACCAAATTCATCCATGAGGATAAGCGTTTCATGGTTAACTTTTTCAAGTATCGAAATCATATTTTTTAATCGAGCACTGTAGGTACTTAATTCATGTTCAATGCTTTGCGTGTCTCCTATATCAATCAATATATGTTTAAAAAAGCCCATCACTGAATTTTCGGCCACACTAACTAATAATCCACTTTGTAACATGACTTGTAATAGCCCTACTGTTTTGAGTGTAATAGATTTACCTCCAGCATTTGGCCCTGAAATCACAACCAAATGATTTTCTTTTTTCAAATGAATATTGAGTGGGATGGTTTGTTTTTTTAATTCTTTATTCTGTAAAAATAATAGGGGGTGAAAAGCTTTATTAACCTTTAATTCCGGATAATTAGAGATGACAGGTAATGTACCTTGAATTAAATTAGCAAATTTCGCTTTGCCTTTCAGGAAATCCAATTCAACTAAAAAATCGTGAAACTGTTTTAATTGTGAAGCAAATGGACGGAGCGTGTCTGATAATTCACGTAATATGCGGTTAATTTCTCTGCGCTCATCAATTTCTAATTCGGCAATATCATTGTTAATACTTATGGTAGCGCTAGGTTCTATAAATATGGTTTTCCCACTTTCACTTTTATTATGCACAAAACCGTTAACCTCTGATTTATATTCAACCAATACAGCCAAGGTTCTCCTGCCATTAAAAAAACTTTCTTCATTGTCTCTAATAAAACCTAGTTTGCGTAGTTCGTTTACTTGTCTGTCAAATTTGGCATCACTATCTCTTCGTTTTTCTGATAATTCTTTCCTTATTTTTTGTAAATCTTTGGAAGCAGAATTTTTCACTGTTGCGTCAAAATCGATGATGCGATCTATTTCTTCTATAATAAATTTGTTATCATTTAAATTATCTGCTAGTTGAGATAAATAAGGAAGTAATTGTTTTTTGTTTTTTAGAAACCGAATGGCTGTATTGCTTATTTCTGTGGCTTGTTTAATCAATAAAAATTGATCTTCCGTTAACATGCTTCCTGCCAATGACAATAAAGAGATCTCTTTTCTGAAATCATCAAACAAGATATCCGGAAAAAAAGAATTACTTGATAACGTATTTTTTAGTTCAGAAACTCGGTTTAATTCTGTTGTTAAATCGGTATAATTTTCAAAAATGCCGATTTGGGTTGCCTTTTGTTTTGCAGAATGACTGTGACAAAAATCATTAATGTATTTTTTTATTTTTTGAAACTCTAATAATTCTAGGGCTTCAGAGTCTATAATATTCATGGTAAAATAAAATTAAGCTATTTATTTTGATTGTTATCTAAAAAAAAGGCCATATTGTTTTCTAAACTAAAAATTTACTTTATTTTTGGTAGGTTAAAAATATTTAAACAAGAATCCATAAATAAGGTTTATTTCAAAATACGTATAATGCTTAAACATGCTGTATAATCTATTTGAACTACTTCATGATACAGATAACATTTTTGCATAACACTAATCCATATTCAAACATTTATAAATAACTAATCCATAATAAAAAATACATAACAAATTAGCTATGTTTGCTCCAAAAACAAGATCAGATAATTAAACTAGCTATAATAAGGTGACTGAAAAACAAACAATGATAAACCCTATGAAACAAGTAATTATTACTAAAATGGAAGAAATGCTTCAACAACCTGAAGTGAGTGCTGTTGCTAACCAAATGCGAACTCTGCAAAAAGAGTATAAAAAATTATGGACAATTGAGTTTGAAAAAGCTAAGCAAGAGTTTGTGGAAGAAGGAGGAAAGGCTAAAGAATTTGAATATGCTGAATCTTCAGAGGATATTAAAATTTCAAACTTGATGGAAAAATTTGAAAAAAGAAAAAAGGAAGAAGATGCTCAATTGGCAATTGAGCAAAATAAGCATTTAATAACACGTCAGGAAATCATACGTAAGATAAATGACTTGAGTCAAGTGAGTGATAATATTGGTGCGGCTATTAAGAAATTAGTTGAATTGCAGGCACAGTGGAAAGAAACTGGAGCTGTATCTCCCCATAAATACAAAGAAATTCAGGCAGAATATAGCAAGGCCATCGAAGAATTTAACTATAAGTTAAGTTTGTCAAAACAACTACAAGAGCATGACTTAAAACGTAATTATGAATTAAAAACAGAATTACTTGAAAAAATAAAAGGTTTAAAAAACCTTGAAAATATAAAGGAAGCTGAGCGGTTAATTAAAATTTACAGAAATGATTGGGAAGAAATAGGTCCGGTTCCTAGCGATAAATGGGACGAATTAAAAGGCGCTTTTAGATTAGCTTTGGAAGAAGCTTATTCTAAATTAAAAGCTCATTATCATTCAGTAGAAGAAGAAAAGGAAATCAATCTATCCAAAAAGAAATCAATTTTGGAAAAAATTGATGATATCATGGTTAGAGCTGAAGGCGCCAATAGTCAAACCTGGAATAACCTTACTAATGAATTAATTAGCTTACAGGCTGAGTGGAAAACTATAGGAAGAGCCAATGCTAAGGATAATGATAAAGTTTGGTTGAAATTTAGAGAAGCGTGTGATTCATTTTTCGATAAGAAAAAAGTGTTTTTTAACTCAGTTCATGAAAAAATGAGCGAGATTAAAAAACAAAAGCAAGAATTAATTGCTAAGGCAAATGCATTGAAAGATAGCACAGATTGGCAAAAAACAGGAATGGCTCTAATTAAATTGCAAGAATCATGGAAAAAGGTACCACACGCAGGTGGCGATGAAACCAAATTGTTCAATCAATTTAGAGGGGCTTGCAATCATTTTTTTGATGCTAAAAAAGCTCATTTTGAAGCTATTGATGCTAGTTATGAGCATAATTTGGTAGTGAAAGAGGAATTGCTTAAGAAAATTAAAGATTTCCAATTGAGCGATGATATATCGTCTAATCATGCAACATTAAAACAATTATCAACTGATTGGAATGAGGCAGGATTGGTTCCGTTGAAAGATAAAAAACGAATTAATGATGAGTTTTACAATTGTTTAGATGAATTATATGAGAAAATGAATATCAGCAATGCTGAAAAATTCATGATGCAGTTTAAATCTAAATTGGAACGTTTTGTGAATGGCGAATCTCCTGAATTAGCTTTGAAAAAGGAAGCAGATTACCTCAGGAAACATATTGATGAAATTAATGGAAGAATAAAAACCTATGAGAATAATTTAGGCTTTTTTAAATCTAGCAGTAAGAATGGAAATCCATTCATTAAGGAAATTGAAACTAAAATCAATTCTGAAAAACAAAAAATAGCTGAGTTTAATGAAAAACGTAAGTTAGTATTAACTGAATTAAATAAATTCAAGCCAGTTCAATAGGTTTTGTATCTATCTATTAATGAGTAATAACAAGCTATCATTTATGATGGCTTGTTTTTTTTATGAGTTATTAAATGAGTCAATGTAAAATATTAACTAAAAAATAAAAGTAGATAATAATGAAAGTAGAAATTTGGAGTGATGTGATGTGTCCGTTTTGTTATATCGGAAAACGTAAATTTGAAAATGCTCTATCTAAATTCCCTTATAAAGATAAAATAGAAGTTATTTGGAAAAGTTTTCAGTTAGACCCAACTACTATTACTAATCCAAAATTGAATACCATCGATTATTTGGCAGAAAAAAAGGGCTGGAGTAAACAACAAGCCCAAGAAACGACAGATTATGTAACAAATATGGCCAGGCAAGTTGGTTTAGAATTTAATTTTGACAAAGCTGTAGTTGCTAATTCCTTAGATGCACATCGATTGTTGCACTTAGCAAAAAAATATGGGAAGCAAAATGAGGTAGAAGAGAAATTATTTGAAGCCTATTTTACTGATGGTAAAAATACGGCCGACCATTTTACATTATTGCAAATTGGTAAAGAGTTGGATATTGATGAAGCAGAAATTATGGGTGTATTTAATAATCAAGCATATTCTGATGAAATAAAGCAGGATATTATAGAAGGTCAAAAAATTGGGGTACGTGGAGTTCCTTTTTTTCTATTGGATGGAAAATATGTCATTTCAGGCGCTCAGGAATCAGAAATATTTTTGCAAGCTTTGATGAAAAGTCATAGTGAGTTTCAAATCAGTCATAAAACCAAAATGATGAATGTAGACGATCAGAAAATTTGTGGTAGTGATGGCTGTGACAAAACTATATAGACCCTAATTAATGAATCATGTAAAAGGGAAAATAATTAAACAGGGACAATGTTCTAAAAATAGGGAGTTATTGAAGTAGAATAATTAATTGGATAAGTTTTCTTTATAAAAAATTTACCAGCTTTTAAATCACCTTTTATTTCAATTTTTCCAAGTTTACTCAAGTTCAACAGTTGTAAGGCATCTAACGGATTAAGGTCTTTGACACGAGAATTTAACTGAAAAGTGTATAGTTTATCAGATTGTTTGTTGATATGTACTCGTTTGTTTAAGGTCGCTTTACCTAATCTAATACCGCAATAAATTATTTCAAATTCGGAGGGATAAATAGAAAATCCTATACTGTTGGGATTATTGATTTGTAAATTGATTTCTGCCTCAATTTTTTCTAGATTTATTTTTTTTAAATAAAAACCATCTACTTTACTGACACTAATTTCTTTGAAATTGTTACAAGAAAAACATAAAACAGACAGGCAAAGAATAATTATAGTTGGTTTCATTTTTATGAGTGAATAATGCAAGACAAATAAAGGAATAGCAATTGTAAATACAAAATCCTAACTTCTTTTTTATGCTTCTTGTTTGGATAATTTTTATCTTCGAAGAACGATGCAATCCATGACTAAACAAAATTTCGTAGTATACAAATCTTCTGCAGGAAGTGGAAAAACTTTCACATTAGTTAAAGAGTATTTAAAATTAGCGTTAGAACAACCTTTTAGTCTCACAAAGTCTTACAAAAGTATTTTAGCAATTACGTTTACCAATAAAGCAGCTTCTGAAATGAAGTGGCGAATTATTAAAGCTTTAAGAGAAATTAGTTCAGAATCAAATGAGTTTTTGAGTCAATTAATAGCCGAAGAAATTGGGATTACTAAAAGTGAGTTAAAATTAAGAGCAGAAATTGTTCTAACTGATATTTTACATCATTATTCTGATTTTTCAATAGGCACAATTGATAGTTTTACACATCGTATTATACGAACATTTGCATTGGATTTGAAATTACCTATCAATTTTCAAATCGAAACAGATTCTGATGCAGTTTTCAAAAAAGTCATCGCTTCACTCATCAATCATTTAGGAAAAGATAAATTAGTGACGGATTATTTAGTTCAATTTTCATTGTCGCAAATCGAAGACAATAAAAATTGGGATCCGGAGCAGACACTAATCGATTTTATTAAAGAAATTAATAAGGAGGGGGTTAGTGATTTAATCAATCAACTTAGTCGGTACAGTATTTCTGATTTTGAAAAAACAAAAAAACAACTGAAATCGCAGATTTCAAATTATGAAGATTTTTTAAAATCTAATGGGGCCAAGGCTTTAAAATTGATCCAGGATAAACAATTAACCCATAATGCTTTCGCAAATGGAAATGCCGGTATTTATAATCTGTTTGTAAAGTTAAATGGATTAAAATCAACCTCTGCAGAAGATTTGTTTGGAGCTAATGTGAATAAAACATTGGATAATGATAAATGGCATGGAGGTAAAGTATCAATATCAGAAAGGACTGCGGTTGACAGTATAAAACAAGAGCTCGAAATCATTGCCAAAAATGTGAGACAATACTTACAGGATAATGAGCAGCGCTATAATGTTTTTAAGTTGATATATAAAAACATTTATGCGATGGGGTTGGTGAATGAATTAGCAAAATTAACTAACGAATATAAAGCTGATGAAAATATTTTATTTATATCTGAATTCAACGAACTCATTTCGGAGGTAGTGAATAATGAACCGACTCCCTTTATTTTTGAACGATTAGGAGATAAATACAAACATTTTTTATTAGATGAATTTCAGGATACATCGGCTATGCAATGGCAAAATATGTTGCCTTTGATTGATAATTCTTTAGCTAATGGTTATTTAAATTTAATAGTAGGTGATGGTAAACAATCAATTTACAGATGGCGGAATGCCGATGTAGAGCAGTTTGTAAATTTGCCAAAAATAAATAGCGTTAATAAAAATGAATTATTAGAGGAAAGAGAAAAATCGCTCATAAGAAATTTTGAAGAAAGAGTATTAAGTAAAAATTTCAGGAGTGAAAGCATCATCGTTAAATTTAACAATGAGTTATTTGAGTATTTGTCAAATACGGTTTTGACGGACTCACTAAAAGAAATATATCATCATCAAAAACAACAACACAAAATTGAAGAGTCTGGATATGTGAGTATTAATTTTCCTGAAATGGAAAACGAAGATGCGAATACGGTTAATACAAGCTATGTTCTTAAATACATTGAATTAGCGCTAACTGATGGTTATCAATACAGCGATATATGTATCATCGTCCGAAAAAACAAACACGGTAATTTAATTGCCAATTATTTGATTGAAAAAGAAGTTCCTGTAGTTTCTGCTGATTCCTTATTATTGAATAATGCAACTGAAATAACAGTTATTATTTCTTTTTTAAAATATATTTCTAACCAAAAAGATTTAGTGTCAGCATCAGTCATTATTCATTATTTGTATAGTCAGCAATATTTTGGAGAGATCCAAAATGTTAAATATTTGAGAGAATTAAATACCAGAGAGCATAAAAAATTATATACTATTTTAAAGGAGTGTGGTTTAAGTATTGATGTTTTAAAATTAACGAGTTCAAATTTATTTGAGTGTTGCCTGGAAATTATTACTGTTTTAAAATTAAATGAAAAAAACCCGCAATACGTGCGCTTTTTCCTAGATGAGGTGCTTGGTTTTCTGCAAAGTAATACGTCAAATATTACTCTTTTTATAGATTGGTGGGAACGTCGGTCAGAAAAGGCGTCCGTTATTATACCAGAGGGTATCAATGCGGTTAATATTATGACGATTCATGCATCTAAGGGATTGGAATTTCCTATTGTTATTACTCCATACATGGGTTGGGAAACGGAAAAAACGCAATCTATATGGGTTGATATTGACGAGCAAGAAATTGATTTACCTGTTGCACTCATTCAAACAACAAAGGTAGCAGATAGCACAGTATATAAACCATTCGCCGAAAAGGAACGCCAGCAACAAATTTTAGATAGCTTGAACATGCTCTATGTTGATTTTACGAGGGCGGTTGACCGTTTACATATTATTTCTCCAAAACCTCAAAAAAAGAATATCAAGAATTGTCATAATTGGTTGTTGAGTTTTGCACAAACACAGCCGCATTTTGATATGGCGAATCAAGTTTTGGAATTCGGTATGCTTTGTCAAAGAGGTAAATCAGAACACCATAAGGTGGGATTACAACAATTGCAAATAAAGCATTTAACATTCACTCAAAATAATGATGTGGTTAAAATTAAAAATTCTTTAGCCTATAACGTTACCGAAGACTTGATGAAGGCTAGAGAGTATGGTATATTGGTTCATTATATTTTGTCTAAAATCAAAACAAAAAATGATGTGAATGAGGTTATATCTAATTTTGTTTTGTCTGGAGATATAAACCAAGAAGAATCTTTAATCATTTTAAAGGACATTAATCAATTATTGTCAATCGAATCTATTGCTGAGTATTTTGAGCCTGGTGTGCAGGTTAAAAATGAATTAGAAATACTAACTGAAACAGGTGAAATATTAAGACCTGATCGAGTGGTTATTTCGAGCAATCAAGCGATTGTATTAGACTATAAGACAGGAAAAAAAAATCCGCAAAAATATCATTTACAAATGCATGAATATGAAAAAGCCTTGTTAAATCTTGGATATTCGTCCGTTAAAAAAATTCTAGTATATATTCATGAGCAAGAGGTAGAATGTATTTAAAATAGGGAGTAACATAACGGTATTTTTTTGCTAAATGGGTAACATTCAGATATATTTCACGTCATATTCTGATAATTAAGTTCAATGATGTATCTTTGCATACTTATATAATTTAAATGAAAAACATACGTAATTTTTGCATCATTGCCCATATAGATCATGGTAAATCAACTTTGGCCGACAGGTTGTTGGAATACACTAATACCGTATCCAAAAGGGATATGCAGAATCAAGTATTAGATGATATGGATTTGGAAAAAGAACGTGGCATTACCATTAAAAGCCATGCTATCCAAATGGATTATGTTTATAAAGGCGAAAAGTATATCTTAAACTTAATTGATACTCCGGGTCACGTAGATTTTAGTTATGAAGTATCCCGTTCGATAGCAGCTTGTGAAGGAGCTTTGTTGATAGTAGATGCAGCGCAAGGCATTCAAGCTCAAACCATTTCTAATTTATATTTGGCTTTAGAGCACAATTTAAAGATTATACCAATTCTAAATAAAATAGATTTACCAAGTGCAGAACCTGAAATTGTGAAGGATCAAATTGTTGATTTGTTGGGTTGTGAAAGAGAAGAAATTATGTTGGCTTCTGGTAAAACAGGATTAGGTGTACATGAAATATTAGAAGAAATAGTAAACAGAATACCACCGCCAAATGGCGAAGAGCAAGCGCCTTTGCAAGCCTTGATTTTTGATTCGGTGTTTAATTCTTTTAGAGGTATTATTGCTTATTTCCGAATTTACAATGGTAGCATAAAAAAAGGAGAAAAAGTGAAGTTTGTTAATACGGGAATGGAATATAATGCTGATGAAGTTGGTGTTTTGAGGTTAAAACCTGAGCCACGTGATATTGTAAAAACCGGGGATGTAGGGTATATTATTTCGGGTATAAAAGAAGCAAAAGAAGTAAAAGTTGGAGATACATTAACCACTGTAGCCAATCCTTGTATTGAGAGTATTCATGGATTTGAGGAGGTCAAACCAATGGTATTTGCAGGTATTTATCCGGTAGATACAGAAGATTTTGAGGAGTTACGATACAGTATGGAAAAGCTGCAATTAAATGATGCCTCTTTAACTTGGGAACCAGAATCATCGTTGGCATTAGGATTTGGGTTTAGATGTGGTTTTTTAGGAATGCTTCACATGGAAATTGTACAAGAGCGTTTGGAGCGTGAATTTAAAATGACCGTTATTACAACAGTACCCAATGTTTCCTATACAGCATTTAAAACAGATGGAGAAGTTGTAAAAGTCAATAATCCAAGTGATTTACCAGATCCTGCAAAAATTAATTACATTGAAGAACCCTATATAAAGTCAAATATTATTACAAAATCTGAGTTTATAGGACCTGTGATGAGTTTGTGTATTGAGAAGCGAGGTGTTATTGTTAATCAAAACTACTTGACAGCAGATAGGGTTGAATTGGTTTTTGAGATGCCTTTGGGAGAAGTAGTGTTTGATTTTTTTGACAGATTAAAATCAATTTCTAAGGGTTACGCTTCGTTTGATTATCATCCAATTGGCATGAGAGAATCTGACTTAGTAAAGTTAGATATTTTATTGAAGGGAGAGCCGGTGGATGCACTATCTTGTTTGATACACAGAAGTAATTCATATCATTTTGGTAAAAAAATATGCGAAAAATTGAAAGAATTAATTCCAAAACAACAGTTTGAAATTCCAATTCAGGCAGCTATTGGAGCTAAAATTATTTCTCGTGAAACCATTAGTGCCATGAGAAAAGATGTAACGGCTAAATGTTATGGTGGTGATATTAGCCGTAAACGTAAATTATTAGAAAAACAAAAAGAAGGTAAAAAACGTATGAAGGCAGTAGGTAATGTGGAAATTCCACAGAGTGCTTTTATGGCTGTTTTAAAATTAAACGACTAATTCTAATGAAATAAGTGTCATTAAGCTCATCAATTTGTTCTGGTGAGCTTTTTTGTTTAAAACGAAATAATTAAATTACACAATTAAACTTTGTATTTGCTCAATAGTCTAATCTTTAAATATCAAAAATTACTTATTATGAAATAGCCATGTGCTGCGCGCACAAACACAAATGAAGATACATGGCGTATACCATATGACAACTAAAAAGCAATAAAAATCTACATATGAAAACAAAATCAGTATTACGAATTGGCTTTTTAATATTAGCATTAACTACAGTAATCGTCTCTTGCAGAAAAAATGACAAAGAACCGGATGAGGCAGATTCGGACACAACTGCAGTTCAAGATCAATCTTTAGCATCTACAATTGTGGATGATATTTCTAACATTACGGATGAGGCGGGAAGATCTGGTAGCGTATCAGGATACAGAATGGCAGATATTGGGGAATTAATTGCTACATCTTGCGCCACTGTAACGATAGATTCTATTGCGGCATCTTCTAAAACAATTACGGTTAATTTTGGCACTTCAAATTGTTTATGTAATGATTTTAAGTTTAGAAGGGGCTCACTAATTATTAATTTTACCGGCCGTTATAGAGATTCAAGTACAGTGATTACAATCACTCCCAAAAATTATTTTGTAAACGAGAACCTCATTTCAGGAACAAAAACGATTAAAAATTTAGGTGATAATTCAGCGGGTCATTTAGTGTATCAGGTAACTGCTAACTTACTCATATTCAAGGCTAATAATGGCGGAACTATTGTTTGGCAATCTAATCGTCAAAGAGAATGGATAGCGGGTGAAAATACGTTAACCTATTTAGATGATAAATATAGTGTCACAGGGTCGGCAAATGGAACTAATACTAGTGGAAAGACTTTTTCCTCTATTATTACATCCCCACTTATTAAAGATATGACTTGTGGTCAGGGTAAAAAACATTTTATTTCAGGAAAAATTGAACATGCTCCATCCGGAAAAGCAATTAGATATATTGATTTTGGAAACGGAGTTTGTGATGATATTGCCACAGTTACAATTAATGGAAAAACATACACCATTAATTTGAATTAAGACCATAAATACATTTTGAAAAAATAATGTCGAAATTGACTTTGTAGGTTATTTCGACATTATCCAAGCATTTGGATAATTAGCTCGAATAGCAGATAGCATCGAGTTTGCTTTTTCTTTGTTGTTAAATTTCCCACAACTTACCACGTGTAATCCTTTCTTGTTTAAACCAGAAATATACCCATCTAATTGTTGTGATTTTAATTCCTTAACTAATTTTTGAGCATTTTCTTCTATACTAAAACATCCAACCACAACTTGAAAATTATATGCCGATGATTCGGTATGATTTATTGTATGTTTGACACTATGTGTTGTTAATACTTCAAAATTATTTCGCTCCGAAGCAACTAGCACGTTACCGTATTCAGATAATTTAAAGCTGGCAAAACCATTTGCATCTACTAATAAGGATGTTTGTTGCACTGGGTTTATAAAAATGGCTTTATGGTGAGTTTGTTTTTTGGGAGAATACGTTGTTTCAGGGGAATAAAAAGGATTAATCGAGGACTCCAATAGAGGCTTCATGGGTTTCGAGTAAGCTGCAAAAAGTAAGAACGACATCGTAACGGGTAATCCTAAAGCGAGAGCAACCAGTTTTCGATATTGTTTTTTTCTTGGAACAGATAATTCAACTACAGGTCTTCTATCTTCAAATTGGCTCGTTACAAGTTGCTTTTGAGGCTCAATGAACAGTTCATTTGCAACAATTGGCCCTAATCCAAAAGAATCAAGTAAGAAGTTAACATCAACCTTGGCTTCAAAACGTAAATTATTTTCATGATCGATGTATAACAGACCAATGTTTGTTAATTCAAAACGTTTTTTAATAGTTAATAAAGACAGAACATAATCTTTGTAGTCTTCAATTTTTCTAGTGGATTCTAATAACGAACTATGGTTTTTTTCCATCAATGCAGAAATCAATAAACCATCGTTATGAATTAAATTTTTATTAAAAATAACGTGTTTAGCTTGTGGATACAATAAATTATTGCCTTTACTAAAATTTGAACTGAAATTTCGTGCAACAAAACCCCCAAAATCAGGTATAATTACACAATCATGTTTGTGCAACAGTTCGGCAATAATGGTAGTTATTTGATAAAATTGAATCATTTAGTGTTCGAATGTACTGTTATTTTAATAAATCAAACGCTTAACAAAGATAGAAAAAAAAGATTTTTTCATCAACCCTCTATTTTTCAGTGTATTATGAATTTTCAACAGAAATTAACACGTTATGAACATTTTTTAGATCGTTATTCATTCGAAAACAAAGAACGATTAATTACCTAACATTTATTAAAGATTATTTTACCTTTGTAAGGCATGTTTAAATTTAAAAATAAAACCCTTAAAGGATTCTTTTTTCTTCTATTTTCGAGTTTGTGTTTAGTATCTTTTGCTCAAAAAACTCCGTATCATACCAAGGATATCGTTTTTAAAATGATTAAATCCATCAATGATTTGGAGCGATTGAAATATAGTCTTAAAATTATTGAACGAGGTAAAAAAGGATATAATTATTATGAATCTTCTGTCAAATTGAATCGAAAGCCTCGAAAAATTTATTTGTACATAAAGGGCATAGAATTGTTATGGGTGGATGGTTGGAATGGTAATAAAGCTTATGTTAAACCTAATTCATTTCCTTATGTCAATTTAAGTTTGGATCCATTGGGATTTTTAATGAGACAAGACCAACATCACACACTCAACGAAATGGGTGTTGATTACTTTGGAAGTGTCATTAGGTACATTGCAACCAAATATGGAGATAAATTTGACCAATATTTTAGAATAGAGGGCGAGGAACGAATAAATAACCGACCTTGTTATAAAATCATTATTGATAATAAGGATTTTGGATATGAAAATTACACCGTTGGAGACAATGAAAGCATTACCTCTATAGCAAGAAAGTTGCATGTGAGTGAATATATGATTTTGGAAATAAATCCAAAATTGAACGATTATTTTGACATACTTAAAAGAGGCCAAGTTTTAAAAGTTCCTACAGCTTATGCCAAACATGTTACCTTATACATTGATCAACTATATTTTTTGCCAATAAGCATCAAAATTTTAGATGATAAAGGATTATTTGAACAATACGATTATCACTTTTTACAGGTAAATCCTAAGATTGATGACGCAGAATTTACAAAAGATTATAAAGATTATAAATTTTAAACATTAAACAATAATTAAATCTATTGGTTAAATAGGACTATGGGTGCAATCATAATTACAAAAGATACCGAATTGATTCAACGAGTAATCGATGAAATAAAAACTTGTTATGATCCTGAAATACCTGTTGATGTATGGGAATTAGGACTGATTTATGAATTGGATTTAAATGATGACAGCGAGCTTAAGATTACAATGACATTAACTTCGCCTAATTGTCCTGTGGCCGAATCGTTGCCAGCTGAGGTGGAGAATAAGTTAAAATTAGTGCCGGGTATAAAGTCAGCTGAGTTAAAACTAACCTTTGAACCGACTTGGACGAAGGATATGATGAGTGAAGTAGCTCAGTTAGAGTTAGGCTTCATGTAATCACTAATTTTTTAGTGTACGTTTCTATGTCAGAAGAAATTATAAATAAAGTTGCAAATAGTGGATTGATTACAATTGATTTGGAGGAATTTTATCCAAATGGTGAACGTGTTTTATTTGATTTAAGGTCTCTTTTATTTCATGAATTGATTTTGAAAGAAAAAGATTTTAGAGAATTTATCAAACAACATGATTGGACCTTTTATCAGGATAAATTAGTTGCCATAACTTGTACGGCAGACGCTATTATACCAACATGGGCTTTTATGTTGGTTAGTATTTCGCTTGAACCTTACGCGAAAAAAATAATTTTTGGAAATCTTGAAACTTTAGAAGCCTTATTATTTAGTGATGTTTTAAAAGGCATAGATTATTCTAAGTATACAAATCAAAGAATTGTTATAAAAGGCTGTAGCAATTTGCCTGTTTCTACTAATGCTTATGTTGAATTAGTAAAAGGATTGAGACCTTTTGCAAAATCTATTATGTACGGAGAGCCTTGTAGTACGGTTCCATTATACAAAAATTCTATTGTGAGGTAATTTTATCAGAATCTAAAATACCTGATGTTTTTGGATTGCAAAAATTCTGGTCATCCCTATATGCCTCCATATATATATTATCATCGCAAGTCAAATAAGAATTTTTCAAATTATTTACATTGGCTATTGTTGTTGTTTATTTCCACACTTTTTACACCAATATCAGCTCAAGTAGAAAAACAACCTTCATTGGGAAACGAGTATGGATTGAAAAATAAACAATCAAAAACCATTTTTAGTTTTTCTCCAATGATTGGTTTTTACAATACCAATATACACCATACGGCTAATCCTACTTCTAAAAAAGCATTTAACTTATCTCTAAAAAAAGAATTCTGTTTAGATAAGAGCGGCCAAAATTTTTTGATAGTAGGAATAGAGTATTCGTTTCATGGCATTAATTTTAAATCGTACTATTTTTATGAAGACAGTTTAAAGTTATATGTGCCCAGTAGATTAAAATATCAATACGCGTTAACTGTAAATGAACTGAATTTTCCAATTCAGCTTAAGTATTCATTTCAAAAAGAAAGTAATACTAAGTTTTCAAGCCATATATTTGGAGGATATTGCCACAGGTGGCTTATGAGAGGAAAATTGCAAGTAACTGATAATGAAGGCGAGTTGGAAAACCAATCTGTAAGATTATTATTTAAAAACTCTTTATTAAGTTCTGTTAATAGCTCTTTTTTAACTTTAGGATTTGGTTGTCAAAAAAATATCCTTTCAACAAATAAGGCTATTTTTTTTGAAACACAATACAGATATGACTTATCGGCTTTTTATTTTGAAAAATCGTTTGCACCAAACAGTTTATTTATCAATAGCAAAATGCTCTTAATAACCGTTGGATTTAAATTATAAATCATGAATTTAAGGTTACATCGACCGGCACAGGGTATTATTTCTGAAAGAATACATTTACCAGGTTCTAAAAGTATTAGTAATCGCGTGTTGATTATTAAAGCATTATCAAATTTGCCTTTTTTTATTGAAAATTTGTCTGATTCAGATGATACATATTTTTTACAAAAAGCGTTAGAAAATATTGAATCTACTAGTCTTATAAATGTAGGGCATGCGGGTACTGACATGCGTTTTTTGACTGCTTTTTTATCATTAAAAAATGGTCGGTTTGAACTGACGGGTTCTGATAGGTTACAACAAAGGCCTATTAAAGATTTAGTAGAGGTTTTAAAGGATTTAGGAGCGAATATTATATATAAGCATAAGGAAGGTTTCCCACCTCTTATACTCGAAGGCAGACAATTAAGTGGAGGAAATGCGTCTATTAGTGGCAATGTAAGTAGTCAGTTTATTACATCTTTATTACTTGTTGCACCTTATTTTACTAATGGGTTAAGACTTACGATTCAAGGTGAGTTAGTATCTGCTCCATATGTTAATATGACAATTGACATCATGCGAGCTTTTGGAGCATCTGTAAACTGGATCAATAATCAAATTATAGTAAATCCTGTTCCTTATTCCTATTCAAAATCTACTTATTTAGTTGAAGGAGATTGGAGCGCAGCTTCTTATTATTACAGTATGATAGCATTATCTGAAATAAATAATAATCTTAAGCTAGTGGGATTGTTTAAAAATAGCTTACAAGCCGATTCTGTCTGCGACTTAATATTTAAGCAACTAGGGGTTTTAACTAGTTATGGAGATAATGAAATTTTGATTACCAAATCACAACTTCATCAACGCAACCCATTATTATATAACTTTATTCAATGTCCTGATATAGTTCAAACACTAGCTTGTACTTGTATGGGTTTAAAAGTGCCTTTTTCCTTTTCCGGATTACAAACATTGAAAATTAAAGAAACAAATAGGCTGGAAGCTTTGCAAAATGAATTTGAAAAATTTGGAATTAATCTTGAAGTTAAAAACAATTGTTTACAGTATGAACCTATAAATAATCATGTAGTTGGCCCCTTACAGATTAAAACATACAACGATCATCGGATGGCGATGAGTTTTGCTCCATTATCTCTTTTATTCGATTTTATTAGCATTGAACATGCAGATGTGGTTTCAAAATCATATCCACAATTTTGGGAACATTTAAAAATAATAGGTATTCATCAAACTCCAGGTGAATAAGAATCTATGTTTACCAGGAGAATGAAACTTGTTTTTTAATTGTTTTTTGTATCAATGTCCACGTTCTTTAAGCTAAGGTAAACTCTGTATGAACGATAAATAGCGTATGATAAGAAAATAACGCCTAGTATAATTCGTTTATTACCAAAAGCTTTGTCGCTCATTAGGTCGGTGAATAAAAACATAATGGCTCCCATAAAGGTAATTAATATCATAATGGCACTGAACGCCAAATTAATCCACTCAGTAGGTGTTCTTTTCATTATAGATTAAATTTGATACTGATAATTGGTTAGAATAAATAAAAGAAAACATTGCTTTAATTAAAAAAAGTTAGGTTTACTAAATTAAATGTAAACCTAACTTTTCTATTTTTTTTGATATTATCAATCCTATCAAGCCAAAATGGTAACTGGATTTTCTAAGTAAATTCTTAAAGTTTGCAAGAATGCAGCTCCGGTAGCTCCATCAACGGTTCTGTGATCGCAAGCTAAAGTTACTTTCATAACATTACCAGGCACAACTTGATTGTTTTTGACAACAGGAACTTGTTTAATGGCTCCTACTGATAAAATACAAGATTCAGGAGAATTGATAATGGATGTAAATTCATCAATGCCAAACATTCCTAGGTTAGATACTGTGAATGTATTTCCTTCCCAATCAGCTGGTTGCAATTTTTTATCTTTGGCGCGTTTACCCAAATCTTTGACTTCAGCACTAATTTGCGACAACGATTTTTGATCTGCAAAACGAACTACAGGCACTAGTAATCCATCTTCAACTGCTACGGCAACACCAATGTGTATGTGTGCATATTGACGAATCTTATCACCCATCCAGCTTGTGTTTACTTTTGGATGTTTTCTTAAAGCTGCAGCGCAAGCTTTAATCACTAAATCATTAAAAGATACTTTAGTGTCCGGAATACCGTTAATAGCAGTTCTAGCCGCCATTGCATTATCCATATCTACCTCAATGGTTAAGTAAAAATGAGGTGCTCCATTTTTGCTTTCTAATAAGCGTCGAGCAATGGTTTTGCGCATCTGTGAAATAGGTGCATCATTGTAACTTTCAGTTCCGGGAACAAATGAATCAACCGCTTTAGTTGCACTAATATTTGTAGATGCTTGTTGTGTGGGTTGATAGTTTTCAATATCAGCTTTTGTAACTCGGCCATTATCACCCGACCCTTTAATTTTTGCAATATCGATGCCTTTTTCTTTTGCTAAAGCTTTTGCTAAAGGAGAGGCTTTTATTCTTGAATCGTTTGAAACAATAGTTGATGGTTCTGCATGAACAGAAACAGAAGGAATGTCTGTTTTTTGAACAGAGGGTTCAGGTTTTGTTGCAGCAGGCGTTGTTTTTTGGGTATTATCAACTGAATTTAAAATGGCATTCACATCTTCGCCACCTTTACCCAAAATAGCTAAAATGGAGTTAACTGGCGCAGAACCTTTTTCTTCTACACCAATATAAATAAGGACTCCGTCTTGAAATGATTCAAATTCCATAGTCGCCTTATCCGTTTCGATATCAGCTAATAATTCACCACTTTTTACTTTATCTCCTACTTTTTTATGCCATTTTGCTACCACGCCATCGGTCATTGTATCACTCAGTTTTGGCATACGTACAATTTCTACACCAGCAGGAATTGCTGATGGTACAGAGGTTATTGATTGTTTTGGCGATTCAGTAACTGAAATATCTTGTTTTTGAGTTGTTGTGGGTTGGCTAGAGTTGCTTTGGGTTAATAATCCACTCACATCTTCTCCTTCTTTCCCTAAAATAGCTAAAACAGCATCAACCGGAGCTGCTTTTGTTTCTTGAACACCTATATGTAATAAAACGCCATCTTGAAACGATTCAAATTCCATAGTAGCTTTGTCTGTTTCAATATCGGCTAATAAATCACCGCTTTTCACTTTATCTCCCACTTTTTTGTGCCATTTAGCTACCACACCTTCTGTCATGGTATCACTTAATTTGGGCATTCTTACTATTTCAGCCATTTTTTAATTAAGATTTAAGATTTATTGATTTTAGATAAAGCTATTTTTCATCTAAAATCTTATTTCTAAAATTATTATTCCAATATATAAGGGTAATTTGGTTCTGCGTATACGTCTTCGTATAATTCTTCTGCTTCAGGATATGGACTTTCTTCAGCAAATTTTATGGATTCGTCTACCAAGTCTTTCACCTTTTTTTCAATGGCTTCAACACCAGCTTCATCAATCCATTTATTAGTTATTAAAGTATTTAATACCTTTTGTATTGGATCTAATTGTTGGTATTCTTTTACTTCATCTTTTGTTCTGTATGTTTGAGCGTCACTCATTGAGTGGCCTTTATAACGGTACGTTTTCATTTCTAAAAATGTAGGTCCATCGCCACGGCGTGCACGAGCTACTGCTTCTTCCATTGCTTCATGAACCGCTTCTACGGTTAATCCGTCAACTGCCTTAGATGGCATATCATAAGCTAAACCTAATTTCCATAAATCATGAACATTACTTGTACGTTCAACAGATGTACCCATGGCATACATATTATTTTCTACAATGAAAATAACCGGTAGTTTCCAGGTTTGAGCCATATTAAATGTTTCATGTAATGCGCCTTGACGAACGGCACCATCTCCCATTGAACAGATACATACGCTATCTGTACCAGCATATTTTTCTGCAAATGCAATACCTGCGCCTAATGGAATTTGTCCACCCACAATTCCGTGACCACCCACAAAATTATGTTCTTTGCTGAAAATATGCATAGAACCACCTTTACCTTTACAGCAACCTGTATTTTTTGCATACATTTCAGCCATGATGTATTTAGGATGTAGTCCTAGTCCGATGGCATGAGCGTGACAACGATAAGCGGTAATATGCTTATCCTCTTTTTTTGTAGCACTGACCGTTCCGGCCACAATCGCTTCTTGTCCGATATATAGATGACAAAATCCTTTTATTTTTTGTTGCACATATACTTGCCCAGTTTTTTCCTCAAACTTGCGCATCAATAACATAGATTCATACCATTTTAGGTATTGCTCTTTAGAAAACTTATTCTTTTTTTCAGCTGTTTTAGCCATAAAAATTCATATTTAATAATGTACAAAAATAAGAGAATTAATTAAATTCAAAAGTTTATAAAGGATGAGCTTTATAAATATTTTCGTTTCGAACGTGTTTGCTAAGTTCTTATTTGAAAGAATGGATTATTTTATTTTTCGTTGTGGATTATCTTTCAAAAAAGCATCCCAACCCGAGTATGATTTTTTCAGGCCTGATGTTGTACTTTTATTTTGAAAAAAATGGCAAACAGCGGCTCCAAGTGCATCAGTAGCATCCAAGTATTTATCTTCGTTTTTAAAGTTTAATAAATTTTCCAACATCGCAGCTACTTGTTCTTTCGAAGCATTACCATTTCCGGTAATTGATTGTTTAATTTTTTTCGGAGAGTATTCTGTCATCGGAATATTTTTTGATAATGCGGCGGCAATAGCTACTCCTTGAGCTCTTCCTAATTTGAGCATCGATTGAACATTTTTTCCAAAAAAGGGAGCTTCTATCGATAACTCATCCGGCTTGTACTCTTCAATAAGTCCTATAACTCTTTCGAAAATTTTTTTTAACCGATCAGCATGTTCGTCATATTTATCTAATTTAATAACTCCTAAAGCTACTAATGATAGTTTGCCATTTTTGAT
This sequence comes from Chitinophaga pinensis, assembly GCA_945860225.1. Lineage (GTDB taxonomy): Bacteria > Bacteroidota > Bacteroidia > B-17B0 > Aurantibacillaceae > UBA4416. The sequence continues at coordinate 5,481 of CAMAPT010000006.1, read as the reverse complement.
ATGAACAAGTCCATATCCCATCACAATGGTTCCGGGGTCGATGCCTAAAATAATTTTATCGTTAGTTACCAAAACTTTTTTGTGTAAAGTTAAAAAATAAAAAACCCCTTGCTGGAATATCAAGGGGTTTAAAAGAGGATTTTTAGTAAAGTTATTTAAACATTGTTATAAAGCCTTTCGAGCTGTATTCTTTTGCATCTTTACCTTTTGCATTTAAAATATAAAAATAGGTTCCTGCCGAGTTTTCAGCTCCGTCCCATGAATCACCGGCTGATGTGATTTCATATACTTTTGTTCCCCATCGGTTATAAATTTCACAGCTAAGTTCTGTAATGCCTGTGCAGATAATTTTAAATACATCATTCGCTCCATCTTCATTTGGTGTAAATACGTTTGGTACTTCTAAACTAGATCCTTCTATAACCTCAATGATTAATCGGTATGAAGATTGGCATCCAGAAACCGCATCTGTTCCATTCAATTCGACCGTGTAGGTTCCTACTGTAGTGAATGTGGAGGCAGGATTAATGGTTTGCGTCGTTGTCAAAGTTGAATTGTTACCAAAATTCCATGAATAATCGGTTGCTCCTGAACTTTGGTTTGTGAAATTTACTTCTAATGGTGCTGTACCAGACATTGGGTTAGCTGAGAATAAAATAGTAGGTGTTGCCGTATTCGAATTGACTACAGCAGTAGATGTATAAGAGCAACCATTTGCAGGATTGACGACCGATAAGCTATAGCTTCCGGCTGAGTTAACAGCCACTGTTGTTGTATTTACATTTGTTAATATACTACCGATTGATGGCGCTGTCCAAGTATAATTTAAGGCAGTCGTAAAGTTATTGACTGCATTTAAATTAACGCTTGAACCTGGTACACAAGTTAAATCTCCTAATACAGTGATGGAAGTAGTAGGTACGGTTGTATTACTGGTTACAGTTACTTTGACATCAGTGCTACAACTAATACTGTTTGTAACGACACAGGTGTAAGTAGTTGAGTTAGAAAATGAAGCAATTGCTGCGCTACCACCTGAGGCTGGTGATGGATTCCAACTGTAAGTCAACCCTGTTGAGGTACTAGTAATGGTTGCTGTTTGAGTAGGTTTATTACAATCTAATTCTAAAGTTGCAGACGAAATCGTCACTGTTGGCACGCTGGCATCAGAAAAAACTTCGACAGTAGAGGTTGATTTACAGCCGTTTATAGGGCTAGTGGCCGTAAGTGTGTATATTCCGGCCGCACAGGCTGTAGAGGTTGCTGAGGAAACGGAACCACATACATTTTGCCCAGCCCAACTCAATGAGGCATTGGTAGGTGAAGAAATGCTTCCTGAGAGTGTAATAGATTTAGTACCACAGGTTAAAGTACCACTAGGGCCTGCCGATAAAGATGGTGTTGTTGTATTTTGTGCAACTGATGTTGTGGTAGTGTAAACACAGCCTGCACTATTTTTAACAGAAAGTGTATAAATACCTGCTGCTAATGATGCAGTGGTAGATTGTGCGTTTGTTGATGATACTGAGCCTCCTGATGGCGCTGTCCAAGTATAAGTTAAACCAGATAATGTGGAACTTAACTGAACGGTATTTGTAGAACAAGTTAATGAACCGGTTGTTGTGGCGGTAGTTGTTGGTGTTGCATTAAGCGTTACGGTTGCTATTTTGGTAGACGTACAACCACTTCCCCCTCCAACAACGGTATAATTTGTAGTAGATGACGGGGAAACACTTACAGTAGATGATGTTGCTCCAGTATTCCAAGTATAACTTGTTGCTCCTGATGCGGTCAAAACGGCGCTATTACCTGGGCATACTGAGGCACTTGTTACAGACACAGTTGGACCTAAAACAGTCACTGCCATTGTAGAAGTTAATGAACAAGTAGCACCATTATTCCAAGAATAGGTAATTGTGTGGTTTCCTGGTCCTGCTTTTGAGGGATCAAAATAACCAAGACCCCTATCGTCTGTAAAATCTTCACCTGTAGCTACATTTGGCACTAAACCATTAAATACTCCTGGTCCTGTATAACTAGATGTACCCGAAGGAATGATTAAAATTGATTTAGCAGACTCGGCTCCGCTTGTAATTGTCCACGTACCAGTACTTAAAACTGCTCCTGTTATAACATCAGTAATCACATAAGAATAGGTCCCAGAGTTAGTGTTTGTTTTATCTAAAGCATAATAACAACCTCCAGGTCTTAAGAAAAAATTCAGTACTATGTAATCAGAGCCATTTGCCGAAGGACTAAGTTTTTCAACAATTGCTGATAAATTATTTTTGTCATAACGATTGACAACAAGAGCATTACCATTACCTGTTATTGGTGTAATAACAATTTTTATAGCCGGATAAGGCATCCCAGAATTAAAATCACTTGTTGAAGGGAACGTTTTAGGGCCTAAATATACTTTTGGATCTGAGCAATTGAATGTATTTTGAACAGTTGTAGTATTTAATGCGATGTCACTATACATTTGAATACTATAAGTTTGACAAGAAACTGTAGGAGTTGATACTATTTTTCCATAATAGTCCATGCAATACTCTAATAATTCAGTGCCTGATCCCAACTTAAAAATTGTTTGTAGTATATATGTTCCGTTTGGCGTCAAATTTGACCATTCAGGATTCCACGAACCTTGAAGTCCTGATCGCAAGTAGACGTTGTTATTTGAACCTGTTCCTGTTCCAAATTTTAATGGTGTAATCGGCGAATTACCACAACTACCTTGACTATATAAGTTTGAGGTAATAGTGTAACTTTCTGAAAATGGGAGAGTTTTTGAGCCTTGAACATAAGCTCCTAGAAATCCGTTTGCATCCGCTTTTACTGTTTGGTAAGTTGTATAAGTGCCTGTCACGATAAGACCTGTATTACAATTTGTGGCACCTAAACCTGGACAGTTTCTATTTGGGTCTGGTACACACACATAAGTTGGATCTGATGGATTAGCAGGATCCCTATCTTTATAAGTTGGAACATTCCCAATTGGACAGCTTGGGGTAGAACATGTGCCACAAGCTGTTATTGTAGCTGGCGGTGTTGAGCATCCTGAAACAGTAACGGTTTTGATGGCTGTGCCACAATCGCCATTACTATTATTCCATTTATAAGTAATTGTATGCACACCATTTCCGGCGACACTTGGGTTAAAGATGGCATAGCCTGATGCTAAATAGGTAGCAGAATTTAATTTATAATTGGATACTCCTGGACCCGAAAACGTTGCTGTCCCTTTTATAGTTCCAGGGGCAATTGTTACAACCATCCCTGAGGTAAAGGCACCTGAATATAAAACAGTACCCGTCGCATGATCAATTAATGATACAGTGCCTGTACCACTTCCTGTTAATCGAAATTTATATTCATAACTTGGAGCAAGATATGTAAAGTTTACTGTTGTTGCTGCATTTACATAAGCAGCACCAGCACCTTCCGCAATTTCAATTTTTGAAAACGAAATGGTGCCTCCATCATCAATACCAATACCAGGAGCAATGAATTCCACGGCTGTAGCCTTTATATTTGCTTTTAATTCATAGTCGGTATTTTGACAAGTAGTAAATTTATTATTTGCTGGAGGAGTATTGGTTTGTGGCGATTTCCAATCAAATCCCACTGTACCACATGGAGTAACAGACGCCGACACCACTTTACCATAGTAATCCATACAATAATTTGTAAGTGTTTGCGCTCCTATATTAAATATGGTTTGTAATGTGTAAGTGCCATTTGGTGTTAAATTAGACCATTCAGGATTCCAAGCGCCAACTGATCCTGGTCGGTTGTGAACATTGTCTGTGGTTCCGGTTAGTGTGTTGAAATTAGAAGTTGGAATAACCGACCCTCCACAGCTAGCATAAAGTTTAGATGTTACAGTGAAAGGATTTGTGGCAGATGATGTTCTTACGTCCTGCACGTAAGTGCCTAAAAAACCTTGAGCATCTGCCTTAACTATTTGAAAAGTTGTATAAGTGCCGGTAATACTTAGACCTGTATTACAGTTTTTAGCACCCACACCTGGGCAATTTAAATTTAGTGAAGCAGATTGTATTGAGCAAGGAGGGTTATCGCCAAATGGCCATCTATCCTCATAGGTAGGCACATTTCCAACAGGGCAAGAGGCGTTGTTACAAGTACTGCAACCAGTAGAAGCAGGCGTTGCATTGTACATATAAAATTCTGTTGATGAAACGATGCCATTGGGATTATTGGTACTTGCTTTTACGGTAACACAAAATTTATAAGTTTTTCCTGGTGTTACGGAAAAAACAGCAGCACCACCAGCTGTAGTTGTTTGAACTGCTCCAATAATTGGACTTGTGCATCCGGTTATTTCATAAGCTGTCCAAGCTGTTCGTGTAAAGTTCACGTTTTGTTTTGGAAATGAAATTAAATCTTCTGCTGTTGTAAAATTTACTACCCCAATAGATGTTATGCCCGTAGGGACTGTAAATCTAGTGCAAAATGTGTAGGTTTGACTAGTAGTCGAAAATGACAATGCCGGAGAAAATACTGTACCGTTAACAGGAGCATTTACTGCGGAATTTAACGATGGATATAATGTTGGAGTTGGACAGGGATTTGCAGAACTACTTACTTGAGAGCAATCGCATGGGCTTTGCGCAAAAGCTATAAAATTGAAACAAAGAAAAAATAATAACAAAAGGGTGTTTTTTGATAAAAGGCTTTTGTTCATTTTTAATAATAGGATAGATTTCATTGTTAAATTGATTTATTTTTCAGAAAAAGAGACTAAATACTTTATATTATTTTACATCGATTTTATGATAAATGATGTCAAAAATCATGGTTTTTTAAAAATAGCGCACACAATGTATAGATAAAAATTTAATAAACAAAAATTTGGATTGAAATTCAAATGCTTTAAAAGCCAAATTAACAAATAGTATATATCAAAAAAAGCGCCCTAAAATTAATTTTAGGGCGCTTTCCAAGAATACATGATTTTTATCATTTAAACATCGTCAGGAATCCTTTTTCGTTATATTCTTTCCCATCAATTCCTTTTGCGTTTAAAATAAAGAAATAAGTTCCAGCTGAATTTTCAGCACCATCCCATGAGTCATTAGGGCCACTAATCGTATACAATTTTGTTCCCCAGCGATTGTAAATTTCGCAAGTCAATTCGTTGATTCCAACCGTATGAATTTTGAATGAATCATTCGCTCCATCACCATTAGGTGTAAATACATTTGGAATGACAATACTTGAATTTTCATACACTAATACCGTCAATTGAGTAGAGTCCTTACATTGTGAGGCATTATTTGTAACAACCAAGGAAATCACATAGCTACCAAGGTCGTTATAAGTATGATTTGGAGTTGTAAGAATAGATGTATTATTATTCGAATCTCCAAAATTCCAAGCAAAAGTATTGGATGCTTGGGTTGCATTAGGACTGAAATTAACAACTAATGGTGCCGTACCTTTTGCAGGGTCAAT
>CAMAPT010000005.1 GCA_945860225.1 Chitinophaga pinensis | reverse complement strand
CGTTTCGGATTACGAATTTCTATTTGTTTGGCAGGTTCCTGATAAACCAATTCAAAGTCTAATTGCTTTTTTACTAAATCGGCGCGTTTCACTTTCACCAATACTTTATCGCCAAGCGAATAAATTCGGCCAGTTCGACGTCCCACAATCCTGTAATTATCCTCATCAAATGCGTAAGAATCGTCTTTCAAATCACGAATACCGACTCTACCTTCACATTTATTTTCAATAATTTCAACAAAAATCCCCCATTCTGTTACACCACTGATAACACCCGCAAACTCCTCTCCTATTTTATTTTCCAAGTATTCAACTTGCTTGTATTTAACGGATGCGCGCTCGGCATCAGATGCCAACTTTTCCATTTCTGAAGAATGTTTACACAATAACTCCAATTCATCGGCTTTCAAATAATGGGTGTGATTTAACTTAGCTTCTAATAAACGATGAACCATGACATCTGGATAACGACGGATTGGAGAGGTAAAATGGGTGTAATAATCAAAACCCAAACCATAATGCCCGGCATTTTTAGTTGTATATACGGCCTTAGGCATAGAACGAATAGCAAGCATTTCAATCATGCTCTGTTCTTTTTTATCTTTTACGTCTTGTAATAGTTTATTAATAGATTGAGCCGTTTTTTGTTTGTTACCTACCGAAACCGAATAGCCAAAACGCTCTACAAAATTATTAAGTTCAAATAGTTTTTCGTCTTTCGGAACATCATGAATACGATATACGACAGCATCTGATCCTTTCTCCTTTTTTACTTTCGATTTTTTTGCTCCGTTTTTTTGTTGCTCGTCGGGCCTTGTTTTACCTAAAAACTCAGCTACTTTTCGATTCGCTAATAGCATAAAATCTTCAATCAATTTATGCGCATCTTTTTGTGTCTTAAAAAAAATACCGGTTGGGGCTCCCTTTTCATCTAGTTGAAATTTAACCTCTGACTTATCAAAAAAGATGGAGCCTTTGGAAGTTCTTTCAGCTCTTAAAATTTTAGCTAACCTATCTAGCACTAAAATTTCATCTTTATATGGCCCGTCTCCAGTTTCAATAATCGTTTGAACCTCCTCATAGGTAAACCGGTGATCGCTATAAATAACTGTTTTGCCAAACCACTGATGTTGAATTTGAGCAAATTCATCTAATTCAAACACAGCACTGAAACAATATTTTTCTTCGTGCGGGCGCAATGAACAAGCAAAATTACTCAACACTTCAGGTAGCATGGGCACACAGCGATCCACTAAATAAACAGAAGTAGCTCTGCTTAGTGCCTCATCATCTAAAACAGTGCTGGGAGTTAAATAATGGGTAACATCGGCAATATGTACCCCAACTTCCCAATTTCCGTTTTCGAGTTTTTGTAACGACAACGCGTCATCAAAATCTTTGGCATCCACAGGGTCAATCGTAAATGTGGTTATATGACGAAAATCTCTTCGTTTTGCAATTTCTTCGGGCGTAATTTCGGTTGCTAGTTTTTTAGCCGCTAATTCTACCTCAGGTGCAAATACCATAGGTAATCCAAATTCGGCCATAATAGCATGTATTTCTGTTTCATGCTCACCAGAATTACCTAATACCTCAACGACTTTTCCATTCGGGTTTTCAGAACCTCTTTTCCATTCAGTTAATTCAACCAAAACTTTCTGCCCATTTTTAGCATCATTAATATCATGTATAGGAACAAAAAAATCAACATGAATTTTTGTATAATCAGGAACTACAAAGGCAAATTTTGGGTTGATTTGGATGCTCCCTACAAATTTTGTTTTTCGTCTCTGAATGACTTCTACAACTTCTCCTTCAGGCCTTTCTCGTCCTCGTTGCGGATACACCTGTATCTTCACTAAATCACCCTGAAGAGCGTCTCTTGTTTTCTTAAAAGGGATAAACACATCAGGCACATCAGCAGAAATAATCACAAAGGCAGTTCCTTGAGTAGTAAAGTCAATCGTTCCTGTTTCGTAAGTTTTAGATTCCTTAGCTTGATATTTTCCAATTTCTTTTTCAATAACAAAACCTTGATGCTTTAAAGCCTCCAATGTTTCGAGCAAGGAAAATCGTTCGCTTTCGTTAGCTATCTCCATAGCTGCACCAAGTTGCTTATAATTAAAAGATTTTTCGCTATTATGTTTAAGAAACGCTAATACTTCTTCGAATAAATAACGTTTTGCCTGTTTTTTTGATTTTGCCATATTCAATGAGGTACATTGAGTTGCACCATATGTAAAGATAGGGCAATAAAGCCCATTTTAATTCAAAAACTTAAAATATTTCCACTATTCAGAATTAATAATTTATTGTTCATAATCATTTATGAGAATATTCCTTAATCATTGAAAAAATACTTTCTTTTGTTAGGTGAATAATCTGTTTACTAAAATAAGAGATAAGCATGCGCTTTGGTATAAAGGTATTGTGTTTGCTATATCTATTGTAATTTGCACCTATTTATTACCAAAAATAAAATTTACTGATGTTAGCTATGTAAAAACAGGGGATATTTGGTTAAACGATGACTTCATCGCTCCGTTTGACTTTTTGTTGCAAAAAACAGATGTGGAATTGACCGAAGAAAAAAAGCAGGCCAAAAAAAACATGGCTTACTTTACCAAAAACAACCAAATAAACTATTTAAAAGATTTAAAAGAACTCGCGGTTCCAATAAGCAAGGAATTCGAAACATCTTTAGACAGTATTTTCAATATCGGTGTTTGTTTTTCTTCTTTAACAGATGCTTACCAAGATTCTATGATTTATTTGGTAGAAAACAATGAAGCGAGACTTATTGCAAGGAATACACTCATTAACTCAGAAACACTTCATTTTTTAGTATCTAAACACATTAGGCAAGAGTCGTTATCTCATCAAATTTTAGAAACCTTAAAGCCAAATGTAACTTTCGAAGAGACTTTGTCTGAAGAAATGCAAAAGGAAATTCCTACATCGCAATACATTTATAAATCAAAAATCAAAAAAGGCGATGTCTTGTTACATAAAAACGAACCGGTTACCCAAGAACAATATCAGGGATTGGTAAGTTACACGAACGAATCGCTTTTACTAGAAACTAATATTTCTAAACTATCCATTATCATTGGTCAGTTTTTAGCATGTGCACTCGTTTTAGGCATCATGATGCTTTTTTTAGCCTATTTCAGGAAATCTATATTTAGTCAAAATTCGCAAGTCACTTTCATCTTTTTAATGATTGTGTTAATTGTGATGATTACAAGTACAGTAGCTAAATACAATGTCAATTATGTTTATGCGGTTCCATTTTGCTTAGTTCCTATTTTAATACGTGTATTTTTTGACAGCCGTACCTCACTATTCAATTTTTTGAATATTATCTTGCTTTGTGCTTTTTTTGTTAATGATAAATTTGAATTTGTATTTATTCAATTAATAGCTGGTATAGGGACTATATTTAGCGTGGCAGATATGGGAAAACGATCAAAATTGTTTTTTTCTGCATTGCTGATTTTTGTATTTTATGTTTTATCATTTATTGCTTATCATTTGCTTAATGGAACGCCTCAAGCAATTGGTTATTTCCAAAATTATATTCCCTATTTAATTAGTAGTGTATGCGTACTTTTTTCTTTTCCACTTATTTTCATTTTCGAAAAATTATTTGGATTTATTTCTGATTTTACGTTGTTAGAACTCTGCGACTTAAATTCGCCTTTACTGAGACAGCTTTCTCAAAAAATTCCCGGAACTTTCCAGCATTCGTTACAAGTGGCTAACCTTGCAGAAGAGGCCTGTTATAAAATTGGAGGTAATCCTTTATTAGTGAGAACCGGAGCTATGTACCATGATATTGGAAAAATGACTAATCCGCGTTTTTTTACTGAAAATCAGGTAGGAGAAATTAGCCCGCATGAAGATTTATCGTCCGAAGAAAGTGCGCAAATTATTATCAGCCATGTCATAAAAGGTGTTGAAATAGCTAAAGAAAATAAATTACCCGAAACCGTCATTGATTTTATTCGCACACACCACGGCACCACCACTACCCGTTTCTTTTTGCATAACTATAAAAAAGAACATCAAGGACAAATTATTAACGAAGACTTATTTAGGTACCCGGGACCCATTCCATTCAGTAAAGAAACTGCTATTTTAATGATGGCCGACAGCGTTGAGGCATCGTCACGTAGCTTAAAAAAATATGATGCCATTGCTATTGATGAATTAGTTGACAAAATCATTAATCACCAAATCAACGAAAATCAATTTATCAACGCGGACATCACTTTCAGGGATATTCATCAAATCAAAAAAATTTTTAAAAAACGACTCATGAATATATACCACGTCAGAATAGAATATCCAAGGTAATTTTAACATCAACCTATTGTCGTTTTCCAACCTGTATTTGCCGTTTATTAGTAAAAATTATTACGTAATTTTAAGTATTAATCAATCTCATGGAGCCCATTTTAGAAGTCAAAAACATTACCAAAAAATACGCTAATCATATCGCTCTTAATGGAGTGAGCATTTCTGTTCAGCCTCAAAAAATATTTGGATTATTAGGTCCAAATGGTGCCGGAAAAACCTCGTTAATTCGCATTATTAATCAAATAACCGGTCCTGATAGTGGTGAAGTTTGGTTTAATGGACAAAAATTAGCTCCAGAACACGTTGAATTAATAGGCTATTTGCCTGAAGAACGTGGCTTATACAAAAAGATGAAGGTAGGAGAACAAGCTATGTACTTAGCCCAATTAAAAGGGCTAAAAAAATCAGAAGCTAAACAAAAATTACAACACTGGTTTGAAAAATTTGAAATCGGAAATTGGTGGGATAAAAAGATTGAAGAATTGAGCAAAGGAATGCAACAAAAAATACAATTTATTGTCACCGTTTTACATGAACCTAAACTCTTAATACTAGATGAACCATTTAGTGGATTTGACCCTATTAATGCGCAATTAATTAAAAATGAAATTTTAGACCTGAAAGCAAAAGGATCTACCATTATTTTTTCAACCCACAATATGGGAAGCGTAGAAGAATTATGCGATCATATTGCCTTAATCAACAAAGCAGAAAAATTGCTAGATGGTTCAGTAAAAGATATTCGTAAAAATCACCGAAGTCATACGTATCAATTAACATTTAAAGGCAATTTAATTGCTTTTACAAATGCATTATGGGCTGGCGCAGAATTACTTGAAAAAAAATCAGATGAAGATATTCATTCCGTAACCATTAAATTATTACGACAAAATAACCCTAATGACTTGTTACAAGCTGTCTTAAATCATACCGAAATTCTTTCTTTTCAGGAAGTGATTCCATCTATGAATGATATTTTTATTTCTGTCGTAGAAAATAAAACAACTGTCAATACAAAAAGTGCTCATACTGAATAGATGATTTAGTTCATAGATAAATCAAAAAAATTAACGCATTAACGTATATAATATGAATAAATTATTCTTAATCATTCAACGTGAATATTTTTCAAGAGTAAAGAAAAAATCATTCCTCATCATGACCATATTGGGGCCATTACTGATGGCTGGACTGATGATTGTGCCTGTATGGTTAGCTATGCGAGATAAAACAGAACATCAAATTTTAGTTTTAGACCATAGCGGGCTGTTTATTGATCGTTTACCTAATACTAAACAAATTAAATTTACCTACGGTAGCGAATCAGTACAAACGGCCAAAACAAAATTAAAAGATGGTCCTTTCGATCTGATTATGGAAATAAAAGGTGATGCCTTAAATGATTCCAAAACAACTCCTATTTTATATTATACCAAGCAACCCGGTATTAATGTTGAACAATACATTACCAATACCATGGAAAACATTTTGTTTGATTACCGATTGCAGGGCGACAGTATCGATGTTAATAAGATTGACAAAGCGCGGCGGCCGGTTGAAATTATTACCCTGAAAGTTACAGAAAATGGTAAAGACGAAAAAACCAATACAGAAATGAATATGATGATTGGCTTTGGATGTGCCATTATAATTTATTTCATGATATTTTTATACGGTTCACAGGTTATGAGAGGTGTGATTGAAGAAAAAACAAATAGAATTGTAGAAGTGATTGTTTCTTCTGTAAAACCGTTTCAGTTGATGCTTGGTAAAATTATTGGTGTGGCTTTAGTAGGACTAACACAATTTATCTTATGGGTTATTCTCACACTCGTCATAAGCACAGCCGTCAATGCTATCCTATTTAAAAGTCAAATAGAGGATACGATGAAACGAAATGCACAAATGGAGCAAGTTATGAAAAATGATATAACAGCGCATGTTGATCAAATGGAAGAAATAAATTCTCCTAATGAGGTCATTGAATTATTTAATCAGGCTGGTAATATTAATATCATCAAAGTTTTAGCAGCCTTTTCTTTTTACTTTTTATTTGGCTATTTATTATATGCGGCCTTATTTGCGGCAGTTGGCTCAGCAGTAGACGATGAAGCGGACACACAACAATTTATTTTACCCGTAACAATTCCCTTAATAGCTAGTTTTATTATTGCCCAAAGCATCGTAACCGACCCTAACAGTTCTATGGCTCAATTTTTTTCTATTTTCCCATTAACCTCTCCTATCGTAATGATGGTAAGACTTCCTTTTGATGTTCCTGTTTGGGAATTAGCTCTATCGATGACCATGTTAATAGTAGGTTTTTTATTTTTTACTTGGATTGCTGGAAAAATTTATCGGACCGGTATTTTGATGTACGGAAAAAAAACTACTTGGAAAGAATTAGGTAAATGGCTTTTCTATAAGGAATAAATTTTAAAAAGTGTTCAATTTAAAAAATGAAAATACAGTTAATCATTATATTTCTTTATTTAAATCATTATATAGGAATTAGTCAAACCTGGGCATCCGATGAACTAGAAAAAGCCAATACGGCTGCGAATATCTCTTCATTAACAAGCGAAGAAAAAGAAGTGATCAAATACATTAATTTAGCTAGATTGTACCCGCAAAAATTTGCTAAGATCGAGGTGAAAGAATATTTAGGCCCAAAAAAATTTGGAGACTATTTGAAAAAATCAACCTACAAACAATCATTACTCACCACACTAAAAGATAAAACACCTGTCGGTCCTATTTTTTTTGATAAAGACATGTATTCACTTGCGTCTTGTTTTGCCAATGAATCAGGTAAAAAAGGGATTGTTGGTCATGCCCGAAAATCTTGTTCAACCGGATATGACGGGGAATGTTGTGCCTATGGTAATGACTTAGGAAGAGATATAGCAATTCAATTACTCATTGATCATGATGTCCCGAGTTTAGGGCATCGAAAAATTTGCTTAGATGCCTCGTACGATAAAGTTGGAGTATCGATAAATTCTCATAAAATCTACAACAGTTGCTGTGTTGTAGATTTTAAAAGAATTTCGACTGAACCTAATGAAACGAAGGAACCAAAAAGAAAATGGTATATGCTTTTTAAACGTTAAAAAGCATACAATCGATTGCTAATAAGCCCTTTCATTTTTACCTTCCATATAATTTACAAAAGCTTTATTAGCCACTTTTGTACCTCCAGGTGTTGGATAGTTGCCGGTAAAATACCAATCACCAAGATTTTGAGGACATGATTGATGAAGTCCTTCAATCGTTTGATAAATGATTTGTAAATCTGCTTTTAAGTCTTTTGGTTTTAATAAAGCTGCTATTTTTTCTGAAATTTGCTCATCATTAAATGAAGCATAAATTTCCTGAACAACGTTGATTTGCTCTTCTTTTGGTTTTAATAATTCTGCTTTTGCTTTTTCATATAAACGATCCAACATCGATGCATTTCCAGACTCCTTAATCAAAGAGATGACCGCATCGAAGGCTATAAATTTACCTAAAACAGCCATATCAATCCCATAACAATCAGGGTAACGAATTTGAGGAGCCGAAGAAACAATAATGATTTTTTTAGGATTTAATCTATCCAATATTCTTAAAATACTTTTTTTCAAGGTTGTTCCTCTTACAATACTGTCATCCAAAACAACTAACGTATCGATGCCTTTTTTTACAGTTTCATAGGTAATATCATATACCAAATTCACTAAATCATCTCTACTTTCGTCGTCCGTAATAAAAGTACGTTGTTTAGCATCCTTCAAAACAACTTTATGAACCTTTGGATTTTGTGATAATATGTGATGTAACGATGATTCAGAAATATCTTGACCTAATTTAAGTATTTCATCAGTTTTGTGTTTAATCATAACATCCTGAATACCCTCTACCAAACCGCCAAAGGCAATTTCTGCAGTATTTGGTATATAACTAAATACCGTATTTTCTAAATCAGAATTAATCGCTTTTAAAACATGAGGTACTAAATAACAACCCAATTGTCGGCGCTCTTTATAAATGCTAGCATCATTACCTCTACTAAAATAAATCCTCTCGAACGAACAAGCCTTTCGTTCAAGTGGTTCAATAATTTGTTGTTCTGAATATGTGCCGTCTTTTTTAATTATAAGTGCAGCACCAGGATTTAATTCACGAACCTTCGAAATATCAACGTTAAATACAGTTTGTATAATGGGTCTTTCGCTCGCCACTACCAATACTTCGTCGTCTTTATATACATAAGCAGGTCGTATTCCTACCGGATCTCTCAATACAAATGCATCACCGTGTCCTATCATACCCGCCATCACATATCCACCATCCCAACGCTTACTACTTTCTGTCAAAATAGAGGCGACATCCAAATGTTTTTGTATTTCTTTTGAAATGTCAAAATTATTCAATCCTTTATCTTTGAAAAAACGAAATAACCGATCATTTTCTTTATCCAAAAAATGGCCTATTTTTTCCATAACAGTAACCGTATCAGCTTTTACGGTTGGATGTTGTCCCAATTCAACCAAGTGCTCTAATAACTCATCAACATTGGTTAAGTTAAAATTACCAGCTACCAATAAATTACGGGCCATCCAGTTATTTTGTCTTCTGAATGGATGACAACTTTGTATGGTATTTCCTCCAAAAGTTCCATAACGTAAGTGGCCTAAAATCAACTCTCCCATGAAGGGAATGTTTTTTTTCTGCCATTCTGCATCCTGATAAGTTTCGGGATTTTTTTGTTTAGCATCAAGATACAAATCATTTATCTGAGAAAAAATGTCTTGTGTGGCTTTTGGTTCAACAGATCTTAAACGATCAATGTATGGTGTGCCTTCTTCCACATCCAACTTAATGGTAGCCACTCCTGCTCCATCCTGACCTCGGTTAATCATTTTATCCATCAATTGATACATTTTATGCAAACCGTATCGACTGCTGCCGTATTTTTCTTTATAATAGCTTAAGGGCTTCAATAACCGAATCAAAGCAACCCCACATTCATGTTGTATCTTATCACTCATAATTTCAAGCCACAAATTTACAATTTAGTTGGATTTAACCTTTAATTAATTTTAAACTATACAGAATAAAGGCATCGAAAAACTAAATTCAAAGTATATTGCACTAGCTACCAAACTACGCGCTCAGAAAAAAGAAACTTAACAAGAACTAATTAATGGGTTTCTTCTATTTTAGATAAGGAAGCTGAATATTGAAGTCCTTTAAAAAAGGAAATTAATTGCATTTTTTGATCATCTGTCAATTTAGCTTCTTTATGCATCCATGTATAAGATGTCATCGGCATTTCCCCTTCTTCAATCACCTCTATACATTCCTCAATTTTGTGATGCTTTTGTTTTTCTGAATAAATGCCCCAAAGAGAAAAATTCAAATGCTCACGTCCCTCATTGATATGGTGTTTAATCAACCACGACACAGGCGCTACATTGGCATACCACGGATAATGAGATTGATTGGAATGACAATCATAACAAGCAGATTTTAAAACATTTTCAATGTCTTGATGCGCTGATGTAACCGAAATAAAATCTTGAGTTTGGTTGACCGCCTGATTTGTTTTATCAATTTGAATAGATTGAATAAGTAAAAAGAATAGGATGATAAAAATCGCTCCATTTTTTTTTGTAAAAGATGTTTTCATAAGTCAAAATTAAAAAATAAACGTTTTACCCAAAATGAGGGCTATTACATATATCAAGATTCTATATAGATAATTTTATCGTCCTAAGAATCTAGTCTTTTTGCTATAAACCAATTATTAGAAAGATTTTCCCTATTATA
Source organism: Chitinophaga pinensis (assembly GCA_945860225.1). Classification (GTDB taxonomy): domain Bacteria; phylum Bacteroidota; class Bacteroidia; order B-17B0; family Aurantibacillaceae; genus UBA4416. Next base: position 132,828 of record CAMAPT010000005.1, on the reverse strand, counting down.
TTTCATAGGTTCTTTGGTGTCAAAATCTATTAAAATAGCATTTGCTTGCTGTAAAATAGCTTGTCCGGCAGCAGTATCCCACTCCATTGTAGGGCCAAATCGAGGGTATTCATGCGCTACACCTTCTGCCACCCAACACATCTTGATGCTACTACCGGTAGTTACAATATCAACTTTGGCATGTTTACTTTTTAACGTCTCTATATATGCATACGTTTCTGAACTCATGTGCGAACGACTAGCAACTACTATGTAACTATCTTTTTTAACGGCAATAGGTAATTTTTGAGCCAAATTGAACAATCTGTCTAGAGTTAGTTCTTTGATGGCGCCTAAATGACTTGAAAACATTTTTCCATCTATTTTAAATGAACCTATCCCATTGGCAGCAAAATAAATATCCATGGAAACAGGAGCATAAATAACCCCCAAAGTTGGTAGACCATCCTCTACCAAAGCAATATTAACTGTAAATTCACCATTTCGTTTCACAAATTCTTTTGTACCATCTAATGGGTCTACAATCCATAATGTTTTCCAATGTTTTCTTTTCTCATATATTTCATGATTTCCCTCTTCACTTAATATATGAATATGGAATTCTTGCAATTCCTCGATAATTTTATCACTAGCTTTTTTATCTGCCAAGGTTAAGGGAGACCTATCATCTTTATATTGAACCTGAAAAGGTGTTTGGTATATTGATAAAATTTCTTTACCAGCTTCAACTGAGGCAATTATGGCTTGGTGAAGGAGTTTCTTGTAATCCATTATACTCAATTTAATGAATTAAAAATTACTAATGAAGACAAGTAAGCAAGTCCAGTCATAAAAATTAATTGAATAGCAGGCCATTTCCAATGTTTAGTTTCTCTGTAAGTAGTTGCTAGTGTACTCATACATTGCATGGCAAATGCATAAAATATAAGAAGTGACCAACAAACAGCATTTGAATATACCGGTTTCTGGGTCTCGAAATTTTTTTCAGAGACTAATTTTTCACGTAATGTTTCTGTATTTTCAGCATCACCCGCACTGTAAATGGTAGCCATTGTGCCTACAAATACTTCTCTGGCTGCAAACGAAGTTATTAAAGCAATTCCAATTTTCCAATCAAATCCCAAAGGCGCAATAACCGGTTCCATTTTTTTACCTAAAATACCTGCATAAGAAACCTCTAATTTTTGTGCATTTAAATCAACATCAGATATATGATTAACTTCGGCATTTGCCTGTAGCTCATTAAACCTATTTCCAGGAGCATGACTAGTTAAAAACCAAAGCACAATCGAAATAGCTAAAATTATTTTACCGGCATCAAACAAAAACATTTTTACCTTATTGAAAACCAATAAAAAAACATTTTGCAACTGAGGCATTCGGTATACGGGCAATTCCATAATGAAATAACTTTTTTCAGATGTTTTCAAAATATACTTCAATAAAAAAGAAGCGGATAAAGCAGTCACAAAACCTAATATATAAAGTCCCATTAAAACTAATCCTTGATAATTGAATACGCCAAATGTTTGTTGATCGACAAATAAAATACTGATTAATAAGGTATAAACTGGCAAGCGCGCAGAACAACTAATGAAAGGAGTTACTAAAATGGTAATTGTTCTATCTTTCCAGTTAGTAATGGTTCGTGCTCCCATAATAGAAGGTACTGCGCATGCTACACTGCTAATCATCGGAATAACTGATTTTCCATTCAATCCAAAACGACGCATGACTTTATCCAATATAAAACTGGCACGCGCCATATATCCTGTATCTTCCAATAAAGCAATAAAGAAGAATAGGAGGGCTATTTGAGGAATAAAAACAATAATGCCACTAACTCCCGCCAAAATCCCGTTAACCATTAAATCGTTCACTTGTCCTTTTGGCAATGCGGTGGCCACCCAATTCATAAATTCAGCAAAACCACCTTCAATCCAAGTCATTGGAAACTCTGCGACATAAAAAATGAATTGAAAAATGACAAATAACACTAAAAAGAAAAACGCAAATCCGTATAAGCGATGGGTGAAAAACGCATCTAATTTTTGAGTTAGCGTCTTATCCAATTGTTTTGGATGCTTAATACATTTTGAAATAATATAATTTATTTTTGAAAACTTGTATATATTATCTTTCAATTCATATTCTTTCAATAATTGGTTTTTTTCTTCACGCTCCTTCAACCTCATCTCTATCAGATTGCGGTAAGTAAATCCCAAAGGAAATAATTGTTTTTGCTTCTCAAAATCGTAAAAAACAGAGTGAGAAATTCTCGCCCTTAGAATAGTTTCTTTCAATTCGACAATGCCTTTTCTATTTCTAGAATTAATAGCAACTACCGGAACATCTATTAATTTTTCAATTTCGTCTTGATAAATGGTTAAATGGTTCTTATCTGCTTCATCTATCATATTAAGCACCAAAACACAAGGTATTTTTAAATCAATCACTTGAGTAGCTAATAACAGATGGCGCTTTAAATTGGAGGCATCGGTCACAATAACCGTTACGTCTATTTTTTCATTTGTATCTAATAAAGCCCTGCAAGCAACCTCCTCATCGATCGATTTTGGATACAAACTGTAAGTACCTGGTAAATCGGTAACTTTAAATGTTTGATTTTTAAATTCATACAAACCGTAAGTTTTATCTACGGTTACTCCGGCATAATTACCAGTTTTTTGATTTAATCCTGTAAGTGCATTAAATAAAGTTGACTTTCCAACGTTTGGATTGCCAATCAAGGCCACAGAAACATTATTTTTTTGTGGAGACAAATACGAGATTTTAGATTATTTCAATAATAACGGTTCGGGCTTCTTGTTTTCTTAAACTTAATTGATAACCTGACACCTCAATAGCAATAGGATCGCCAAATGGAGCTACGTTGGTAAGCTTAACAGTTTCTCCGGGAAAACAACCCATTTCCGTGAGTTTTAACGACAAAAATTCATCGGTAAACCCTTTAATGATGGCTGATTGCCCTAATTTTAAACTATCTAGCGTTTGCATAAAAAAACAGGTAAAAATACATTTTTACCTGTTTTTTTTACATACCTTAAAAAAGGTATTCTAGGCGTTTACTAAAATGCCTTTTAAAATACTTTCAAATAGAAATTTGCCATCGATATTCCCTAATAACTCGTCCGCTGCTCTTTCCGGATGAGGCATCATACCAAAAACATTTTTCCCTGCATTGCATACTCCGGCAATATTTTCTGTTGCGCCATTGGGGTTTGAATCAGCAGTAATTTCGCCATTATCGTTACAGTATTTAAAAATAATCTGTCCATTAGCCTTCATTTTGTCTAATGTTTCAGTATCTGCAAAATATTTACCTTCTCCGTGAGCAATTGGTATTTTTAATGCTTTAACAGGAACAGAATTTGTTAAAATAGTTGTATTATTTTCTGCTTTTATAAACACATTTTTACAGATAAATTTTCTGCTATCATTGTGCAACAAGGCTCCAGGGAGCAATCCGCTTTCGCATAAAATTTGAAATCCATTACAAACTCCAAATACAAATCCTCCATTTTCGGCATGTTTCATAACGCTTTCCATAATAGGCGAAAAACGAGCAATTGCACCACTTCTTAAATAATCACCATAAGAAAACCCTCCTGGTAGTATAATATGCGTACAATTTTCTAAATCGGTATTTTTATGCCATAATTTCACTGTTTCCTGCTTCATGATATCGCGTAATATATACACCATATCTTCATCACAATTAGAACCAGGGAAAACTACTACTCCAAATTTCATAATATTTTATTTTTTAATGTTTGCAAAATTAGGTAAATCCATCTAAATCATAAGACTCTTTTTTTTAACAAAACGCTAAATAATTCCAAGCGCATGCAAATGAATAATTGAAAATCCGATGATAAAAAGTACTAACAAGGCATTTGCTTTTTTCAATTCCTTCATTTCAGCTAAATAATCTCCTACAAAAATACTTAAAGGAATTATACAAGGCAATAACAACATATCGGTGGTTTGTTCAAAAAACACCATAAATAGACACAACGAACACATCCATAATAATACATACTTCGCCTTTTGAGTTTTAACCTTACTGCCAAATCCCTTGTTAAGGTATCTTAATAAAGCTAATAAAAATACTAAAATCATCACAACCATAAAAGCAAGGTAATAAATCGAAAAAACGGGGCGTTGAATACTATTAATAGCCTCATTCATTGTATCAAAAACCTCGAAAGCATTTCCCGTTGCCAGATAATTTATACAAATATCAATATATAAGGGCGTCATTAAACCCAATATCATCATTACCCATTCTCGCCAATTAAAAGATCTTAAAATCATCAACGCCAAAAAATTCAAAGGGAATAAAACGATATAATCTATACAAAAAAATGATGCTAATCCAATAAAGAACCCTGCCTTAAAACAATCGGGTAAAGCAAGCGATTGCCTATAGCTATTAATTAAAAAATAGAGAGATGGTAAAATAACTAAATTGGCCACTAAAAGAGGCTCGATAGATACTTTTGTAGTTGCAGAAAAGGCAATTAGAATATACAAAAATGCCGGCAAATAATTTGTTTTTGATGTAATTTCTTGTTCAATAGATAAAAAATTAACAAAAATGGCTCCGAATACGATGATAAATAAAGTGATTATTTGACGAATTGCAAATGATATTCCTGCACTAAAAAGGTGATAATACAAAATATGCTCCTTGTAATTGGCGATAGGAACATCGATGCTTACAAAAGCAAACGTAGCCATCCAAGCCAATAAGGCCAGCAATGAAATAATGATGATGGATATTTGAATATTGCTTTTAAGAGGCTCAACTACCATTTTTTTTACAAAATCGTTTTATTAATAAAAATTTTTATATTTGCATGTAAACTTACAAAATTTGATTCAAATGGCTTCTTTAATGATTACAATGACAGATGTTTTTTATGCAATTGGTGATTTTTCGAAATCTGTATTTAAAGGAATGGATGTTTTAGGTCATGGTCCAAACATTATTTTATGGAGCATCATTGTTTTTCTATTGGGCTACCAAGTAAAACAAATGATGAAACAAAATAAAGAAGCAGACCGAAACGGTACCTTGCGATAAACATATTACAATTCATGACAATATTAAACCTTGATTTTTTATAATCAGGGTTTTTTTATTTAAATTAATGTGCTAATTGATAACCTTAATACATGCATAAGAAATGGCTAATAATTCTCTACTGCATGGCTCTCACGCTGGTATGTTTTAAAGCAAAAGCCACCCATATTGTTGGTGGCGAATTGAATTACAAATACCTCGGAGCCAATGACTATGAAATTAGGCTAACTGTATATCGCGATTGTTATGTTGGAGTGCCTCCGTTTGATAACCCTGCCAAAGTTGGTATTTTTAGCAGTACCAATCAATTACTTCGGACTATTGATATGACATTTCGTGGTCTGGACACCTTACCTTCCAGTATTAATGACCCCTGTACTATTCCGCCATTAGATTTCTGTTATGAGGTTACGACCTATGTTGAAGTCGTTAATTTACCGCCCAGAACTGGTGGATACCAGCTTTCTTATCAGAGATGTTGTCGCAATCAAAATATTATCAATATCATAAATCCAGGTTGTGTTGGCGCCACGTATTACGCATCAATTCCGGGTCCTGAAATAGCTGCCATTAACAGCAATCCTGTTATCAATTACTGGCCACCACCTTTTATTTGTGCCGACAAACCATGGGTATTTAACGGATCTGCAACTGATGCAGACGGTGATTCTTTGGTGTATGAATTATTTACTCCTTTCGACGGACTTAACGCCCAATGTCCGATTATTGCTAATATTCAATTACAAGCTACTGCGTGTCCAAACAACATCTTTACCAGTTGTCCGAATTTACCAATCAGTCCTCCTTTTTCCTCAATTGTATGGAAAGCGCCATACAACCAAGCCAATATGTTGGGAGGAATTCCTATGAAAATAAATTCATCTACAGGATTAATTACTGCAACACCAAACCTGCAGGGTTACTTTGTAATAGGAATTAAAGTAAAAGAATATCGACACGGTGTTTTTTTAGGGGAAACTAAAAGAGATTTTCAATTAATTGTAAAATCATGTCCGAGCATGGTAGTAGCCGCTGCGCAAGCTCCTGAAATTATCTGCGGAACTACCTCTATTTATTTTTCAAATAACAGTACAGGTAATGGCGGATTAGGTTATAACTGGAATTTTGGCGATCCAACTACACAATCAGATACTTCGCATCTTGCCACACCCACTTATACGTATGCCAATAATGGTTCTTATTCTGTAACATTAATAGCTTATGTTACGAATAAACCAACTTGCAAAGATACCGTTACGACTATTGTGGCTGTTAGTAACGAATTTAAATCAACTATCTCGTACACACCAATGGCCTGTTCGAATAATACCGTCAAATTTTCTTCTTTTATTGAAAATCCACCAGGTACAACTCCAAAATGGAATTGGTCTTTTGGTGATGGTGGCACTTCGAGCGAACAAAATCCCATACATCAATATCCATCTGGTGGTAGCTTTTCAATTTCGCTCATAACTTTTGTTCCAAATTCCATCAATTGTCAGGATACACTGAGCGCAGAAACCATAGAAGTGACACCCACGGAAGAATTTTATATTCCTAACACATTTACTCCCAACGGAGATGGATATAATGATCTATTTAGGGTTAGAGGTATTACCTATTCTGTATTTTATTTCGCAGTGTATAATCGATGGGGTGAATTAATTTTCGAAACAAAAAATCCAAACGAGGGGTGGGACGGAACTCATCAAGGAAAACCCGCAGACCCAGGGGTGTTTGGGTATTATCTAAAAGCAAAATGCGACGAACAGAGCGATGAGTTATTTAAAAAAGGCAATGTCACATTAATACGATAAAATATAGATGAGCAAATTATCCCAATATACCTCTTGGCTTGGCGCTTGTCTGTTAATATATTTATTATTTAACTTCAACTGGATGATTGGACAAGATGTTCATTTTTCACAATACAATGGTTCTGTCTTCAATTTAAATCCTTCATTGACTGGACTTTTTGATGGAGACTATCGGTTAAATACCATCTACCGTAGGCAATGGGCTAGTGTTCCAGTTCCTTATTCTTCATTTTCTTTTTCCGGAGACACAAGATTTAAACTCAAAAAAATGAAAAGTGATTGCATCGGGGCTGGTCTTATTTTCAATAATGATGTATCAGGAACTACACATTATAATACCAACCAGATTTATGCTTCGGCCTCTTATATTCATCCTTTAAATTCTGACTCAAACTTACTTTGGACGAACGGTTTAATGATTGGAATATCGAACGTAGGATTTAATTACAATAAAATGACATTTGATGAGCAATATCAAAATAATAGTTACAATGCATCAAACAACACCGGCGAAAATTTCCAAAAAACAAATTCAACCTTTTTAGATTTTCATGCAGGTTCCTTAATACAATATCAGATTAAACCAAGAGGCATCATCCAATATGGATTATCCTTCCACCATGTTACCAATCCAAAACTTTCATTTCAAAATAATTTAAATATTAAAATAGATCCCAAACTGCACAACTATCTACATTTTTCTTATCCATTAAGTGAAAGGTTAGATGGAATTGCTGAATTATTATTCGCCTATCAAGGCAAATACAAGGAATTTAATCCTGGCATTCAACTGAAATATTGGCTTAACATGAAAGATAACCAATCAACATCTATTGGAATATACGGCAGAGCAAAAGATGCAGTAATTATCAGATTGGGATATCAAATTAAAACACTAACTACTGGTGTTAGTTACGACATTAATACAAGCCCCTTTATTGCTGCGACTTCTCGGCGTGGAGGAATTGAATTTTACCTAATCTATATTTTTAAAAAACTGGTACCTTTTATGCCAAAAAAAAGAATTTGCCCAATTTATATGTAACGTATGCTTTTCTTAAATACCATACATAAATTAGTTCTGTTGTTGCTGTTCATGACATCTACATTGTTTTCTCAAAACATGAAGGAATTATTGAATCAAGGGGCAAACGCAATGATGCAAAAAGACTACTCGTCTGCATCTCAGTATTACCGTCAAATTTTATTAGTTGATTCGGCAAACATAAACCATCAATTTTTTTATGCAGAGGCTTCCAGACTCAATTTTGATTTTACACCCGCTTTGTATTGGTATAAAAAAGTACTTGATACCGACAAAGGTAAAACCTATCCAGAAGTTCCTTTTTGTATCGCCTCATTATTAAAAAACACAGGCAAATATAAAGATGCCAAAGTATTGTTTGAAAGTTACTACAAAAAACAACGGACAGTCAAAAACCAAAACACGCAACATTTAGTTTTGAAAGCCAAACAAGAAATGGAAGCTTGTGTTCTTGCAGAAGAGCTAGTGAGTCATCCTTTAGGTATAAACATTCTTCATTTAGATAGTGCCATCAATACAACCTCTAGTGAGTATGCCCCTTTTGAACTTGATAGTAATTTATATTTTTCCTCTTTAATTGATTTATCTTCAAAAGATGAGATTAATGAACAATTCAATAAATTGTATTTAGCAAAAAAATCCGTTCACAAAGAAAATGAGTTTTTAAAAGCGCAAGAATTGGATTCATTGTTTAATGAAAAGGGCATACATAATGCCAACACAAGTTTCAATGCCAATTTCACGAAAGTATTTGTATCGAGATGCAGCTCTTTAAATTCTAGTCAATATCGTTGTGATATATATACCTCAGATTTTAAAAATGGGCATTGGACTCCTTTTCAAAAATTACCATCACCCGTTAACATGACCGGCTATAATACCACACAGCCTTGCTTGAGTAAAATAAACAACAAAGAAATTTTGTTTTTTTCGAGTAATCGTCCGAATGGTGAAGGAGGGATGGATATTTGGTATGTTACCACTAAACAAGATGGCACTTTTGAGAAACCAATAAATGCAGGAAAAAATATAAATACCTCAGAGGACGAAATTACACCTTGGTTTTCGAAAGATGACCAAACACTTTACTTTAGTAGCACCTGGCATAAAGGATTAGGTAATTTCGACATCTTTTTTTCTAAATATGAAAACGATGCATTTAATGACGCTGCAAACATGGGTTATCCTATTAATAGCAGTTATAATGACATTTATTATAGCATTAACTCCAAACAAGACAGAGCGTATCTTTCATCTAATAGAATAGGTTCTTTTTTTGAGGAAAAACCAAACTGTTGTAATGATATATATAGTTTTCCAATCTCCGCCAAAAAAACATCAACTAACATTGATACAGCTATCTCCTCTATACCGCTCATTGAGCGAATGAAGGAATTAACACCCTTGACATTATACTTTCATAATGATGAACCTGAACCTCGAACCAAACAAATTATAACAAATAAAAATTACAAAAAAACATACGAAGCATACTCATTGCTTATTGTGAATTATTTACAAGAATATAGCAAAGGACTAAAAGGAATACGAAAAGATTCGGCTATAAATGCCATTGACCATTTTTTTGAAGACAGCCTAGATGCAGGGATGAAAAAACTAAATCAGTTTTCCTCATTACTCGAAGAAGCTTTATCGCAAGGAAAAAAAGTAAATATTACTTTAAAGGGTTATTGTAGCCCTTTGGCTAGTAATGATTACAACATTAATCTTGCGAAACGCCGCATCAGTAGTTTAATAAATTATTTTAAGGAATATAAAAATGGAAAATTCATTCGGTACATCAATAACGCTAATTCAAATGAAGGGAGTATTCATTTCATATATGAAGAAATTGGAGAATTAAAGACAACCAAAACCAGTGATGATTTTAAAGACACTAAAAACTCAATATATAGTCCTTTTGCTGCCAGAGAACGTAAGATTCAAATTATGCTCGTTGATTTTGCAAACTAAAAAAGCTGTCTATAAAGACAGCTTTTTTACAGTTAAATAGCAAGACGTTTTAGTTTATAAAATTGCTCTAAACAATAAGAATAAAGCACCCGATAAAACAATAGTAACAGGTAAAGTCAGTACCCAAGCTAAAACAATATTAACTATCGTATTACGTTGCAAATTTTTAAGTCCTTTTTTAGCTACCATACTACCCATAATACCTGAACTTAACATGTGAGTAGTACTAACTGGTACTCCGTAAGCCGTGGCTACACCTATGCCCATGGATGCAACTATTTCGGCAGATGCTCCTTGCGCATAACTCATGTGTTGTTTCCCTATTTTCTCTCCAATTGTTTTTACAATACGTTTCCATCCAATCATTGTTCCTAAACCCAATGAAACAGAAATCATCATAATTACCCAAGATGGTGCGTATTCAACTAATTTTTTGGCCGATTTAATTTCTCCTTTTAAACTTTGAATTTCTTTAGCGGATAATGATAAGTTCCCTCCAGTGATTATTTTTTCTGCGCCTTTTGTGATTTTAACAATATCTTTTCTTAAATCAAAACGGCTTCCCATAGCTATTTCTTCTGATCTCGTTTTTCCGGTTATTTCACCTGAAAAATGTGCTCCATGTTTAAATAAATCTCTATAAAGTTTTAATTCCTTTCCGGATAAAATGGTTGTATCTGCTTTTGACATCATAACTTCTATGGTATTTACGTTGGCATTAATGCTTTGTAAGTTAACATTCCCATCTAAGGAAAAATAGCCTGGTAAAATAGCAATTAAAATCATCATCACTAATCCAACTCCTTTTTGTCCATCATTTTGTCCGTGAAAAAAACTTACCAAACCACACGTTAACCACAATAACATGCGAACCCAAATAGGAGGCATTTTTCCGGGAATAGGTTCTTTATAGATAAACTCATTTTTAACCAAACGTTTAAATAAAAACATCATAGCAATAGCTACTGAAAAACCAGCTAATGGTGAAATTAATAAAGCCATACCTGTATCTTTAGCCTTGTCCCAATTAACAGCTCCGCCGCCTATACTATCCGGCAAGAAATAAAATGACAAACCAATACCTAAAATAGATCCTATCAAAGTATGAGAACTAGAGGCTGGTAATCCGAAATACCAAGTTCCTAAATTCCAAATAATGGCTGATAATAATAAGGCCAATATCATGGCGATACCGTGATATACATTGCTGTCTACCAATACTTCCATCGGTAATAAATTCACAATTCCCATTGCCACAGCAATACCACCTGTTAAAACTCCTATAAAATTAAGAATACCACTATAAACCACAGCCACAGTAGGCTTCATAGAATTTGTATAAATAACAGTAGCCACAGCATTAGCCGTATCGTGAAAACCATTTACGAATTCGAAGGTACAGGCTAAAACAATGCACAGTACCAAAAAGATGATTAATGAAGTTGCCATAATTTTTAATTTTTGTAAAAATATCAGTTAAAATGATAATGTATGTTAAATTAACGTTAAATGCATTTAGAAATTCAATTGTGCTTGTAATCGTAACATACTTCCTATTTGGAAATTATTTTCTTTTGCTTTATCTGATGTCGTTTTTTCAGAATAAAGCCAAGTAGCTGTCAATTCAAAATGTTTATTAAACTGATATTCAACACCCCCTTCAATTTCATTTACTTCGTATGACCTAGAATCTTGCTCGTGTTTTTTCCCTCCGTTGTAAGTTGTAGCTCGAATAAACGGTATAATTTGTTGGCTTTTGTGTTTAAACAAATAAGACAATGTAATATATCCTCCTTTCAAATCTTTTGTAAGAATTGAATCCGAAGTGAAATCATACTGAGGTCCTTTACCTATATTGTATTCAGCTTGAATACCAAAGGGTTTAGGATATAAAACAAATGAAGCAGCATATCTTTCATCTTTATAACTTAAATCGCTGTATGTATTTACTTTAGATGAAATTTGATCCTTATATAATGTATAAATTCCCGAATACATCTGAATTGAGGGTTCAATAATTTGATTTCCGATAGAAAAAGGATAAGTAACTCTTCCACACACGTGTAAGTTATTGTTATTTTCAGGCTTATTGGCTGTTTGACCATTATATGCTCCAAACGAAAAAATACCATAATCACCAGATCCTTTGTAACCGTCATTTACAAGAGAAGAATAACGTTCTCTTATTTTTTTTGGTGCATACATAAAAAATACACCTAAATCACGCTCATTTGAAACTGCTGAATTTAAAGCATCATTCCGGTCAAGTGGTAATCTATTTTGACTAGACTGCATATTTTCAAATCCAAAAGGAACTTTACTTTGTCCGATTCTGAATCTGAATTCTCGGTTTTTATCAACAGAAACATCAAAATAAGCATCACGTAATTGCCCAAAATGAAGCCCATTAGAAGAGGCAGAAGAGGCGAAATCAGGCTGTATATAAAAATATACATATTCATTTAATTGGCCGAAAAATATCAAACGCATTCGTCTGATAAAAAAACCACCGTTATTACCGATTGACTTATCCCCTTGCTCACTTTTAAAATCGGGATTGCTTTCTAAAAGTCTGTTGTATCTGATTTGAGTGTAACCTCTTATGGAAATTTTATCAAACCATTTTGACTTTGATACGGTAACAGGAACTTTGGCTGTATCATGATTGTTTGATAATTTTAAAGAATCTTGAGCATTTAAACTAAATGTTAAGCTAAAAAGTAAAAAAAGTAAATTAAAGGAGTTTTTCATGTTAATTAATTATTAATCAATGCAAATTAATGAAACTAATTTCAATATAAACTCAGCATCAATGTTAAGCTATTGTTAAGCATTTTATCAGCCACAATGAATGTATCCTAAAACAATACACTTGAAGTGTCGTTATTAGTAGTTATATTTGGTTATGCGTTTTATAAGTTCGCCTCAAATATTTTCCGGAAAAGAATTTTTAGCTCCAGGCACCGTATTAGTCTTAGATGAAAAAAACATTATTTGTGATATAATTTCAAGCCAAGAGGTTGAAAAAAATCTCATCGAATATTTTAATGGTATTATTTGTCCTGGTTTTGTTAACTCGCATTGCCATTTAGAATTAAGTCATTTAAATGGAATGATTTCTAAACATACTGGAATTGTTAACTTTGGATTAGACATTATCAAGTACAGAAATCAAGCATCTCACGAACTTCAATTAGAAATGATGCAACAAGCCGACAAAGAAATGAACTTGCAAGGCATTGTAGCTATAGGAGACATCAGTAATAACACAAATTCAATCAAAGTTAAAGAACAATCGTCTTTATATTATCATACGTTTTTAGAGCTTATTGGTTTAAATCCAGATCGAGCTGATTCAGTGTTTCAAGGAGGGCAAGAATTACTTATAGAATTTAAACGCTCCGAACTTCCTGCGTCGTTAGCCCCGCATGCACCTTATAGTGCTTCATTACCCTTAATTGAAAAAATTTTCACAAACTGTAATATTTACAACCTACCTACTAGCATCCATAATCAAGAAAGTGAAGCAGAAAATGAGTTTTTTAATTCTAAAACAGGTGATTATTTGAAATTATATGACATCCTTGGGATCTCATTAAATTTTTTTAAACCAACTTTCAAAAATAGCTTACAATCCATCGGTTCTATTTTTAACCCGAAAGTTCGAACACTATTAGTACATAACACTTTTACAAACGAACAAGATATCCGTTTTATTAAAAATAGGCATTCGGAACTTTTTTGGTGTTTATGTCCAAATGCTAATTTGTACATTGAAAATAAACTCCCTGATTTTAACTTACTTAATATTAATTTATGCGAATTAACCTTAGGAACAGACAGCTTGGCAAGTAATACTCAACTTTCTATCATTGCCGAAATTAATTTGATACTGCAATCTCTACCCAACTATTCGTTAGAAAGCATATTGAAATCGGCTACTTATAATGGCGCCAAATTTTTAGGAATCGAACAAGAGTATGGTCAACTTAAAAAAGGGAAAAACAGTGGAATTAATTTAATTGAAGGCTCAATAGGTGATTTTTCGGTAAAAAAATTAGCCTAAAGAAACGGAAGAAATTAAAATGAATAAAGAAAATTGGTCGTTGATTTTCTGAAAATCTACCTTTAATTTATTGCCACTTTTCATGCCAATTGTAATAAATCCAAGACCCGCTCCACCTTTTTCGCTAAGCGTATTGTTTTCCAAATGCTCTAGGTAATATGATTTCAATCCTTTTTCATCCTCAAAAGAATTAATAATACTTATTTGTTTTTCAAGAGCTGGTATAGAAGAATTAGCCACTAAATTAGCCGAAATGACATTAATAGCAGATCCATTTTTTACTAGTATAAAGAAATTGTGCTGCTCGCCTTGATTATTTTTTTCGCCGTGAATTAAAACATTTTGAAGTGTTTCGACGCTAATGAAAAATATTTTTTTAAGTGGGCCTTTAGACACCTGCATCGAAACGACTTTTTCCTCAACACTTTCCTCCAAACTTGAAATAACGGATTGAGACAATTCACCATAATGAGACACTAAAATAGTTTCATCATTTTGGTATTGATTCAACAGTTTTTGATACTGTTGAAATACAAATTCTTTTTCGCTATGTAAGAAATCACTCAAAAAATACCTTATTTAAATAAACCATTGACTTCAGCATCAATCAAACGAATTACTTTTCCAAAATCTTCTTTGTTTTCAGAAAAATTAATTTCATCAATATCTACAATTAATAATTTACCCCCATCATACGTTGTAACCCAAGCCTCATAACGCTCATTCAATCTTTTTAAATAGTCCAAACGAATAGAGTTTTCGTAATCTCTTCCTCGTTTTTGAATCTGCTTAACTAATGTAGGTACAGAAGCTCTCAAATAAATAATTAAATCGGGTGCTTTTACCAAGCTATCCATCAACTTGAATAAAGAAAGATAATTTTCATAATCACGCGTGGTCATCAATCCCATAGCATGCAAATTTGGAGCAAAAATATACGCATCCTCATAGATCGTTCTATCTTGAACTACTTTTTGCTTACCTTTTCTAATTTCTTGAACTTGGCTAAAACGTGAGTTCAAAAAATAAACTTGCAAATTGAAAGACCAACGTTGCATATCATCATAAAAGTCGTTCAGGTATGGATTGTCATCGGCATCCTCATAATGAGCAGTCCATTTATAATGCTTGGCTAGCAATGATGTTAAAGTCGTTTTTCCTGAACCGATATTGCCGGCAATAGCTACGTGCATAAAAACTTTATTTCTAAGATAATTTGTTTATTTCGCACTAATTTACAGTTTTCTGTAATTAAACAAAACTTTTTTGTGTTTTTTATTTACTCCTTACTGTCAAATGATTTGTAAAGCATGTTATGCGATTTGATGTGTTTTTGCCCATCATAAAAATAAATATATACATTTGAGCCTCATTTAAATTATCGTTAAACACAATGAAAAAAAAACTTTTTTTATTAATTGTTCTTGCTAGCACTTTTGTAAAGGCGCAAGTTTTCTCAGTTAAATACACTTTTGCAGCTACTACACCGTCCACAGGCGTTATCGACCCAACAACAACGCCAACAGTAACTGGACTAAGTTGCGGTTCATTTAGTGCAGCCGGAACAACGACTGCAAATGCCAATTCTACTAATTCAGGTCGTTTTAGCTTCACTCGTTGGCCTTTGGGTGCTACCACCGGAGTTGATACCTATTCCACAATGACAGGGAATTTAGATCCAAACAAATATTATGAAGTTACCTTAGCACCAACATCTAATTACACTGCAGAAATCACCTCCATTTTATTGACCGTTCAAAGATCAGCAACAGGTATTAGGAATTATACTGTCAGATCAAGTATCGATAATTTTGCTTCCAATTTACCAGCTTCTGTTACAACTAATACCAATTTATCAGTCGTAGCAAATGATATCTTTTTCTTTAATTACGATGCATCTACTACTACTCAAAGTGGAAGTACTGTAACATTAACTAACAGTTTTCATAATAGCCCAATTACTTTTAGATTTTATGCCTGGAATAGTGAAACCAATGCCGGCACATTTAGTCTAAATGATGTGACGTTTAAAGGAACTATGATAGAACCTTGTCATTCACCTACCGTATCTGCAATAGCTGACAATCTTCCACTTTGCTCAAATGACACCTTGAGATTATTGCCAACGGTTTTAGGTTCTCCTACATTTACTTATTCATGGAGAGGAAGTGGCACCTTTAATTCTCGTTCAACCAAAAATGCCACGATACGAAATCCTAGAACTGGTATTTATAAATTAATTGCCAGCAATGCCTGCGGCGTGGATACAGGTATTGTTTCTGTCACCATTAATCCTACGCCAACTATTTCAGTTAATTCAGAGTCTATCTGTATAGGAAACTCCGTAACATTAAATAGTTCAGGAGCCACTTCATATACCTGGAGTACAGGAGAATTAACATCAAACATTGTAGTATCTCCCTCTTTAACTACAACATATACTATTATAGCAACTAATACCCTTAATTGCGAAAGTTTTAAAACGGTTACGGTTACTGTTAATAGTTTACCAACTTTATCAGTTACGGCTAGTACGGATAAAATATGTTGGGGTAATTCAGCAATCTTAATGGCCGAAGGAGCATCAACCTATTCTTGGTCTACCAATGAGGCAGGTCCAAGTGTAACAGTTGCACCTACAAGTTCTACAACCTATACAGTAATCGGGACTAATTCTGATAATTGTGAAAATCAAGCCACTGTTACAGTTACCGTTAACAGTTTACCAAGTTTATCAGTTACAGCTAACACAGATAAAATTTGTTTGGGCAATTCAGCAACGTTAATAGCCGAAGGGGCTGACACATACACTTGGTCTACAAATGATGCAAACTCAAGTGTGACAGTTACTCCAACAAGCTCTACAACCTATACCGTAATCGGGACTAATTCTGATAATTGTGAAAATCAAGCTACGATCACATTAACAGTTGTCACTATGCCAACTTTATCGGTTACAGCTAGTACAGATAAAATTTGTTGGGGTAATTCGGCAACCTTAACTGCCGAAGGAGCTTCTACTTATATATGGTCTACTAATGAGGTAAGTTCCAG
The DNA here is from genome assembly GCA_945860225.1 of Chitinophaga pinensis. Taxonomy (GTDB): domain Bacteria; phylum Bacteroidota; class Bacteroidia; order B-17B0; family Aurantibacillaceae; genus UBA4416. The sequence continues at coordinate 115,762 of CAMAPT010000005.1, read as the reverse complement.
CGCAACTGTTTCACCTACAACAACTACCACATTTACCGTTGTGGGCACTAATTCTGATATTTGTGAAAGTCAAGCCGTAATTACAGTTACAGTTAATACCTTACCAAGTGTTTCATTAGATTTATCTGCAATTAATTTACAATGTTCCAATACTCAAAGTGTCGGACTAATAGGAGGAACGCCTTTAGGAGGAACTTATTCCGGCAATCATACTAATTTAGACACCTTTTATCCTTCAGTTGCAGAGATAGGAACTTTTACCGTAACATACTCTTATACCGACAATAATCAATGCAGTAATTCCATAGCAAGTGAAATCGAAGTAAGTGCTTGTACTGGAATCCAATCTTCCAATGATGCATCTATTCAACTGTATCCTAATCCTAACAAAGGGTATCTTTACATTAAATTACCTGTAGCATTTGCTTCTATAGAAATATACGACGTATTTGGAAAAAAAGTATTATCACAAAATATAGAAACCACAGAAATTCCTTTGAATGTGTCTTACTTAGAAAATGGTGTTTATACATTACATATTAAAACCTCTAATCAATTATTGACCAATAAAATCATCATTGATAAATAAATACAACCATTTTTTTAAATATTTAAAAGCACCATAAAATATAATTATGGTGCTTTTTTGCTTGTAGATACTATTTTCTCATCAAATGTTCTTTAAGAATTCTATTATACTATTTACGTTTTACGCCTTTGCTTTATCTCATATTTTTTGGCTAAAATATTTCAGTAAATGAAATATTTTATTTAGTATAGCAGATTATAGACAATTTTTAAAAAATTCATAAGTAGTGATTAAGTACATAGTTAAAAAAATATTATATGGTATTTTGGTTTTGTACGGTGTCATAACTGTGATATTTTTTTTATTTAATGTTCTACCCGGCGATCCCGCAACGATTATGCTTGGACAAAGGGCTAATAAGGATGCTATTGAAGCAATTCATAAAGATTTAGGTACAGACAAGCCTATTATGGAACAATATGCCATGTATCTGAATGATTTATGTCCGGTTTCCATTCATAATAATTTTAATAACAATAGTCATTGGTTTTTAAATCCTGAAAAATATTCTTGGTTGCCTTTGTTTACTATAAGTAGCCATAAATCCGTGGTTTTAAAATTACCCTATTTAAGACGTTCTTATATCACAAAAAGACGAGTTTCCGATATTATTTCTGAAACTTTACCTGAAACCGCTGTCCTTGCTTTTACCTCCATTATCATCGCATCTGTCATAGGTATTTTACTTGGTATTATCAGTGCTGTAAAACGAAATACATTTTACGATAAACTGTCACTAGTATTGGCGGTATTAGGAATGGCAGCTCCCTCATTTTTTGTCGGTTTAATCATTGCGTGGCTATTTGGTTATGTATTGTCAGATTACACCGGATTATCTCCTACAGGAAGTTTATATGATATTGATGTTTGGGAAGGTGAAAAATTGAAATTAAAAAACTTAGTATTACCTGCCATAACTCTTGGCATTAGGCCTTTAGCCATTGTTGTTCAATTAATGAGAAGTTCTTTATTAGATGTTATGGGGCAAGACTATATTAGAACCGCCAAAGCAAAAGGACTATCTACTTTTGCAGTGATTGTTAAACATGCCCTAAAAAATGCATTGAACCCAGTTGTTACGGCGATTTCAGGTTGGTTTGCAGGTTTAATGGCAGGGGCTGTTTTTGTGGAATACATTTTTAGTTGGAAAGGCATTGGGTACGAAGTATTCGAAGCACTTACAAAAAACGATTTACCTGTAGTAATGGGAGCAACGCTAATTTTTGCAACCATATTTGTAGTTACTAATATATTTGTTGATATTGCTTACGGTATTTTAGACCCACGCGTTAGAGTTAAATAAATGAGCAGAAAAAAAATAGTTGCTGGTAATTGGAAAATGAATAAATCATTTCAAGAAGCCGATACGTTGGTAGAAATGATTTTAAATCAAGTAAATGATTTTGATGAAATCATTAAAATCATAATCCCTCCTTTTCCTTATTTACAAACCATCAATACACAACTTACAAAAAAAGACAATTTTTTTTTAGGAGCGCAAAATTGTCACACGCATTCAAATGGAGCATTTACAGGAGAAATAAGTGCCAATATGTTAAGCTCTGTAGGTTGTAAATACGTATTAATTGGCCATAGCGAAAGAAGGCAGTACTTCAAGGAAAACAATACTGACTTTATATTAAAAATAAAAGAAGTACTCAAAAATAATCTGTCACCCATTTTATGTATCGGCGAAACTATTCATGAAAGAAAAGCAGACAATCATTTTAAAGTAATTACCGAACAATTAGTAAATGTATTAACGGCTTTTTCAGCCGATGAGATTCACCGATTCATAATTGCCTACGAACCAGTGTGGGCAATTGGCACGGGAGAAACAGCTACAACAGAACAAGCGCAAGAAATGCATGCTTTTATAAGGGGAGTTGTGTCGGGTATTTTTGATGCAACAACGGCAGACAACATCTCTATCTTATATGGTGGAAGTTGTAATGCCCAAAATGCACAAGAATTATTTAAATGTCCTGATGTAGACGGAGGATTAATAGGAGGAGCTTCTCTAAAAGCTGACGATTTTTGTAAGATTATTTTTTCTTTTTAATTATAACATCGGTATAAAGTTTATCCAATTGCTTTTAAACTTACTTTTGTTCTTATAAAACCTAATTATTTAATTCGTAACTAGCTACATGAATTATATTCAATATTCTTTCACTGTAAATCCACCTGAACCAGGCTCAGATATTTTGATCGCTTTATTAGCCGATTTAGGATTTGAAAGCTTTACTCAAAATGAGTCCGGTTTTGATGCATACATACAGGAAACATTTGATAATGAAGATTTAATAAAAGACCTCATTTTTCATGATTTTAATTTTTCTTACATTAGAATGATTATTCCAAAAACAAATTGGAATGAAGAGTGGGAAAAAAATTTCAATCCGGTTTATGTAGATGATTTAGTAGGAATCAGGGCTCATTTTCATCCAAAATCCAACACCGTCAAACATGATATCATCATTACTCCTAAAATGAGTTTTGGAACAGGTCATCATGATACTACTTGGTTAGTAAGTAAAACCATGTTTAGTGTTCCTTTCGAAAATGCTTATGTGTTGGATATGGGATGCGGTACGGGTATTTTAGCCATTTTAGCTAAACAATTGGGGGCAAAAAAAATCATCGGTATTGATATAGATGATTGGAGCATTGAAAATTCGATTGAAAATGCTACTATTAATCAAGCCTCTGATATTGAATTCAAGAAAGGAGATGCTACCATATTACCATCCAACGAAACTTTTGACATCATTCTTGCCAACATTAATAAAAATGTGCTAAAAAAAGATTTACCAAACTACTTTACTTGTCTTAAAAAAAATGGGCATCTTTTATTAAGTGGTTTTTTTACAGCTGATGTCGAAGAATTAACTCATTTAGCTAAACATATTGGGTTTACTTTTCTAGACAGCTATTATAAAAATGAATGGTCTGTCATAAAATTGAAAAAATAATCTATTACCCTATATATATCAGATGGAAACAATCTACTCTCCAATCAACCAAGATATTCTTATTCATTTAAAAAATATTGTTGATACAAATGATGTTTTAACAGATGATGATAATTTAGAAAAATATGGTCAAGACGAAACAGAAGATTTTGTTTTTAGACCAGAAGTGGTTGTAAAACCAAAAACAGTCGGCCAAATTTCAGAAATTATGAAATTAGCTAATACTTATAAAATTCCTGTAACAGCTCGCGGATCCGGTACAGGCCTCAGCGGAGGAGCACTACCAATTTACGGAGGGATAGTCATTAGCATGGAACGTTTTAACCGTATTTTGAATATTGACGAACGTAATTTACAGGCAATTGTTGAACCTGGTGTTATTAATTTCGTTTTTCAGGAAGAAGTAAAAAAAGTTGGCTTATTTTATCCTCCCGACCCTGCCAGCTGGGGAAGTTGTTCACTTGGTGGCAATGTGGCTCATAGCAGTGGTGGGCCAAAAGCCGTAAAATATGGAACAACAAGAGATTACGTCTTAAATATAGAGATGGTTCTTCCAAATGGCGATGTGATTTGGACAGGAGCTAATACTTTAAAATATTCAACCGGTTATAATCTAACTCATCTTATGGTTGGAAGCGAGGGAACATTAGGTATTATCACAAAAATTGTATTTAAATTAATTCCATTACCTAAACACGATTTACTAATGTTAGTCCCATTTTTTTCGGCTGAAAAAGCCTGCGAAGCTGTAGGAGCGACTTTTAGATCAGGAATTACACCAAGCGCCATGGAATTTATGGAACGAGATGCTATTGATTGGAGTATTAAATATGCGGGTGACGTTAATTTTAATATCAAGAAAGAATGGCAAGCTTTATTATTAATCGAGGTAGATGGAAACAATTTAGACATATTATTCAATGATTGTGAAACCATCAGTAACATTATGACTGAACATGGTTGTGATGAGATTTTGATGGCAGATAGTGCTGAACAAAAAGCATCACTTTGGAAAATTCGACGAAAAGTAGGAGAAGCCGTTAAAAGCAATTCCGTTTATAAAGAAGAAGATACGGTTGTTCCAAGAGCAGAACTCCCCGTATTATTGAAAGGCGTGAAAGAAATAGGAAGCAAATATGGGTTTAAAAGCGTGTGCTATGGACACGCGGGAGATGGAAATTTACATGTCAATATTATAAAAGGTGAATTATCTGATGAAGCATGGGACACAGAATTACCAAAGGGTATTACTGAAATATTTGAATTATGTAAAAAACTAGGAGGAACTATTAGTGGCGAACATGGTGTTGGCCTCGTCCAAAAAAATTACTTACCTATTGTTTTTCCTGAGTACCACTTAGAATTAATGAAAAATATCAAACGATTATTTGATCCAAATTTAATTTTGAATCCAGACAAAATAATAAGTACAACAACTAATCATAATTAATTATAAATTAAGCATTTGCGGCCAGTACGGTTACGAAGCGCTCAACTAAATCAAAAAACAAGCATTTAATTAACACACATGAAAAAATTTATATTAATTTGGTTTACTGTATGTAGTGTAACCATTTCGGCACAAACACTTACCCAAACCAATCACGCACCTCATTTTGGCAGCCCCGATTATACAGTATATGTTTTAGACTCAGCAAGTTTTTATCCGGGTGCCGAAGGAGTAAACCAAACTTGGAACTTCACTGCCTCTACATCCACACTTGCAATAACTTATTCAACAACCAATTACGCATCTTCAACCTTTTCACCAGCTAACATTGCGGTTAAGGGAGGAAATAGTAATTCAGCTTATTATTTATCTAGTCCAAACGATTTAAAATATTATGGTGGGGATATGACGGTAGGTGGAAATAATCTAACAATTAAATATGTCAACCCTGCCATTTTTGCCAACTACCCATTTTCATCTGGAAATTCGGTTTCATCCATTACGAGTGGTTCTGTAAGCAGTACTAGTCCATTACCTATTACGCAAGCATTTTCAGGAACATGCACTGCCACCGCCATAGGAACTGGAACATTAATTTTGGCATCAAGAACGTTTAACGATGTTATAAAAATCAAAACTGTTCAGAAATTAGTCGCCGGTAGTTCCATCGGAGGTATTAACTTTACCATTGTTAATTACGATTATTATTCAACATCCTCATCACGCAATCCAATTTTTTCCATTCAAACACTTACCTTATCATCCGGATTTGGAAATACTTACCAAAAAACAGTAACGGTTCAAAAAGATTATGACATTGTTGGAATCCATTCATTACAACAACCAAACATTGATTTATCCGTTTTTCCAAATCCATGTAATGATTTCATTCAGTTTAATTCAACTAATAATGACGTTTTTAAAATAGCAATTTATGATGCAACAGGTAATTTAGTTACTAATCAATTGATGCAGCTAGGGAAAACAAAAATAAACACTAGTCATTTTTCAAATGGTATTTACTTATATTTAATAGAAGATAAGCATCATGAAATTAGAAAATCAGGTAATTTTCAAGTGCAAAAATAATGTTACGATAATGTAATAGCATTTATTCGTTACTTTTCACTAAACATTTTGGAATAAACCATTTGTTCTTGTATTCTTCTAATCGAATGATGTCATTTTTACAAGACACATACTCATTATTTTGATTTCTTCTAAGATACCAAGCTTTTCCTGCCTTAATTTGTTCGATGACGTATTGTTTTAATTCATCTTTTGTAGCTTTTTGATAATTATTTCCTATCAAAAAACCCAATTCATTATTCCGTAAATCCATCTCACACGATAAACTATCGGCTCGCTCCCCAAATTCAAGATGTTTTTTGTAAAAATTTGCTTCGTTTCCCTTTTCGTGAGCTTTCCCTAATGCTCTCAGTTTAGGAACACTCACATACTTAGATAAAAAAGCCATTGTATAACAATGTCGAAAAGCATCCAGTTTTCCGCCATTTTCAAAACAACCGAGGACATTAGAGGCTTTAACTGACTCATATACTTCCATCGCTTCGTTTAAATGAATTTTAATTTTTAAAGCATTAATTGGATAACGAAGAGCCCAACGCATTTCGTATTGACTGAGTTTTGATTGACCCTTAGTTATAGAAAAACAAAAAATAAAATAAACACAACTAATTATTCTGAATTTTAACATCATATTGTTAGCAACAAGCAAATTAAGAATACGAAAATAACTAATCTGTTTTATACCTTCGTTATTGATGGATTTAAGAGGTGATATAACAAAACGTTTTTTTAGTAAAGAAGACATTGGTGGTACGGAAAGTATAAATGACCTTCGTGATAAGGAATTTAGCGGAAAAACTTTGACAGCTGAAGAAAATTTTGCGCTAGCAAATTTCGATAAGTACCGATTAAAAGTCCTTAATGCTCAAGAAGATGAAGAACAATTTCATTACCATTATCGCCAAATTCAAGTTATTTCCAATTTAGGTGATTGGAGAGAATTCTTAAAAGACGATTACAGCAACTAAATAACTATTTTTTCTTTAAAAGTGCTTCAATCTAAAGAAGCACTTTTTTATTTTTGTGTTAATAATAAATTACCTTTGTAGCCCTGCTAAATACCAACAATTAATCATTTAATATATTTTATAAATTCTAAACATAGCTACCATGTACGTAAAAACTTTAGGTCAATTCATCATCGAAAAGCAAAATGACTTTCCATTTGCAAAAGGCGAACTTTCAAGACTATTGAGAGATATTGGCATAGCCGCTAAAATTGTAAATCGTGAAGTAACAAAAGCTGGATTAGTTGAAATATTAGGAGAAACAGGTGACACAAATGTACAAGGAGAACGCGTAAAAAAACTAGACATATTTGCGAACGAACAATTTATAGCTGCATTAAAAGCCGGTGGAGAATGCTGTGCAATTGCTAGTGAAGAAAATGAAGATATTATCCCTATCGATAGTGAAATTTCAAAAAATGCACGTTACGTAGTAGCAATGGATCCATTAGACGGATCTTCCAACATTGATGTAAATGTATCGATTGGTACCATTTTTTCAATCTACCGTCGCGTAAGTTTAAGCGGACCGGGAACTCACGAAGATTTTATGCAACGAGGAACTGAACAAGTAGCCGCTGGTTATATCATTTATGGTTCATCAGCTATGCTCGTTTACACTACCGGTAAAGGGGTAAATGGTTTTACATTAGACCCAAGCATTGGAGAATTTTGTTTATCACACCCTAATATGCAAATGCCAAAAGAAGGTAAAACTTACTCGATTAATGAAGGTAATTATTTGCATTTTCCTGATGGTGTAAAAAAATACATCAAGTATTGTCAAGAAGAAGATAAAGAAACACATAGACCTTATTCTAGCCGTTATATTGGTTCTGGTGTAGCAGACATTCACCGTAATTTAATTACAGGTGGTATTTATATTTATCCTACTACCACTAAATCGCCAAAAGGTAAATTACGTTTATTGTATGAGTGTAACCCACTAGCCTTTATTATTGAACAAGCAGGAGGCGTTGCCACAGATGGTTATAAACGCATTATGGAATTAGATATTTCTGAATTACACCAACGTACGCCATTGTTTTTGGGATCAACCAATATGATGACTAAGGCTATGGAATTTATGGAAAAATTTAAAGTACATTCAGCACAATAATACACATTCAACCTATACTTTATTATTTATAGGTTTAATCTCGTAAACCGGGTATGCTAACAGATGAAATCACCATACCTAACCATGTTGTAAAAGAACATGTTTACAAAACTACCGAAAGAGCTCATTATATTGCTTTTTGGGTCGGTATAGTGTTTAATATCTTATGGTTTGTGAGCGATTATTTTGTATTGCCTGCGTATATACTTCCTTTTTTAGGATTTCGTCTCGGGGTTTCCTTTTTGAGCTTAATTGCCTATCTTGTAAGAAAACAATTACAAATTGACATCTACACCTGTGTTTTTATTATTGCCGCAGGTATTTCTATCCAAAACGCCTATATGTGGAGTGTTATGGATCTGCCACACATGCAATTGCATACCTTTGCTTATGTAGCTCTATTCATTGGCGTAGGCATGTTGGTGTTGTGGGATTTTAAGTTGTTGATTTACTTGTTGATAATAACTATTATAAGCAATATAAGTTTTTATCTTATTAATAGCCCATTAAGCATTGGTCAATTTTTGACTAATGGTGCCCTTTTAATGCTATCAGTATCTATATTTTGTGTTTACCTAGTGATTAATCGATATCGATTAATTTTCAATGAAGTCAAAAGCCGTTTGGAATTAGAACAATCCAAAAAATTAATTGAATTTCAAAAAGAACAAGTCGATGAGAAAAATGCCGAAATTCTAAGTAGTCTGAGATATGCCAAACGTTTACAAGAAGCCTTATTGCCTCCCAAAAATTTATTAGATAGTTTTTTTAATACAAACTATTTCATTTTATACAAACCACGTGATATAGTAAGTGGTGATTTTTATTGGGCAAGAAAAATTATTACCACTCCTAAACATGGTGAAGCTAAAGAGTATATTTTAATTGCTGTAGCTGATTGCACCGGGCATGGTGTTCCTGGAGCATTTATGAGTTTATTAGGATCAAATTTCTTGCACCAATCTGCTAGCGAAAAAGACATTAATTCACCAGCAGAAGCCCTTGATTTCTTGAACCGAAAAATTATCACAAGACTTAACAATAGTTACGGAGACGACCAAATACGAGATGGAATGGATATTTCCTTAATTGCCATTGATATACAAAACAAACAATTAGCTTTTTCGGGTGCAAATAATCCGGTTTATATGATTCGTGAGAAAAAATTAGAGGTTCTAAAACCCAATAAACAGGCTATTGGCAACCTAAATAATGACATTCTACCCTATTCAAATACAACCAGGCAACTAGAAGAAAATGACTGTATATATCTATTTACAGATGGGTATTCAGATCAATTTGGAGGCCCAAAAGGAAAAAAATTAATGCGAAAAATGTTCGAAGAAATATTGATCGAATCATCAGATAAAAACACGAACGAACAAAAATTAAGTCTTGAAACAATATTTAATGAATGGAAAGGTACCTTAGAACAAGTAGATGATGTTTGTGTATTTGGAATCCGAATTTAATAAGTTGCACATCAAATGCTTACTTGATAGTACATGTATAACTCGATACAAGATTTTATTCGATTTTTTTATAATAGGTAAACTGATGATTCGGCAATTTATCAGGCCAAAATATGGCTATCAAATCAGCTAATACATCATCTGGATTAATCATTCCTGTTTCCCAATAATTACTATAACCAAACGCATTTTGAATTTTGTTGTTATTATACAATTGATTTTTTTGATACGCTTTAAATAACTCGTAACGCTCATCGAAACTTTTTAGATCTTTTTTTGAATTTATGTTATACAAATTCAACCATACATCACAATCTTTTGCTTTTGTATATACGATCTCAAATGATAACGGAGTGCTTCCGGATTTAGCATCATCTTTCCAAAAATAATCCCCACCAGCATCATTTATTAAATGAGCCACGTAACTTTTACTAGAGGGTATATACCAGGCATCACCGTATTTTATTTCTGTTAATACTTTTGGTTTATTAATAACCTGATGCGTTAGAGATTTTAACTGAATGTATCTCTTCTCGGTTTGCCTAAATAATGAATCTGCCAATTTTTCTTTATCAAAAAAACAAGCAAAAAATTTAATCCATTCGGCTCTTGCCAATGGTGTTTCTTCTAAATGGTCTATACTAATTGCAACTGGAATACCTGTTATCATTAATTTTTCGTCAACATCACTTTTAGGATTTCCCATTCCAAAGGTGAGTAATAAGTCGGGATTAAGCATTAATGTTTTTTCCAAATTAATACCTGAGGCTCTTGATAATTCAACTATTTCATGAGATTGAACTTTATTAAGAATAAAAGGATTTGTGTAATAATCAGCATTATCAATAGCTACAACAGATTGTTCACTCTTTAATTTAAATAACATTGTTGTATATATAGAACTCATACTAGCGACCTTTTTAACCGGAATTTTAATATAGTAAGCATCCTTGACATAAGCTGGTTTTTGATTTTTATATAAAACAAATGTAGCTGTTACTCTCGCGTTGCTTTTATCACCCAATAACTCAAGTATTGTAGCGTCATTCATTTTTTTTATCCTGAATTTTTTCGCATAAGAAAGATTGACAGATGATGTCGCTATTTTTTCTTCAATCGCATCAGACGACTGACACCCAAAAAAAACAGAGAAAACAATCAGTAAAATAAAAAACATCTTATCCATAGTACTCTAAAAAACTAATTTAAAAATACTTCCTTGAGGATGATTAGGCTGTATACTGATATTGATGTTATGTAAATCACATATATATTTTACAATATATAATCCTATACCTGTTCCTTTTGTTTTACGAGTGTTTTCATTTCCACTTCTATAAAATTTATAAAAAACTGTCTCTTTTTCCTCGTCTAAAATTCCGCATCCTTGATCTGAAATCTCTAAAATAGATTGCTCATGTTCTTTCTTCAAAGTAACTTGTATATGAATACGTTCAAAAGAATACTTAATAGCATTTTCAATTAAATTAATGATGATGGATGATAATAATTCTTTGTCTCCAAAGTACGTCACATCTTTTTCGAGATGGAGTAATAATTGTTTTTTTTCAAGTTGTGCTAAAAAATAACGTTTTGCAGTTAAATCAATTAATTCGCTAAGATTTAATTGTTCTTTTTGTGCATGAAGGTGTTGATTGTCAATCTGATTGGCCATCAAAACATTATCTACTAATTTATGTAACCTCGACGTTTCAGTCAACGCACTGTCGAGTAATTCTTTTTGTCTTGACCTTTCTAAATCATGTTTAAGTAATGTTTGAAGTTGAAGTTTAACAGCAGCTATGGGAGTTTTTAATTCATGAGAAATACTTGAAATAAAATTACTTTTTTGTTCAGCCAATTCACTTTCTTTTTTTATGGATTTTCTGACTTTATGTATCCCAAATAAAAGAAGCAACAAAAATACTGTACCTTCTCCAACTATCATGTACACTTGATTGGATTTTTTTTTCTGCAATTTTGCAATGTCTTCTAAGATAATTTTATCATTAGTGGACGACAGAGATACTAAATCTTGTTTCAGAGAAATGATTGTATTAGATTGTCTCACTAATAAAATTTCCCACCATAAAAACTGCAAAACAATATATCCAACTAATAAAGAAAATATGAACGTAATACGTTTAGACACTAGTAAGCTTTTTATTTATTTATAAATACATGTATAAATCCTTTCAGATTTTTGGATACCTTACCACTTAACCTAATTTCATTAACTTGACAATGGTAAAAATAAGTCCCTTGTGAACACAATTGATTTGTTTGCATCACTTTTCCATCCCACATAATCGAAGGATCAGTTGTTTCAAAAATTAAATTACCCCACCGGTTATATATTTTAAAATCTATATCTTTAATAAATTTATTTTTTATAGGTTTAAATATTTCATTAACACCATCATCATTAATGGTAATTACATTTGGCAATTCATATTCAGGGCAATTATCAATACATACCTTAGTTCCAAATGAACTTTCATTAGCAAATGAATCAATTGCTGTAATAGCATAACAACCTGCTATCGATGTTAAATGATCAAACACTAAAACGGTATCATTTAACGACATAACTGAATCTACCTTGGTTAATTCTTCGCTTTCTGTTGACGTAAAATAAATATGATATTTTAAAGCATCGTCGCTACATGAATGATTTGGATTATTCCATTTCAAGATAACATTTAAAGTTTGGCAATCTGACTGTATTTGTAGCTTAGGGGCACAAGGGGGCTTTGTGTCTTTAGGAGTTTCACATACTTCTTGCGAAAAATTAAAAAGAGGGTGAAATATTTGAGGGTCTGAAAATTGGCCCTTTGACTCTATTTTATAACAATAACTAGCGCCATTAACCAAACCCGTATCTGTATAAGTCATTTGAATGGTACTATCTTTCAGAAAAAATGAATTTTGATTGGGATTTTTCCGATAGATATAATAAATGTTATTTTTCCAAGGAACTTGACATTGCCAACTTAATTGTATTTTATTATCACTCGATACAGATGATAAAAATACTGACGAAGCCTTTTGACCGTTACCTATAAATTGACCATTGGCATAAAACTCTACCTTATAAGTGTGTTGGCTAGTTTTTGTATTTAAAAAATTACCTATAGCTCCTTGATGAATATATGTGGTATCCGATAATTGATTAAATGAAGCAAAAAAAGACTTTGATACAGAATAAATGGTAATGTATTGGTTTGTTTGATTGTTGTAATGCAGCAATCTAAATTCGTAAGGCCCCTGAATTGAAATCGTATCTAGTGCATCGTTACCTAATAATGGTTTGAGCCATCTGACAAATACCGAACCATTGTCTGAAGCAGTAGCTTTAACATCTACATTAATTATAATCGGCACATCTCTCTTTAATTGAACACATACCTGATTGGATGCATAACTTTCTGCGCCATCTGTATATATAGCTTCAACCAAATAACTATAGGCTACGCCATGCGCCAATCCATAGGAATTATCATTATCTATAAAGGAAGTGTCATTGATAGAGGAGGTGCATCCAACTTTTTTAAACCCTGTATATTCCGGAATCCCAACTTCACAAATACCATGAGTCCAAGGAATACAGTCTGTTTTTCTATAAATACAGTATTTTTCAATTTTATTTCCGGTAATAGTATTACAAGTTGATTTTTTCCATTTCAAAAACACACTCGTTCCGACAGGACTAGCAGTTAACGCCAATGGGGCCGGTGGAACAACCGTGACATTAAATGTTTTAAAATCTACTAAGCTTACGTACGGATCATTATCCTTAACCTTCACAGTAACCTGATAAGGGGCTTTTCTAATATGCGAACACGTAGTATTCCATTTTAGTAATCCGGAAATAGGCGTTAATCCCGATGGTGATGAAAATGTTGCAATAGGAGACATGGCACCAAATGGTCCGCCATTTGCTTCCATCGTCAAAATATCAGTATCAGGATCTGTGGCTGTAATCAATTTTGTAATTGAAGTTCCAGCTACAACACAAGTGTCAGTTATTGGTTTTATAGTAGGCTCATGATTGTTACACACACCAACATCTACCTGTAAGTCTCTTAAAATATATCCAATTAAATAATAATCTCCTCCATCATCTTTTCGCCATTCTTTAATTAAAATTGCTAAATTGTATTCGTCCTGAAGTTGAGGAGTGCACCAAATCAATGTTCCTGTAACGGGATCTATTTCATATTTTCCTCCACCCGTAGCAGGATAAGTATATCCTGGACAAGTTTCTCCTAAATGCCCTCTACTAGTTGTGAGTTCGTATGATATACTGTCTCCATCTACATCATAAGCTCCCGGATTATGAATAAAGCATTTTCCAGCACATCCATTATCGATAGGAGGAAAACTAAGGATAGGTGAACTGTTTTTTCCAGAACCAAAAAAAGGAATAACTAAAAATGATTCAATATAAAATACTTGATTAACCGAATTGGGAATATTATTAATACCAGCATTTCTGTTTGGATCTTCCATACTAAGCTTATAATTCCCTGGGCCAGGATAAGTATGAGTAGTCACATACTCATTTAACTTTATATTTGAATTAATTGGAATACCATCAGTAGCGGGAGCACAAGCACCTATGGGGCCATTACTTCTTAGTACGACAGCTCTTGTTCCGTCGCCAAAATATAATGTATCCTCACATCGATCTGCAGGTGTTTGACCGCCGATAATAGAGATGTTGGTATAAGTAGTAATCTTTATTTGATAAGTGTATAAGCCAGGACCAACCCATTTATAAGTAATTTCTCCCGCACGATTATGGGTTGCACTCAAGTTTAAAAAAAATCCAAAACAAAAAAATACAGATAAATAATATTTAAACTTTTGCATTATAAAAAACAATAAATAGTTACATATAAATTTATCCGAAACAAAGTAATAAAGGTAATTAATTTATTTCTAAACGGATGTTAAAATAACCTACATGTGATGAACTCCACGCAAAATAATCATAGAATTCTTATCAAGTAATGTCAAAATTATTTGTCAAAAATCATTTTTATGAAATGGATTAGTAGTAATTTTACAACTTTTAACATCCTATTTAGATGAGCACTCATAATCACAACCAAACTAGCAAGGTGACTCTTGCAGGACTTATTGTTACCCTTGGTATTATTTATGGAGATATTGGAACATCTCCCCTTTATGTAATGAGTGCCATAGTTGGCAAAGACCCTATCAATGCCGATATTGTTAAGGGTGGAATTTCTTGTATTTTTTGGACTTTAACGCTTCAAACAACCATTAAATATGTGATTTTAACCCTCCGAGCAGATAATAAAGGCGAGGGAGGTATTTTTTCTTTGTATACATTAGTAAAACGAACAAAATTTAAATGGTTGCTAATTCCGGCCATTATTGGAGGTAGTGCATTATTGGCAGACGGAATTATAACACCTCCCATTTCCGTTTCATCAGCTATTGAAGGATTAAAAGTATATAATTCGGAATTAGATACCGTACCTATCGTCATTGGTATTTTATGCGCTTTATTTTTTATTCAGCAATTTGGAACAAGTTTTATTGGCAAATTTTTTGGTCCTCTCATGATGTTGTGGTTTGTCATGTTAGCATCCCTTGGTATTTATCAAATGACAAATAACTGGGGAGTATTATCCTCGCTCAATCCTTATTATGCCTACCATTTACTTCAAATACATCCATCCGGTTATTTAATTTTGGGTGCGGTGTTCCTTTGTACTACCGGAGCCGAAGCTTTGTATTCTGATTTAGGTCATTGCGGAAAGGAAAATATTCGTGTTTCGTGGATCTTTGTAAAAACCACATTAGTACTAAATTATTTCGGTCAAGGAGCGTGGTTAATCGCACATGAAGGACAAAGCTTAACCTCTTTTAAATCAACTAACCCATTTTATGCCATCATGCCAGATAACTTTTTACCTTATGGAATTGCGATTGCAACCTTTGCAGCGGTTATTGCCTCACAAGCATTAATTAGTGGTTCTTTCAGCTTAATTAATGAAGCTATGCGTTTAAATTTATGGCCAAAAGTACGTGTTAAATACCCTTCGGACTTAAAAGGACAATTATACATTCCTTCTACAAACTGGCTTTTATTAGCTGGATGCATTGGCGTTGTATTATATTTCCGCGAATCCATTAATATGGAAGCAGCCTATGGATTAGCAATTGTATTATGCATGTTAATGACTACTACCTTATTGAACTTTTACATGCATATCAAACGTTTCAATGTCATTTTAATCTATTTTATAATCACCCTATATATCATTATTGAATTTTCATTTATGGCTGCTAACTTGAGCAAATTTTCTCATGGTGGGTGGATAACGTTACTGATAGCTTCAGTATTAATGGCTGTAATGAGCATATGGTATTTAGCTAAAAATATACGTAAGCGCTATGCAGATACCGTAAAATTATCTGAACATCAACAAAAATTAGTGGATTTAAGTAATGATGAATCTATACCTAAATACGCTACCCACTTAGTTTATATGACTGGAGCAAATAATCCGGAGGAAATTGAATCTAAGATCATTTATTCTATTTTACAAAAACGTCCAAAACGTGCTGATATTTATTGGTTTGTGCATGTAGATGTAATGGATGAACCATATCGCATGGATTATAAAGTAACCCATGTAGCAGCCGACGATATTATTCGTGTAGATTTCAGATTGGGCTTCAGAGTAGCACCTAGAGTCAACTTAATGTTCAGGAAAGTAGTGGAAGATTTAGTGAAAAACAAGGAGGTTGATATTACAAGCCGATATGAATCATTAAATAAAAATAATATTATAGGTGATTTTAAATTTGTTGTTATCGAAAAATTCTTGTCCTACGAAAACGACTTACCATTATTCGAAAAAATAATTTTAAATGCTTATTTTATTTTAAAACAATTTAGTTTAAGTGAAGCAAAAGCGTTTGGATTAGATAGTAGTTCAGTTAAAATTGAGAAATTTCCTATGATTATTAATCCTCCGAAAGACCTCAATCTACAACGCATTTATTAATGGTTAACTTCCATTACTGAAATTTTTAAAATATCAGCTCAAGTATTATTTACTGATACCTAAAAAACATGCAATATTACAAACAACTTGACGCTCTCCGTTTCTTTTCAGTTCTTTTAGTAATGATTGCACATTGGATTGCATGGGACACTAGCAATGCGTTTGTAAAATCATTTCATTGGGGTAATGGAGTCATTTTCTTCTTCGTATTGAGCGGTTTTTTGATAACAGAAATTTTATATAAACAAAAAACACAAATAGAAACCGGCAGCACAAATTTATCGAAAGCTTTAAAGAATTTTTACTTTAGACGCACCTTGAGAATATTTCCAATTTACTATTTATTAATTCTGTTTCTATTTTTTGTAAACTATAAAAATACACGCGAAATTTTCCCTTATTTAATAACTTATACGAGTAATATTTTGCAAGCTAATACAACCAGTTACGTGGGCGATTTCAACCATTTTTGGTCTCTTGCTGTTGAAGAACAATTTTATATTTTTTGGCCTATTTGTATATTATTAACTCCCAAAAAACATTTACTGAAATTTATTTCGGCCACCATTATTTTATCTATTATTTCAAAAATTTGCTACATTCAATTTATGCCTGATAAATGGATGGCTGCCGGTTATTTAACTAACAATGTGATGTTTGCACTGGGAATTGGCGCTCTATTAGCCCATATCAAACATGAAAAAACATTGTTTTTCAATCAAATTTCAAAACCAATTTGGCTTACTCCGCTAATGATCGGCTTTTACTTATTATCTTTCTTTATCATCACTCATCATTTTCCAATTCCATCCATGACATTTATATTCGACGAATTCATTTTTTGCATTCTTTCTTCGGTTATTATTGCAAGAGCAGTGGGAAATGGTTATCAATTTGTCGGAAAATTTATTTTAGAAAACAAATATTTAATCCATTTAGGGCAAATTTCTTATGGATTATATTTATTCCATTTATTTGCCATTCCTACTTTTTGGGATTACATCTCACCTGCTTTAGATTTGCATAGTTCAAAAAAAGCAACTATTTGGATGCTGTATTTTATTTTCACTTGGATCACTGCAGAAATAAGCTATTTTTTAGTGGAAAAACCGTTTAATTCCCTTAAAAAATATTTCAAATAAAAAAGGGTCTGTCTCAAAAGTGAGACAGACCCTTTTAGAATTTTTAAGTCTATTCGATTTAATCTTCCGTATTATTTTCAACTTTTTTGATAGTAATATTAATATCATCAAAATCAATGATGGCTTGCTTATTGGCATTAAATCCAAAAAACTTAAAAAACATTCCCGATTTCAATACTTGATTAGCGTGAATATCAATACTATCAAACACATTTATCCACTCATTTGATTTTGCTCCATAATTAGCCAAGTCAAAAGTTCTCCATAAAAACGTTGTTTGATTATCTTGCATTGATAAAGCTAATCCATCTCCTTTTATAGGATTGGAAGCCTTAACCCAATAATTAATATTAACTCGCAAATCAGAATTAATCAAAGTGTCATGAATTTGATAAATAGCTGTTGCGGCATATTGTTTCAAACTATCTGTTCTGTATGCAAATTGTCCGTTATGCCCAATACCCGAAAGTCTAGTCACGTTATCGATAAGCGTATCTTCAGCTGTTGCATTAGACGTATAAATTGTAGTCATTTTTGTTTTTGATTCAGAAGAATCTCCACAAGAAGTTAAACAAGCAATACTAAATGCCAAAACACCTATAAAGAATAATGTTTTTTTCATGATTAAATTATTTTTATGTTGAGAAATTTAAAATTTGAGGCAAAAATAATTTATTTTTTAAGAATACATCATTTTTTCATAAAGTCTCAAAATCTTTTTAAACATTGTAACAAAGTGTTAATACAAACTTCATTTTCAAATCATGACAAAAAAGCTTACTTTAGTCATTCTGTGCTGATAGCAATTTGGGATTAAACTAAAATTTCCAAAATATTAAAAATGAAAACAATTCTTATTACTGAACTTAAAAAACCTAAAAACTACATTCTTTTATTTTTTTGCTTTATATATTGCCTAATTTCACTCGTAAACCATTATAATTTTAGAACTTATGCATTTGATTTAGGAATTTATAGTAATTGTTTACATCAATATGGTCATTTACATAAAAATCATTATCCCTATTTACATAATTTATTTACCAATTTTTTAGCAGACCATTTCTCTCTCTACACTGTCTTACTTTCCCCACTTCATTATATTTTTGGAACTTCTACTCTCCTTTATATACAAATTATTTCTATTTTATTTGGAGCAGTTGGAATATACAAAATTGTGAATCATCGATTTAATCAACCCTATTTACCTGAAATTGCCATGATTCATTTTTTGGGATTTTTCGGGATTTATTCTGCCTTAGCCTTCGACTATCACGACAATGTTATATCAGCTATGCTTGTTCCTTGGTTTATTTATTATTTTGACACCAAAAACATTAAAATGACCATATTGTTTGCCATTTTAATTGTTATTGGGAAAGAAAATATGCCGATTTGGTTAGCATTTGTTTGTGCAGGATTGGCTTGTTTGCATTACAAAGAATCGTCGAAAAGAAATTTGGCTCTAATTTTAGGAGGCGCGTCTATCATTTACGTTGTTTTAATTATAAAAGTGGTAATGCCAGCCATGGATCCTTTAATGGCAAAAAATGGGTATCATGCTTTTCAATACAATATACTTGGAAACAATTCAAAAGAAATACTCTACAATTTAACTCACAATCCGTTAGAGATATTTAAAGCCTTATTTATTAATCCCTATAAAGATATGCCTGAATTAAATGGTATTAAATGGGAACTATATGCTTGTATGCTTTTGGCAGGGGGTTGGATGCTCCTTATTAAGCCTCAATACATAATTATGTTAATTCCGATTATTGCCCAAAAAGTGTTTCACAATGATTTCGGTAAATGGGGAATAAACTATCATTATTCTATAGAACTTGCACCAATTATCATTATTGGATTTTACGACGGATTAAAATATTTTAAAAATCAAAAAATATGGATTGTATTTTCTAGTATTTTTTGTTTACTGACTTTAAAAAACTCATTCGATAAAATTGAAAAAAGAGATTCGTTATATTACAACAAAACGAATTCTGCATTTTATAGCAAAGAACACTACCAATGTGAATTTGATAAACGTGAAATAAAACGTGTAATGAAGTTAATACCTCCAAAAGCGAATTTAAGTGCACTCAATATTTTTTGTCCTCATCTATCATTCAGAGATAATATTTATCAGTTCCCGGACATTCATGATGCTGAGTATGTATTATTAGCCAAAACTGAAAATGCTTATCCTGTGAGAGGAATAGAATTAGACGATAAAATTCAAGAATTCAAAAATTCAGCAAATTGGCAAACGCTATCGGCATCCAAAGGGATTTATCTTTTCAAAAAAGCCATATAACTATATATCCGTAATAAATAAGCATGAATATTGTCCTTAAACACAAACATCGAATTATATTAATGCTTATTCTTATTTGCTTGTTGATTAAGGGTTTTTATGGAGAAAAAATACTTGCAAATGGTGGATTGGGATTTGATGGAGTCATATTTGCCGATCTAACTGCAAATGCATTCAAATATTTATCTAATCATACCATTGATAATTATTATTTTCAGAGAATAGGTATTCCATTAGTATTACATACAATTTTCAAAATATTTAATATCTATTTCTCCGAATCAAATATTATACAAGCTTTTTTATGCCTAAACATATTTTGTATCATATTAGGAGCCATTTATTATTTCTTAATATCTTCTGAACTAAAACTGAAACCAACGATTGAAATCATTGGATTTTCATCATTATTTTTCTGTTTCCCAATACTCAAATTAAGCATGTTTTACCCCATTTTGATGGATATACCTTGTTTTACCTTAAGTATTATATTTTTGTATTATTATCTAAAAGATAAAAGCATTATCTGTTTGATTACCCTGTTTTTAGGCGCATTTATTTTTCCAAACTTTATTCTGCTTTCTATTTTACTTTTTTTTAAGAAAACACCAACCAAATTATTACACAAAACTTCTGTGCTTTCAAATAATAAAAGCCAATTGATTTTATTTCTTGAAAAATATAATTCTATACAGATCTTATTACTCATTACAACACCTTTATTTCTGGTTTTTCTTTTGTTTAAATTTTATTACTTCAACTCGTTTGATATTATCCAACAAGGATTTAGATTTTATCCTGGGAAAACAATATTTGTTTTGTTTTCATTTTTTCTAGCCATTCTTTATTTGTGCTTCTTAAATTTTTTCAAATCAGAACAGATGACGTTGACTCAACTTTTAAAATCATTTCGATTAATTCATATTTTTTCATTTATCACGTTATTCATTTGTGTAAAATTCATTATCAATTCATGCAGTTCAAAAGTTGAGGCTAATCTAACATTAGATAAATATTTAACTAATATTATTAATCAGGTCGTCAAAAACCCTTTAAATTTTATAGTATCCCATACGTTTTATTTTGGCGCTATGCCCCTACTCTTATTTTTTATTTTAAAAGATGTAAAAAAAGAAATTCTTAATCTTGGATTTGGCATGTTATTTTTTTACACCATTATTGTTTTTTTCAGTGTAGGAAATGAATCCAGACAAATTATTCCATTTTTCCCATTTTTAACCTTCTTGTCTATTATTTCGCTGAATAAATATTGGAATATATCTATCTATTTTTCAGGATTATTTTCAATAATATGTTTAGCAATATCTCATTTTTGGTACCAAATTAATGCGGTTAAAACAGGTCTTACGTATTTTACTCCCTCTGCCATCTTCACTAAATTTCCGGCACAACGTTACTTTATGTTTCAAGGTCCGTGGGTAAGTAATTACATGTATAAAATCCACCTATTTGTGTGCATATTTATTCTAGTCGTTTTATGGTTTATGTTTAAAAAATCAAAACTCATTTACAGAAATATTGATACTTTTAATGACAAAAATATTTAAATAAACACCTATTTTTAACCCAAATGGATCAACCTTATATTATAGAATTTCCAAAACTAGGTAGCCCGGATATCGGATATATTTCGATTGCCGAAAATCAAAAAAATATTCCTTTTGATGTTAAACGTGTATTTTGGAGTTACCATACTCCTGATAATGTTGTCAGAGGACGTCATGCACATCATCAAACAGAAATGATTTTAATTGCAACTTTAGGTAGAATTGTGGTGAATACAGAGATGCCTAATGGTGATTTAAAAGTATTTTCACTAGAGTCTCCTCATCAAGGCCTATTTTTACCAAAATATTGTTGGCACACCATGCAATATAGTCATATCGCTGTGCAATTGGTTTTAGCCTCTGAATTATATAATGAAAGCGATTACATCAGAAATTATGATGATTTTAAAAAATTAAAAAATACGTAAACACATGTCCTACTTTAAGCATGATTTATCCCAAGTTAATAGCCCTTTCATTGGTACCGGCACTAAAATATGGCAATACTCAGTTGTTTTAGAAGAGGCCGTAATTGGAGAAAACTGTAATATCTGTTCGCACTGTTTTATAGAAAATGGCGTAAAAATAGGGAATAACGTCACCATAAAAGCAGGCGTCTATCTTTGGGAAGGTATTGAAATTGAGGATAATGCTTTTATTGGTCCAAACGTAGTATTTACTAACGATATTTATCCGAGAAGTAAACAGTTTAAAGAGCCGACTAAAACAAAAATAGGAAAAGGTGCTTCCTTAGGAGCAAATTCTACTGTATTAGCAGGCGTGACGGTAGGAGACTATGCCATGACCGGAATTGGTAGCGTAATCACCAAAAGCATTAAATCACATGGATTGTACTTTGGTAATCCGGCTCGACAAAAGGCTTGGATTGACGAATTTGGTGAAAAACTTTTTTTTGATGAATCCAAAAATTTATGGATTAATTCGAATAATATTGTATTTATAGAACAAGCTAACGGCCTAGAAAAATCAAGCATATGAATGTTCCTTTTTTAGATTTAAAGAAAATCAACAAAGCCTACGAATTAGGCTTACAAGAAAAGTTAAAATCAGTGATTGACTCAGGTTGGTTTATCATGGGTTCACAATTACTTGAGTTCGAAAAAAACTATGCAACTTTTAATACAACAAATTACTGTGTAGGTGTTGGTAACGGATTAGATGCCTTAATTTTATCACTCAAAGTGCTTGGTATTGGCGAAGGAGATGAGGTTATTGTGCCATCAAACACTTATATTGCGAGTTGGTTAGCTGTTTCTTATGTAGGAGCTAAAGTGATTCCTGTAGAACCAAAACTGGAAACTTACAATATTAACCCAAGTCTCATCGAAGAAAAAATCACGTCAAAAACAAAGGCTATTATGCCTGTAAACTTGTATGGACAGGCTTGCGAACTAGATAAAATAATGGGCATAGCCGACAAGTATAATCTATTCGTCGTAGAAGACAATGCTCAAGCGCAAGGTGCTTATTGTAAAGGGAAATTAACCGGTAGTTTTGGTCATATAAATGGTACTAGTTTTTATCCCGGAAAAAATATGGGAGCTTTAGGCGATGCAGGAGCAATTACAACAAATCATGAAGAACTTGCTAAACAAGTAAAAACGCTTCGCAACTACGGTTCACAAGAAAAATATTATAACGAAGTAAAAGGATTTAATTCACGATTAGATGAATTACAAGCAGCTTTTCTTGATTTAAAACTTAAAAATCTTCAAGCCGAAAATAATCAACGTATTGCAATTGCTAATAACTATATGCAACAACTTAAAAATGTTGGAGATATCATTTTACCAGCTTTAGCTGAAAATTGTTCGTCAAACTACCACTTATTTGTAATAAGAACAGAAAAAAGAAACGAATTGCAAAAATTTTTACATGAAAAAGGTGTAGGTACAGTCATTCACTACCCTGTTCCACCGCACAAACAAAAGGCTTATGCTGATTTAAACTTCAACGCTTCAGATTTTCCAATTGCCAATTTAATTGCCGACACTTGTCTATCATTACCAATTTTTCCGGGTATGGAAAACGAACAAATTGATTACGTGTGTAATACCATAAAATCCTATTATGCCTAAATTATCCATTATTATCCCTTGTTATTTTAATGAAGAAAACATTCCTATCACCAAAGAACGTTTATTAAAAAATGAGCTTTTATTTGATGATGATGTGACTTTTGAATATGTGATGGTGGATGATGGCAGTAAAGACAATACCTTAGAAGAGCTTGTAAAGTTTAGAAACGAACAACCCGGAAAAGTTAAAGTGATTAAACTCGCTGGGAATGTTGGATCTTACAATGCCATCCTAGCCGGAATGAATTATGCAACTGGAGACTGTTGCTCTGTAATTGCCGCAGATTTACAAGACCCACCAGAATTAATGGTTAAAATGTATGCTCATTGGAAAAATGGTATAAAACTAATTGTGGGAAACAGAGCAGACCGAGAAGAGTCTTTTTTTCAAAAAGCATTTTCAAACACTTACCACAAACTCATTCAAAAATTTGCCCTAAAAAACATTCCTGATGGCGGATTTGATTATGTTTTCTTTGATAAACAATTAAAAAACGAAGTTGTAAAAATTAATGAAAAAAACACGAATACACTTTATTTGCTAGCATGGTTAAACTACGAAATGGTTTGTATTCCTTATACCAGACAAAAAAGAGAAGTTGGCAAATCGAGATGGACTTTACAAAAAAAAATAAAATTATTTATTGATTCATTTATTTCTTTTTCATACGCTCCCTTAAAATTCATATCCATTACTGGTATTATGCTTGGATTTATTGCCTTTATGTATAGTTTAGCTATTATCATTCTAAAATTTACAGGCAATATAGAGCCTACCGGTTGGTCGAGTATGATGGTCGTTATTTTATTTGTATCCTCTTTTCAAATGATTGGGTTAGGTATTATTGGTGAATACGTATGGCGAAATCTAGAAGCCAGCAGAAACAGACCGATTTATGTGGTTGACAAAATTATTGAGTAGTGAAAATAAATAAAAAAAACCTCGAAAATTCGAGGTTTTTTTATGCTTTCATATATACCAATTAACTAAGCAATCACATCAAAACCAGTATAAGGAACTAATACGTTAGGGATTTTAATTCCAGATTCAGATTGATTATTTTCCAATAAAGAAGCCACTATACGAGGCAATGCTAACGCACTACCATTTAAACTATGAGCTAATTGTGTTTTGCCATTAGCGTCCTTATAGCGACATTTTAAACGGTTTGTTTGAAACGTTTCAAAGTTAGAAACCGAACTTACCTCCAACCAACGTTGTTGTGCAGCACTCCATACTTCCAAATCATACGTTAATGCCGAACCAAAACTCATATCTCCACCACATAATTTTAATGTACGATATGGCAACTCTAGCTCTTGCAGTAAACTGCTTACAAACTCACGCATATTTTCAAGTATTTGATACGATTGAGTTGGATGAGCTATTTGAACTATTTCAACTTTATCAAACTGATGTAAACGATTTAATCCACGAACATCTTTTCCATAACTGCCTGCTTCTCTTCTGAAACAAGGTGTATAACCACAATTTTTAATTGGCAAGTCTGTTTCTTTCAATATCACGTCCCTATAAATATTGGTAATTGGAACCTCAGCAGTTGGAATTAAATACAAATCATCAACCTGACAATGGTACATTTGCCCTTCTTTATCAGGTAATTGACCAGTACCATAACCACTATCGGCATTCACTAAAATAGGCGGTTGTACTTCATGATAGCCGGCAGCTGTCGCTTTATCTAAAAAATAATTAATTAAAGCACGTTGCAACCTTGCTCCTTTTCCTTTATAAACAGGGAAACCGGCTCCGGTTAATTTTACACCGAGTTCAAAATCAATTAAATCGTATTTTGATGTTAATTCCCAATGAGGAGTGGCGCCGGCATATAACTGAGGAATAATGCCATGTTGATTAACCACTTCATTATCTTCGGGTGTTTTTCCAACTGGTACAGAAAGATTTGGTAAATTAGGGACAGTTACCAAGTGCCTATGAATATCTTGTTCGATATGTTTTAATGTTTCATCTAGCTGTTTTTCTTTTTGCTTTAAATCTGCCGTTTTAGTTTTTAATAATTCTGCTTCCTCTTTTTTTCCGGATTTCATCAACTCGCCGATTTGCTTGGCTAAAGCGTTTGCTTCTGCCTTAACTTCGTCGGCCTGACGTTGTGTGAGCTTACGGTGGTTATCCAATTCAATGATAGCATTGATAATTATTTCTGCATCTTTAAAATTTTTAATTGCTAAACGCTTTAAAACGTCTTCTTTATTTTCTTGAATGTAACTAAGTTGTAACATGATATGTTATAGTTTAAAAAGATAAAAATAATCTTTGTAATGGATTAATTAAAATAATTTTGACACACAGAAAAATCTCTAAATAGATGAAAGCCCTAGTTCGCACTTTTTTCCTCCCAAATAGCTGCTAAATGAACAATTGTTTGGGTTGCTTTTTCCATGTCATGTATACTCACCCACTCTTGTTTACTATGAAAAGCATGCTCTCCTGCATAAATATTTGGGCAAGGTAACCCCATAAAAGATAAACGAGAACCATCTGTGCCTCCTCTTATACTTGATAAAACCGGCTTTACTCCTGTTCGTTTGATGGCTTCTAACGCATAATCTACCACAAAAGGAAATGCATCTAATACCTCCCTCATATTTCTATATTGTTCGGTAACTACAAATTCATAAGAACATTTCGGGTAATTGGTCAAAACCAATTGAGTCAATTGCTCTAGCTCTTGTTCCAAACTATTTAATGTATGGGTATCGAATGCACGAATAATAAAATGAAGTTCAACTTGCTCCAATCCTCCATTGATGGAAGTAGGATGAATAAAAGGCTGTTTCTTTTCTGTTGTTTCGGGTGTTTTTTCGTTAGGAAGCTTACAAATAATTTCTGATGCGACTTTCATGGCATGTTGCATCTTATTTTTTGCAAAACCAGGATGTGTTGGAAATCCTTTAATTATAATTGTAACACTATCCGCACTAAACGTCTCATTTTCTATGTGACCTAAAGATTCTCCGTCCATTGTATAACCATAATGAGCTCCTAATTTCTCCATGTTAACATAATCCGTTCCTCTTCCTATTTCTTCATCCGGAGTAAATAATATACGAATTGCTCCATGCTTCACTTCAGGATGAGTCATCAAGAAATTGGCAGCATCCATAATTTCGGCAATACCGGCCTTGTTATCGGCGCCCAATAATGTTGTTCCATCTGTAGTGATGATATCATGACCAATTTGTGCCGCTAAATCAGGGTGTTCCAAAAATTTAATAATTTGAGTAGTATCATTAGGAAGAACAATATCCTGGCCCTGGTAATTTTTATGAATAATAGGATTCACATTTTCTCCGCTACAATCAGGCGAAGTATCCATGTGCGAGCAAAAACAAATAACCGGAACTTGCTTCGTTGTATTAGATGGAATAGTAGCATATACATATCCATGTTCATCTAATTCAGCATCTTTAATTCCCATTGCCAATAATTCATCTACTAACAAAGCGCCCAAGTTTTTTTGTTTCATCGTACTCGGACATGTTGGAGAGTCAGGATTAGACTGTGTATCTATTTTGGCATAGCGAATGAATCGTTCCGTAACGGTATGTGTGTAATTTGTAAAATCCATTTTAAACTAAAAATTTAGAGGGTTTAATATTTTAAAAGTTTGATATTCAATGTTAAGTTGGGACGTATTTTATTAGTTTGGAGCTAAAAGAATTTAGCATTAGCATCTTCGTAACCTGCTCCTTCCTTGCTCGGAATGTAAGCACGGGTATCGGTTTTGTGTTTTATTGATTCTACTTTTTTCGCCATTGTCTGTATATTTTTTCTACCATTTGCCTGACATCAAGAAAATGGTTTTCTATTTTAATTTTTGAATATTTTTATTTCCTATCAACGATTTCATTTGGGTAATCGCAATTTTGTTCAATTGCATGAGTCTTTCTGTTTGCTGTATGTCTTGATGAATAAGCACTGCATTAATGCTTTCAAGATTGCTCAACACCACCAATTGTTCTAATGTTGCCATATCTCTAATATTTCCATCAGCTTTTGGATTGGCATCACGCCATTGTTTGGCAGTAATACCAAATAAAGCAACATTCAATAAATCAGCTTCATTTGCATACACAAAAGATGTTTGGCTTTTGCTTAATTCCTTTGGTATCAAATTTTCTTTGATAGCATCGGTATGTATGTAGTAATTTACTTTTGCCAAAGTTCGTTGCAGGTTCCATTCTAACTTCAGGCGGTCATTTTCATCGGCTTTGAGTCGTTGAAATTCTTTGATGAGATACACTTTAAACTCTGCACTAATCCACATACCAAATTCAAAAGCAATATCAGCATGTGCATAAGTACCGCCATATCTTCCGGCAGTTGCTCGTAGTCCAATAGCGTTTGTTTTTTCTACCCATTCCTTCACACTGATTTTGTAACTGTTTAAACCTGCCTGACTTTTAATTGTGGCGAATTCGCCATAATTAAAATTTGGGTTGTAAACTGACTCCCAAATACCTAAAAACTCAACGGTATTTCTATTTCTCAGCCAATCTGAGATGAAAAAATCACCGTCTTTGGCTTTCAGCATATCGGTTAGAGAGATAAAATCTTGTTCGCCATCTTTTAGTATGGTTATTACGGTTCCTTTTACTTCTATTTTAGAACTCTTTGCCATTATAAACTCTGAATTTTTTCAATTAATTGATTCTTGATGTTTCGGATGTCGTTTACCACTTCAATAAAATGCCATTCGGGATAATCGTATTTATCCTTCAACGCATTTACGGCAGGAATCCAACGATTTTCTACGAACCATATTTTTTCTGCTTTGTCTTTGCTCATTCCACTTATTTCAATCATCAAATTCTTAATTGTTCCTTCTTTGCTTTTTACCCGAGCAATGAAGTCGGTAAAATATTGTCGGTCTTTACCGTCTTTAGTATAAGGAATGGCAAAACCAAGAAACTGATTTTTTACATAACATTCTACCGTTTCAATTTCTTCTAATGTTTTAGCACAAATCCCTTCCCAGTCGCTATCCATTACCACATAATTTACGTGGCTTTTTTCGGTTGGGTAAACATCTTTTATTGTATTACCATTTACATATTTGGTGCTGCTAAATTTGTTGTAATAGTTAAACACAGGCCAAATATGCTCTGTGGTATTGTTTTGAGGATTAATGCCACGGGCAATATGGTCAACAATTTTCTTTGGTTCTTCAAAGTAAAGTAGCTTCTTGAATTGTGACTCCAAATTTAGCACTATTACTTTTTCGTTGTACCATTCTTCTAAAATGCTTTTTAGCATACCGAATGAATCGTTCCGTAACGGTATGTGTGTAATTTGTAAAATCCATTTTAAACTAAAAATTTAGAAAGTTTAATATTTTAAAAGTTTGATATTCAATATTAAGTTGCCATATCTTTAATCGTATTAAAGCCTAGCGTCCGTTTTTTTGTTAAATCCAAATATAACATTTAACCTCTACTGCGCAAAAAATGTAACGAGGGCTCTGCTAATTGTTGCAAGCTACTCATAGATTTTTCTTGCATTTCCTTGTCGATTGTCAACGAAAAGGAGTCCAAAAAATGTCTACTTCATTACCAACTACTTTATTTAATTGTCGTAGATGTTGTTTTGTCGGACAACCAATTACTTGGCAATGTTGCTCAAATTCATGTTCACTATAATTTTTAGCCTCCCACCAAATATTGTAATACATTTTTTGATCTTTCTCATGCTTGACTAAAAAGCGGTCTTGAAAGTCGCGAACCATTGCGTAGGTTCTTGGATGAATATGGCCATTCCCAATTTCCTTTTTCAGAAAGTCACCATATTTAAGGTAAGTACCGTCGTGATGATAAAGAATAACAGAAAAGATTTCGGATAAGTTAACGTTGTTATTAAATGCGATGTCAGTGGAGTCACCGACGCCTGTCAGCCAAATGCCTGGATAGCCTTTTGTTTTGAAAACAGAGTCTAAAAAATTAACATGCCTTTTGTTTACAATATCAAACTTCTTTTCAAGGCCTTTTCGAAAAATTCTGTTGAACCATTTATTATTTTTTATTCGCAACTTTTGGTCGAGGGCTACCATTTGATAAAGTTGTTTTTTAAGTTTCCAGTCTACTCGATTGATGTATTGTTGTCGAAGATAGGAAAAGTCTACCAAGTAACTTTTCCAATATTTAGTCTTTTGGACATTACTTATTAAAAGTGAAGGATTTGTCTTAAAGATAAGGTCTGCGTTTAAACCAAAAGGTACACCCTTTTTCAGGAATTCAACAGCAAGGGAATCTTTACCAATTTTGAACGCAAGCTGGCCAGCCGTAAAACAATCTCTTGGAAATAAAAAATCATATGCCTTGAACAAGCTGTCATAGGTAACAAAACACTTTGTATAATTTGAATCAATAAAAAAAATTTCGGCCTTTCGACACGTTTGATGATATAAAACGAAGTCCTTGTCAATCTGCGAGAATAATGAAAAACTTAACGAAATGATAATTGAAATCAGGTATATTTTCACAATTTTATTTTCAAAATCGATTGATTAGTAAATGTTTTTGTCTGCCTAAATATTTTTCGACTAATGCCAATAACTCAAATCGTTTAACTATAAATTTTCAATAAAATAATTTGTAATCTTTTCCATCAGGTGAGCTCTATCTTTACCTAGAACATTATGCTCATGTCCGGGATATAAATAATAATCCAATTGAATACCCTTATCAACTGCTTTCTTTTGATACATGATGCTATGTTGCCAAACCACTACCGGGTCTTGTGCGCCATGTATCATTAATAATTTTCCTTTTAATTTGTCTACATAATTCAATAAATTATTTTTTTCATATCCTTCTTTATTATCCTGAGGTGAATCCATATAACGTTCTGTATACATGATTTCATAAAACTGCCAATCTATCACCGGACCACCTGCAACTCCAACTTTAAAGGTCTCGGGCGAACGGGTCATTAAAGTCGTTGTCACAAATCCGCCAAAACTCCAACCATGAACTCCTATTCTTGAAGCATCTACATAAGGTAATGACTTTAAGTATTCAACGCCTTTTAATTGATCTTCCATTTCTTTAGTTCCTAATTGTCGATGCGTTGCTTGCTCAAAAGCACGACCTCTATATGAAGTGCCTCTTCCATCTAAAGTAAATACAATAAACCCTTTTTGAGCCATGTACTGATACCATAATTCACCACCAGCCATCCAAGTGTTTGTTACTAACTGCGAATGAGGTCCATTGTATAAATAAATTAATACAGGATATTTTTTAGTAGAATCAAAATTAATAGGTTTGAATATCCTGCAATGCAAATCTATTCCATCGTTATTTTTAATACTAAATAAATTCCAGCTTCCTAATTTGTAGTCTTTTATTGGATTATCAGCTTTAAAAATAGTCGTGCTTTTTTTGTTCAACGTATTTATAAGAGCATATTCTCGTGGCGTGGTTGAATTACTATAATTATCAATCACATAGTTTCCTTTTTCGTCTAATATGCATGTATGAAAACCGTTTCCGCTTGTTAAACGAGTCATGACACCATTTTTCAAATTCACACTATAAAAATCTTGGTTAACAGGGCTTTGCTCATTGGCATGAAAAAACAAACGTTCTCCTTTGTCATCAAATCCATTTTCTGCTTTTACTTCCCAACTCCCTTTAGTCAGTTGCTTTATTAATTTACCACTAATGTCATATAAATAAAAATGGTTAAATCCGTCTCTTCGACTTTGCCAAATAAACTGAGATGGGTTATTTTTTACAAATAACATTGGATTTAATGGCTCCGTATATTTATCATCGTGCTCTTCAAATAGGGTTCTAACGAATTGGCCTGTTGATACCTCATACTCATTTAACTTCATGTCATTTTGAGTACGACTCAATACTGCTATATAAATATGCTTTTCATCCGGACTCCAAGCCACATTGGTTAAATATTGTTCCTTATCACCTTCTGTTTTAACATAAATGGTTTGATTTTTTTTCAAATCATAAATACCAAGGGTCACATAATGGCTTTTATTTCCAGCCATTGGATATTTAATATTGACATTTTTTGCAGGGCGAGAACTCCAATCGATAATCGGATAATCGGTCACATCGCTCTGATCCATTCTGTAAAATGCTAAATAATTTCCATTAGGACTCCAAAAGATGCCTCCATTAATCCCAAATTCATTTTGATGAACATTTTTACCAGTATACACAATGTCTTTTGAACCATCCGTTGTGACTTGTATTTCCTTACCATCTTTTACAACAAACAAATTATCATTTTTACAAAAAGTATACGCGCCTGTTTTTGACTTATCATAAGACTCTAGCGTTGTTTCTTGAGATGAACGATCAGTGTCAAAAATCACTTTTTTATCTAAGTCATAAATCAACTCTCCTTTTGAATTTGAAAAATAAAATTGGCTTCTGTTTTTCCAATAAACTGTTGTTAAAGATGGCAATGTGTCCTTTTTGGCTATCTTTAAATTACTATTCATTTCTTTCAGAGACAGCACTGATTGTGCTTTACCGGTTTTGTTGTCACCAACTAATAATTCATCATTTATAACGTAAGTATACTTATCCGTTCCATTAATGAAGGCTAATGATTGTAAACGTTTTGGTGCAAGAACTGTTCTTCCTTTCCATAAAGCCTCTTGAATGGTTAATAGCTTTTCTTGAGCAAAAGAAAAACTGGCAATAAATAGGCCCGTTAAAACTGTAATTTTTTTCATTCTTTTTTATTTTTTAATTGAGTTATATAAATCCAACATTTGTTTTTTTGTATCAGAAACGACTTCTAATTCTTTTAACATAAAAGAGGTGTCAATATTATTTTTTTTTGCGTTTTCAATTTTTTCTTTGAGTTCGTTTTCTTTCTGTTCCCATGTATTAAGCAAATCCTCTTTCAAAACTTTTTTTGAAGTATAATTTACATATTTATTATCTGTGTTTCCAATATTCGCAATATCGGTAGCGCCTTCTATCATAGTTAGTGGCATTGTACAGCGTTTCAAAAACTGACCATATAAACTTACATAAGTCATTAGCTCATAGCCGTTAAAATGTTTTTTAACTTTCTTAAAATAATAAATATTAGAATCGTTACCATGTTTAGCATATAAACTCCCAACTGAATAAACGATTTCCTTTGAAGGTTCATTTTCTAGAAAAAGAGCCTTTTGCATAGCTAACTTAGGATTTAGCTTAACAATCGCATTAAAACCTTCAGAAACAATGGCGTAAGACTGCTCATTAAGCGCATTTTCATACAAAACGTTTAATTCCAGATTTTCGTAATTTTCAGCTAAAACTTTTATAGCGGCGGCTCTCACTTTTGTATTACTATCCTGCTTCGCAATCGATAATAATAGTGGCATCAATTCTGATTTTTTTTCTTTAGCTATTTTACCTAAGGCGTTGATAGCATCTATCCTAAATTTTTGCCAGCTATCTTGTTTGGCTATTAATTTAACTATTTCAAAAATAGTAGTATCAGAAAGATGCTGTTTAAAATAGTTTATGGCTTCTGCTCTATCTCCCCACAAAGCGGCATTTTTATATTGAAAAATATATTCATTTGCAGTTTTTACATAACTTATTTTGGCCAATAATTGTCGTTCGGCATCTACATTTACTAAATCAGGTTCTCCAAGCACATCAAACATGAATGTATTCTTCGTTTCACTTAACCAAATACGACGACGTTCTTTTTTTCCTTCAGAGTAAATATCTACATCTATTGGTAATTTATAAAGTGGAACAATAGCTGTGTTTTGTTTTTGATTAATTTCCAATTTCAATTTCTTTTTTCCTACATCATACG
Source organism: Chitinophaga pinensis (assembly GCA_945860225.1). Lineage (GTDB taxonomy): Bacteria > Bacteroidota > Bacteroidia > B-17B0 > Aurantibacillaceae > UBA4416. The sequence continues at coordinate 82,047 of CAMAPT010000005.1, read as the reverse complement.
ATTTAATAACCTCTAGCTCCGGATGTCCCTTGGAAAAATACCACTGATTAAAAAACCAATTTAAATCCTCTCCAGTTGTTTCTTCGAAAGCAAGGCGTAAATCATGGGCTTCTGCCGTTTTAAATTTATTTTTTTTCAAATAACTTTTCAGTGAAGCAAAAAAAGCATCATCACCTACATATTTCCTAAGCATGTGAAGAATTTGCCCACCCTTGTTATAACTAACTGCATCAAACATATCCTCCCTGTTTTCATAATCAAATCTCACCAAATCAACCAATTTTTCTTGAGATTGAACATAATAGCCAAATCGCGATTGTGCATGATGGTCATCAGCCGCATCTCTTCCGTACTCAAATTCTTCCCACAAATATTCTCCGTATGTAGCAAAAGATTCATTGAGCGTTAAATGACTCCAACTTTCGCAACTGGCTAAATCGCCAAACCACTGATGAAATAACTCATGAGCTATAACGCTTTCTCCTTTCACACCGTCAATTGTTTCGCGTGTGGTTTGATAACACATAAAATCGCCATGCAAGGTGGCCGATGTATTTTCCATAGCCCCACTTACAAAATCTCTCACCACAATTTGCGAGTATTTTTGCCACGGATAAGGCACTCCCAATAGATTAGAATACAACTCAATCATTTTTTTTGTCTTTCCAAAAATGGCTTTTGCATGCGGTTCATATTCTTTTTCAACGTAATAGGAAATTTCCTTCCCATTCCATGATTCATCCATCACTTTTTTAAACTCACCAACTGCCATCATCACTAAATAAGGCGCGTGTGGCAAATCCATCACCCAATGGTCTGTTCGTGTACCATCTGCATTTTTTTGAAAATTTACTAGTAATCCGTTTGATAACGTCGTGTATTTATCATCAACAGTCATATAAATTTCATTAGTCATTTTTTCGGTAGGGTTATCAATAGTTGGGAACCAAGCAGAATTTGCTTGTGTTTCTCCTTGTGTCCAAACTTGAGGCATTTTGCCCGACTCTTTACCAGTTGGATTAATAAAATACAACCCTTTGTCTTCCGTTATCGCCGCACTTCCTCCAGGTTTTAAATCATTAGGTTTTGCTATGTATTCAACAACAACCGTATAAGCCTCTTTTGAAGTATATATTTTGTCTAACGTAATATTTATCGAATCATTTTCATAATTATACTTTACTGGTTTTTCTATAGTTGTCGTTTCATAAACCACTGATTTTGTCCCTTTTTGAATTGGCAAATCCTTAACTTGTTTTTCTAAAAGATGAACAGATTTAATTTCCATGCCACGCGCATTTAAATACAGCTTATTTGTTGGATAGAAATAAGGTTTCACTTGTATTTCTGCTTTACCAATTAATTGAGCATTTTGCCAATCAAAACTCACCCATAATTTAGTATGAAGGATGTCATTTGTTATTGTGTGGGTAGCCTGATAAACTGTTTTTTTAACAGGCGCATCTGAAAATATACTAATAGTGTCTAAATTGATTGAAGGTTCTGCCGGCGCTTGATACGCAGAAGGACTTTGAGATTGTTTCTTAAAAATCGAGCATGCTGTTAAAAAAACAGCGAATAAAACAATAAAACAAACGTACTTATACTTCATTTGAGATTATATTTTTCAATTATTATAAGATATACCATATTACCTTCGCTTCAACTTATTCAGCACATTGCATTCGTATTTGCACTTTAGCGACATAACTATTTTTCATAAACTATCTAACTGAATAGTAAAAGTGCAATTATTTTACTGATTTACAAAAAAGGCAAAAGCTCTAAAATTATCATGTAACTATTATGGGATTTTTCTGATATTTAATGTACTTTGCAACTCGCAATGAAGAAATTAGCTGTTTTCCTATCTTATGCATTTCACCCCTTGTTAATGGCTACCTATGGATGCCTTATTTTATTTTTTGGATTAACAGATTCTATTTATTTTTTATTTACACCACTTAGGCTAAAACTTATATTAACCTTAACCATTTTTTCTTTTACACTTTTGCTTCCTGCGCTAAACCTTCTGATGTTACATAAATTAAATTTTGTTTCTTCACTAAAAATCGAAAAACGCACGGAACGAACATTCCCTTATATCATGACTTCCATGTGTTATTTTGGATTGTTTTATATGATATATGACTTTAATGTATGGCCTGCTTTAAAATTATTAATATTTGGTGGGGCCGTTTGTATTTTACTTACCTCTGTGATTAATTTATGGTGGCAAATTAGTGCGCACATGATGGGAATTGGGGGTGTTATTGGAATTCTAGTTGCTATCAGTCATTTTTTACAAATACCTATGTTAACTGAAATTTCAATTGCAATATGCATTGCAGGATTTATCGGTTTTGCTCGTCTGTTCCTGAGATCACATACACCAAGCCAAGTTTATGTCGGATTTCTTTTTGGATTCGTTTTGCAATTTTGCTTATTTTTCATGGCTCAAACTTTCATCTTTTTATAGATATGAGCATTAACTTAATAACAGGAGCAACAGGATTAGTAGGGGCGCATGTCGCATTCCATTTATTACAGTTAAATAAACCGGTTGTAGCTATTAAGCGTGCTGGTAGCGATACTGAAAAAACAAAAAAATTATTTTCATACTATTCTTCTGATGCTGATTACTTATTTAATCAAATAAAATGGATTGAAGCAGATCTGAATGATATTTACTCTTTAATAGATGCCTTAGAAGGAATTGATGTTGTATATCACTGTGCCGGAATGGTGTCATTTAATAGCAAAGATCAAAAACAATTACACCAAATAAATAGTATTGGAACGGCCAACTTAGTGAATGCCTGTTTGGAAAAAAACATCAACTATTTTTGTCATGTTAGTTCTATCGCTACTCTTCAAAATCCTGATATTTCGAATCAAATCAATGAATCGGTTTATTGGAAATCATCACCAACAGCCAGCGACTACGCCATTAGTAAATATAATGGAGAACGTGAAGTTTGGAGAGGTATTGAAGAAGGATTAAAAGCAGTGATCGTTAATCCGGGAATCATCTTAGGTCCAGGATTTTGGGAACAAAGCTCTGGTAAACTCATAAAAAGATGTTATGATGGTTCAGCATTTTTCACCGATGGATTAAGTGCCACCGTAGATGCAAGAGATGTTGCAAACTGCATGATAGAACTAATAGAAAAAAAACACCTTAACAAACGATTTGTTATTACTGAAGGTAATTATCCTTACAAGGTTATTTTAACTTTAGCTCATCAAGTATTTTCTAAAAAAGAACCCTACATAAAAGCCGGTAAAACACTTTTAGAAATAGGGAAATGGATAGATAAATTATATGCTATGCTTACAGGTAAAGAACCTCAACTCAGCAAATCAATAATTTCGGGGGCTCTATCTAAAAACACCTACGATTCTAGTCTTATTAAACGAACACTTGATTATCACTTTATTCCTTTAAAAGATACCATGAGTTTTGTTTGTAAAGCGTATGAAAATGATTTAAAATCATAAATTATCTTTAATGCAGCCAATGCATCAGAAAAAAAACTTTACAGCGACATTTTAACTTTTCGACATCCAAAACAATATTTTTATTCGATGCAGAACAGATTCAGTAATAACAGTTTTAGGTTATATAAATAGTTTTTAGTTTTTACTTATCTAAGCTCTTTTGCGGGTTTTAAAAATCCATTTTTGCTATCCCAAACTCAACATATTTGCATTTTATAAAAAATAGGTAAAAAATCAAATAGCTAAATTCTTGTCCAAAAAAAGATGTGCTTCGCATTTTGTTTACGTTTGTGCTTGAATAATTATAAGCGCGCCATAAGTGTGCTGTTTTTTAGTTTGCTACTTTTCAATACCTTTAACAACCTTTTAAAATCTCATCACATAAACCGCTTAAAATTGTATATTTAAAATCCAGATTTTATCATTTTTATGTCCAGAGAACAGGCTAAAGCCATTATAGAAAAACTTGTTGAGCGTTTTGCCGAACACCGCAAAGAATACCATTTAGCAGACTATAACGAACAAAAGGCAAGGCAGGATTTTATTAATCCTTTCTTTAAAGCCTTGGGCTGGGACATTGATAATGAAAAAGGTGATAGCGAAGCATACCGTGAAGTTATTTACGAAGATAAAGTTGTAGTTCGTGGCAAAGCGAAAGCTCCCGATTACGGCTTTCGCTTATCGGGAAGCGGAAAAAAACGTTTGTTTTATGTGGAAGCTAAAAAACCTGCTGTTGCAATTAAAACACATAAAGAATCTGCTTATCAATTACGTCGTTATGGTAGTAGTGCGCAAGCGCACGTTTCTATCCTTACTAATTTTGAAGACTTTATTGTTTATGATTGCTCTAAAGTTCCTAACTTAAATGATAGTGCAACCGTAGCACGTTTAAAACATATTGGGTTTGCAGATTATATAAAAGAATTTGATTTTTTATATGATACCTTTTCACACGAAGCAGTTACAAAAGGTCGCTTTGATAAATTTGTTCAAGCTAGTGCAAACAAAAAAGGTACAGATACACTTGACAAACGCTTTGTTGAAAGCCTAGACCAATGGCGTAAATACTTAGCAACAAGTATTGCATTAAATAATAAAAAAATTAATGACGAAGAATTAAATTATGCGGTACAACAAACTATTGACCGTTTAATATTCTTACGTTTTTGCGAAGACCGTTCCGTTGAACCATACGGACAACTACAAGTAGCAGCATCAAAAGGCGATGCTTATAAAAACTTGCTCAATCTATTTCAACAAGCTGATGATAAATACAACAGTGGTTTATTTGATTTTGAAAAAGATAGAATTACCAAAACTTTAAAAGTTGATAATAAGGTTATAAAAACAGTTGTTGAAGATTTATATTACCCTAAATGTAATTTTGAATTTTCGGTAATGCCTGTTGAAATTTTAGGTAATGCTTACGAACAATTTTTAGGTAAGGTTATTCGAATTACTCCCGCTCGTGGTGTAAAAATCGAAGAAAAACCCGAAGTTCGTAAGGCAGGTGGCGTATATTACACGCCACAATATATTGTAGATTACATTGTAAAAAACACCGTAGGAAAATTAATTGACGGCAAAAAAACAGAAGACGTTGAAAAAATAAAAATCGTTGACCCTGCCTGTGGCTCTGGCTCTTTTTTACTTGGTGCTTACCAATATTTACTAGATTGGCACTTAGACTTTTATTACAAAGAGCAAAAAAGGCTAACCAGTATAATTGATGATAAGGGAGTTGCTGCAAAAGAAAAAAATCAAACAATAAAAGAAAGAAGTTTACTACCTCTAACTCCTGATGGTAAACTTACAACCAAAATAAAAAAACAAATATTAGTAAATAATATTTATGGGGTTGATTTAGATGCCAATGCTGTTGAAGTAAGTAAATTAAGTTTACTACTTAAATGTATGGAGGGCGAAACAGAAGCAAGTGTAAAAACAATTACTTTAAATTTAAACGACCGTGTACTCCCTAATCTTGATGAAAACATTAAAGACGGAAACAGTTTAATTGATACTGATATATACGATTCTTCTATTGATTTTGGTGAAGAAAAAAAAATTAAACCTTTTTCATGGAAAAAGCAGTTTTCAAGTGTTTTTAAACAAGGCGGGTTTGATGTAGTTATTGGTAATCCTCCTTATGTAATCGTATTCAATGATGAAGTAAAAAAATATCTTGAACAAAATTATCCCGTTTTCCAAAGAAATAATGATTTATACGTTGCATTTATTGCAAAATGCTTAAATCTTTTGAAACCAAAAGGAGAATTTTCAATGATTACACCTAACAGTTTTATTAGAGGGGATTATTTTAAAAATCTTAGATTATCACTAAATAAATATAAAATAAATGAAATTGTTGATTTTGGAAATAAATTAATTTTCAGTTCAGCAAATGTATTTACGTGTATTTTTAATATTACAAACGAAAAACCTGGAAAGAATTGGATAATGAAATCCGATTTAAATACAATTAAGTCGTCTATAAAATCTAATTCTGAAATTTATGTTTATAAAGATGATATAATTCAAAAACTTGATAAATATTCTAAAATTGATGATTATTTTTTGGTTAAAGATGTCGGTTATAATTACTGGTCAGAAGGAAGAGGGAAACAAAGAGGTGATTCAATAGGTAGCAGAATTCTTTACAAAGGTTCTAAAGCACATGCTAAAGATATACCTTACCTAAAAGGTAGCAATTTTAATAGATATTCAATTAATGAGCCCACGCAATATTTAAAACATAATTATCAAAAATTTCTTGATGAAAATGATACTTTTCGTTTCTCAGCTGAGATTTTAGAAAGAAGCCCAAAATTAATTTATCGCCAAACTTCAAGCAGTTTGATTGGAACATTGGATTTCAATAAATATCATAACGATAAAACTGTACATGTTATAGTTCCAAAAAATGATATTACAATTAATTTAAAATATGCCCTGGGTATTTTTAATTCCAAGTTATTAAATTATTATTATTCAAAAGCAGTAAGCGAAGAAGGGAGAGCATTTGCACAAGTTAAAACTATAAATGTAAAACAGTTACCATTTATTGCTGCAAAAAAAGAAATCCAAAATGAAATAATAAAACATGTTGATTTACTTTTAAAATTAAATGAAGAAATTAAAGAAATAAAACTTCAAACAAAAATAGATCAAGTTAAACAACGCATTGAGCACAGCGAAGAAAAAATAAATCAATTAGTTTATGATTTATATGAATTAACTCCCGAAGAAATCGCCATTACAGAAGGAGGTAATAATGAGTAAAGATGTGCGATTAAAAGAAGCTATTGATAATGCTGAAGCAAACATATTGTTTTTAGCAGGATTACCTGACAAAGAACTATCAAACCGTTTAGATATAATTCATATTCAAATGGAAATAGCCGAGCAAAAAAACAATACAGATTCTTTAGAGTTATTAGAAGTATGGCGAAGCCAATTAATTGAGGCTCGTATTTATAAAGCGGAAAATGAAATAACCGATACCCCTAATGAAATTGAATTAGCTGTTGCAGATATTGAAACTGCAGTTGCTAAGACAGAAGAACGCCAAGAGATAGTTGAAAATATTCAAACATATCAAAAAGTTTACAAGCAAAAAGTAAAAGAAGATAATAGTGGCCAAATGAATTTATTTTAAATTAATGAATTTAAAAAAAGAGAACAATTATGCAAAAACAAAAAATTCGACGTTTAAACCAGAAAGTATTTCAAAAGTCGCAAAGGCAAAGCCGTGAAACGTTATGAATAAAAAATTAATTTTTTATCTTTTAATTTCAAGTACACTCTGTGCTATTCTCTTAATTACTTGTAAAACACCTCAAAAAAACATTACAGAAAAAAAAGATACCGACACACCTATTACTACAATTGAAAATTTTGACACCATTAAAGTAGTTTCTTATTTACCACCTCCTGCAGATTCGATTTCCGAAATATCTATTAATCTGGTGGGTGATTTGATGTGTCATTTACCACAAACTAATAATGCCCGATTAAGTAACGGGGAATACGACTTCAATCCTACTTTTACATACATCAAACCATATCTTGAAAATGCAGATATAACGATAGGTAACTTAGAGACCACATTTGCCGGCACTTCTCAACCCTATGCCGGATATCCAGCCTTTAATTCACCGGATGCCTATTGTACTGCTCTAAAAAACACTGGATTTGATTTTTTAGTAACAGCTAATAATCATAGCATGGATACACGAGAAGCGGGGTTAATGCGAACTATAGAAGTCATCAAACAACATCAATTAGGATATGCCGGAACGTTCCTTAATCAAAAAGACCACGATTCTATCAGAATCATAGAAAAAAAAGGCATAAAATTAGGTTTACTGAATTACACATATGGGACTAATGGAGCCTATCCAAGCAATGAACATCATTATATGCTTAATAAGATAGACTCAGTTGAAATTTTTAAAGACGTCAAGCAAGCAAAAAAAAAGGGAGCAGATATTGTTTTGGTATTTTTTCACATGGGTGTTGAAAATGTGATTGAGCCTACCAAAGAACAAAAAAAAGCCGTACAATTGGCCATGGATGCCGGTGCTAAATTGGTAATTGGTGCACATCCCCACATGGTGGGTCCAACTCAAATAACTTATTCTTCCCAAAATAAAGATTCCGTATTTATCGCATACTCGCTTGGTAATTTCCTTTCAAACCAATATTGGAGATATACAGACGCAGGAGTGATTTTGAAATTAATTGTCCAAAAAAATCACACCAAGCAAATAACGAAATTTAAGAATGCCTGGTACATGCCAACATGGGTTTACAGAGGCGATGGAACGAAAAAAATGCATATCATATTGCCTGCACAATGGGCTTATGATTCTATTAAACTCCCTTCCTTCATTTCAGAAAATCATAGAAAAAAAATGCAAGAGGCTTTTGAGGATACGAAGATGATATTTACGAAAAATAATGCTCAAATCCATTTACATTCATCTAAATAAAATCATTCGTTTAATTTAACCCTGGTATCCTTGAGATGAAAGTCAAATCATATATTACAGAAATTGAAGAAGCGTTAAAACCAACAGCATTAGTTGATAAAGATAAAGCTCAAAAACTCAAAAAATATATTGGCACACAACTTATCGTACTTGGGAATCTAGCGAAAGAACAATCGAAAATTCACAAAATAGGATTTAGTTTTTCTTCCGAAAACTCAGAAACTATTTACCAATTATATAGTGAAATCTACAAACTCAGTAACGTATTTGAAGTAAAAAACCAAGCTTTTTTATTTCTCGATAAACATTTCTCAACATTTTCACCAGAGGTTCATTTAAACATACTTCCTGACTGGATAAAACATGTGGATAATTGGGCGCATTCAGATTCTTTATCTAAATTTTTAACCCGATTAGTAGAAAATAATCATACAAAGAACAAAATGATTAACATTTTGAATACTTGGAATGCTTCTGAAAACGAATGGGAACGAAGACAATCATTAATCTTGCTTTATTATTACGCGCGAACCAAAACAGAACATATTGAATTTGATTTAGGTCGCCGACTCATTACTACATTGCTAAAAGATAACTCTTACTATGTTCAAAAAGCGGTGGGTTGGTCACTAAGAGAAAGTTATAACGTATATCCTTCAGAAACTTACGAACTGATTCAACAACACATACACACTATCAGCGCAACTGCATTCACCACCTGCACAGAAAAAATGTCATCTTCTCAAAAAGAACTTTTAAAACAATTACGTAAAAACCGTAAATCATTGCAATATAACCGATAACTCAACCCCCTTTAATCAATTTGTTTTTGATTCGTTGCATATATATGCTCCTTATTTAAATTATATTTGTTTAGGTGCAAAAGTACTTACATATCATTTCATTCGACGTTCCTTATCCGGCTAATTACGGTGGTGTTATTGATGTGTTTCATACCATAAGATGTTTAAATCAAGAAGGGGTAAAAATAATTCTTCATTGTTTCCAATACCGAGATAAACAAAACTCACAGGAGCTGGAAAAACTATGTGAAAAAGTGTACTACTACCCTCGTAACATGTCCTTTTTAAAACAACTATCCTTTTTACCATTTAATGTCACATCCAGAGTCAGTAATGAATTAAAAAAAAATCTGTTACAAGACACTCATCCCATTTTGTTTGAAGTATTACACACTTGTTTTTTACTCAATGACCCTGCGCTTAAAAATCGAAAAAAAATATTTAGACACAGTAATATTGAACACGATTATTATAGAGAATTAGCGGCCGGAGAAAAAAATTTAATTAAAAGATTATACTTAAAACTAGAAGCTTTTAAACTCGAACGCTTCGAAAAACAAATCACCTTTGCTGATCATATATTATCAGTTTCAGAAAAAGACTTAGATTATTTCAAAAAAACTTATCCGAACACACCATCCATTTACCTACCAAGCTTTCACGAATTTGATACTGTTCAAATTAAACTAGGTAAAGGGGATTATATTTTATACCACGGGAATTTGGCGATTTCTGAAAATTATAATTCAGCCATTTGGTTAATAAAACACGTATTTTCCAAGCTATCTTTTCCTGTTATCATTGCGGGTTTAAATCCACCGAATCATTTAGTGGAATTAATTGAAAATTTCTCACATATTTCACTCAAACAAAATTGCAGTTCAAATGAAATGCAAAAACTGATTGAAAATGCACACATACATTGTCTGTATACTTACCAATGCACGGGATTAAAATTAAAATTATTGAATGTTTTATTTTCAGGTAGATTTGTTTTTGCTAACGAGGCTATGCTTACTGGGACTTCTTTATCGCAAAGTTGTTATATAACAAATACACCCGACGAATATATTCATCAAATTAAAACGATTTTCTCGAAAGAATTTACGTTATCTGATTTTGAAGCTAGAAAACGTTCCGTAGTTTCTATGGAAAACTTCACGAAAACAGCCACACTATTAAAGCTGCTTAATTTATAAGCCGAATTATCTATTCCGACCTTTTCTTTATTACATCAAGAACTGTAATAAATTATCATTTTTATTTAAGTATTCAAACTTAAAGCCTGATGTCAACAACCTGCCTTTCAATAATTCTAAATCTTTGGGATCTTTAATCTCCAAACCAACTAAAGCTGGACCGTTTTCACGATTATTTTTTTTCATATATTCAAAATGAACAATGTCATCGTTAGGTCCCAATACATTTCCTACAAACTCTTTTAAAGCCCCGGCACGCTGAGGGAAACTAATAATAAAGAAATGTTTTAACCCTTCAAATAATAAAGAGCGTTCCCTTATTTCCTCTGTTCGCATGATGTCGTTATTACTACCACTAACTACGCACACAACATTCTTACCTACCAACTGATCTTTTAAATAATTTAATGAGGCAATGGTTAATGCTCCCGCAGGTTCAACAACTATTGCCTGCTGATTATAAAGATTTAAAATAGTTGTGCAAACTTTTCCTTCTGGTACCAAAATGATTTGGTGAAGGTATTTTCTACAGATGTCAAAAGTCTTATCTCCTACTTTTTTGACAGCGGCCCCATCAACAAACTTGTCAATTTCTTTAAGCTCTGTATTTACGCCATTTTGAATAGAAGTTTTCATCGAAGGAGCACCTTCAGGCTCTACACCTATAATTTTGGTATGAGGGTATTTTTCTGAAAAATAACTCACGCAACCCGCTGCTAATCCACCACCACCAATAGGCACCAACAAAAAATCAATATCAAAATCTGCATCATCCAAAATTTCCTTTGCCACTGTTCCTTGTCCTTCTATCACTTTTTCGTCATCAAAAGGATGCACAAATGAGGCGCCCTTTGAATTACAAAACTCAAGAGCTGCCTTATAAGCATCATCAAAAGTATCACCAACCAAAACAACTTCAACAAACTCTTTCCCAAACAATTTTACTTGAGATATTTTTTGAGAGGGAGTTGTTGCTGGCATAAATATAGTGCCTTTAATATTCAATTTACGACACGAATACGCAACTCCCTGGGCATGATTTCCCGCACTGGCACAAACAACTCCGGCATTTTTTTCAATATCATTCAAGGAGCTGATTTTATTGTACGCTCCTCTAATTTTATAGGAGCGTACAACTTGTAAATCTTCGCGTTTTAAATAAACATTGCAACCAAATTCTTCACTCAATTGAAAATTGTATTGTAGAGGTGTATGAGAGGCAACACCTTCTAAATTTTGAGCGGCTTTGTTGATGTGTTCGACAGTTATCATTATGGTCTAAGTTTTCTTACGGCAGCACCAGCTTGCCATAATTCAGATTCTCTTATTTCTTTTAATTCTAGTTCTAATTTTGCTCTGTAATCTGATTTACTTCCTTCTGCAATAACTCTTTCTGCTTCTTTACCACTAGCAACACTTTCATATAACTCTTTAAAAACAGGAGCTGCAGCATCTCTAAATTTACCTTTCCAATCCAACGCACCACGTTGAGCGGTTACAGACGTATTTGCAAACATCCAATCCATGCCATTTTCTGCTACCAACGGCATTAAACTTTGTGTTAATTCTTCAACTGTTTCATTAAAAGCTTCGGAAGGAGAATGTCCTTTTTCTCTTAAAACATAGTATTGCGCTTCAAACAATCCAGCTAATGCACCCATTAATATACCACGCTCGCCAGTTAAATCAGAATATACTTCTTTCTTAAAATCAGTTTCGAATAAATAACCAGAGCCTACACCAATTCCTAAGGCTAATGCTCTATCTTTAGCCTTACCTGTTGCATCCTGATAAATGGCATAACTAGAATTTAAACCTTTACCTTCAACAAATAAACGACGCAATGAAGTTCCTGAACCTTTTGGTGCTACCAAAATAACATCTACATCTGTTGGAGGAACAATACCGGTTTTTTCATGGAAAGTAATTCCGAATCCGTGAGAAAAATATAATGCCTTTCCTGTTGTTAAGTATGGTTTAATAACTGGCCAAGAAGCAATTTGCCCAGCATCTGACAATAAATATTGTATGATAGTGGCGCGACGACATGCTTCTTCTATCTCGAATAAATTAACTCCTTCAACCCATCCGTCGGCAACGGCCTTATCCCAACTTTTGCCACCTTTACGTTGACCAACTATCACGTTAATACCATTATCTTTTAAATTTAAAGATTGGCCCGGACCTTGAACACCGTATCCGATTACTGCTACAGTTTCACTTTTCAAGACTTCGCGTGATTTATCTAATGTAAATTCTTCGCGTGTTACGACGTTTTCTAAAACGCCACCAAAATTAATTTGTGCCATAGTTTTTATTTATTAAAATGTTTAATTGTTGTATTACTGTTATTTTCTAATTCCATTAAAAAAGCATTTAGGGTTTTAAGAGGCTTAGTAATGCATACTCGTCCACTTCGTACAAATTCCAAAATACCAAACTTTTCCAAATCATTGAACAATTGCTTAATTTCACGTTCATCACCTGTTTTTTCAACCACAATGTAATCGGATGCTATGCTTAAAATTTTGGCATAATTAGCATTGATAATGTTCATGAATGATTCGTTTTCTTTGAAAGCTTCAGCAGATAATTTATATAAAGCAATTTCACGACTAATAATTTCAGAATTAACATGATAAAATGCTTTTAAAACCTCTACTTGTTTTTCTATCTGTTTAACTAACTTTTTTACCTGTTCTTCCGAAACAGTTACCACAATGGTGTATCTGTAAACTCCTTTTAATTCACTTTCACTGGCTGTAATACTTTCAATATTAACATGTCGGCGAGTAAAAATAATAGTTACCCTAGATAGTAATCCTATAATATCTTCCGTAAATATAGATATGGTGTATGTCGTATTCATTTCGTCTTTTTTATTCAAGGTTCCGTAAAATTATCTTATTTATTCCAATCGTATTTCTGCTACACTAGCGCCCGTAGGTACCATTGGGAATACATTTTCTTCATTTTCCACAACGACCTCTAATAAGTAGGCTTCTTTTGCTTCATACATTTCTTTCAGAGCCTCATTTAAATCTTTTCTCTCGGTCACTTTTTTTCCTTTTATTCCATACCCTTTAGCAATGGTTATGAAATCGGGGTTTTTCATTTCTGTAAAAGAATAACGACGATCAAAAAATAATTGTTGCCATTGTCTTACCATCCCTAAAAAGTTATTATTAAGTACCAAAATTTTTACGGCAATATTACTTTGCATAATGGTACCAAGCTCTTGTATGGTCATCTGAAATCCACCATCACCTAATACGGTAATCACCTCTGTGTTTGGCAATGCTACTTTAGCTCCAATGGCTGCGGGTAATCCAAAACCCATTGTTCCCAAGCCTCCTGATGTCACACAAAAATTCGGTTTATTAAACTTATAATACCTCGATGTAATCATTTGGTGTTGACCAACATCTGTAGCAACAATGGCATTACCCTCACTGATTTTGTGAAATTTATCAATCACCTCAGCCATACGAAGTTGCTTAGAATCCGGATCAACGGCATGTTTGATTACTTTTTCAAATTCAATATCATTACAATCTTCAAAACGTTTTAACCAATCTGTATGCTTCGTTGCTTTTATTTTTGGCAACAATAACCCTAAAGATTCTTTAGCATCGCCTAATACTGCGACATCGGCTGGTATAATTTTATTAATTTCAGATGGGTCAATTTCAAAATGTACGACCTTGGCTTGTTTTGCATATTTACTAACGTTTCCTGTAACACGGTCATCAAAACGCATCCCAATAGCAATTAACAAATCACATTCATTCGTCAACAAATTTGGGCCATAATTACCATGCATACCTAAATAGCCAACATACAATGGATGCTGCGGAGGAAATGCTCCTAATCCTAATAACGTTGAAGCAACTGGAATATCGCCTTTTTCAGCCAATTCGAGTAAAGCTTTTTCAGCTCCTGACAATAATACACCATGTCCACACAAAATATAAGGACGTTTAGCATTATTAATTAATTCTGCCGCTTTTTCTACATCCGTTTCATTTACTTTCGGACTAGGGAAATAACTTCGAACACTTTCACATTTTTCATATTTATAAATCGTCTTTCCAAACTGTGCATCTTTCGTAATATCTACCAAAACAGGGCCCGGACGACCAGACGCTGCGATAAAAAATGCTTTAGCTACAGCCGGGGCAATATCTTCAGCTTTTGTAACCTGAATATTCCATTTGGTAACCGGCATAGAAATGCCTAAGACATCCGTTTCTTGAAAAGCATCGGTTCCTAATAAGTGAGAAGCCACTTGTCCGGTAATACAAACCATCGGCGTCGAGTCTATCTGCGCGTCGGCAATTCCAGTTATCAAATTAGTAGCTCCTGGTCCTGAAGTAGCAAATACAACACCCGTTTTTCCGGAAACTCTCGAGTATCCTTGAGCTGCATGTGTAGCGCCCTGTTCATGACGAACCAAATAATGAGTTAATTGGTCACTATAGTCATATAGCGCATCATAAACAGGCATAATGGCGCCGCCCGGATAACCAAACACATCCGTTACTTGTTCATCCAATAAAGCTAATATCAAAGCTTCAGCTCCTGTTACTTCTGTATTATACTTAGCGTGTTTTTTCATGTTTTACTTTTTTGTCAGTTCGAGCGTAGTCGAGAACTATTGTTTATTCATCATTTTCTTATCTACATTTCGACTTCGCTCAATGTGACAAGTTTTTGTCAGTTCGAGTGCAATTGAAAACTATAAATCTGTTAAACATCCCTTACTAGCAGAACTTACTTGTTTAGCATACTTATACAAAACACCAAATTTCACTTTCAGTTCAGGTTGAACCCAATTTTTTCTTCTTTCATTTAATTCTTCATCAGATAGCTGAATATTGATTTTATTGTTCACTGCATCTATCGTAATGGTATCTCCATTTTGAACTAAAGCAATTGGTCCTCCATCAAACGCCTCAGGGCAAACGTGACCAACCACAAAACCATGTGTTCCTCCAGAAAAACGGCCATCTGTAATTAATGCCACACTGCTTCCTAAACCTGCACCAATTAATGCCGAAGTTGGCTTTAACATTTCAGGCATACCCGGGCCACCTTTCGGTCCTTCATTTCTGATAACAACTACTTGCCCTGGTTTTACTTCACCTTCGCGAATACCTCGGATACAATCAAATTCATTTTCAAAAACAATGGCTGGTCCAGTAAAAATTTCGCCTTCTTTACCTGTAATTTTTGCCACAGAACCTTCTGGAGCCAAATTTCCGTATAAAACTCTCAAATGACCTGTCGTTTTTACTGCATTTTCAAGAGAAAATATAACTTGTTGACCATTTAATAATCCTGGTAATTCATTCAAATTTTCACGAATTGTTTTACCAGTTACGGTTAAACAATCACCATGTAAAAAACCTTTATCTAATAAAAATTTCATAACGGCAGGTACACCACCAATCGCAAATACATCTTCCATCATGTATTTACCACTAGGTTTTAAATCTGCAATAACGGGCGTTTTTTCATTGATACGTGCAACATCATCTAATGTAAAATCGATATTAGCTGTTTTAGCAATTGCTAAAAGATGCAAAACGGCGTTTGTTGAACCTCCTAAAGCCACAACAATAGTAAATGCATTTTCAAATGATTTTTTAGAAAGTATATCGGAAGGTTTGATATCTTTCTCCAATAATAATTTTAAATACTTACCGGTATCTTTGCATTCCTGTTTTTTTTCAGGACTTAAAGCAGGATTAGATGAACTATAAGGTAAACTTAAACCCAAAGCCTCTATAGCAGATGACATGGTATTGGCAGTATACATTCCACCACACGCACCAGCACCAGGGCACGAATTTTTAATGACACCTTTATAATCTTCGTCGCTTATTTTACCCGCATATTTTTCACCTAATGCCTCAAAAGCAGAAACTATATTTAATTTTTTTCCTTTATAATTACCCGATGCTATCGTTCCTCCATAAACCATAATCGAAGGTCTATTGAGACGAATCATAGCCATAGCTACACCCGGCATATTTTTATCACATCCTGCAATGGTAATTAAACCATCATAATAATGAGCCGCTGTTACCGCTTCAACTGAATCAGCTATAATTTCTCGTGAAACCAAAGAATAACGCATGCCATCAGTTCCGTTTGTAATCCCATCGCTAATACCAATGGTATTAAATTGCAAACCGACCAATCCATTTTCAATGACACCTTCTTTCACGAATTTAGATAATCCATTGAGGTGCATATTACACGTATTTCCCTCATACCAAGTAGAGGCTATACCAACTAATGGTTTTTTCATATCATCTTCCGTTAAACCAATACCATATAACATGGCTTGAGAAGCGGGCTGAGATTCATCTTGGGTTACTGTTTTGCTGTAACGATTTAATTCCATTATTTTTAATATTTATCCTTATGAAAGGGCGTTATTTTAAATTCAGATTTATTTTTTAACAAAAATGAGTTATTCATTAAAGGCAACTCGTCTGATGTATTTAGCTTGAAGAATAGATCCTAATGAATCTTCCCACTTTAATTTAAATGGAACTCTATCAATAGAAGATATCCCCACTACTTCTGCCGCTGTGCCAACAAAAAATGCACTATCCGCGCCTTTTACGTCTTCCGGGGTAAAGTATGTTTCTTCTAATTTTATGTCTAATTCTTTACACAATTCGATGATTGTGGCACGAGTAATTCCTGGCAAAATATTTCCTAATGGTGGGGTATAAAGCACCTTGTTTTTTTCATAAAAGAAATTAGCACCCGGACCTTCGGCTACATGACCTTGAGCATCTAATAACAACGCTTCGTCAAACCCGTTTTTTTTCGCTTCTGTAGTAGCTAAAATAGAATTGACATAATGACCGGTAACTTTAGCATCTACGTGACAAGATTTTGGATTCGGACGTTGGTAAGAAGAAATCGTTAAATCTAAAAGTTTACTCCCCAAATATTTTCCCCACTCCCATGCACATAACATAACATGTACCTCATCGGTAGGTGTTAACGACATATTAGCACCGGCAAAAATCAATGGACGGATATAAGCATTTCCTAAATTATTTTGTTTTAATAACTCATACGTTAATTTGGTGAATTCATCTGCTGTATAATCCACTTTCAAATGCATTTTTTCAGCAGAATACAACAGTCTTTTATAATGCTCTTCTGATTTAAATATACGAGTACCATCGGGTGTTTCATAAGAACGAATTCCCTCAAACACACCACTTCCATAATGAAGGGTTTGAACATAGGGACTAACCTTTAAATCTTGAGCTTTAAGCCATTGGCCATTGAAAAAAATGACAGTGTTGTCGTTGTAATACATAGGTTACTTATTTTGATTTTTTAAAAGTACTAATTGTCGTAAAAATAAAAAAGCCTTCCTAATTGGAAGGCCTATTTGTTATCATAACACTATCCTTCCCTTTTATAAGACGATAATGCAAACGACAATATTTACTTGATTATTTAACATTTAATTTTTTTTCCGCGACTAAATTAACCAATTATTTAAATAAATGAAATTTGATTCGAAAATATTGCATTATAATTTTACGAATTTTTGTGTGAAACGCTGTTCGTTAACCACCACATTTAAGAAATAAATACCTTTTGCCACTTCATCTAAGTTCATGTCAATTGATTGTATACCCTCATCATAGCGCTTCATCTGTATAGATTTAACGGTTCTACCGATGGCATCCATCACCTCTATTGCCACCTGAGACGAGCGTAATAACTTCACGTCGATGGTCACGTTTTGTTGTGTTGGATTTGGATAAAGAACTATTTCCGGCTCTGCTGGTGATTGACAAGATTTATCAACACTGATGATGTTGGATTGACTTTGTTTACCATCGTAATCTTCCTGGCTCAATCGATAATAAACAATGCCATTTGTATCATCGGCATCCACAAATTTATAATTGCGTAACTGCAAACTATTGCCAGAACCAGCTACTGAACCTATGACGTTAAAATCAACTCCATTCAACGACCGCTCTATGGTAAATAGTTTATTGTTTTTTTCGGTGGCGGTTTGCCAAGTTAATAAAACATGTCCATCACTGCAATCA
The DNA here is from genome assembly GCA_945860225.1 of Chitinophaga pinensis. Classification (GTDB taxonomy): domain Bacteria; phylum Bacteroidota; class Bacteroidia; order B-17B0; family Aurantibacillaceae; genus UBA4416. The sequence continues at coordinate 63,448 of CAMAPT010000005.1, read as the reverse complement.
CCATTAAACTGAGTTAACTCAATAGGTAAAATGGTAAAAGATGAAATAGAAGATGAACAAGAGCCGGTATAAGTTGGAACAGAAGGACTAGGGGTATAAGTTGTGGTTATCGTATTTGTTTTAGTAATCGTTCCATTAGAAGACGGATTACCAGAATACTCAATTGTAAATGTGCCAGCCCCTCTTCCAATTTGAAACGATGAAGATGCAAATGTGTTATATCGAGCCAAAGTAACCCCACCTTCGACATAGACATCTGTAGCGACTGAAGTTTTTCCGATGTTACCTGAGAAATAACAAGAATCAATGGTAACTGTACCACCAGTAACTGCTATGCCGGCTCCTTTTGATCTACTACTACCTGTTTGTGTATGATTCATGATTTTAGAACGAGTAATTCTGACGGCACCTCCTGTTATTAAAATAGAACCGCCCGGAATATCTGCACTTAAACCAGTACTGTTATCAGAAAAATCAGAATCATAAACATTTACTGTTCCTGCAGTAACATACATTGCCGACCCCAATTTATCTGATGCTAACTTATTGTATTTAAAAGCAGTATTACGAACAGTTACATTACCACCACTAATATTCATGGCGCCTCCATGTTGAAAAGATTGTTCATTAGCATAGAATAAATAATTTTCAACAGATACAGTCGCACTATTTACACCTATACCCCCTCCGGCACTCGTTCCTCCTCCTTTTGTACACGCTGCTCCTCCACCAGAAAAGCTTACCTCCGCTCCTGATTGCACTTGTATAGGATAACCAGCGGCAAAATTTGAACCAGTTTCATAATAAATAACCGTGTTTATTATTTTTACGCCTGTCACATTTGACTCTATACCCAATGTTTGACCTGTGCCACTCGTTTCATTAAAATTACTTATAGACATGGAAGACAAAACTGTATTATTATCGTTAATTCGCATGAAATAATTTGTACCTGAGTTATTAAAATTAGTCTTAGCGTATCCAGCACCTATAATTACCGCCCCTTCATTAGGGCTAGATAAATTGACATCCGAATAAGTTCCGGCATCTACAAAAATACTGTCACCATAACTAATTGAGGCACTATAATTTGACAAAACAGTAGATAAAGAATTTAATGGAGTAGATGGTGACAATCCATTATTTGTAGAAGAACCAACTGCCGTACAATAAATATCTCCTGTTAAAGAAGTATTATTTACATAATATTTCACAGGAACATGAATCAATTTTGAAGATACAGCTGAGGATGAATATTCATATCTTGAACAAGTTAAAGCGTCGTAAACTGTATATACTAATACATGATAAGTAACTCCTTGAGTTAATCCAGTAACTGTAGCGCTTGTACCATCACCCTTATAAACACAATAAGCATTAGCATCATTTTCGTAGGCCGTTCCTGAACCTATTGCAGAGGCTGCTGTATAACTACTTGGATCATTGGATGGTACACCCTGAGTAACAGCACTAGTTGGTTTTACAAAAACAAGTGTGGTTTGTGAACCACTATTATAACCAGAAGCGGCAGTCCATGAAACAGTAAGAGCATCTGCCGCCGACTGTGTTGCAGATACAGATGTTACTGGATTTATATCAGTTGCCATTATAAAAAATCTTGTAGGGCCGGTAATTGTATTAGAATTAATTATTGAATTTCCACTTATTGTACCACAAATAGAAGTATACACGCCAGTTTTTGTGGTACTCATACCAATTACATTATGTGTTCTCCCAGCAGCTTTTGTTAATGAAAATGAAGCATTTTGGAATTGAGTAATTGCTGGTGCAACAAAACTCCAATATTCTGTTGTACTAGAACTAACAAGAGTCGCATCTCTTGTGCCTCCTGCTGAAGCACAAAAGGCTTCCACTTTTAAAGTAATATCTCGGGTTGTAAAAGGGTCTTTAACTTCTAAAGGTAAATAACCACAAGCCCCTTTACCGATTGGAAATACATAAGTAGAACCACTGGTCGAAATAGTAGGTAAATTCCATGATAAAGGACCACTAATATAACTTGAGGTGGAGCCGCCAACAATAGCCGTTACATCTGTATTTGTAATACTTAATGAATTTGTTGCTGTAGTTGTTAATATTCCATTTGAAAAGGTAATGACACCTGATAAAGACTTAGCAGCCCCTAAAGTAACACCACCCGTATTATTAATGATCACATTAGCAGGTGATGACCATTCAATATTTGTACTAGTATTTGCCGCGGTTCCACTATAAAGGAGAGTTGAGCCATAATCATAAGTAATTGTTGAGGTTGCGCTCACCAAACCATCATCTACAATTTCTAAAACTCCACTTGTTCCACCGCCAATTGTTTTAGTACCTAATGTAACACCACCAGTATTAGATATTTTTAATGTTACATCATCAGGAATTGTTGCGGGACATTCAGAACCTGCTGTTTTTGCTGTTGCACCACTATACAATAATGTTGAACCTGGTTGATATGAATAACTAGCTGTTGTTGGCGATGGGCTACCTGCCATCATTTGCAAAACACCTCCATTATAAATGGTTATTAAACCTGTAAATGTTTTTGTTGCTCCTGCGTTTATTTGCAATGTTCCGTTCACGGAAGTTACACCAGCTATATTTAATCCTGTAACATTTGCTTGAAAAGTACTTCCGGAATTAATCAATAAATCACCACCCACCGTTAATGCTCCTGTAGAATTTGTCATATTTGAAGTTCCGGACAAAGTAACACTGCCAGTAACTGCTATAGCTGCCGTAGTTAACATGGTAGCAGAACCACTTAAATTTAAATTTCCACCTACTGTCGTTCCTGTAGCGTGAGTTTTAGCACCCGAACCCGATAAATTTAAATGATTATACGTGAAAGCCGTTATTGTTTGAGCTGCACCATTATAATTAACAGTACCCGAACTTGGAGTTAATGTACCCTTTGCAGCAGAAGATAAGAAGGAACCTCCAACATTCACTATTCCAGCTCCAGAAAAGATTACTTGGGATTCAATACCCGCAGAAGTTATATTACCTGTAACAGAAATAGTACCTGTGCTAAGTGTAATTTTTGTTAATCTAGTCCCACCACTACCAGAGGTACCAGCTAAAGCTATATTTCCTCCAACAACTAAATTACCTGCGTCCACATCAACACTTGTATTAAAACCAGTACTAGGTCTAGGCAAGGTAATATTACCAGTAACGTTTAAAGAAGTTCCTGAGTTCATAATTAATCCATTGTTTGCCGCAGCTGTAACAAAAGCTATACTAGCACACTGCGCCCCAGGAGCATCAACTGTTACCGTTATACCAGAATTAATAGTTACTGCGTCCGCTGAAGTTGGCACAGAAGCACCTCCCCAAGTAGCAGTATTTGTCCAACTACCTGAAGCACTGGCAGTTCTTTGAGCTTCAGCAGATTTTACTAAAAAAAGAAAACAAAGGAAGGCTACTAACCCACTTAAACGAAATGTACGATTTCCAAATAAAAATTTAACCATATATAACTCTATCCGTATTGTAAATAATAATAAAACTCCTAATAAATAGGAGGACTATAAATATATAACAAGTTTGGAAAAATTAAAATAATATGCGTGTTATGTTTAAAAAAATAGGACATTTAATCCATTATCTCAAAATCATCTCCATCTAACATCACCGGGAAAACCTTTCTAAATTCATTCAAAAAAGAGTATGATAAGGTTATGGTTTCAGTTTTATCCTCGTTTGCTTTGGTAATCGTCATTACATCTCCTTTAGGATTAATGCAGCAAGAATCACCAGAATGCGCTATCCCTTTTCCATCGTTTCCTATTCGGTTCACACCCACTACATAAACCTGATTTTCAATGGCTCTTGCCACCAATAGTTGTTTCCATGGGTACGAGCGTACTTCCGGCCAATTCGCGACATATATCAGTATGTCATAAGAATTAGCTTTGGTATTTCTACTCCAAATCGGAAATCGTAAGTCGTAACAAACCAATGGGCATATTTTCCAGCCTTTATATTCTATAATTATTTTTTTATTGCCACCTGTATAATGCAAATGTTCGTTACCCATCCTAAACAAATGGCGCTTATCGTAATATTGATAACTGCCATCAGGATTCACCCAATACAATCGATTGTAAAAATTCGATTCATCTTTTACCGACAAACTACCAACTACAACACACTGCTTTTCAAATGCTTTTTTCTGCATCCAACTGAAGGCTTTCCCGCCATGCCATTCGGCTAATTCTTCCGGTTTCATCATAAAACCGGTTGAAAACATTTCGGGTAATATAATGATATCAGTTGGGCCAACTATTTCTTCAATTTTTAAATCAAAATGCGCTAAATTTTTATCAATATCCTCCCAATATAAATGAGTTTGGATGGTTGTGATAGTAAGGTCTTGCATCATACGAATGAGTATTATTGATTTTTAATGAAAAAAGGAGCAAATTCTATTAGAATTTCTCCTTTTTTAAATCATTAAACGACCATATTCACTATTTTTTTATGAACCACAATTACTTTTTTTGGTTGTTTTCCATCTAACAATTTAGTCGTCTGTTCATTATCCATGACAATTGTTTCAACCTCTTGTACACTTAATGAAGCTGCTAATGCCAATGTAAATTTCACTTTGCCATTAAATGATACCGGGTAATTAACCGTATCGTCAACCAAAAAAGTTTCATTATACTGAGGGAAAGGAGCAAGTGCAATACTTTGAGTATGTCCTAGTTGTTTCCATAGTTCTTCCGTAATATGCGGCGCATAGGGTGATAAACAAATCAATAAGGGCTCCAGAATTGCTTTTTTATGGCATTTAGCGTCCGTCAATTCATTCACGCAAATCATAAAGTTACTGATGGATGTATTAAATGAAAAACGTTCGATATCTTCTGTTATTTTTTTAATGGTTTTATGCAACGTTTTTAATTCGCCTTTAGTTGGTTCATCCTCCGTAACAATTAACGCCCCTTCTCCTTGACCATTTGCAGGCTGAGCAAAAAACAATCGCCATAATTTTTTCAAGAAACCATGAACACCAGTTATGCCATTGGTATTCCATGGCTTACTTTGTTCCAAAGGCCCTAAAAACATTTCATACAAACGAAGCGTATCGGCGCCATACTTTGCACAAATATCATCGGGTGATACCACGTTGAATTTTGATTTTGACATTTTTTCAATTTCAACACCACAGATATACTTACCATCTTCCAAAATAAATTCAGCATCATGATAATCAGGTCTCCATTTTTTAAAGGCCTCTGTGTCTAACACATCATTATCCACAATATTAACATCGGTATGAAGAGCTGTTGTTTGATATTCTTTTTTCAATCCATTTGAAACAAATTTGTTAGTACCATTTACACGATACACAAAATTACTTCTGCCTTGTATCATACCTTGGTTAATTAATTTTTTTGCCGGTTCATCAATATCAATGAAACCAAGATCTTTCAAAAATTTCGTCCAAAAGCGCACGTATAGTAAATGACCAGTAGCATGTTCACTTCCACCAACATATAAATCAACTTGCTTCCAGTAGTCAGATAATTTTTTATCGGCAAAAGTAGATTCATTTTGAGCATCCATATATCTCAGAAAATACCAAGAACTACCAGCCCAACCCGGCATGGTACTATGTTCATAATCAAATTCATTTTTATATTTCCATGCCGACGAAGCTCTAGCCAAAGGCGGTTCTCCATCTTCAGTGGGTAAATATTTATCGACTTCAGGAAGAATAAGCGGCAGCTCATTTTCATCTAAGGCATAAGGTACATCATTTTTATAATACACCGGAATAGGCTCTCCCCAATAACGTTGTCGGCCAAACACGGCATCTCTTAGCCTAAAATTAACTTTACCTTTTCCTAATCCTCTCACTTCAATTTCTGCAATGGCTTTTTTAATCGCTTCTTTTACATCCAATCCATTTAAAAAATCGGAATTAATAATTTTTCCTTCCTTCGCATCATAAGATTCGATTTCGATATTTCCACCTGAAACAACTTCCTGAATTGGTAAATTAAACTGTTTTGCAAAAGCATAATCCCTCGAATCATGAGCAGGAACTGCCATCACAGCCCCTGTACCATATCCAACAAGCACATAATCACCAATCCAAATTGGAATTTGTTTGCCAGTAAATGGATGTAAGACGTATGAACCAGTAAATACTCCTGTTATCTTTGTGACTTCAGCCTGACGTTCACGCTCACTTCTGTTCTTAGACTGAATGATGTAATCCTCAATAGCTGCTCTTTGCTCAGGTGTTGTTAAAGATGCTACTAAATCGTTTTCGGGCGCCAATGTGATAAAAGACACTCCAAACACTGTATCTGGTCTAGTCGTAAATACTTCAATGAAAGATGAAGCATTGGTTTGTTTTTCATCATATACTTTAAATTTCAAACTAGATCCTTCACTTTTTCCAATCCAATTTCGTTGTGCCTCTTTTAAACTTTCAGTCCAATCCAACTCATCTAATCCATCCAACAAGCGTTGAGCATATTTTGTAATACGCATGCTCCATTGTTTCATCATCTTTCGTTCTACGGGATGTCCGCCGCGTTCACTCAACCCATCTTTAATTTCATCATTTGCTAACACAGTTCCTAAGGCAGGGCACCAATTCACATAAGACTCGCCTAGATATGCCAACCGAAAATTCATGAGTATATCACTGCGTTTTTTTTCATCAAAGTCTTTCCATTCTGATGCGGTAAAAGCGGGCACTTCTTTTTCAATATCTCCGGTTAAAATATCATGATCAATTCCTTTGCAACCCTCTGTTTCTAAAATAGAAATCAAAGTTTGAATCGATTCAGCTTTATTAGTACGCGGATTGTACCAAGAATTAAAAATTTGTATAAATATCCATTGTGTCCATTTATAATAATCCGGGTTCGATGTTCTAACTTCTCTATCCCAATCAAAAGAAAAACCCATTTTATCCAATTGTTCACGATAACGTGCTATATTTTGTTGAGTCGTAATAACAGGGTGCTGACCTGTTTGTATCGCATATTGTTCAGCCGGCAAACCAAAACTATCATAACCCATTGGATGAAGAACATTAAACCCTTTATGGCGTTTGTAACGAGACACGATATCAGAGGCAATGTAACCTAATGGATGACCAACATGAAGCCCTGCCCCAGATGGGTAAGGGAACATATCCAATACATAATATTTTTCTTTATCCGAATTATTCTGTGCAGCAAAGGTTTTATTATTTGCCCAATAGGCCTGCCAATTGCGTTCAATCTCTTTAAAATTATATTCCATGATGGTTTTATTGATGCGAATGACAAAGATAATTTTTTGTTTAGGATATAGAAATTTTTATGGATACCCATGACTCTCTTCTAAATAAAGAAGATGACAACTTCATAAAAACACCTAAGATTTAAGATACTAGGCATGTGTTTTGAATTAATTACCCGAAGCATAAAAGCATCTTAGATTATACTTAAAATAGTATTACAAAAAGTGTAACTAAAGCAATGTAACTGCATTATATAACTAAAAGCCAAAAAAAACCTATTTAATACCCAGTAACTATTGTCAAACTAGAGTAAAAATAATTTCAGAAGTAAAACAATAAAATCTAAATCTATGAAAACGAAGCAATTCATATTCGCAGCTATTATAAGCCTTGGCATTGGAGGAAAAATAGATAGTAAAACGTGTGTATCGCTTCAAAAAGCGTTTGATAAAAAATACATCAAAGCAAAAGCCGTTTGTAAAGGTGGTTTAGCGCTCGATTATTTGGTGTCCAATTTACTTAAAGACTCTTTGGCCATTATTATACCTGCCGGATGGCGATTTAACTCGGATGCCGGAAAAAACGACTATCAAGATATTTTGGTAGCACACGAGGAAGTATTGGTCTTAAAACCCAAACAAACAAAAACATTTGATATAAAAGGCTACTGCTGCGAAGCATCTAAAGGTGGGCCACAAAGCGGGGCACCATACACATTGGGCAAAATGGCTGATAGCGCGCTTGTATGTTTAGCTCGTTATTTAAATAATCATAAAATTGACTCAAATACAGAACAATACAGCGTGTGGGCAATTAGTGATAAAAAAGAAACCGCTAATATCACGAGCAGCAACGACTCTATTGCTACACTATTACGCTCATTTGTAGCCAATATAAAAGGAGAACCTTTGCCTTGGTACACGCTTTTAAAAAGAGCTCATGTATCCAATACGGGCTCTGTAACCGATCATCCCATTAGATTTAAGGCAACTATCAATTATCAAATTACAGAACCTTGTTATTCATACTGCTATATTTTAGATTCTAATGGGCAAAAAGTATCTGAAATTTTCGGAAAATGGTTATTGGTGAATGACACAGATTACAGAGCAAACTTTAATATCTCTGCATTAAAAAAAGGTGACTATAAACTTGTTTTAGTTGGAAAAGATACGCCCTTATTTGAAAAAACATTCAAAATTTAATATTTAAATATTTGATTATCAAAACATTAAATTTTAAAAAACAATATTTTGTTTTTTTATTTAATCATTAGCTTAATTCAATTATTTTTTTATTTTTGCTGAAAATTAAAAACTTTTAAATTATGTATTGGACATTAGAATTAGCATCATGGTTGGAAGATGCGCCTTGGCCGGCAACTAAGGATGAGTTAATAGATTTTTCTATTCGATCTGGTGCGCCAATGGAAGTAATCGAAAATTTACAAGAAATGGAAGATGAAGGTGAAGCTTACGAAACCATTGAAGAAATTTGGCCAGATTACCCAACCAAAGATGATTTCTTTTTTAACGAAGATGAATATTAAATAAAAAGGTTCGCGATGCGAACCTTTTTATTTTTCATGTTATAATATCCAATATTTTTGGAAATGCTATTCCGAAAAAAACAATTTTCTCTTGACTTAATTAATCCGAAAAACGCCTAAAAGTTAAATTAATACGTGGCCGTTTGACCAACTTATTCAAAGGTAAACGGTGTACCCAATGTTTTTGAGTGTCTTCTTTCATCTCTAATAAACTTCCGTTTTCAAGTATCAAAGAAATATGAGCTTGTGACTTTTTGTGTTTAAATGAAAAATTTCGTTCAGCGCCAAAACTCAATGAAGCGATTGAGGCACCTCCTTGTAATTCCATCTCATCGTCACTATGCCACCCCATTACCTCGCTACCATTATGATAAAAATTTAATAAGCAGGCATTATAAAGAGTGTCTGTTTTTTGTTCTACTATAGTCTTAAGTTCCAGCAAAGGATAAACCCATGGTAAAGCCATCTTGGTTGTATTTGAATAGGAGTAACTATAGGGCTTATCGGCATATAAGGCTACTTTTCTATTCGTGACAATATGTTTGCCAAAAAGTACCATATCATCATAGCGCCAGTTAATGTTATTATACAATTCATTATAATAGCGATTAGCTTCTGCTATTGGCATAATCACTCCATGATATATGGCGTTTCCATCATAAGGAAGCAAATTAGAAATTTGATTATTTGAAAACAAATCAAACATGCAACCTAGTTATGGCGTTTTTTATTTTCAATAATATTTTTAGCAGAAAATACCATTTTTTGTATGGCTTCTTTACTCAATGGATTTCCGTCTAAAGGAACTACATCTTCAAATACATAAGAAGTTTCTCCATTATTTTTTATAGCATAAAAATGGTATTCAGGTTTAATAATTTGACTTTCCCACAAAATACACAAAGGCTCTTCTGTCAAATAAGATTTAAAAACATTCACATCATTTGACTTGATATCACTTTTACGCAATTCAATATCGCCCGGATCTTCAGTAACAGAGATATGAAACTCTTTTCCTACTTTTATTTCTAATGCTCCCCAACTTTGCTCAACTATCTCCAACTTAGAGTTGGAGGTATCTGGTATAAAAATAGAAAATTGCTTTCCAAATTTACTTAAATCACAAACTACCATTCCGGCTGGCACTTCAATAGTTTGTTCTTTTTCATTATCAGAACAAGATGCTATAGCTAATGAAAGTAATAACATTGACAACACTAATATTATATTTTTTGAATAGCAAATGCGTTGCTTTACATCTACCAAATGGCTCATAACGAATAATTTCATAACCTTAATTGATTTAATTCATCCAAAACTACATTAAGAATACTAAAAATAAAATTTAATTATAACCTCATTTGATTTTTTAAAATTGTATTTATTTGAATTGATTAGATTTATAAAAAGCCTTAAAATTTTATTCTAATCTTCATCATGTTTGCATTTTGGTAAGTAACGATTTCTTGAAAATAAAAATGCCACCTTATCGTGGCATTTTAAAATAATTATGTTTTTAAAATAAAAAACCCCGCTAATGCGGGGATTAAATTAAGACTTTTTCTTAGGAGCTGCTGCCTTTTTAGGAGCTGCTGCTTTCTTAGGAGCCGCTGCTTTCTTAGGTGCTGCTTTTTTAGGGGCTGCTACTTTTTTAACAGCTGCTTTCTTAGCTGCTACCTTTTTAGGAGCCGCTGCTTTCTTAGGAGCCGCTGCCTTTTTAGGAGCTGCTGCTTTCTTAGGAGCCGCTGCTTTCTTAGGAGCTGCTGCTTTCTTAGGAGCTGCTGCTTTCTTAGGAGCTGCTGCTTTCTTAGGAGCCGCTGCTTTTTTAGGAGCCGCTGCTTTTTTAGTTGTTGCCATGGTTTTTAGTTTTAAGATTTTTGTTTACACGAAGTAAATAAATTTATCAACGCTAATTAGTTTTCAAGTAGTTATTTTATCAACAGAAAAATGTTAAAACCATTTATGTTTTTACGCTCATTAAAACACTCTAAGAGTCAAGTATGTCATACCCTAAAAGCCTTATTCGACGGGCGTTTCAAAGAATCACTAGTATATCATAGAAAAAAATAATAATGCATACAATGGAACTGTTTTTTTGAAGTATGCTTTTTATTAAAGCAGAAAAACATTCATTCATCAAACTAAATATGTTTAAACAAAATTATTCAACCAACCATTCAGTTTCTATTTCCCAACCAGCCATCAATTGAATAGGAGCAGAACGAATATAAATACATTCAGGTTGTTTTTGTAAAAAGTAATCTCCTGTGTCGAAAACCCCATTTTTATTGGCATCTTCAATAACTCTAACAAAATAAGAACCAGGAATTAAATGTTCGTATTGAATACTTTTTTCAGATGTAGATGTCAAAGAAAATGTTATCGTTTTTTCATTAACTAATTGATCTTTATCATTAAACAACATCACGATATAGTGTTCTTTTTTTGGGAATAATAATTTCATATTCAACTTTGCATAATCATCACTAGTATTAGTTTTAAAAGAAAATGCAATAGAGTCATTCGCTCGTTGATCATCATCCAACAAGGCAAAAGCTCCTATAGATAGTGTGTAATTTGTTTCTGGTTTTAAAACAGTATTTATTTTAAATGCTGTCGTTAAATTTTTATCAGATAAAATTGTAAAAGGTATTTTTGTTACTATCGTATCATGTTGTTCAAATAAATACATCTTACTATAATTAATTTTCGAGGACGGAATTGGCATATTTAATGCAAAGCCCGGTTTGTCAAAAAAAGGAACAATCTTTCCAAAATCGGGTTTTAAATTGTAGGTTATTTTTTTACGTTTAAACTGATCTACAAAAAAACTTTCTGAAGGAATACGAACCATCAATGTATCAGCTGCGTGTGACTCATATTGAACAACGACTTTTAAAGTATCAAACTTCTTATCATAAAATATATTCAATGAATCTTTCCTTTTATTTTGCAGATAATCAATCACTCCTTGTCCTTTCAAAGATTTAATGGCAGAAGTGGGCCGATTGTAAATAATTAATGCTTTTCCATATTCTGAAGAAAATGATTTTTTAACGAATAATTTGTTTGGAAGTTCGCTAAATAATGTAAGTCCAACACTTGGTGAATTTATCGGATTAATAGGTGTATTAGAAAAAGCAATTTGCTCTTCCGACCCATCATATAACCAATTATGATTATCGTCTTTTATACCGACTATTTTAAATGTTTTGTTTGGTAAATACCCGAATGTGAATTTCCCATCTTCGTTGGTTGTGGAAACATATAATGGTTTATTTTTATACACAATACTATCATTCGCATGGATATCATATAATCCTATCGATACTTGAGAAACAGGTTTTTTATTTGTTGAATTAAGTATTTGTCCATTGATCGTCAAACTATCCAAAACAGTTCCGGTGGAAAAAACATATTCAAAATTTCGTAATACGTTTGATTCATTTAAATCAGAAATAGAATTGCCAAATGCTAACTTATAAGTCGTATTACTGGCCAATGTATCATTAAATTCAATTCTGAGTTTTTTTCCATGCAATTGAATTGTAGGAATTTGTTTTATCTGCGGTGTTACTATCAACTGATTAGCCACATCTTTTAATGAAATGAATTCATCAAATTCTATTTCAATAAATTTTTCTTTAAAATTTATTGAAGCATTTGGCTGTGAAAAGTAAAGGGGCTTTGGAGGAGTTGTATCTTTCTGCCCACCCGTTAATGGAGTTATTTGTGCGCAGCGAACTGCCAACAATAACATCAATATACATACAAAAATATTTTTCAATGTTTTTTATACAAAGAAAGTGATTTTTCAGAAATATGAGACGCCTAAAATTGAGCACATTATAGATAAGATACACCCTCCAAGACAAAGCGTTTACTGACGTTTCAGCGTTAACAACTTTTTGGCTTTTATAATTTGCTTTACAAAATCCAACAACTACATTTGTCTAACAACTAAAAACACCTAAATTATGTTTGATCAAAACGAATTTAAAAAATATGCCACAAAACATGTTGGCATCAGCAGCTTAACATATGACGGCTACGTATCTGCCATTGCTCCTGGTATCCGAAACTTAACTCCAAATATTATCGAGGAAAGACAATTAAATGTGTCCGTTTTGGATGTTTTCTCTCGTTTAATGATGGATAGAATTATTTTCTTAGGAACTGGTATCAATGATCAAGTTGCAAATATTGTTCAAGCTCAATTATTGTTCTTAGAATCAGTTGATTCAAAGAAAGACATTCAAATTTATCTAAATTCTCCTGGAGGATCTGTTTATGCAGGATTAGGAATTTATGATACCATGCAAATTATTAAACCAGATGTTGCTACCATCTGTACAGGTATGGCTGCAAGTATGGGAGCTGTTTTACAATGTGCCGGAACAAAAGGCAAACGCACCGCTTTAAAACATGCTCGTGTGATGATACACCAACCTTTGGGTGGAGCAGAAGGACAAGCATCTGATATCGAAATTACAGCTCGTGAAATCCAAAAATTAAAAAAGGAATTATACGACATTATTGCAACGCATAGCGGTCAAACGTATGAAAAAGTATGGGCTGATAGCGATAGAGATTACTGGATGACGGCACAAGAAGCGAAAGATTATGGTATGATTGATGAAGTATTAGAGAAAAAATAATCTTACAAGCGTAAATCAAATAGTCACTTAACAAAATAGGCTGTCTCAAAAATGAGACAGCCTATTTTATTTATATAATTTTATTTATTTATGCTTTTTGATACAACACATCTTTAACAGCTTTAACTGTTTTCACAACACTTGGTAAAGACGCTTCAATTAATGTTGGAGCATAAGGCAATGGTACATCTGCCGCAGTTATACGACGAATAGGCGCGTCTAAATAATCAAACGCATCTTTTTGCACCCTAAATGTAATTTCGCTTGAAATACTTGCCAAGGGCCAAGCCTCTTCTACAATAACTAAACGGTTTGTTTTTTTAACTGACGATATAATTGTTTGATAATCTATCGGTCGCACAGTTCTTAAATCAATAACCTCAGCATTGATTCCTTCTTTCTCTAACTCAGCGGCAGCAGCTAAAGCCACTTTCATAATTTTACCAAAAGAAACAATGGTAACATCCTTTCCTTCCTTTTTGATATCTGCTAAACCAATAGGAATAATATACTCTCCATCTGGAACTTCACATTTATCGCCATACATTTGTTCACTTTCCATAAAAATTACTGGATCGTTATCACGAATAGCTGATTTTAATAATCCTTTCGCATCGTAACCATTCGAAGGCACAATAACTTTTAATCCAGGACAATTTGCAAACCAATTTTCAAAAGCCTGAGAATGTTGTGAACTCAACATACCCGCACTAGCTGTTGGGCCTCTAAATACAATTGGACAATTGTACTGTCCGCCACTCATACTTAAAAATTTAGCGGCTGCATTAATCACCTGATCAATAGCTACTAATGAAAAATTAAAGGTCATAAATTCAACAATAGGTCGCAAACCATTTACCGCTGCTCCAACACCAATACCGGCAAATCCAAGCTCTGCAATAGGAGTATCGATGATTCTCTTTGGCCCAAATTCAGCTAACATTCCTTTACTTACCTTATAAGCCCCATTGTATTCAGCCACTTCTTCTCCCATCAAAAAAATGGATTCGTCGCGACGCATTTCTTCGTTCATTGCTTCCCTTAAAGCTTCCCTAAATTCTATTGTTCTCATATCATTAATTATGTATGCTTCAAATGTAAACAAAAACCGATTTAATTAAAAATAGTATGAAAAAATATACTTTAATCTCCTCTTTTTTCAAAGCTTACTCCAAAAAATATATCTTACAAAAAACCATAAAAAGACTGTAGTATTTTCAAAAACAATATCGATTTTTGACTGTTTATTTTATTGAATTACAGTCTTATTTTGTAAATTTGCCAACCTTTTAAAAAAAATTAAAATGAAAATACTAGTTCCTATTAGCAACGTTCCTGATACAACTACCAAGATAGCATTTACGAATGGCGACACCGCATTTAATACCGCTGGTGTTCAATTTATCATTAATCCATACGATGAATGGTATGCGCTCGTTAGGGCACTTGAATTAAAAGAAGCGGGAAAAGCAGAAAAAGTAACATTGATTCATGTAGGATTATCAGATAGTGATGCGACCATTAGAAAAGGGTTCGCTTTAGGAGCTGATGATGGAGTTCGTATTGACGCTGAAGGACCTGATGCATACTTTGTTGCTGAACAAATTGCTAAATATGCATCAGAAAATCAATATGATTTAATCATGACAGGAAAAGAAACCATTAATTATAATGGGTCATCTGTTGGAGGAATGATTGCCGGATTTATGGATTTACCGTTTGTTTCATTAGCTACCAAATTTGACTTAAATGGCAATTGTGCAACTGCCGAACATGATGTAGATGGCGGAACCCAAATTGTTGAATGCGAATTACCTTTAGTGGTTTCATGTTCAAAAGGAATGGCAGAACAACGTATTCCAAACATGAAGGGTATTATGAGTGCTCGCACAAAACCATTAACAGTTGTTTCTGCCAATGATTCATCATCATTAACTCACATCAAATCATATAAATTATCTCCAGGCAGAACAACGTGTAAAATGCTTGATGAAAATCAAATTGATGAATTAGTTAACTTATTACATACGGAAGCAAAAGTTATTTAATTAGTAAACCTAAGTGCCATAAACATTAACAAATCCTGAACAATGATATTAGTATATACAGAGATTAATAAAGGAAAAGTAAAAAAAGCATCCTTAGAGGCAGTAAACTACGCATCTAAAATAGCTGAATTAACAAATTCAACTGTAACAGCTTTAGCCATTAATGCTGATTCAGCTCAATTAGATGAAATTGGAAAAGCAGGCGCTAAAAAGATTTTATCTGTTAAAAATGAGGCTTTAGTTACCCTTGATAGTATGTTAATTTCTGCCACGGTAGAAGAAGCTGCTAAATCAGAAGGAGCAAAAATTGTCATTTTTTCATTCGACATCACAGGTAAAGCAGTAGCCCCTCGTTTATCGGCACGCTTAAAAGCAGGATTAGTAGCAGGTGCAGTAGATTATCCGATTGTTAACGGAGAATCATTAGAAGTTACAAAAAATGTATTTTCAGGGAAAGCAACTGCGGCTTATTCTATTAACAGTGATATCAAAATCATTTCTTTATTACCAAATTCATTTCCAGTTAAATTAGGAGAAAATCAAGCCTCTATCATTGATTTTTCGGTTAATTTAAGCACAGTGAATTCTAAAATTGTTATCAAAGAAAAAAAATCAACTGATGTAGGAGGTATGATGCCTTTACCGGAAGCTGAATTAGTGGTTTCTGCAGGAAGAGGCTTAAAAGGTCCTGAAAATTGGGGAATGGTTGAGGAATTAGCAAAAGAATTAAAAGCCACAACGGCATGTTCTCGACCAGTTGCTGATATGCATTGGAGACCACATCATGAACACGTTGGACAAACTGGGGTAGCTATCCGTCCTAATTTATATATCGCCATCGGAATTTCAGGTGCTATTCAACATTTAGCTGGTGTAAATGGAAGTAAAACGATTGTGGTTATTAATAGTGATAAAGAAGCGCCTTTCTTCAAATCGGCCGACTATGGCATTGTAGGAGATGCTTTCACGATTGTACCAAAATTAGTAGAAGCGGTAAAAAAATTCAAAGCAAATCAAAACTAATTCAACCTTTTTTAATATATTAGGGTTTCATAAAAATGGGAATGAAGAAAGTAAGGTTAGAAATTGTTGGGTTATCATACAGTCAAACACAAAGTGGTGCGTACGCACTCGTTTTAGGTGAAAGTAAGGGAAGTCGTCGATTACCAATTATTATTGGAGGATTTGAGGCTCAGGCTATTGCAATTGAACTAGAAAAAATGACTCCTACGCGTCCTTTAACACATGATTTGTTTAAAGCATTTTCTGAAACATTTTCTATTGAAGTAACCGAAGTATTGATTTATAACTTGGTAGAAGGTATTTTTTACGCTAAATTAGTTTGTACAGATGGAACTAAAGAAGTGGAGATTGATGCTAGAACCAGTGATGCCATTGCCTTAGCTGTTCGCTTTAATTGTCCTATTTTTACTTACGAGTTTATTTTAAAATCAGCAGGTATTGTTTTGGATGATGAAACATTGCCTTCTGCCCAAAATACAACACCTTCTCCCACTGAAGAAGTTTCTGTTCCTTCCAATCCTGAAAGTGAATATCAGTCAAAATCAACTGAAGAACTAAAAAATTTATTACAGATTGCCTTGGACGAAGAACAGTACGAACTTGCTTCTAAAATAAGAGATGAAATCAATACAAGAAAACAGTCCTAATCACTTTTTCTCAATCTATAAATTATTATGTAATGGTCACTTAAATAGTGGCCATTACTGTTTAATAGATTCCCTAGCACTAATAACTGACACCTGAAAGTCCAACCTGATCAATAGGATGCCAGCTTGTTTTAACTTCCTGCAAATCTAAAATATAATATGGACCTTGTTCTTTTGTATCACTCCAATCCTTTAGCCAATAAAATACGCGTTTTAGATTTAATGAAGATTGTTCTCTAATAGCCTGATTAATCTCTTTTTCATGATTACAAACAATTAAAGCATTCACATCCATGTGTGATGAAAAATGAGTATGCAATTCTTTTCGGGTGCCTGTCAATATATTAACAACACCCGCTGGTACATCGCTAGTAGCAATAACCTCAGCAAAAGTAATAGCGCAAGTTGCTTTATTTTGAGAGGACAAGACAATACAAGTATTACCACCTGCAATACACGGAGCCACGATTGACACTAACCCTAACAACGCTGTTCTTTCATCAGCCAACGCAGCTACAACACCCATTGGTTCAGATATAGAAATATTTAAATGAGATGATGAGACAGGATTAACAGAACTAAATAAGCATTGGTACTTATCGCACCATCCAGCATAATATACCAATCGATCAATACTTTGGTCAACTTCCTGTTTTGCTTTTGCACCCGAATATCCCAATTGTTTTAATTCTGAGATAAACTGTTCTTTACGTCCTTCTAAAATTTCTGCTATACGGTATAAGATTTGACTGCGGTTAAAAGCAGTCCGTAAACTCCAATTCCCAAAAGCTAAACGCGCTGATGAAACCGCATTTTTAAAATCCTTACGAGAGGATAAACACATATTGACTATTCGATTGTTTTTTAGTTTCAAAGGGTAATAACGCCCACTTTCTGTTCGTGGGAATTTTCCGCCAACAAATAGTTTATACGTTTTTAAAATATCAATCCTATGCATTTTCCGCATCAGATAAATGAGGTAACACTCATTAACCTCTTTCTTTTTTAATTGGAGAAAAAGTTAAAGGGTTTGCTGAAATTTCATGATATAGCTCCCTTTTTCTATAAATATCAATGGCCGCATACATCGCATCTCTAAAAGAAGATTCGTCAGCCACTTGCTTACCAGCTATTTCATAGGCCGTACCGTGGTCTGGCGAAGTACGAACAAAATCTAAACCAGCTGTAAAGTTAACTCCATGACCAAAAGCCATTGTTTTAAAAGGAATTAAGCCTTGATCGTGGTACATAGCCAATACTCCATCAAATTGTTGGTGAGTATTATTACCAAAAAAACCATCTGCTGAATACGGCCCAAAAACTAGCATCGTTTCTTTAGCTTTATCAATAGCAGGAATAATAACTTTTTTTTCTTCATCACCAATAGTCCCATTTTCTCCGGCATGAGGATTTAATCCTAATACCGCAATTTTCGGTTTACGAATTCCAAAATCTTTAACCAAAGAAGTATGTAATTGATTTAATTTCGAAGATACAGTTTCAAATGTAATTTTTTCAGACACCTGCTTCAACGGTACATGACCTGTAACTACAGCTACGCGTAAATCACCTGAACACAATAACATTAAAGGTTTACCTCCGAGCTTTTCACCCAAATATTCAGTATGTCCAGGATAATTAAAACCTGCTTCATTCATATTGTGTTTATTAATAGGCGCTGTCACCAATACATCTATCTTTTTTTCCAATAAAGCTTGGGTTGCAGCTTCTAATGATAATTTGGCATACTTACCACTCAGTGCCGTTGGCTTACCCATTTCAATCGTCACTTCCTCTTCGTAACAAATATATACGTTTGGTTTTTTTGTATGTATCTGATTAAAATCTTTTAAAGGATTAAAGTTAAATTCATCCATATTTAACATTTTCCTAAAATAGGATACTGTTTTTTGAGAACTAAATAAAACCGGGATACAGATATCTGACAAACTTGTCTCTGATAAGGTTTTTAGAATAATTTCCAACCCTATGCCATTTAAGTCTCCTTGAGATATACCTACAACTATTTTGTTTTCTACCATGGTGTGAATATTTACTTGATTTGCAATCGCATTGATTTAAATACTATTATAACTTATAAAATAAATAGAGCCTTTTCAAAGATGTTTTACATGGTAACATAAAAAACACTTTCAATTTTGCTCAAAAGCATCTTATAAATTAGAGAAAAAGTCGAATAATAACCTTACACCATAACCAGTTCCTCCTTTACCTCTATAACTATCTTTAGCTGTTACAAATGCAGGACCTGCAATATCAAAATGCATGTAAGGGTAATCCGTGTATTTCACCAAAAATTTTCCAGCTGTGATGGCGCCTCCATAAGGTCCTCCCAAATTTTTTTGATCGGCAATATCAGATTTCAATAATTCATCGTATTCATCCCAAAATGGAAATTCTGCTAAGCGCTCATGCATGCGTAAACCACTTACTGTCAATTTTGTTTTTTGTTCATCTGTAGCTGTTCCCATACATACAATTCCATACTGACCAATTGCTGCAGCTGCTGCTCCAGTTAAAGTGGATAATTCTATCAACATTTCTGGTTTGTAACGTTTAGCATAATGCAAAGCGTCAGCCAATATCATGCGCCCTTCTGCGTCTGAATTGAGCATTTCAACCGTACTACCATCCATCATCGTAATAATGTCGCCCGGCGCAAACGCATTAAATCCAGGACGATTATCGGTAGCGGGTACCAAAGCAATGACATGAACATCTAATTTTGCTTTGGCAATAGCATACATGGTACATCCAACCGCGGCGGCACCAGCCATATCACATTTCATTAAATCCATGCTATTGGGCGTAGGCTTTAAACTTAAACCTCCTGTATCATAAACAACACCTTTACCAACTAACACATAAGGCTTTTTGTTTTTTGGATTTTTAGGCTTGTATTCCATGATAGAAAAAGTTGGAGGATCAACACTACCTTGGTTAACGGCTAATAATCCGCCCATTTTTAATTGCGTAATTTTCGATTTAGTGAGAACCTCAACTTTAAACCCTGCCTGTTTTCCCATCGCTTTAAAAGCATTGGCCAAATCAGTAGCATTTAAAACATTAACAGGCTCATTAACCAAATCACGGGCTTTTAATGTGGCATCAATGGCAGTAGATAAATTGACTAACTGCTGACTAGGTATTTTTTCATCTATTACGCTAATAGTTGTAAGCGAATTGACATTTTTCTTAGCGCTAGGCTTATGTTTTATAAATTGATAATTAGAAAGAGCAATACCTTCTGCTAATGCTACTACATAATCGGAACTTGATAATTCGCTGACAAGTGCAACATGCGTTCTTTTTTCAGCATTTAACTGATCTGTAATAGAAGAACCATGCTTACGAATAGCCTCTAGTGTGTTGTAATGATTATTCTTTTCATCTACCAAAATCACGAAAACTAATCGATTCAAATCATTGATTGTAATGAATTTTTTGTCATTTGTTTTTATTTGATTTGAAATATAATCGGCTTGTTCTTTTGTTAAAGCATATTCCGTTTTATTTTTGAAAGCATTGCAAATGATGGCTAAACTATGTTTGCTATCGTATTGATTTTTTTTTGATATTGTTGTCATAACGACGAAATTACTAAAAAAATCAGTGACCTTGGAAAATGATTCAACTGTTTTTAGTTATAAAAGAATATGACCAAATCATGAAACTCTTATGTTGTTTTATAATGACCACTTATTTTAGCTCGATGATTGGCCATCCATAAAAACAAGGTTTGAAAAAAGATGAAAGAAGTTACACCGGCTTGTGTTTCTAGTGTGTCTTCTGTTAGAAATGATAAAAGAAACATCAAGAAAAATGGCCAGTATAATTCGTGTATATCATTTTTTAAGGTGAAGGCAGGATACAGTAAATACACTAAAAAAATGACTAATCCGAAAACCCCAAAGGCAACTGTAATAGCCAAATATTGGTTATGACTTCTCAAACGCCAAACAACATCAAGATTCGAATTTAATAACGTGTACATTTGATTGTAAGAATCTTGTATGTCTCCGGTTCCAACGCCAAACCATGGATGTAGTTTAACAATATTCCATCCGGTTTTCCAAAATTCCAGGCGCATATTTAAACTTTGACCCGATGGATTTGCTCCACTTTTATATAATTTATATCCCCATATAAGTTCTCTCCATTTTGAAACAAGCCCACTATTTATATCAAATTGATAATTAGTTTGGCCTTTTTCAATTTTAATAATATCCTCATTTGTTAGTAAATTAACCCCAACTGAATCTTTTAGATAACCCTTACTTGCGAGATATCTCCATAATGTATATCGTAAAGCATTTCCTTTTTTATCTGCTCCATTGTAATCTATTGTACTTCTCTTGTTCCATTCGTTATTCAATTCTTCATCACATATATTTATTAAGATTAAATTGCCATTTTCTGCTATTTCAAACGATGTGTCATGTTTATAATATCTTCCATTTCTAGTTGTTTTTAATGGCAGGTTTTTCGAAGAATTTGGATTGGATTCAAACACTGCAAGGCTTGTCATACTTTTTTTCACTATAACAAATACACATAAAGCAATGCATATAAAAAAAGTAAATAGAATAGTTCTTGAACAATGTTTCATAACATAAACTATACTCAACAAACAACCTACCAATGCCAAACAAATCAGTCCGGTAGCCATTTGTAATTGAATCATGAAATATAATAACCACGCGACTACAACTAATTTTATAAGCTTTATAATTGGTTTAGATGCTTTGATAGTAAAATAGAGAAGGCCCATAATAGCAAATGCAATGCATATAGAATACCGGATATGAGACATAAAAACGGATGCCTGACGAATATCAATGATGGTTTTTTTGGTAAATCCGGCATAAACCAAATAACAATATATAGAGCTCAACAATACCCCAAAAAAGAAAACTCTTAATGTGAATTTAAATTCCTTATCTGTAATTGTTGGGGATGAAAAAAGTACTAATGGCAAAATCAATAAAGGCAACTTAATTCTCAATTCATCGAGCCCCTTTTGCATATTTTGGGTGTAAGTCATACCAAAAATATGCAGTATAAATAAAGAGGCTAGAATCCAAAAAATGTGATTTGATTTTAATTGTTGCCATTTTTGATGGTAATTTTTTTCGAGTAACCAATTACCCAACAATATAAACTGAGGAACACTTGTGGGAACTGCTCCAAACAACATACCTCCGGCCAAACTAATTAACCCAAACAAAAAGAGGTATCGATGCCAAACAGAAGGAAGCATAAAAGGTGTTTGTGCAATAACGTCATTAACCATTATTTATTGCTAGATAGGTTGATTCCTAACTTTCGAAGAATTACTGTTTTGGAGTTGGAAGGTATTTAGAAAGCCATGTTTGCTGTAAAGGAACTTTCCAATTAGTATCTAATTCGGTAGAATTTGTAATGGTATTATTGTAAATGATGGTTTGCTCGTTAATTGTGCCTGAAGCTAATAATTCTGCAATTTGGCTTTGCTTTACTACTTTTACTTCATCTCCATGCTCATAAGCTACTAATAAGCGATTTAGTAATTCGATGGCATAAAGCTGTTCCAATTCTTTGACAAAACGTACTTGCTTATCAATACTGCAACCACTCGCATTGTAATTTGCTTCATCAACTTTAAAAATTAACAATCGTTGCTTATGTATTTCATACGAAGCATCTAAATTCACATCATGTGCTGTCCAATGTTCTACAAAATATTGACAACGCTGATTCATATCCGTTAATTGAGTCGTATCTAATTCTTTGCTAAAAGTGTAAATCCAAATGCGTTGCATAAATGATGAGGGGGCTAATGTGAAAACATATTTTTAAAATAACACTACCTTACTGAGTAAAATACCTTGCAAAGGTAACAAATAGACATAAAAAAACCCTTGAATAAATTCAAGGGTTTTTAAAGTTAGCAATTCAAAGAATTAGTTGAATTGTAATTTTTTTACTGTAGATTGACCTTCAGCGTTAGTTACTTTTAAGTAGTAGTTAGCTGTTGGTAAGCTAGAGAAATCTAAAGTAGTAGCATCACCAGATACTTTTCCTTTGTAAATAACTTCTCCTAAAATATTTACTAATTCAACTGTAGAGTTGTTAGTTAAATTTTTGATAGCAATAACTCCATTAGATGGGTTAGGATACACTACAAAATTAGAAGTACTTAATGTATTTAAACCAGTACAAGCATCAACTGTAATTGCTTCAGTAGCCACTTCTGCTTTTTGACGAGGAGCACCGCCCATTACCCAAAAACTATAACCAGCAAAATTAGAAGTTAAAGAAATTGTGTAAGAACCAGCTGTATAATCTGCGATAGTATTAAATCCAGTTCTATCAGGACTTCCATTTCCAACATTCCACTCAAAAACTGGTTTAGCTGCAGGAACTACATCAACAGTACCTTGAACAGTTGAAGTTGGGTTGAATGCTTCTTTAAACGCATTCCAGTTGAAAGTTGGGTTAATGAAAATATCAGGAGAATTAGCTGCGCTAGTATAAGTAACCGGAGCACAAGAGCCAGAATTAACAGAAGTAAATGAAGATGTTAAATCTGTTTCGTAAATTAAACGAACATTTTGCTCATATTTTCCAATATTGTAAATGTTAGCGTCACCTGTAAATCTTCCGAATAAAGCTTGTTCATCATAATCCCAAGTTGAAACAGTAAATCCACTCGCTGTTGCTGAATAGAATCCAGAAACTTTAAATGTATCTTCCGGTTGAGCTGTAATTGCTTTTTTTACAATTAAGGCAAAGTTATCGTTTAAAGTTTGAGGTTGATTAAACAATGCATATTTGGTAGTTGTAGTAGTACCTGTAACAGCTACTGTAATTGAATCTAATCCAGGAAATTCAGGCTCTAAAGATTGGTTAGTACCTGTACCAACTGTTACCATTTTACATAACAAAACAGTTACGTCAACACTTGGACTTACAGAATTTTTATTTCTTGCTAATCTTATACCCGCTCCTTTTGCTTTGATAGTAGAACCATTTTGATAAATTGACCCAAAATGAGTTACAGGAAAGTTCGCTCTAGGATTTGGCATAGAAAAAGTAGTACTGTAAGGGAATGTCGAAGGAGTTAAGTAATAATTTTTGATAGACCAATACACGTTAGTATCTAACGCTGTAGTAGTATTTGCTTTCAAATTATTTGAAGCTGAAGTGCTTTGTGTGTTGTTTTCAACATCCATCACCATTGGCATTTCAGGAGACACGAATTTAGACGGTAAAGTCTGTGTTTTCACACGCTGATTTTGAGCAAAACTTGTTACCGCAAGCATTGCAACAGCTGTAATTGCTAGTAGATTTTTTTTCATATTATTAAATTATTAATTTTAAGCAACAATATTATGTATTTATTATTTAAATCCAAAAAATATTTTTATTTACAACTTTTCGCGTTTTTTTATGTTATTTGCTTAATATTTTTTCACAGACCTAAAAATAAATACCTATGCTACAAACCGCTACCGACTCTCATTTCGAAGAAATTATTAAAGGAAACCATCAAGTTATTGTAAAATATTATGCCGACTGGTGTGGTTCTTGCAAATTGTTTGCTCCAAAATTTAAACGTCATGCTAATGATGAAAAAAATACGGATGTAGTATTTTTGGAAGTCAATGCCGAGGAAAATGAATTGGCCCGAAAATTAGGAGGCGTGGATAACTTACCTTATTTGGCCAGTTTTAAACATGGTGTTTTACTAGAAGGAACTGCCACTAGCAAAGAAGAATATTTACAAAAAATGTTAGATGATTTAAGGAAGTAATGTCGAATACACTTGATTACGAATTAATTACGAATATTTAAATTGAATTCCGAACGAAATACGAATATGCTAATTTGATGGAAATCGAAAACGAATCTAGTTACGAATTTCTTCATGCCTCGAATTATATCACATTCGCAATCACATTTCATCACTAATTTAAACACCATACTAGAAAAATGAAAATACCCGCTATTAAAAAATTAGTAGAGAATTATACTTTAACCCAATTAAAAGATGCTGAAACGGCTATACTGGAAGAGCAAAAACTAGCCATTGAAGTAGAGGGAGACGATGAAGGAGAATGCCTGACACATATTTTAGCTTCTATTTATATAAAAGACAAAATGGATCATCATGCGGTTCCTTTCAATCAAGCTCTGAGAGATTTCAGCCAAAGGGTTAGAAATAGTATTAGTTAGTTGTTTTTACTAATTCTTTTACTTTTAGTAAATCTTTATCTAATCCCTTTAATATATCCTGTTTTGAGTAATAGGTGGAATGGTCAGGAAGTAAACCTTGACCATTTTCTTTTATATCAATATCATGGTAAATATGATATATAGGTATATACACTTGCAGTTTACTATTTGGCAACACAATTCGCCCACTAATCACGGCATTGCTACCCGACACGCTTCCTCCTGTTTCTTCACCTATAGTCATCGCATTTGCCTTATATTTCAAATACGTAGCGCTAATTGCGCTCATTGAGAAGGTTTTCCCATTCATTAATACATAAATATGACCTTCAAACTGATATCGTTTTTTGGGCAATACCACAAAATAATGTCTTAATCGTCCATTTTTAGGCCACCAAGGCATTAACGTACTAAATGCAAAAGGGGCTACCCTACTCCCAATAGACATTTTGAATTTTGGATTAAAAAAAATCCCATCCGGTTTTCGGTCAAAACTTAATATCAGTTTTTGATTTATTAAATAAGAAAGCATATAAAGTCCATCGTATATTTTTCCACCACCATTATCCCTTACATCAATTACCAAATGCTTAATATGGCGATATTTAAGATCTTGAAATGTTCGTCTAAAAAACGGTCTCCAATGCTTACCCCTAAAACCATCTATATCTATCACTGCCATTTGAGTATCTGTTTTTAAAATAGAATACGAACACGTTTTTATTTTACGAATACACGTTACCGAATCTTTTTTTGGTAAAATAAGCGTGTCTTTCAAAGATGAAATAGCCTCTAATTGATGCTCGCTAAGATGATTGTCCTGATGTTTGATTGTTAATGAATA
This sequence comes from Chitinophaga pinensis, assembly GCA_945860225.1. Taxonomy (GTDB): domain Bacteria; phylum Bacteroidota; class Bacteroidia; order B-17B0; family Aurantibacillaceae; genus UBA4416. The sequence continues at coordinate 37,177 of CAMAPT010000005.1, read as the reverse complement.
CTGTGACTTAAACCCAAAACAAAAGGAGTAATAATACTTAAACCAATCATTTTGGATAACTTGTCTTTTGTACGTTTCATTATACCCATCTGAAGTCAGAATAGCATAGATGGTTTTAATAATTTGTTTTGTAGAAAAACCATCCATACCTACAATTTCATCTCCTGCCTTAATAGTTGAATCGGACGATAAATTATTGAGGATAACCAATTGACTTGAATCGGTCAACACAACATTTAGTGGCAAAACTAATCGACTTGTGTTTTTTATGGCTTTTGTATACTGTTTTGAAGCCCCCACATCCGTATGACCACATCCAATTTTTGCTACAATTTGTTTAATTAAAAACCTTACTTGAAGCTCTGTTAAAGGCGAGTCGATTTTGGTTTTTAAATTAGCAACAAACTGATGAAGCGAATCTTGACGAATATATTGATAAGGATTGGGATGAAATTTGGTTAAATAGCGTTCTGTATAATCTATATCTTCAAGAATTTGCTGAACGCTATATGTTTTTTGAAAATCGAACGCGCGTTTTTGAGAAAAGCTACAACTCGTTATAATTAAAAATAATAAAGTCCAGTAGCTTTTCATGGCTCGATGCAGAATGGTTAATTAGATGCTAAAACACCCATCCGTTTGCCAAGGCCACTCATATATTCTCTTAACTCTTTCACAGTAGCTTCATCGTTAGTGGCTTTCAAATACGTATCTGTAAGCGTCATAATGTTTTGATGAAAAAATTTTTTCATTTCATCAACGCTCATATCTTTGGTCCATAAGTCAATGCGCATGGTGTTATTTTCTTTTTCATCCCACAAAGCTAGCATCATGCTTTTGCATATACTCCCTTCGTTGGCATCTGGTGCTTCCCATTCAATTTTATGAGGTAGATGATTTTCATCAACAGTAATTTTTAAAGTGATTTGTGAAGTAGTCATAAGAAATGTAAAATTATATACGCGCTAAAAATACTCAAAATATTTACTTTCCTACCCAAAAAGAACGCATAAATACAATACATTTGCGCTATGATAGCATACCCAAGATTAACTTTACATAATGGCAAAGAATTGCCTGTTCTTCGTTTTCATCCATGGGTTTTTTCGGGAGCCGTAAAAACTCAAGATGCCAATATTAATGATGGAGACATTGTTGAAATTTATTCGGCCAAGCAACAATTTTTGGGTATGGCCCAATATCAAAAAGGAAGTATTACTGCACGAATTATCTCATTTAGCAAACAACAAATCACCATTGATTTTTGGATTAAAAAAATAGAAAAATCCTATTTATACCGCCAGTTTTTAAATTTAGCGAATCATCCAGATACCAATGTGTACAGACTCGTATTTGGAGAAGGCGACGGATGTCCGGGACTAATTATGGATTACTATAATGGCCATATTGTATTTCAGGCACATAGTATTGGCATGCACAAATGTCGATTGGATATTACCGAGGCGTTAAAAAAAATATATGGAAATGCTTTAAAAAGCGTTTACGACAAAAGCGCTGAAACATTGCCTTCTAATTATTCATCCGGCCTAAAAAATGAATTTTTATTTGGCTCATGCGATAGCGATTTAGTGGTGGTTGAAAATGGTGTTAAGTTTTATATTGATTTTATTAATGGTCAAAAAACAGGCTTTTTTATCGATCAACGCGAAAATAGAGCTCTTTTAGGGACTTATAGCAAAGGGAAACGAGTGCTTAACACGTTTTCATACACCGGAGGATTTTCGATGTATGCTGCAAAACATGGTTGTTCGCAAATTGATTCGGTAGATGCTAGTGCAAAAGCCATCGACTTATGTCAACAAAACGCCGTTTTGAATTCTGTTTCTAATCATCAGGGGTTTGCAGTGGACACCTTTGATTACTTAAAAGATTATGGCAAAAATTATGATATTATTATTTTAGACCCACCGGCATTTGCCAAAAGTAGAGATGTATCGCATAATGCCGTGATTGGATATAAACGTTTGAATCAAATGGCGCTTCAAAACATCAAAAAAGGTGGTATTTTATTTACGTTTTCTTGTTCGGGTGTTATTGATAAAAAATTATTTTACAACACCGTTACGGCCGCAGCCATTGAATCTCGGAGACACATCAAATTATTACATACCTTATCTCAACCAGCTGACCATATCATTACGCCCAATTTTCCGGAAGGCGAATACCTAAAGGGATTAGCATTTTATGTGGAATAATGCAATGAGCGCTAGTTGTTCTTTAGTCTAGTTTATGGTTAAAAAATGTCATTAATTGATAGGTAATTAAAGCGTCCATTTCACAATAATCTATTAATTGTTGTTTAATTTGTTCCGCTTCTATGGCATTTTTTTCAAGTAAGCTTTCGTATATATACATTGCGCTGATTCCAGATTGTATATCCAAGTCGTTAAATCCGGACTCTTGATTTACCAATGGAGCCAAGCTTTTTAATGTAAAATTTCCTTGCATGGCAGGATGGTAATAATTCCCTTTTTTGATCGGTTCGGCTAAGTCAATGATTTTATGTTTTAATTGCATAATATCATGTTTATACTCCGGGTATAATTCTGCTAATTGATTTAATACAGTTTCTTCTAGTGATTTGTCAAACATCAAAATAGTTTGAAAATCTTTCGTCATAAATAAAATTCGTTCCAAAAACTCCTTTCTTAAATCCTCTTCTATAGGCTTAAAATAACTGTATTGATTGATTTTACCCTGCTCTTCATGTATCATGGAAAACAGAAACGGAATTTGTTGAAATGGCCTAGTGCCAGTATAGTAAGGTATAGCAGGTTGCCAAACTTCAATATCTAGGCTACATACCGGCAACTTAATTGCCGACATAAATTGTTTGATTTCATCTTTAAAAAGCTGTTCTTTTTGCTCAATGACTGCCTTTACCTGAATTTTTACTTCCTTATGCTGAACATAATTTAAATCTATGTCATCAATTTGTCTAATTCCCTGGTCATATAAGTCAAACATGGCCTGCTTGGTTAATTTGCCTAACATCAATACCGAATTGGGTTCTTTGATATTTTTCCAACAACTGCCCAAAAAATCACACTCGTAGGGTTGAAAACAATGTGTTCCAATCTTGATATCCGGAATTTTATTTTGCTCTAAAGATAATTTTGCCAAAGCAATTTTATGAGAAAAATAATCATTGTTGTTGATGGCATCTTTTAAAATAGAAGTTGTTTTGAATAATTTGTCGATTTCGATATTTTCTTCCTTCAAATACTTTGGATTTAAAGTCAACAAGCTAAAATCAACTAGATTTGGCAAACAATTTTTGATCACATAATACTGAAAACAGGCATCTTTTACATAAGTATCGGTTATTTTTAATGAACTCTTCACTTCATAAGCCTTCCATTCCCCTTCGTGAAGGTGAAGTATATCAACCATTACCAATAAATCATCGTAAATAAACGTGGCTTCGTAAATGGTTTTTACGCCTTGTTCTATTAATTGCTTGGTTTTTTGTGCAAAAAGCTCCTGATCTCTTTTTTCCCCCTCAGTCACATCCATACCGCCGGGAAATAATTGTTGTGCATAAATGCCGACATCTGTTCCTCGCTTAAAAATAAATTGTTTATCTCTTGAAATCGAATCTCGCAGGTACGGATGATTTTTATATAAAAAAAAGTGTTTAATACACTGTTCAGCTTTAATAAAAGCCGATTTACTAATCAAAAAACTCATAAACACTTCATCATGCTGTTCCAAAGCAGGTTTGCTGATTTATCCCAAGAAAATTTTTGTTTTTGTTCAATCCCATTTTGAATACATTGTATACGCAATGACTCATTTCGATATAAGGTTAACATGGCTTCACTAATGCTATTGGTATCAAAAGGATCAACTAATAATCCTGCATTACCAATAATTTCGGGCATGCTGGTGGTATTACTGCATATAACAGGTATTTCACATTGCAAAGCTTCCACAATTGGAATACCAAACCCTTCGAAATAAGGAACGAACGTGAGGGCAAAGGCACTTGCCATTATTTTTTCTAACTCTTCTTGCTTTTGTCTTCCGGCAAACACAATATCCTGTTTAAATTTAGAGGCATCTATTTGTTTCTTAACGGTGCTTTCGCTCGCATAAACAGCACCTACCAATAATAATTTAAAATCTGATTGAGATTGTTCTTTAAATTTATCAAAGGCTTCGATTAAGCGAACTAAATTTTTTCTTGGACTCTGGGAACCCACAAACAAAAAATAGGGTTTACCTTGCGAATAACGTGTTCTTGTATCTTGCTTATTATTCTCAGATAACGGCTTGTATCCTTCGTTAATACCATTATAAACAACATCTATTTTATCAGACTGAATTTGATAATTTTCGGAAATATCTTGTTTACTGTATTCTGAAACCGTGGCTATGCGAGTGCCTAACTTAGCATATTTCGGAAAAAAGTAATTATAGTATTTACTGGTAAGAGGTTTTAAATCTTTTGGATTGTGTAAAAAATTAATATCATGAATGACCGGCAATTGTTTGCAGGTTGCTCCTAATGATAAAAATCCATCGGGCGACAAAAACAAATCGGGTTTTAAACGATTTAATACATTTTTTACCGAAACATGAAACCACGCATAGTATAAAAAAGGGTGTCTGGCTTGTGGGCCTAAGACTAAAGGCGTAATATTATCTGAAAAAACAAACGCTTCGTCGTAATCTCTATCGAATAAAAACACGAAATGAACATCCGGATTTTTTTGGGTAAGTTGCTTAAGTGTTTGATAACTAAACCAACCAATACCATCTAATTTATCTTTAATTAAGAGGCGAGTATTTACAACAATTTGCACTGATTTTCCGATTAAAAAATTATGTAAAAATATAATTCCAATTTTGATTACATGAATTAAATGAAAATTATATTATACCAAGACAAGAGGGATGTCTATTTTATGCCTTACACTTTCGACTGTAGTACCAAAAAGCAAGTCTTTAATTACGGTATGACCATGAGTTCCCATAACCAGCAAATCAACACCTTTTACCAAATCAGGAATAACAGACTTAGGCCTTCCAAAACCCAGTTTAAATTCGCAATGATAACCACGTTCAATTAATTGATTTTTATAGGCCAACAAATTTTCGCTATCCTCATTTCTTTCATAATCATTGGTTTCGGCACCATACATAACAGCGTTGGCAGTTTCTAATACATGAATCAACACATAATGAGCCTGAAAACCGCCTAGCTGTAAGGCTTTATTAATAGCTTTACTATCACTACTGCTAAAATCAACCGTTATGGCTATAGACGAATAAGCTTTTGGTGATTCAAATAAAATTTTAGGAACATGACCATGAAATTGTGGAGAGGACGTTTTTTTTGATTTGCTGAATAAAGGCTCGAATGTGATAAATAATAAAATAGCCAAACACATCAACATAAACGGCACAACAAGAAAACTAATTAATAAGACATAATCTGAATCACGAAGCCATTCGTTTACCTTATTAAACAACATTTGACAGTTTAAAAATACGATGACGGAAACTGAAATCCAGGAAGCTATTTTTTGCCACAATGGGATAGCAAATTTTCCCATTTGGGTTTTATTACTCACAAAATGTATAAGAGGAATAATTGCGAAACCTAATTGTAAACTCAGTATCACTTGACTTAAAACCAAAAGATCTCCCGTTTTTTCTTCCCCTAAAAAATAGATTGTTAAAAATGCCGGAACAATAGCGATTAAACGGGTCAATAATCGACGAATCCAAGGTTGTAAACGTAAATTCAAATAACCCTCCATAATCACTTGTCCGGCCAAAGTACCAGTAATGGTAGAACTTTGTCCGGCGGCTATTAATGCAATGGCAAATAATAATGGAGCTAAAGTGCTTCCAAGCATCGGTGCCATCATTTTGTGTGCGTCCTGTATTTCCGAAACTTCTACTCCTGTGTTATAAAAAGTAGTGGCTGCTATAATTAAGATTGCCGCATTTACAAACAAGGCTAAATTTAAAGCGACTGCACTATCTATCACATTAAAACGAATGGCTTTTTTTATTTCAACCGGAGTACGGTCAAACTGACGAGTTTGAACAAGCGAAGAATGTAAATATAAATTATGAGGCATCACCGTAGCTCCAATAATACCAATGGCAATGTATAAAGCATTTTCATTAGCAAATCCCGGAATCAATCCTTTTGAAATTTCTACCATATCGGGCTTAGCAATTAATAACTGAATAAAAAAGGATACCCCTATAATGGCCACCAAAGAAATAATAAAAGCTTCTAATTTTTTAATCCCCGAATTCAACAGAAATAGTAATATAAAACTATCTAACACCGTTATGCAAACTCCCCCTAAAATGCTGATGGAGGGGAACAACAAATGAATTCCTATGGCCATACCAACTACTTCGGCCAAATCGCAGGCCGCTATGGCAATTTCTGCCAAAGCGTATAAAAAATAATTGATGAACTTAGAATAATGGTCTTTAGAGGCTTGAGCCAAATCTCTTCCTGACACAACTCCTAACCTCACACAATGGCTCTGGAGTAATAAAGCAATTAAATTGCTCATTACCAAAATCCAAATTAAACTGTATCCGTATTTGCTACCGCCTTCAATATCGGTGGCCCAATTACCGGGATCCATATAACCGACACTAATCATGTAAGCGGGGCCAATAAATGCCAACAGTTTTTTAAATCCAAATCTGTTGCTCGTATTTACCGACGCATTTACTTCATCTAAAGATTTATGGATTTGATTGGACATATTTTAACCGATTCGAACAGATTATTTTCTTAATTCAAAATTGTTACCTAGGTATACTTTTCTTACCATTTCATCATTTGCTAAATCTTCAGCAGAACCCGATTTAATGACTTGTCCTGCGTATAAAAGATAGGTTCTATCGGTAATATTCAGCGTTTCATGAACGTTGTGATCGGTAATTAAAATACCGATGTTTTTGTCTTTTAACTTTCTGACTACACTTTGTATATCTTCCACAGCAATTGGATCTACGCCCGCAAAAGGTTCATCTAGCAATATAAATTTTGGATCGGTTGCTAAAGCTCTGGCAATTTCAGTTCTTCGTCTTTCTCCTCCCGACAATTGATCTCCCAAATTTTTACGCACATGGTGTAAAGCAAATTCGTCGAGTAAACTTTCCACTTTATAATCTTGCTCTGCCGCAGTTAACTTGGTCATTTGTAATACAGCGCGCAAATTATCTTCAATACTTAATTTTCTGAATACCGAAGCTTCTTGTGGTAGGTACCCTACCCCTAACTGTGCTCGACGATACATTGGCTCATTGGTAATGTCTTTATCATCCAAAAATATTTTACCAGAATTAGGTTTTACCATACCAACAATCATATAAAATGAGGTGGTTTTTCCGGCTCCGTTCGGCCCTAACAATCCAACAATTTCTCCCTGTTCTACCTGAACACTCACATTATTGGCAACTGTTCTGCTTTTATATCTCTTGACTAAATTTTCTGAGCGTAGTATCATTTAAATTAACTAAAATCAATCAAAGATAATGAAAGATATAGGAAGTGAACTTAAAAAATGTAAATTGAACTTGGGCTTGCAGTATTGAATACCTACTAAAAAGATAACTGAAATCCACATTTTAAGCCAAAATTATCAATAGCTCGAGGTAGAAGGTACGTTGATCGCCAAAAAGCATCTATCCTAAAAACCTTCAAAATATTTTCTACGCCAGCACTTACCTCCACATAGGGCTCATGATTTAATACTTTTAAAGTGGACGGATATAACAAGGTTTTTCTGTTCTTTTCATTGGCACTTCCCCATAATACTTTGCAAGTCACAACCTCCCTCCATTTCAACTTCTTAATTAAAGGCATTTTATTTAAAAACAAGCCTTCGAAATGGTGGAACAAACCAATTGAAGCGTATTGATCACTTGCAAATTCATAGTACTTCATCATATTAAACGACATGTAATCGTAAACATAAGTTTCGTTACCACCATGCAATTCCATTAAAGGATAAGGTACAACACCAACTATTTTTCCCACTTCGGCGGTATAGTCTGTATATCCAAGTAATGAAATTAAACGCACGCGGTCACTTAAATTAAGCACCACTTTTTGATAGTCGTACTCTCCTCGAAACGCATTTTGTAACGATTTAGCATAATTAAATTGCATAACGGGCCATTTGGTACCTAAACTAATACGAGTAAAATCTGAACCCACATTTTTTTCTTTATAGGCAAATCTCACATTCAATCTCACTTCGGTATTTTTTATGTTTTCTTTAGTTGCAATGCTTCCATCTCCTTTTTGGTATTTATAGGCATTTGCCAACAAAGGGGTAATTGTTCTGCCTGCCAACGTCACTTTAGATGTCAAACCTTCCATCCATTCCCTTTCGTACCAAGCAAAAGTTTGATCTACGCGGGTTAAATTAGTTAGCGGACTGGTTCGAAATAAGGAAGCAAAGAGATTATCTTGTGAAAAACCATTTTGACTTTGACCTAAAATTTCGTAATCACTTTTATACGTCATTCCCACGAGCTGACGGTGTGGTTTTTTGGTTAAAAAACTTTTAAAACCGAGGCTATACTTAAATTTTTCGTCATTTAAACCATACGCTACATATCCTTGTAATTCATACCAACGGCTAAATTTAGTGCTTGTTCTACCTCCAAACCGAAGTCGTACACCCTCGACCTTATTATAGCTAATTAAATTAAAATAAGGGCCAATTTCAAAATTATTGACCACCTTATATCCAGAGACGAAAATGGTGAAAAAATCGACCCATGTTTTGTAAACTGGTAATGTTTTGATGGTATCTATCATGTGATAAATTTGCTTTTCTCTGGCCGACAAACTATCGTGTCTATTGGTATTCCAAAATGCCTCAGATTGTTTGGTGGCATTGTCTTCTACTACAATTTTATCCCCCAACTCGTAAAATTTCACCTCTTTAGGTTCATTAATTTTAAAGTTCTTGTAAGATGTTGTTTTGCGACCATAAATACCCACCTGATTTTTTGTGACTGCAAAGTCAATCACGAGCCGGTCTTTACTTAACATCCAGGCACTATCCAGTTTTGTAAATTCCTGAACAATAGCGGCTGCATTTATAAAATTAATATTAGCATCCTTTGGAATGTTCATTTCCAATCGTTTTACAGCCCAAGTCGTGTCTGCTATCCACATATTACCGCTAAAGCACAATTCTTGTGGGCGCTTAGATTTAAAACGAATTTGATAACAACGCGTATTACCAATAAACAAACTGTCTTCTAAGTAATATTTGTAATAAAAAAGGCCATTATCAGAAATAGGACTCACAAAATCTTTCCCAAAAACCAAAATATGATTATCGTAAATATTGATATTTTGATACATATCGCCCATTACGGAAGTAATACTGGTATTTTCGATACCCGTCACCTTACTGGCTTTAATGACTTCTTTTTTCAGATTAGGATTGCTGCGGTAATATAATTCAGACAAAGATTCGGTGATAAAAATGGGCAAGGAAGGTTTTTCTCCTGAATAGGCACTATCCACATTATCAAAAATAAATTTGATGGGTCTAAAAATGCGTTTTTCTTGCATTTCTTTCGGGATACGGTTTAAATCAAACTCCACTTTATTGTACGATTCGTATTGATACGCATCGAGTTTGCGTTTATTATTATAGGGTTTATTGGCAATTATATTTCGAATGATGCGGTGGGCAGGATTTTCTCCTGCTTTTACCACAACTTCCAACAAATTAACTCCCTCCAAAACCATTGGCATATTAACGATTTGGGTTTCGCCATATTTAATTGGCCGTGCTAATTTTTTATAGCTCACATAAGATGCAACTACTGAATCGCCCTTAAGCGAAGTTGTAATAGAATAATTCCCATCAAAATCGGTGGTAGCCCCTGCCGAAGTGCCCTTAATAAGAACGGGTACAAAGGGCAAAGGTTCTTTAGAATCGGCATCAAACACTTTTCCGGAAATGGTATAATTTTGCGAAAAAAAATGATTGATGTAAAACAAAAACAGAACTAAACTATAAATACAATGTCTTTGGTTCATGGGTCTTGATGCATTTAAAAGTAACAATTACTTCTAAACCCATCAACTTTATTTTACAAAAAATGTTTATTATTGAGTGTTCATTTTTATATCAAAATTTATCCATTTCTTAAACATTAATCATTAATTTATATGCTTTCTATTATTCCAACTGAAATTCCAATGCCCTTATTACACCAATATTTATTGGGTGGTGTAGGGCCACGACCAATTTGTTTTGCGAGCACCGTTGATGCTCAGGGCAATCATAATTTGGCTCCTTTTAGTTTTTTTAATGTATTTTCTGCTAAACCTCCTATTGCCATTTTTTCTCCGAACCTAAGTGGAAGAACCGGACAAGCTAAAGACACCCATTTAAATATCAAAGAAGTGCCTGAGTGCGTTATTAATATTGTAAACTACAATATGGTTCACCAAATGAGCTTGGCTAGCAGTCCTTATCCAAAAGGCACAAGTGAATTTACCAAAGCAGGTTTCACCGCCATCGCATCCGATTTGGTTAAACCAATGCGTGTGAAAGAAAGCCCGGTGCAACTAGAATGCAAAGTGTTTGAATTGAAAGAAATTGGCAATTGCAATTTAGTAATGTGCGAAATAGTAAAAATTCATATTGACGAAGCTATCTTAGACGAGAAAAAATTGATTGATCAACAAAAAATTGATTTAGTTGCCCGTATGGGAGGAAATTGGTATTGCCGCGCCCATGGCGATGCCTTATTTGAAATTGAAAAGCCTATTACTACCATTGGTATCGGCATTGACGTGATACCACAACATATTAGAAATAGTTCGGTTTTGACCGGTAATAATTTAGGTCAGTTAGGAAATATTGAAGTATTACCGACTTCACAAGAAATTGAAAACTTTTCGAAAACCTTAACGACTTCGTTTAAAAATGATACTGAAAAACATCAGTATGCCAAAGTATTACTAGACACTAACAAAGTACACGAAGCATGGTGTGTGCTATTGAACTAAGCAAAATCATTTTTTGAAACGTTTACCGTATTTTGATGCATAAGGCTGTCTTTTTAGACGGCCTTTTGTTTTTTACGTTTATTCGTTGCAACCTTTGCAGCTAGGTTACATCAACCTTTGTTTATGATGTTATAATAAGAGGTTATCTTCTGAACATACAATCAAAAACACTAAGCCCCAATTGCATTATCATTTATTTGCTCTATGATATTGATAATCTTATGAGATGCACCATCATCAAACACTCCCATCAATCCTTGATCATTAATATCCGTAAAGGGAGGTTCAAATAACATACTTGGCTCTATAGTGCCATTTTTAGTTAGGTAGCTGATTATATTTTGAATGAACGTCATTTGATCAGCTCTTAATTTTCCTGCTGTTAAAAAGTATGCAAATGCTTCTTGGGCTGCTTTAATATCAAGTCCAATAATGCTTCTGATAAAAACACCTAATGGGGCTTCTCCAAACTCTTTCACAAAATCTTCTCTACTGCCTCTGTCTGTGCCATCAAATAAAACTTTCTCTAATAGGCTCAACTCTTGGGCTGTAATTGGTAAGTTAGTAGAAAGCTTTGATATGACTACATTATGTTTATTCTCTCTAATATAACTCTCTACTCTCTTGCGATATAAAGTGCCATAATTTACACTCATGTCAGGCTCACTTACTGTAATAGTAAAATCTGTATCTAATAGATTGGTGTAGAAGGCAGGTTTACTAGAGCTATCTAAATATTGTACAAGTTCCCTTATCTCTTCCCTAATTTCCTCTAATTTTTTTTGTGATAGGGCTTTATAAAATTCAGGTTCTTTAAGAGATTCAATTAAGGGTTTTGACCTCAAAATATCTGCTATGGTATATTTTGTACTTAAGCCTTCTGCAATTTCCATCAGGTTATTCTCATACTTCTTTTTGCTATAATTGAGCATGAGTGTGGCTGTTTGGAGTTTTACCATCATTAAGTCAAATCTTCTAGCTAGTTCATTGATTGTTTCCGGTACAGGTAATTCTGATAAATGTTCTTCAATAAGATGAATGTCATGTGAGTCAATAGTGTTCCATCTAGCTCTTTTACTAAACTCATCAACATGCTTTAAATGCATACCCACTTGAAAGCGATTTTTGTCTAGTTGAGCTATAGAGGAATGTAATGTATCTCTCAGGGTATTGGCTAATTCTACCTCTTCTGTCCCTCCATCTTCTATTAACAGCCTGCTTAAATGCAATCTTGATTCAAATAATTGTTGAGTAATGGGCTTAGCAATTTTAGTGTCATCTTTTTCTTTTGCTGCTTCAAAAAAATTGAAGTTACCACATACATCAAATATTAAAAAGTAATCCTTTGGGTGATTTGGTCCGAATACATCAGGGCATAATCTGGTGCCTCTACCAATCATCTGCCAAAACTTAGCATAAGACCTTACTACTTTAAAAAACACTAAGTTTAATACTCTAGGAGCATCAATGCCTGTATCCATCATATCTACTGATACTGCTATCTGAGGATTATTTTCTTTATACTGATCACAAAATGCATCTATTAAACTTTGCGCGTGTGATACTTCATTATGTATCATAGCTATAAAGCCAGCAGGTTGCTCAGGGTATCTTTTGGTAAAACAGTCTACAATAAACTTAGCATGGTTTTGATTGACTGCAAATATGATTGTCCTACCGATTTTATCCCCTCCTTCAATCTTTAAGCCTTTTTCCATTAAGGCATCTAATACTTTATTGACTGTATCTTCATTAAACAGCCATTTATTCATGGCATTAGATCTTATTTCTTCAGGAAACAGCCCAGTAGTTCTATCTATAAATGTGTCTTCATACTTAGCCTTATCTGTAGGAGATAAATCCTTATACTTTATGCCTTCTCTTAAAAATTTAGATTTTATATCAATGTTTTTGTACGGAGATAAATAGGTGGGTACTGCTTGGTTTAGTTCATATAGGAAAGTGGGGTCTTCATTACTACAGCCAAACAGTTCAAAGGTATTATGATCTATTCCATCTTTAGGAGTAGCTGTTAAACCTACTATACAGGCATCAAAATAATCAAAGATGGCTTTATATCTGTTATAGATTGACCTATGTGCTTCATCTATAATAATTAAATCAAAATGCCCTACACCATAAAAGCGTTCATCTCCATTTTTAGCATTATCTATTTTATTCATCATGCTAGGATAGGTGCTAAACACTAACCTAGTGGTTTCATTTTCTTTGTTTTCAGTTAAATCTATAGAAGATAGTTCAGGTAAATATTCTGAGAAATTATTTTTAGCTTGTCTTACTAAGGCATTTCTATCTGCTAAAAACAAGACTCTTTTTACCCAATTATTTTTTATGAGTACATCTACCATGGCAGCTGCAGTTCTGGTTTTACCTGAGCCTGTTGCCATTACTAATAAGGCTCTTCTTTTGTTACCACATATACCTTTAGCATTATCTGTTACAAAAGTTTCTGCTACGCGTTGTATAGCTTCTAACTGATAAGGTCTGCCTGCAATACCTGTGTTTATGGTTGCTTTTCTAATATCTTGTATAGTGGTTCTTTTTTGTATAAGCCACTGCAATTCATCCTTAGTATAAAATCCATACACTCTTCTTGGAGCACTGTAAAATGCATCATCCCATAGTTTGGTTTCATATCCATTGGTATAAAATATAACAGGTCTTTGCCCATGCATTTGCTCAAGGCAATTGGCATATAAAACTGCCTGGTGTTTTCCTACCTCAACATCTTTGCTTGTTCTTTTAGCTTCAATTAATGCTAACGGTTTACCATTATCATCCCACAACACATAATCTACAAAACCATTTCCTTTTGGGTTATCTGCTGTAACAGGCATTCCTGTAACTGGGTATTCTGTGTCTTTACCATTATGCAATAAATACCATCCTACAGATTTTAAATCAATGTCAATTAAATGCTGCCTTGTTTGAGCTTCTGTAAACTCTGTACTGATAGGTTTTAACCTTGACTGTTTTTGTGCTTTAAGTATTTCTTTTGCTTGACTTTCTTTTGCTTTATACTCTGATAAAGTAGCTTCACTTTCTTTTGCTTTTTCTAGGAGCTTATCTTTTTCTTCATTGAGTTTTTGTATTTGCAGCAGTAAGGCTTGTTGTGCTTTTTCTTGTTCTGCTTGTAACTCTTTTAACTGCCTGTGTTTATCTCCTGCTGCCGGTATTAAGGCTTCATCAAATAGTTGTGGTAGCTCAAGTGCTGTTTTACTATAATTAAGTGCAAACCATTTTAGGTATGCATAAATATAGCGAAGGCTAATAACAGCTTCTTTACTTGTAATTCTGTTACCAAAATGTGCAGCATTGTTACCTGTTTTTCTAACAATGTGTAACCCATCTAATAGCTGAGTAGGTACTGCTCTTTTTACAGATTCCTCACTCATTAAATTTACGAGTTCTGTATTAAAGGGTTTATCAAAATGCTCAATAGAGTATAATAGGTGCATGCTTTCCTCAAGCACTAACCTGCAAGTACTAGCTGTGTAAACAGGTTCTGTGTATGCTCTTTCTTCAGCAATAATAATTTTGCTGTAAAGGGAGGTCCACTCTTTTTGAAGAAATTTAAAGTTACTCATACTAACTCTCCATTAAATGCCTTTTGTAATAGGCTGTTAAACAATTCTTCTGATTTTAGTGCACTTGCTTGTGCTATATTTTTTTGTTCTTCTATTGCCTTTACTCTTTCTGCAAATTGGTTTTGGAGTTTGATTGGAGGAATAGGCACTTTTAATTTTGTAATATGCTCAATTTTTATTCCTTTAACTGTAGCGCCAGATGATATTGAGTCAAAATATGTCTCTTTAGATTTAAAAAAATGCTGTAGAAATTTCACATTAGCATCTCCAATGATTTTAACTGCTTTTAAATCTTGATTTATAGCAGTGTCTTGTTCACAAATTACAGCCTTACCAACTGCCATTCTTGTTGCTATGATTAAACTACCAGCAGGAATAATATTTGTTGCACTATTTTTAACTGCTTCCTCAGTAATATGATCAATTGTGGATTTTAGAATATCAGACTTTAAATCTTTTACACTTGCCCAAGGTATTGTCCCTTTCCAATATTCTTCAATCATCTTACTTGGAGTACCTCCACCAATAAGTTTTATTATTTTACCAAGCTCTATATTTTCACCAATGCCAGCTCCAAACATATCTAAAAACAGGGCTTGTGTAAGCTCATCATATTTTGCAACAAGGGCTTTATCTTTTTGCCTTAACTCATCTGCTGCATCTAATATGGCTGCTATTTTTTGTTGGGTTGCAAGTAGTGGTAATAAAATTTTGTACTCCCTAACAACACCTACATTGAGATTTTGAACACCAATCCCACTTGTATTATTTTTTGCAAACTCTCTAACCTTAGGAGAATTAAGATACCACATTAAATATATACTATTTACTAGGCTTCTTTTAGGCTTTATTAAGGTTAAACTTACAAAAACAGAAAACTCAAAGTCTAAATCAATAACAGCTGCTTCTCCAAATGAACCGACCCTTGTATAAAGAATGTCTCCCTTTTCAGGCTTAGCATATTTTGTCAATTTTAAATGATCAGCTTGTGAGATAAACTTATAAGTTTTTAAAATGAACTTGTTTTCTTTTACATTTAAGGATGAAAGAAATGGCACTCCACTTTCAACATAATCTGGTCTCTTAGCAACACCACAGGTTATAACATCACAGATATCATCTAGTCTATATGCGGTATAGCTCATTTCAATAATTTCTCTAAGGTTTGTAATGCTTTAGCTCTATCTTGGTCTAAGCCTTTTATCTCTTTAATAATGTTAGCAGGAGAAGAATAAACCACTTCTGTATGTACTACTTCTTTATAACGGTTTATGCTTAAGTCCCAGTCATTAGCTTTAATTTCTGCAAAGGGTACCATAAAACTTTTATCAGTTCTCTTTCTTTTAATCTCTGCTTTGCGGTTATGGTATCTTTTAATTATATCTGCTATGTCATTATCTTTTACCTCAGCGCGTTTATCATCTAAGCTATAACCATCAGCTTGCATATCATAAAACCACACATTATCTGTACCACCATTGCCTGTTTTAGTAAATATCATAATAGCTGTGCTAACCCCTGCATATGGCTTAAACACACCACTTGGCATAGAGATGATGGCTTCTAATTTATTGTTTTCAATAATTTCTTTTCTTATTTGCTTGTGTGCATTACTGCTACCAAACAACACTCCATCAGGTATAATCACCGCACATCTACCTCCTGTTTTAAGCATCCTTAACATGAGTGCTAAAAACAATAATTCTGTTTTTTTAGTTTCTACTATTTTAAGTAAAGAGGTTTCAACTGCATCATAATCTAAGCTTCCTTTAAATGGAGGATTAGCTAAGATGAGGGTGTATTCGTCTCTAATATCACCATTAGCTTCACTTAAGGCATCCTTACCAATAAGATTTGGGTTTTCAATACCATGTAGTTGCAGGTTCATAGCACCTATTCTTAACATGGTGTTATCAAACTCAACACCTGAAAACATGTGGTTGTTGTAATGCTCTCTAAATTTTTTGTCATTAAACCAATCAGGGTGTTTATCATGCATATACTCTCCGGCAGCTACCAAAAATCCACAAGTGCCTGATGAGGGGTCACACATTTTATCATCTTGCTTAGGTTCTACCAAATCTACCATCATTTTAATGATGTGTCTTGGAGACCTGAACTGACCATTGGTGCCTGCTGTTGCAATTTTAGACAACATGTATTCATACAAATCACCTTTGGTATCTCTGTCTTCCATTTTGATTTTATCAATCATCTGAACAACCTGATCTAACAGCCTTGGCTTTTTAATTTCAAAGCTGGCATCTTTCATATACTGAGCAAACACACCTGCTGTTGAGCCTGTTTGTTTCATGTGCTCAAAAATATTAAGGCTACCTTCTTTTACTTTTGTAAAAAGGGAATACATGGTTTCAGGGTCTTTATTTTTAAAAGAGCTCCATCTTAGTTCTTGCTGCTTAGCTGTGAAAATAGGATTTGCAATAGGCTTCTTAATCATGCTTGCTTTCTTCTCTTCCAACAACTGGATTTCATCAAGCCTTCTAATAAATAGCAAATAGGTAAATTGCTCAATTACGGTTAATGGGTTTGAGATGCCTCCTGTCCAAAAAGACTCCCAAATTTTATCTACTTGTGATTTTAATTCTCCTGTTATCATAGGTATGTTTTAGTTGTAAATATAAAAAAACAGTCTGTATTTTGGTACAACCAACAGAATAGGTTTGTTTTATACAACACATTTACGATATACAGTAGCCATCACCTATAATATTAAATAAATACAGCTAAACAAGTCGGGAAAAAATTCAAGTAATTCACCTACCTCACCATTAATTGCAAGGGCTAAATCTTTTAAATTGTGGAATTACTCCCAATCTCTTTCATTTCTGAATTTTAGAAGTAATTCTATGATTTCATCATTTTCTTTCATTACTAGTTTGATTTATGCATTTTAAAAGCCATTTTATATTCTTCATCGTACGGTAATTGCAACTGCTTCAGCATTTCAGGTATTGCCAAAGCCCAACTGACATAGTAATATGCTAAAATGTGATAGCCGGAAAATATTTTATCTTTGATTGAACTGATTCTGTAATTGTCTTTGTCTGGACGATAACCTTGAGTGCCCTGCATAGCAATTTCAACTGCTATTTTCTTTATTTCATTAATTGGTTTTCCTTCAAAAAATTGTAAAGCATCAACCATAAACATTACTACCTCCATGTTGATTCCATTTGCCTCTTCTGATTTTTGGAATTTATCCATCTCTCGTTCCTTGTAAGGATCTTTGGATTCCAAATCAAAAGGATCTTTTTCTATTGAAGATAATAGGTTATCAATGTTAGTTCGCTTGGTTCTGAATTCTATCTCACTAACTAATTCAAAGTTTTTATCCAGTTTTAAATCTTCAGCCCAATGCAATACCAATTCATATTCTTCTGCCGGTTCTTTATCATCTTTGTATTGAAGGTATTCTTCATAAAAATCTGTTGCCATTTTAAGTTCAACAGTTGTTGCATTAAAATCCTTAATAAAATCCAAACCAAACAATTCTTTAAATTGTATTGCATTCACAATATTGTAAACCTTACTTTTTGAAATGATGTCGTTAGGCGATAGCTCAATAATTTTTTGATCAGTTACTGCTTTTAAACCTTCCTGTAACATTGTGTAAAGTGATACAAATTGATACGCCCTTAGATCAGGGAATTCGGTAAATAAAAATTGTTCAATGAATACGTCTATTGGAGTATTGAAAATTTGACGATTCATCCCTTCAAACAAGTTTGAGCAATAGTCTGCAATTGATTTTTCAGAAATTCCCATTTTATTGAATTTCTTAATTGTTGGCTCAAGCCCTCCAATAAATTGCGTTTTGTGACTTTGATTTGAAATGAATAACTGATTTAAATCGTCCTTTCTCGCCTGAATTACAAAATCTAAATGAACTAATTCATGCATTATAAGATGTTCAACTGCCGGATAGCTTGGTTTATATCTTACAGTATGAACTTCTCTTTCATAATTCTCTGCAAACTCAAATTTTGCAGCGGTCGGTATTTCTTCGTCTTGCACAATATCAATTCGTCTGTCACCTTCAAATTCAAGTTTGTGTCTGTATTCTCGAAAAATCTTTTTACCTGTATTAGTTGCAATTATTTTCTTAGCAATTTCAAATGCTTGCCTTACTGAATTTTGATAAAGAACATCTTTATTCTTATTTAACTTAATTGCTTGAATGGTGCTGTAAAAAGCAGACTGCGAGTCATCTTCAGTTTCAGCAATCATTCCTAAAGCAAAATGAGTATTTGGATATTTATCATTTATTTTAATGGCTTCCCGAAAATATTTTTTTGCTTCTTCAAGTTTACCTTGCTGCATTAAATTAGCCCCAATATTATTTATCGTGATATTGTCATTCGGATTTGCAATTAATGCTTGATCATAATATTTCATTGCAGTAGGAACATCATCTTTGAATTTTGCAAAGATGTTTCCCATCATAAGCAATGCCCAACCATTTTTAGAGTCCCAACGCAAAGCGTCAATTAAACAGTTTATCGCTTCTTCTTGGTCTCCTTCATCAGATAATATTTGCCCCATAATTCGGTAGTATTCCGAATTGGTTGGATTTTTTTCAATAAGTTTTTTTAAGATTGGTTTTGCTTCAGAATATTTACCTTTTTCGCAAAGTGATACAGTTTTCCTGTATTCTGTATCTTGGGATATTATTGATTGATTATCAATTTCAATATTCACCCAATCTTTATGAATTGTTACAGTAGGCTTGAAAGGCCCATACGTGTAATACTTTTCTAAAGCACTGATTATTAATTCGTTACCCCCCCCCTTTAATTCAGGGAAAATTGTAAAAAGAAATTCGTTTATTTTATGTGTGATTTGCATTTATTTATCAGTATTATTTTTTAGTTGAATTAAAAAAATCTTTTAATTCAACATTTAGACCCTTTGCAATTTTTTCAATATTAACAAGCGTAATGTTTTTTTCAGCTCTTTCAATCATACCTATGTACGTTCTATGTAAGTCTGATTTATAAGAAAGTTCTTCTTGCGAAAGACCTTTCTCCTTTCTTAACTCTCTGACTTTTTCCCCAAATTGCACTAAAACTTTTCTCTTACTCATGTTAAATATCAACCTAGTAAAGCTATTTATAGTATGCAATATGCGCCACATACTACAGTTAGCATTTTAACATGTTTACTAAAGAAAAATGTGTCGTGCATGTGTCTTAAAGTATTTAACTGAGTATAATTGAGATAATAATATCAAATCACGATTAAGCAATTTCCCGTGTATTTCAAGTTTCTAGTAGAAGATACTGTTTTTTTGGAAATGCCTTTTTAAAATCAATGGATTAATTTATCAATTTAATAGAAAATCATGCGCAGAGTTTTTGCAGAAAATGAGTACTTTTTTGGCTAAAAATCCCACTCAAAGCCCTTTGAGGGAGGAAAGCCATAAAACAAAAAAGCCTTTAAAACTAGGTGTTTCAAAGGCTTTTATTGCTTCCTCTCCTGGGCTCGAACCATCCCGAACCATCGGGAATGATTAACAGTCAAATACTCTAACTTTTAAATAATCGACAAATTCGGGCCTGCTCAGCTATGTCTGAAATTAAATTTTCAGTGTACTTTCTACTCTTCATGTTTTTAATATAACGTTCAATTTTCATTACGTCTCCCTTATTATTAGAGGCCAAGAAAAATGTTTTTAACTCCCAAGGAATATATTTGGACGTGAATTTAGAATGAATGGGATTATTATGTTCTAATAAGCGTTTTTCAGGATTTTCTGAAAACCCAATATAATATTTGTTAGCAACAGGAGAATATAAGATGTAAATATAAAAAGCCATACAACAAAAAAGCCTTTAAAACTAGGCGTTTCAAAGGCTTTTATTGCTCCCTCTCCTGGGCTCGAACCAGGGACCCCATGATTAACAGTCATGTGCTCTAACCAGCTGAGCTAAGAAGGAATATGGTTAATACTATTTTAATTTAGTATAGCTTATCAATTTAAAGAACTTTCTCAATTTAGTAGTTTTAATTATCTAGTTTAATTGAGAGCACAAATTTAATATCTATTTTGTAAATAAACAATATATTTACAAAAAATTTTTAATCTTTTTTTATGAGTCTTTTAGTTGTAGGTACAGTTGCATTCGATGCCATTGAAACGCCTTTTGGCAAAACAGATAAAATAGTAGGAGGAGCGGCAAGTTACATTGCTTTAGCATCTTCTTATTTTACTAACCATATCGACCTAGTATCGGTGGTGGGCGACGATTTTCCCGGTGATTTTTTGGATACTTTAAAAACACAAGGGGTTAATTTGGATGGTTTACAAATCAAAAAAGGTGAAAAATCTTTCTTTTGGAGCGGACGTTACCATAACGACATGAACTCTCGCGATACTTTAGATACTCAATTAAATGTGTTAGCCGATTTTGACCCAAAAGTACCTGAAAGCTATAAGAATTGCGACTTTTTAATGTTAGGCAACTTATCTCCTGCTGTTCAACAAAACGTATTGTCTCAATTATCTAAACGTCCGAAACTAATTGTATTAGATACGATGAACTTTTGGATGGATATTGCGATGTCTGATTTGTTAGAAACCTTAAAAGGAGTAGATGTATTAACCATTAATGATTCGGAAGCACGACAATTGTCAGGAGAATATTCTTTGGTAAAAGCCGCAAAAAAAATCTTGGCAATGGGACCAAAAGCTTTAGTGATCAAAAAAGGAGAACATGGCGCTTTATTATTTAATAAAGATGAAGTGTTTTTTGCACCGGCTTTACCTTTAGAAGAAGTATTTGACCCAACTGGTGCTGGCGATAGTTTTGCAGGTGGTTTTATAGGATACTTAGCTAAAACCCAAGATGTTAGTTTCGAAAACATGAAACGTGCTATTATTTTTGGTTCAGCAATGGCTAGTTTTACAGTTGAAAAATTTGGCACAGAACGATTAATCGGCTTATCTCAAGAAGATGTGGCAAACAGAGTTCAGGAATTTGTAGATTTAGTTCAATTTGATATTTCCTTGGTATAATATTAATATATCAAATATCCGTTTTAAGAGGCTGTCTCAAAAGGACAGCCTCTTTGCTTAATTAAGTTACTTTCCTAGTAACATTTTAAGTCCCAACACAATAATAATTGCTCCAAAGATTTGTTTGATGGTTTTTTGGTCTAATGAAATAGAAAGTTTACTTCCGAAATAACTTCCAAATACAAATGTGGAGCATATAAATAGTGCCGTTTTGTAGTCCACATACCCTTGTTTGTGATAATTCATGACTCCTAGTATACCTATTGGTAATAAAAACATAAATAAAGTGGTGCCTTGTGCCTGATGTTGGGTAAAGCCTAAAAAATACACCAAAACGGGTACGATAATAATACCCCCACCTATACCAACCATGCCGCTCAAAAAACCGGCAACCAAACCCACTGCCAATAAAATTAAAATCATTTGTAAAGTCATCGGTTTTTGTTCTTGCATAGTGAATTAAAAATCTGTTGTGAGAGACAAATAGGTTAATCGTTTTTGAATGGTTTTATCATCTACTCCCCACGAAAAATCGAGGCGAATGAAATAGCCTAATAACTTCGATCTTAGACCAAAACCATAGCCTCCCACAATCGGTTCTTTTTGATGGTAAATAGTCATCGTTACAGGATTGGCCACATACACATTTTTATTTAATACGTTATCCTCGCTATATGGATCTTGACCATACCAAGCCATGCCCAAATCGCCAAAACCAACAATTTGGAAATTTTGAATAAAATCAGAACGAATTGGTTGATTAATTAAATACTTGAAAATTGGCCAACGAATTTCGCTATTTAGCACCATAAAATTATTGCCGTTTCGGATATTTTGATTAAACCCTCTTAAATTGGTAGCCAAGGTTTGAAATTGATATTGCTCCGGTTTTACAATGTTGATGTCGTTATTAAATTTTGGATTTAACCAACTATCTACTCCTCCTAAATAATAAATTAAACGATCCTTACCCAGAGATGAAGCGCCTGCAAAACGGTTTGCCCAAATCAAATCCTTATGTATTTTGGCATAGTGACGTACGTCAAATCCTAATGTTACCAAATCATGCTGTTCCTCTTTTATTAATCGCCAATACTCCACCCAGGCTTTCATTCGTATACCATTGTATAAATTCAAGCCTTTTTTTCGTGAATTATCAAAAATATATTCAGCCTTTGCGCCACCATAATTATCATACAAATTCGGTTTCGGTAAACTCTCATCACTCACTGACGCAAACACACTTCTGTCATTTCGGTACAATACAGAAAACTTTACAGCAGATACTTCGCTAAAAGGTATTTTCCAGGTATACCGCGCATCGTGTGTTTGTATTTTAGATAATCCGGCATAGCCATTTACTTTTAACAACGATTGTCGGTGAAGTACCAATTGTTTATCAATCTTAGCGCTTCGGTCTTCCCAACTTAAAAAATACTCATTGTCGAGGGTACCTGCTATACGAAAACCTGCTACAATGCGTTTGTCCTCAAACAAATCACTTAACCCAATTTTAAACAAGGCATTTAAACCGGGATTAATATAAACAGGGCTAGAACCACCAGCAAAACGTTGATAACTGGTTGCTAAAAAAGAATTATCTAATTGAGAAACCACCTGATCGGTTTTGAAGCTCATGTAATAATTTTGCTGAATAGGAAAATGCAATTCTACAGCCTTATTGCGAGTAGAGTCTTGCAAATTTTTACTCGCCAAACGCTTGGCCGCATAGTCAGACTGCTTGGTTTCTTTGGATGGCTCTTTTTTCAGATCCCCATTTAAGTCATAATTTTCAAAATCAATTCCATCTGTTGTTTTGTTGTTTGATTTCAACACATCAGGACGCGCGTTTTCTTCGGGTCTGCTAGGGTTTGTAATGATTATTTTTTCGGGGTCTGCAATTTTTGGATGAGGGGTGCCTTTATACCAAGTATTAGAAAGTTCGATATCGCTTAATTCTGCAAATGGAACTAATGGGGCTACTATCAATTTTTGTTTTGAATTCTCCGTAATAATTTCGGCATAGGTTTTAAATTTTGCGTTGATATGATATTCTTGTATGTTTTTTTCATAGTTGGTTATAGGCTTTGTATGATAGAAATAACGGTAATGCTCTGTGGTATCAACAAAGGCAATGGCGCTATCTAAGGTGCCAACATATCGATTATAAATACCGTTTTCCTCACTCAAAAAAGCTAAAACTCCCGGCTCATACTGTTGCGGATTGATTTCGTCTACGTCGGGCGTATTAGTAACTCGGTATAATACCTCTGATTTTGTAACGGCATTGTAAAAAAACACATCGTTGTTTTTGGATAATTTAAGATACAATTTAGCATCTTCATTGGCCTTAATGGTATCATGAGTTCGGTTTGAATGAAAAACAATGCCTTTAGAATTATCTACAAAAACAGGCTGATTATCATCCCAAATATCATTGGTAATTTGCTCTACCCCACCCGAATTTAAGGTGTAAATAAAAAGATCTGATTGACCCTTACCTTTTTTAACCGCACTCATAACGAGTCGTTTTCCATCATGAGAAAATGAATATGAATTAATTTTCTCAAATCCAGTGACATTGCGAACAAACTTTTCCTTGGTGTCCATATCGTATGTTTGCAATTTCAAAACATTTTTTTGCTCGTAAATAAACGCTAGCACAGAATTATTTGGATGCCATGCTATAAGCGGATAGGTGTTATCTTCTATGCGTTCTAGTTTTGGATGTAACTTAAGTAAGCGTTTACTTTTTTTGTCGCCAATGTTTTGTAGCCACACTTTATATTGACCTAATTCGCTGGTAGCGTAACTGATTCGTTGGCCATCGGGACTTATTTTTAGTTGATAATAATGGCGATTTTTCTTTTGCTTTTTAAGAACGGACGGTGTTTCAGGAATTTTTCTGGAGGCATCTTTAAAATCAAAATACCGTTTAGACATTTTATCCATCAACTCATACATCAGGTTTTGGACCGTATTACCTAGAACGTACAAGAAAGCATTGCTCGGATTACGGCTCACCTTAGTCATATAAAGTATATTTGGAATAACCGCCTCTCCGTATTCTTCGGCTACATAATACCATAAAGCATGTCCAATCATCGCAGCCTCTTTCCCCACTAACTGATTCATTTTTACAAACCGATCATGTTGCAAGCCATCCATAATGCGGTTATCTATGTCTGTGTGCCAACCTTCAGACATGTATCGAATTAATCCTTGCTTAAACCAATCGGGCAAGGTTAATAAATTAGAATTTTTTACAACATCTCTCGTTCTGCCACCATACATCATTTGTTCAATGATTAACTCAGCCAAAGCGGCTCTAATTTGCCTATCCAAATCGGCATGAGAACCCGTGAAATAAATAAAAATTTTATCCCCTATAATTTTAGTCACCCCTCCAATATTGGCATTATCTTCAGTTGCTAATCCAATATTACTTTGTTTAAAATCATTTTGATTATTATAAACAATCACATCTAGTTTATCTTCAATTTGATAATCCAAACGCTTTTCCATAATGGGCAATTGCCTGTTTACTGATATAGCTGCATAACGCGCAATTTCCTGTCCTCCTTCGTGCAAATAAATCCTAAAACGATCAAAATCAAAAAAAGTCCAATTAAATGATTGGTACTGTATGCGATTCTTTCCAAATTCTAACTGAGAACCATAATAGAATTGTGAATAAGCCGATTTAATGCATACAACAAGACACCATAAAATAAATAACCGTCTCATTAAATTGAATAATAAATTTTAAATTTAGCAAATAAATAGATAATTGGCTATGATAAACATACACTATTTCACCTTTGGTCCTTTTCAAGAAAACACTTATATTCTTTCAGACGAAACCAAAGAATGTATTTTAATAGATCCAGGAAACAACAATGCTTCAGAGCACAAACAATTACAAGAATATATTAAACAACATCAATTAATTCCTAAACGTCTTATTCTTACACATGCTCACGTTGATCACATCAATGGTAATCAATTTGTATTCGATAGCTATGGTTTACTACCCGAAGTACATCAAGAAGATGTATTTTTTATAGAAAAACATTTGGCAACCGCCAACATGTATGGTATTCAGGCTGAACAAAGTCCGATGCCAATATCTTTTATTAAGGAAGGAGATGTGATACAATTCGGAGATTCGGTATTACAAACATTGCATACTCCTGGTCACTCACCCGGAAGCATTTCTTTCTATAACACTCAAGAAAAATTCATTATCGGAGGAGATGTTTTATTTTACGGAAGCATTGGCCGAACAGATTTACCTATGGGCAATCATGCTACTTTAATAAAATCGATTAAAGAAAAATTATTTCCACTTGGAGATGATATGAAGGTATATAGTGGGCACGGCGCACCTACCAGCATTGGATTTGAAAGAATCAATAATCCGTTTTTAACATAAACTGCCATCATATCAATAACCATACGCGTGAGAGTATTGCTTTTTTTTGGATTAATTATGTTGGCTTTGCCTTTTTTTTCGCAAACCCTCATTCCAAAAGCCGAATCTGCTTTTGCGAATCAGTTGCCTTTTAATTCTGACTTTATTAAAAGTCAAAACATCAAATCAATCACTTACGATATTATTGATAAAAAAGATTTACAAGTAGCTGAAGATAAAGGCTTACTCACGTATTACGAATTTAACCCACAGGGTCTGCTAAATCGGTTTTACAATACCTCTATCAGTAAAGTTATTCAACGCGAATATCACTCTGAACCGATATACCGTCATCGTAAAAAAATCAGCAACGGACATTCTTATACCAAAACCGAATATGTGTATGACACAATTTCCACAGTTTATTTTTATAATTCATCTCATAAACTAAAATTAAAAAGGCATCAAGATGGATTATTTTATGAAAGCTATTATTATGATTACTCGCCTGATGAGGAACTAGAAAAAGAGAAACGATGCAAGGAAACTAATGTTTCGGAAAATAAATCAGATTTTAAACTTGGGGCACAAGTTGTCTTGAGTGAAGAGAGTTTCAAATACATTTATACTGGTAAAAACCAATACAAAAAAATATGCCACAACGATGAAGGCCTGCCTTATAAAGAAATTATTTATAATTTAAATGAAGATAAACAACCCATCAACATTAATGAGCAGTACACAGTAACTTGGATTACTCAATACAGCTCTTTTACTTATAACCCCAAAGGACAATTAATCAGTGCCGCCTATAAAAGCAACTCAAATGGTGATATCGAACAGTCAAGAACTTATGAATACGATAAAAATGACTGCTTGCTAACTGAAAAGCATTTTAAAAATGGAGAATTGCTCAAAGAAATAAGCTATGTGACAGATTCGAACAAAAAATTAACGTCCTACATTATCCGGGAAGCAAATCAAAAGAGTTTGAGAATTGTGAAGTTGTTGTATCAATACCGCAATTAAATTTAATTTATAGATAACGTTTTCAGCTAACTGAAAATGATAATTTCTGAGAACTTCACTTTCAACTAAACTTAATTTACCAATAAATCGCCATTTTTTGGAAAGTCCTATTATGTTTAGTTTTTCTCATAATTTCAATCCATAAAGTCCCAAATTTTCTGTTACTTCTTTTAGCACCCAATCTTTGATCTCTATATTCTGTTTTATAATTTTAATCAATTTTCGATTTAATTCGTTGTCTTTATATGCTAAAATGGTTTTCACTATTGGAATATAAATATGGCCGTTATTCGTATTTTCAAGTCTGTAAAACATTGAGTTAATAATGTCGTAGTCTTTAAAATGAACTGCTTTTGCAACAAAGGAGCTCAGTTTATGGACGTTTGCACTATCAATATTTTGTTTAATTATTTTCTTTGCTTTAATGCTATCATTGGCTATTAAAAAATCAAGCATAGTTGATATTACAAGAGTACTGTTATTAAGATTATTGGGCTTTTGCAAGGTATTATATGCATGGCTTAAACATCTTTCTTTATCTAAATTAGCGAGGTAATTAAAAATTACAGTATCAATAATAAAACAATCTGACCATAGTTTAAAAAAAAGGTTTGTAAATATTGTATCCCTATATTTGGAAATGGCTTCAAAAATGTATTTTGATCTTTGCTTTTTTTGAAAGTCATTTTCTTCTACAGAACTTAATGAAGTGTTAAAATAGTCAACAGAAAAATTGTCTTTATAAACTGCAACTGCAAATTCTGTCCCATAGTAATTGTACCCTTGTTCTCTTAGTGTTATTAAAGTTTTTTTGAATGGTTCAACAGGAAATATCTCTATTGCTTCAAGTGTAAAATAAGAACTTTTCAATATTTTATTCGATATAAAATCAATGTCCGATTTTTTTCTAAATTTAGCTAAAGGAATAACTGCAAATTCATTCTTTTCAGCTAAATAACTTATTCTTTGGTAATGTTTTTCATTTGGTTCAATTTCAGAAAGTAATCGGTTCAGATAGAACAGTTTATTATCTGCGTATAGAATTACACTATCAAGTTGTCTGCGTTCGTTTTCGGAAATATTTTTAATGCTAACGAAGAAATCTCCCACATAAACATCCCTTGAAATATCTCCTGATTCTTTTACTTTATTGGTGTCGTGAATGTGTGCAACTGCTAGTTGAAAAAGCTTGTGATATTTTCTATCATCCAAACACTTTATTGCATAGATTCTCACAACCGCTCGTTTGTCATCTATGTATTTTAAAAGTTCATCTGTTGTTGCTGTCTTTTGTAATTGAATATAAAGTTTGTATTGAGGTGTCTCATAATTTATAAAATTGTCGGGATATGGGGCTACGTAATTATTTTTTGCTATCTCATTTATGATTTTCTTGGTTGTCAACAGCTTGTCCTGTCCGTAACAAATTGTTGCAGTAAGAAGTGATATTATCAGGATGATATGTTTGATGGTATTCATCATTTTAAACTGGGACATAACAAATAAACCACAAGCAAGCTTGTGGTTTTTTGTTCATTAAAAATAAATAAAAAAATTATTTAGCGGCAGCGTATAACTCGCTAACTTTAGCCCAGTTGATTACATTGAAAAATGCAGAAATGTAATCAGGACGACGATTTTGGTAATGCAAATAATATGCATGTTCCCAAACATCCATTCCCAAGATTGGGGTTCCTTTACATTCAGCAATATCCATTAACGGATTATCTTGATTAGGCGTAGAACAAACACATAATTTTCCATCTTTCACACATAACCAAGCCCAGCCCGAACCAAAACGAGTTGCACCAGCTGCAGCAAAATCAGCTTTAAATTTTTCGAAACCACCTAAATCTGTTTCAATAGCTTTTGCTAATTCTCCTGTTGGCATACCACCGGTATTAGGCGCCATAATTTGCCAAAACAACGAGTGGTTAAAATGACCGCCTCCATTGTTGCGAACTGCCATCGGATATTTAGAAATGTTTTTACAAATTTCTTCAATGCTTAAATGTTCTGCATCTGTTCCTGCAATTGCATTATTTAAATTAGTAACATACGCTTGATGGTGTTTTCCATGATGAATTTCCATGGTTCTTGCATCAATATGTGGTTCTAGTGCATTAAATGCATAAGGTAGTTGTGGTAATTGAAATGACATACTATTTATTTGTTTTTTGGGTTTATATTTGTTTTAATTGTTTGATTGTTTCTTTAGGATTCACGCTTCCAAAAACTGTATTACCTGCTACTAAAACATCTGCTCCCGTTGATATTAATTTTTGATAGTTAAGTAAGTCAACTCCGCCATCAATTTCAATCAAAGCCTTTGAGTTTTTATCAGTAATCATTTTTTTTAGTGCCGCTACTTTATGATAGGTGTTTTCAATAAATTTTTGTCCTCCAAAACCAGGATTAACACTCATTAAACACACCAAATCAATATCAGCGATTATGTCTTCCAATAAGTAAATAGAAGTATGTGGATTTAAAGCAACACCTGCTTTCATACCGGCCGATTTAATATGCTGTATAGAACGGTGAAGATGCGTACACGCTTCTATATGAACTGTTAAAATAGCTGCTCCTGCATCTTTAAAAGCTTGAATGTAGCGATCAGGATCTACAATCATCAAATGAACATCCAACGGTTTTTTAGCATGTTTTTGTACTGCTTTTAACACAGGGAATCCAAACGAAATATTAGGAACAAATACACCATCCATTATATCGATATGAAACCAATCGGCATCCGAATCATTTATAAGTTCTATATCTCTTTGCAGATTTCCAAAATCTGCGGATAAAACAGAAGGGGCAACTATGTGTGGCATATAATTATTTTGGAGTCAAAAATATAAAAAATATGAAGATATAGGAATGATTTTATAGCAAGGTTTATTCTAATAACATCGAATATTTCGTTTTGTTTCAAAAGATATTTTTGATTTAATACATAAATAATACAGGCGAAAATGGGTTCATTTTCGCCTGTATATCATTTATCTCATTTATGAAATTAATACTTGATTAATTTCATGAATTTTTCCTTAAAACGTTCTTTAGGAAGGAAGTTAATTTCTAAGTCTGCATTCATTGGCACGGGTGTATCTAAACTACCCTCACGCATCACAGGCGCGTCTAAATACTCGAAACAATGCTCTGTAATAAGCGCACTCAACTCGCCTCCAATACCGCCTGTTAATGTGTCTTCGTGCAAAATAAATGCTCGACCGGTTTTTTTCACAGAGGTATAAATGGTTTCTACATCCAATGGAGCTAAAGTTCTTAAATCCACCAAATCAGCCGAAATATCAGGATGCGTATTTAATAACTCCAAAGCCCAATGAACTCCTAAACCATACGTTACAATGGTTGCTTGAGTCCCTTCTTTTACCAAACGAGCTTTACCAAAAGGAATGGTGTAATACTCGTCTAAAATATCTTCATCAATACTTCTGTATAAAGCTTTATGTTCAAAAAACATAACCGGATTTGGATCTTCGAAAGCGGCTAATAATAATCCTTTAGCATCACTCGGAAACGCCGGATAAGCGATTTTTAATCCAGGAGTTTTAAAGAACCACGCCTCATTACTTTGGCTATGAAATGGACCGGCCGCCACACCAGCACCAGTAGGCATACGTACCACCACATCTGCATTTTGTCCCCAACGGTAATGAGATTTAGCTAAGTTATTAATGATTTGAGTCATTCCTTCTGATACGAAATCTGCGAACTGCATTTCAACCATGGCCTTGTGTTTATTTATAGACAAACCAAATCCCGCACCCAAAATAGCAGACTCACACAAAGGCGTATTTCGCACACGTCCTTTACCAAACTCATCTACAAAACCTTCGGTAATTTTAAATACTCCTCCATAATCTGCAATATCCTGTCCCATTAATACCAAATTTTGGTGTTTACGCATCGCTAAACGTAATCCATCCGAAATGGCATCAATCAATCGTTTGTTGGTTTTAGTTCCTGATTGATGTGATGTATCTGCCACTTCAATAGGCATATACATTTCTGCCAATTCTTTTTCTGTATTTGGTGCTGGCAACGTTTCGGCATAAGCCAATTCTAAACCAGCATCAATATCTTGCTTAATTTGTAAACGAATTTTATCAATGATTTCCTCTGTTAAAACTCCTTCATCTAACAAAAATTTCTCGAAATTATTAACTGGGTCTTTTCTACCCCACACATCAAATAATTCTTTGGGAACATATTTAGTCCCCGATGCCTCCTCATGACCACGCATACGAAACGACACGCATTCCAACAAAACTGGTCGAGGGTTTTCTCTGATAGATTCGGCTAAATTTTTGACTGTTTCATAAACTTTCAAGACATTATTCCCATCAACTGTAATTCCTTCTATACCGTATCCAATGGCTTTGTCTGCAAACGATTTGCAACGAAATTGTTCGTTGCTGGGAGTTGATAAACCGTATCCATTGTTTTCTACCACAAAAATAACTGGCAAATCCCATACGGCCGCTGTATTAATACTCTCATGAAAATCTCCTTCGCTGGCTCCACCATCACCGGTAAAAACTACGGTCACTTTTTTTTCTTCACGCAATTTATTTCCAAGAGCAATGCCGTCAGCTACACCGAGTTGCGGCCCTAAGTGAGAAATCATTCCCACGATATTATACTCTTGAGTTCCGAAGTGAAAACTTCGATCTCTTCCTTGTGTAAACCCACTTGGTTTTCCTTGAAACTGACAAAACAAACGATTCATTGGAATACCACGAGTGGTAAACACGCCTAAATTACGGTGCATTGGCAAAATAAATTCATCTTTACTCAAGGCGGTTGCCACTCCAACAGATATTGCCTCTTGTCCAATACCACTAAACCATTTTGCTATGCGGCCCTGACGAAGAAGAATAAGCATCTTCTCCTCTATTAAACGAGGTGTTAAAATATTTTTATACAATTGTAATAACGTATCGTCTTTTTGCTTACGTCTATCAAATTTTATAGGGGTTTCTGCTGTTATCATTCCTGGAATTTTATAGCGAAAATACCAATTTTAGCATTACTTTTGGGGATAAATGTTGAATAAATTACCAAAACATAGTTAACAAAAAAGCTTTCTTTATCTACTCGTATAAGCTCTTTTTTACTTACCAACATTCAATAATTTTTTTAAAATATGAACCATTTTGTTTTACTCTGCTTGTTTTTCTCAATAACAATGAAAGCACAAGTCATGTGGCAGATAAAAAAAGACACCTCTTATAAATGGTTTTATCAGGATGGAGATGAATTCAATGAAAATACAATTAACGAACAAAAATGGCGCTACGGTATGCCGTGGGGAAATACCATTATGGCTCAAGACTTACATTTTACAAAAGAAAACGTTGTATTGAACAATGGTGTTGCCTCGTTTATAGCTAAAAAAGAAAAAGTAAATGTTCCTGTATACGATTGGGAAATTAATACAGAGTACTTGAAAAAAAATCACAAAAAAGTAGTCGATGGTCAATATGAAGTTGATTATACCGCAGGAATGATTTCGTCGCACAAACGCTACAAGTATGGTTATTTCGAAATTCGATTCAAATCAAACCAAGAAAAGGGAATATGGCCAGCCTTTTGGCTATTTGGTGGTGAACCTAACGAAGAAATTGATTTTATGGAACTAAAAGGTGAAAAACATAACCAACTACATGTGGATGTTCACTGTCCTTCGGGGTGCGAAGATTTTAAAGGAGGCTTTTTAAATCTGCAAAAAAATTGGGGGGATTGGATCACAACTACTGAAAAGCTCCACAATGGATGGAACATCGTTTCTGGAGAATGGCAGCCAAATTTTGTAAAATTTTACCTAAATGGTGAACCAATTGCCTATTTTGAAGGAGAATTCAAAACAGCTCAAAATCTACTCATTAATACAGCCGTTTCAAAAAACGGAGAAGCTTTTAAACCGGGGCCTGATTTAAACACTCAATGGCCTAATCAATTTGAAGTTGATTATGTAAGAGTTTGGTCTCAAAAAGACACCAACTCTATTAAAAAAAACGATTATCAGTTATTTGAATTGACTTCAAAAAATATCAATAATGAAACTTTATATCATGCTTCTTTAAAAAGAAAATCAGGAATGGTATATCACAAAAAAAATCTACAACAGGAATTAGGGAGCATTACATTATTACCTATATTAAAAAACACTTATAGTTTTTCTATATTAGGAAATCGTTTAGGTACTATACATGGAACTATTATTGATGAATTCAACCAAGAGATTTACAGGTTTGAACTAACTCACAAAAAATACAAGGTTATTAATTTTGATCATTTACCTAAAGGGAACTATCAACTTAAAATCTCTCTCACAAATCAAGTGTTAACGCATTCTTTATCTATTTTATGACCTCCGAAATACATACCGGTAAAGATTTAATACAAGAGATTTTTGTGATTGCTTTGCTCATCGCGGCAGTTGGATATATCGCTTTTAAAATTTACAAAACAATTGCCAAAAAAAAATGTCAAGATGGTGATTGCAACTGTAAGTAATGATTGAATAAACCAATTGGCATATCTTAATAACGACATCCAGGACCCAAATAACAAAGAAGTCTGACCCAATTGGATCAGACTTCTTTAAACCTATTAATTTTTCAATCAGATTAATTCATTTTATTCACCTTAATGACTTTTTTCATAGTTCCTTGTTGTATCTCAACAAAATAAAATCCTAAAGGTAACTGGCTTCCAAAAGTATGAACTTCTGAAGAATTCAATTGATTTCCTTCATACATTAGAGTACCTGCCATGTTATATACTTTAATATTCATTACGTCCATACTTTGAGAATTCAAACGAATATTAAATGCATCAGCAGACGGATTCGGATACACCACAACTTCTGCATTAGCAATTGCAGGATCTACAGGAATTGTTTGAAGATTTTCAACTGGTGCAGATACTTTATGTGTAGGAACTGGTGAAACATTAAATATCTTAGGATCACATAATGCCACAGTATTCGACTCGTTAAATATTACTTGTGGATAGCGATTTTGTTTTAATGTACTATTATAATTAGACGTTGTAAAATTAATACCACTCCAGTTTCCTACGAATCTGATTTTCTTTTTATCAGTGTCTTCATTATATGAAGCCCATGGATCGGTAACAGATGGTGATAAAGCTGGAACCGTTTTTTCAATATACACTACCACTGAACTTACCCCATCGTAATAAAAATCAGATAAATTGAACTGAACGTCCATAAAACAAGAAGCTATATCTGGTAATTGGAAATCTAAATCCCCCGAGAATACTTTGACAGCACCCGCTGGAATTCCAGGCTTATTCGTATTAGGGAAACTTAAATTTCTACCATAATGATACATGTAAATATTTACTCCTTTATAAATACGATGTTGACTACCATAGTTCATGTCTCTGTCTATTCTCCAACGCAGACTGCTTAAAATATTCACTCCTTTAATTGCACCTTTATTAGTCATTTCTGATGGCGTATAGATGGCAGCCGACCAACCTGTTCCATTGGTATACGGATTTTGTGCAATTACATAACCTGGCACAGAATACAAGGATTTCGCATTTGAAATATTGACAACCTTACGAACTACAGTAGTAGGTGTTGCACAAGATGTTTTACATCCTCCTAATTCGTCGCTAGGATATTGAACCAACATTTTTGCAGCATCTGCAGCGGTAACCGATAAGGTTCTCTTAATGCCATCAGCAGATTGGTGACAAATTAAAATTTTACCAGTAGTTTCAGAACGGATATCTCTTACACAAATAACAACAGAACATGCTGCATCACATCCAAATTGATTTTTAGTGATACAATTTAATGTAAATGTTCCTGCAGAAGTTGGTTTAAACACAACTGATTTTCCGGAAGTAGAACTTAAAAATGGTCCTGACCAAGAATGTGTAAAGGTTGTTCCTCCTAATCCGTTAGCGGTTAAAGTTACTGTGCTAGGACCATAACCAAGGAATAATTTAGTTAAATCATTATTCACCGCCGTAAGCGAAGCCGTTAAGCTAATTGAACAACTTGGAATTAAACCTGTAACATTCACTAATGCAGGAGCAGAAGAAACATTTCCTGAATTATCTACTACAGTTAATGTCACTGTATTTTGTCCGATAGATGAGCAATTAAATACTGATGGAGACACAGACATCGATTTGATACTGCAATTATCTGAACTTAGGTTATTCACCATTGCTGGCGTTAAACTATAAGTTCCATTAACTAACGTTACCGAAATATCTTTCGTTTTAGCTACCGGTAGAATATTATCAATGATGGTAACCGTTAATGTTCCTGTAGCTGAATTGGACGATCCATCCACAGCTGTTAATTTCACAACATTAACTCCTACATTTGAACATGTAAATTGTGACTTATCTAAAGTCAATGTTTTGATGCCACAATTATCTGTGCTACCATTATCTACATCAGCAGAAGTAATTGTTGCTGCTCCGTTTGCATTCAGGGCTACGGTAATATTCTTCACTTTTACTACTGGAGCTACCTTTTCTTGAACGGTAACTGTAGCCGTTGCGGAGCCCGTGTTTCCAAATACATCGGTTGCAAACAATGTGACGATATTATTTCCTGCATTTGAACAATCAAACGAAGATTGACTCACGCTATAAGTCAATGTTCCACAAACATCTGTCGTTCCATTATTGATAATGGCGGGTGTTAATGAAACTGTTCCATTAGCAGTAAGTTGTAAAACAACATTTTTAGTTTTAACAGTCGGAGCTGGCTTAATAATGTTTACAACAGATAACGCCGTAGACATATTTCCGCTATTATCCACTACCGTTAATGTCACTGTGTTGGCACCTACTTTACCACAATTAAATACGGAAGGGGATACGGATACTGTTTTGATACCACAATTATCAGTGCTTCCATCATTTATTTGAGCAGCAGTAATAGAAATGGAAGCGCTCGTTAAACTCAAAGTAATATCTTTAGCTTTTGCTATCGGTGCTATGTTGTCAACTACTGTAACAGTTGCGGTTGCAGTTGCTATATTTCCAGCACCATCTCTTGCAGATAATTTAACAGCATTTGCTCCAATATTGGCACACGTAAAGAATTTTTTATCAATACTTAGAGTGAATGAACAATTATCCGACGATCCACCATCTATATCCGAAGGAGAAATCATTCCATTACCTGTAGCATCTAAAGCTATTGTTACATTTTTAACTTTCACAACAGGTACTGATTTGTCTTGCACTGTAATAGTAGCTGATTTTGAACTAACGTTTCCAGAACCATCTGTAGCAGTTAAAACCACAGTATTCGTTCCGATATTACTGCAATTAAATGTCGATTTACTTAGTGATAATGTAAATGTTCCACATAAATCTTTTGTTCCATTATCAATGCTTGTAGGAAGCACAGTAGCTGTTCCATCAGCACCCAATTGAACAGTGAAATTTTTAGTTGCAACTACCGGAATTGTTTTGTCTAAAACAGTCACATTGGCGTTAGCAAACGAACTATTACCATTATTATCAATAGCCGTTAATTTAATTGTATTAGGTCCAATATTAGAACAATTAAAAGCCGTTTTATCTAAACTTAGTGTTTTAATACCACAGTTATCAGATGTTCCGTTATTTACATCATTTACTGTAATGCTTGCGTTTCCACTAGCATCCAATAATACATTTATATCCTTTGTGATAACTACCGGTTTAACTTTGTCGCTGACGATTACGGTAACTGTTTTTGTAGTCGTGTTGCCTTTAGCATCCGTTGCAGTCACACTTACTGTGTTCGCACCTACATTAGAACAGTCAAAGTTCGTTTTGCTTAAACTCAATGTAATTGATTGACTACCGCCACAAGCGTCTGTACTTCCGTTATCTACTTGTGAGGCTGTTATTGTCGCGTTACCAGTTGCATCTAAGTCAATGTTGATTGTGCTGTTGACATTTAATACAGGGGCTGTTTTATCTTCTACTGTTACTTGGGCTGTTCCAGTTGAGAT
>CAMAPT010000004.1 GCA_945860225.1 Chitinophaga pinensis | reverse complement strand
TAAAATAAATGGGCATCCGCTAACAGGGGTTTTGCAAAAGTGGGGGCATTTGTGCTAAATTTGAGCATTGGGAACTCTAATCAACATTTGTGCTAATATGAACATTTGTACTTCTAATCCCCACCTTCGCAAAGCCCCAAAACGTTATAGGTAAGGCTACCTAAACGGAACAACATAAATTCCACTTCACGAACCTCATTTATGACTTGCATTAAGAAAAAGAAACACTTAATACAATCATAAAATGAAAACAACAAAAACAAAAAACCTACTATTAGGAATTGCAATCGGAATAGAAACTTCCTTTGCAACAGTTGCTCAAAATGTGCCTAACTATGTGCTTTAGAAATCATTTAAATAGTAAACATTCTTTCATTATTCTCGAAACTATTTTCACGTTTGTATTGTTGTATTAGTTAATTTTGAGCAAATTTTTTGAACCCAACATAAATGATTACAACCGATTTAGCTATTATAGGAGCAGGCCCCGTAGGCTTATTTGCGATATTTGAAGCAGGACTTTTAAAAATGCGTTGCCATTTAATTGACTATTTACCACAAGCGGGAGGTCAATTGTCTGAAATCTACCCAAAAAAACCAATTTATGATATACCTGGTTATCCCAGTGTATTGGCTCAGGAACTTGTAGATAATTTACTAAAACAAGCAGAACCATTTCATCCAACATTTACTTTTGGAGAACGCATTGAAGCGCTAGAAAAACGAGGAGAGCGTGATTTTATCTTAAAAACTAACATGGGAACCGAAATACAGGCTAAGGTAGTTGTGATTGCTGGAGGCTTAGGTTGTTTTGAACCTCGCAAACCTGAAGTTCAAGGGTTAGAAAAGTTTGAAAACGGTAAGGGAATTAATTATATGATTTTGGATCCGGAAAAATATAGAGGACAAAAAATGGTGATAGCAGGAGGCGGAGATAGTGCTTTAGATTGGGCCATTTTTTTAAGTGATATTTGTTCAGAATTAACTTTAGTTCATAGAAGCGAATCGTTTAGAGGAGCTCCTGATAGCGTAAATAAAGTGATGCAATTAGCTGCTGAAGGTAAAATTAATTTATTACTCAACACTAATTTAACCAATGTAGCCGGTTCAGATAAATTAGAAATTGTTTCTGTAATTAATTCAAAAACTCAAGAAACTCAAACTATACATACTGATCATTTAATTCCTTTATTTGGCTTAAGTCCTAAATTAGGACCAATTGAAAACTTTGGATTAAATATTGACAAAAATGCCATTGAAGTTAATACCGATGACTACTCAACAAATATTGAAGGTGTTTATGCAATAGGAGACATTAATACCTACAAAAATAAACTTAAACTTATTTTATGTGGTTTCCACGAGGCTGCATTAATGAGCCACAGCGCTTACAAATACATCAATCCGGGTATTAAATATACCATGAAATACACGACTGTACAGGGTGTAAATGAATTTTAACAAATGATCGAATAGTAAGAATAGTTAAGTTTTTAACTATTATTTGATTTTATCTTTCAATTATCAAAAAAGAATCGCTTGTGAGTAGTTTACTTTTAAAGGGATTTTTTATTTTTACACAATGATGACAGATATTAAAATTAATATACAAAACCCAGATAGTTCAATTACCACATTAGAAGCGCCAACAGATATGGGGCTTAGCTTAATGGAATTTTTAAAAGGGAATGATTATGATATTTTAGCTACATGTGGCGGAATGGCTTTATGTGCTACATGTCATGTAAGCGTGATTAATGGATTTGATGATTTACATGCGATTTCAGATGACGAGTATGCTATGCTAGACACATTACCAAATATTACGGACACTTCACGTTTGGCATGTCAACTAAAGTTAGCCGATAATATGAACGATATTACCATAAAAATTATGGGTGATGGAAATTAAATAGGTTCGCCTTTATAGATCAAAAAAATAGGCTGTTCTCAATAAAGAGACAGCCTATTTTTATTAAGACATTATTTATATCCAATTATTTTTTTAAAAATACAGTTTCTTCTACCGTTTCACCTTCTACAAGTTTAATAATTCCAATTCCTGATAAAGTAGAATCTTTTTGAGCTTTTACATCCAATACTGCGGGTAATTTAAATGTAAAAGAACAAGCACCAACCGCATCTGAAACACTTTCTGACTTTAAATCAGCTTCAGTTAAAGTTCCGGAAGATGTTTTAACATTAGCAAAAAGTTTTATAGACACACCAGGTAAAGGATTTCCGATGGAATCTTTGGTTTTAACAATTAATTTACAATCAGTTTCTTTTTTACATGAAAAAAGTAATATAACCGTAGATGTTATGAGTGCAATAAATACTAAAGGTGTTTTTAATTTCATTTTATATAACCAAAAAATGTTGTTTGTAAAATTTTACACTAATTACTGAAAAAATAACTGATTTTAAATTGTAGTACAATCAAAAAAGGTGTATCGATTTCTTAACTAAATTATTTCTTTTTCTTTTTTGGATCTTCTTTTTCTTTTCCTGAAAATTCATATTTCTTTTTAAGTTTATCTTTTTTGGTAATTTTCACATCACCATGTATTTCATAATTGGTAACTACACAATTGATTATTATAGTTTGGTCACTGGCATCAGTAGTAGAAACTTTTACTTCAGTCACCTTGTTTTCATTTTGATCTTCATCAACAAAGGTAGTATCCTTAGTAATTTCGTATTTAGTCCAGTTCATTTCATTTTTTTCGTACATAAAATTACTAAACATGCCTTTGCCTGCCTTAAACTCAATTTCATCTTCAATTCCCTTTTTAGCAGGAACTCCATCTTTCACTTCGGTCATTGTTACTGTAAATTTTCGTTTATCCAAAATGTCTTTTGGTTCTCCTTTTTTTACAGCATTGATAGATAGTAAACCAATGGTCATTAAGCCAGCTGATAAAATAACATGTTTAAAGTTCATACGCAGATTTGTAGTTTTTAGAGTATTATTTTTTTTATTCTTTATTTAGAAAACAAGATAAAGATAAAAACGAATTTGAATATAATTTTTGTTGTTGTAAATATATAAAATTAAATTTATGGTATTAAACTCTTTGTCTCAAAATTATGCAACCATTAGCAGAACGAATTAGGCCTATCACTTTGGATGATTATATTGGACAAGAGCATATTATTGGGAAAAATTCGGCTTTAAGGAAAGCTATAGAGCAAAACTTACTACCCTCCATTATACTTTGGGGCCCACCGGGTGTTGGAAAAACAACTTTAGCCCAAATTATTTCTAAAACGTTAAAAAGACCTTTTTATGCTTTGAGCGCAATTAATTCGGGTGTAAAAGATGTGAGAGAAGTTATTGAAAAGGCTTCGCAAGACAACGGCTTTTTTAAACAAGAGAAACCGGTGTTGTTTATTGATGAGATACATCGTTTTAGTAAATCTCAACAAGATTCATTACTTCATT
This sequence comes from Chitinophaga pinensis, assembly GCA_945860225.1. Taxonomy (GTDB): domain Bacteria; phylum Bacteroidota; class Bacteroidia; order B-17B0; family Aurantibacillaceae; genus UBA4416. Next base: position 140,842 of record CAMAPT010000004.1, on the reverse strand, counting down.
CAGTTGAAAAAGGAATAGTTACACTCATAGGAGCTACTACAGAAAATCCTTCCTTCGAAGTAATATCAGCTCTTTTGTCGAGGTGCCAAGTAGTTGTATTAAAGAGCTTTAAGTCTTCTGATTTGATTAATTTATTGCATAGAGCTATCAATTATGATAGTGTTTTAAAATCAAAGCAGATAGAACTTAAAGAAACAGAAGCGTTATTGAGAGTTTCGGGTGGAGATGGTAGAAAATTATTAAATGCTTTTGAAATAGTCGTTAATAGTATACGTGAAAAAGAGGTAGTTATTACAAATGAATTAGTCAAACAATGTATTCAGCAAAACTTAGCATTGTATGATAAATCGGGAGAACAGCATTACGATATTATTTCAGCATTTATAAAATCTATCAGAGGTTCTGATCCGAATGGAGCTGTTTATTGGCTTGCCAGAATGATTGAAGGTGGGGAGGAGGCAAGTTTTATAGCTCGAAGATTATTAATTTTAGCATCAGAAGACATAGGTAATGCTAATCCTACTGCTTTGGTTATTGCTAATAATTGTTTTCAGGCGGTTAATGTAATTGGGTTTCCTGAGAGTAGAATTATTTTATCTCAAACAGCAACTTATTTGGCATGTTCTCCAAAAAGTAACAGAAGTTATATGGCTATTAATTTAGCACAAAAAGAAGTCAAAGAAACCGGAGATTTACCTGTTCCATTTCATTTAAGAAATGCGCCAACACATCTTATGAAAGATTTAGGATATGGTGAAAATTATAAATATGCTCACGATTACGATAATTATTTTGTAAATCAAGAATTTTTACCAGATGAAATTAGTGGAACTACATATTATGATCCATCTGATTTTTCAAAAGAAAAAGAATTGAAGGTTTTTTTGAGACAAAAATGGGGAGAAAAATACGGTTATTAATTATGGATTGAGATTAGTCGATTTTTTTAAAGGTTCCATATCCGTAAGAGGTTCAAAAATAACTAACTTCATAAAACCAATAATAAATCCACCGATTAGTTGTTCTATCACTTGCCATCCACAATCTACGGCTAAATAGGTCATATTTATATCTTTAGCAAAAGAAATACCCAAAACCGTAACTACGGCAAAAAGGATAAATCCTATTAAAACCCCAGAAATCAAACCTCGAAAAACAGGATTTAAAACATGATGTTGAAATAATTTAGATTCAAAAGTTTTATAAAGTATAAACGAAATAACCAAATAAACTAAAGCAGCTAAGCTTAAAAATAATGGTTTAGAAAATGAAATTCTTTTTAAGTCATTTAGAAAAATACCGTGCCACAAATAAAAAGCCATATACATTAATATGGCAGATAGTATCCAGCTAATGAAGAACCTTCTAGAATAAATCATTTATACAAATATACGAAATCTACGCTATCATTTTAAGCGATAAAGTCACTTAGCCTTGTTTTTTGTTAATAAAAAAACGTACGTTTGAAATATGCGATTTTTTAAATTTTTATTAATCTGCGTTTTTAATTTAGGGTTGTTTCATTCATGTAAGAAAGAAACAAATTGGGATATTGATTTAGAGATACCAATTGCAAATAGTCATTTAGACTTTAGTCATTTTTTTGGTGATTCTATTTTTAAATCTGATACAGCTAATCTTTTACATATTGCCTTAAAAAAAGAAATTATCAATTATACAATTGATAGCCTAGCAAACTTGCCTGATACAACGATAAACTTAGCATATAATATTCCTTTTTCAATATCATTAAATCCAGGAACGTTAATTTTTTCAAATTCTCTAACCAATGACAAAGAAATAACGTTTGATATTGATCATGACGTTGAATTAAATAAAGCTATTATAAAATCAGGGTATTTAAAGGTTGAATATTTAAATACCTATTCTCAACCCATGAAATTCAACTATCAAATTAGTTCTGCAAAGTTGTGGGGTGAAGAATTATCTATTAATCAAAGTGTTTTAGGTAAATCAAATTTAGTTAAATATTATCCTTTAAACGGATATGAAATTGATCTAACAGGTCTCGCCGGAAACCGGGTCAATACGATTGCGCATAGTTATACAATTAGTACCGATGAAAAAGGCCAACCGGATGTATTATTAGCAGGTGAAGGGTTAATTATAAAAATTTCATTTTTGAATTTAGTTCCTCAATATATTCAAGGGTATTTTGGACAACAACATTTAACTTTCGCCTCGGATTCTACTTACTTAGGTTTTTCTAAAAATTTTAATGCCAAAAATATCCTATTGAGTCAATCATCCATTAACATGGATATTACTAACGAATTAGGGGTAGAACTATCAGGTTCTATAAAAAATATCCGTTCTATACAAACATCCCCATTAAATATTATCACCTTAAATTCAGACCATTTACTTCAATCGTTGAATATTGACAGAGCATTGAAAGTTAATTCAATATCAGGATTAATCAAGCCTTCTTTAAAGAAAATAGATATTAATTCATCTAATTCTAATTTGAATGATTTTTTGCAAAATCTGCCAAATTATTTAGGGTATAACATGAAGGGAACAATTAATCCGTTAGGAAATATTTCGGGAGGTAATGATTTTGCTTACTATGGAAAGGGATTGAAAGTTGTATTAAACATAGATATCCCTTTAGCTATATCTTCAGATTACTTTACGTTAGTAAATTATTCGAAATTGGATTTAACTAATCTGAAAGAATTATCTAATGTAAACACATGTGAAATTACACTCTCTGCTTTAAATAATTATCCTTTTGTCGCTGATATTCAAGGATATATGTTAAATAATAGCAGTCAGATAACAGACTCATTATTTGTTCCAGGAAGAAATAGAATACAAGCTGCTCAAACAGATAATAACAATAGTATTGTAAGCGGAACAAAATCAAGTTTAAGTTGCTTGTTTGATAAAGATAAAATTCAACACTTAAGTGAATGTAAACAAATAAAATTTGTCACCTTTTTTTATCCAAAACAATCATCGATACCCATTAAAATACAAGCAAATGGATATTTAGATTTGTCTGTAAAGGCTAAGATTAATTATAATGCCATATCAAAATGATGAAAAGACTATTCATTTATTTACTGTTTATAAGTAGTTGTCATGTATTTGCTCAATACAATTCTCAATTTTTGAATTTCGAAAAAATGGGGAGATCCGTCTCTATGAATGGAGAATATGAATTAGGCTCTACCGGTATTTATAATTCGTTGTTAAATAAATTCATATTTGGAGGATATATTGATCAATCAATAAAGGATGCGTCTACCAATTCTATGAAAAATATGAGTATAATGGGGGCAACTATTAATTATAATGTTTCTGCATTTTTTGGTAAACATCCGAAATATTCTTATTTAATTGGTTTTGAAGACCATCGTATATTCAATTCATCATTTTCAAAAGATTTTTATCAATTATTGTTTTATGGAAATAAACCATTTTTAGGAGAAACAAAAAATCTATCTTTATCTAGTATCAATTCACTTCGTTTTCAAGAACTTAAATTAGGCTTCATTTGGCATAAAATAGATACGACGGCCAAAGCAGGTGTTTCGATTTCAATATTAAAAGGTCAGCAACTTTTTTATATAAAAACCAAAGAAGGTTCGTCTTTATATACTAATCTCGATGGGACTGAATTAATTTTTAATTCAAAATTTAATATGGCTTTGAGTGACACATCTAAAATTCAAAATCCATTTGATTATTCTGGGATTGGTGCAAGTGCTGATATTTTCTTTGAAACCCCCTATGTTAGTAAAATCGGAAAGGGTAGTTTGCTTACAGTTAATGCTAATAATATAGGTTTTTTACATTGGTTTGATAATAGTGTTCAATATAATAGTGATTCAACATTTAAATTTAGTGGTTATCAAATAGATAATCTTCTCGATTTGCAGGATAGCACTTTAGCATCTATTAATAGAGACTCTGTGATTAAAGTGACCACAAATGCTCGAAAAGAATCTTTTAATGTAAATATTCCGACTAACTTATTAATTATCAATAAAATTCGCTTTACATCTAAATTTGTTTTAGGAACTGGATTTAGATATTTATTCAATTCAAACTTTAAACCTTATTTTTTTATTGATTCAGAATATGAACTGACATCAAAATTTTCAAGCACCATGCATATTGCTTATGGTGGTTATTCAAAATTAAATATTGGTTTAGCTTTTATCTTTAATACACCTTCTTTTTATTTTAAAATTGGAAGTAATAGCTTACAAGGATTTATTTCTCCTAAAAATACCTATGGTCAAGGTGTGTTTTTTAGTGTCGCCAAAAAAATCAAACACTGATAGTTATGAAATCTATTTTCTTCTGTTTTTTCTTCTTTTTAATTTTATCACTTAACGCTCAACCTCCTAGTAAATTTTTTAGTAGATGGGGAGGGAGTGGTCATGAGGTTGGTTATGATATCAAAGAAACTTTAGATAAAGGTTATATCATTACAGGTTCTACAACAAGCTTTGGTTATGGAAATACCGATTTGTATTTGGTAAAATTGGACAGTATGGGACGCCAACAGTTTGAGGTGTCTTTTGGTGGTTTGGGAAATGAAATTGGTAAAAGCGTTGTTCAATTACCTGATTCAAATTTTGTGGCAGTGGGGTATACTAGTTCAGATGGTTTGGGAGGATATGATATTTTCTTAGTAAAAATAGACCCTTTAGGTAAATTACTTTGGAAAAAAAATATAGGAGGTGAAGATTGGGATTTTGCAAATAGTTTACAATGCACCCTAGATGGGGGATTGATAATAGCGGGATATACTTATAGCTTTGGAAAAGGAAAATCAGATGGATATTTGATAAAAACCGACAGAAATGGAACCGTCATTTGGAGTAAAACCTTTGGAGGTAAAGCAGATGATGAATTTAAATCTCTCATAATGACTTCACATGGTGATTTAGCTATGGTTGGTTATACAAAAAGTTATGGCGATTCTTTGGGAGATGCTTGGATTTTAAAAACTAATATTAATGGCGATTCTTTATGGGGAAAAGTTTATGGAGGAAATCGGGAAGATTATGCTACAGATATAATAGAGAATAAATTAGGTTATTTATTTGTTTCAGGAGCTACTGCTTCATTTGGTTCCGGATTATTAGATGCTTATGCCTTTTACACAGATTCAATGGGAAATATCATTCATTCCGACATCTCAGGAACTTCTTCTAGCAACGAAATATATCAATCTGTTACAATTTCCAAAAAAACATCAGACGACATTGTTTGCTTTATACAAAAAGGAAATTTTCCAGGCTTTAATATGCAAACAAAAATTATTGAGTATGATTTTGGATTGAATTATAGAAAGGCAACAGACTATGGTTCAGTGGATAAGGATGAAACATTTAAAGTAATATCAACCAGCGATAAAGGTTATGCATTTGTTGGTTACACGAATGGATACGATGCTCATCTATCTGATGTTTATTTTGTAAAACTTGATTCTGATTTAGTAGGTGGGAATTTTAGTATAGTATCTTTAGAAGAATTATCAAAAAATGATGATAGATTAATTATTTTCCCGAATCCGGTTTCCGATAAACTATACATTTATTCTCGTACTAATTTTGACGATTTAAATATTGAATTATTTGATTTATTTGGAAACAAAAAAGAGGTGAAAAATGAATTTAAAGAAAATAAAATAACGATACTTGACTTATATGATTTAGCAGACGGAATGTATGTTTTGAAAATTGGAAATAAACAAGAAAAGATAATGGTTCTTAAAAAAATGTAGAGCAAAATTACGCGTTCATTTACAATCTGTTTCCTGTTTTCAAGAGATAATTATACTACTTTTGACTAAAACTTTAATAACAAGAATTATAAATTTCAAAACTCCTTGCGAATAATAATTTAAAGATCCATATACTAATTAGCTTCAATTACCAACATAAAATAATTTCTACTAAGTAAATATATTCATTTATAAATCCTATCTAAATATGACTCATAAACTAATTTTATCAATCATGTTAACGGCATCCTTAAGTGGTTATGCTCAACAAAAAAACACGATTCAAACAGCTAATCAATCAAAAAACATTAAATCAACTCCTAAGATACCTGCTAAATTAGTAGAAACTATCTCGAAAGTTGGTAAAGAAATCGTAATTCCTTACAAAAAGTTTATATTATCAAATGGCTTAACAGTGGTTGTTCACGAAGACCATTCAGATCCAATAGCCTATGTGGATGTTACTTATCACGTAGGTTCAAATAGAGAACAACAAGGTCGTTCTGGGTTTGCTCATTTTTTTGAACACATGATGTTTCAGGGCTCTAAGAATGTAGCTGATGAGCAACATTTTAAAATTATTACAGAGGCAGGGGGAACATTAAATGGAACAACCAATTCCGACAGAACAAATTACTTCGAAACCGTTCCTTCGAATCAGTTGGAAAAAATGTTATGGTTAGAATCTGATAGAATGGGATTTTTATTAGATTCTGTAACCCAACAGAAATTTGAAGTTCAACGGGCAACCGTAAAGAATGAGCGAGGACAAAATTACGATAACAGACCTTATGGATTAGTTAATGAAAAAACCGGTGAGGCACTTTATCCAAAAGGACACCCATACTCTTGGACAACGATAGGATATATTGAAGATTTAAATCGTGTAGATGTAAATGATTTAAAGCGTTTTTATATGCGTTGGTATGGTCCAAATAATGCTGTTTTAACAGTAGCCGGAGATGTGAATACCGCAGATGTCGTAAAAATGGCTGAAAAATATTTTGGTTCAATTCCTAGAGGACCCGAAGTGAAAAATATGCAAAAGCAAACTGCATTACTATCAGAAAATCGATACATTTCTTATGAAGACAATGTTCGTTTCCCAATGTTTAAGGTCAATTATCCTACGGTACCATCAATGGATAAAGACGAAGTCGCATTAGAAGTATTGGGACAAATTTTATCATCTTCAAAAAGTTCGCCACTTTATAATACGTTCATCAAATCTCAAAAGGCGGTATCTGCCGATGCATATAATTATTCGAGAGAGTTAGCGGGACAGTTTGAAATCATTATTCGAGCAAATGCCGGAACTAAACTCACGGATATTGAAACCATGTTAAATCAATCTTTGATAGAATGGGAAAAAACTGGAGTAACCGATGATGATATTAAAAAGTATAAGGCATCTTATCAAAGTAATTTGTATAGTAGCTTATCTACCGTGCAAGGTAAAGGATCTCAATTAGCTGCTTTTCAAACATTTGCAGGTAACCCAAATTATTTAAAAACTGAAATTGCCAATAACTTAAGCGTTACAAAAGAAGATGTGATGCGTGTTTATAATACGTATATCAAAGGTAAATTTGCGGTTAAATTAAGTTGTGTTCCAAAAGGTAAATCTGATTTGAATGCTGGTGCAGATAATTGGAAAATGTATGAAAGAACCATAGAACAAGAAAGTGAAGAGTACAAAAATTTATCTTATACTGAACCTAAAGATAATTTCAATCGTACTAAAATGCCTATGGCTCAGGTTTCAAAATTGGTTCCTTTACCAAATTATTGGACATCTAACTTTACAAATGGAATTAAAACAATAGGAATAAATGATTCGGATATTCCTAAAGTAAATATACAGTTCAGTATGCCTTTAGGTCATCGTTTCGAACCAATCGAAAAATCGGGATTAGCTGTTTTATTAACTTCATTGCTTGAAGAATCAACTCAAAAACACTCTTCGGAAGAAATAGGAAATATGCTTGAACGTTTAGGAAGTGATGTTTCTTTTTCTGCTAACGATAATGAACTAACGATGACTATTTCTTCTCTTAAGGAAAATATAGATTCAACATTGAAAATTGCAGAAGAAATGCTGTTATATCCTAAATTCGATCAAGTTGATTTCGAATTAGTTAAAAAAGAACAATTAGATGCCATTTCCAATCAGTTAACACAGGCCACATCTATAGCCAATACTGTATTTGCTAAACTATTAAATGGTTCTGGAAATAACTTGTCGATTTCAACTATAGGAACGACAGAATCTGTTAGTTCAATTTTATTAGATGATGTGAAAAATTATTACAAGCATTTTTCCGGTTTTAATGCGGTTTTAGCAATTAGTGGTGATATCGATCAAGTTTCTGTATTAAAAAAATTATCCTTTTTAAACACACTGAAATCGGTAAGTAGTTTATCATTAACATCATCTCAATTTCCTGAAATTGATAAAACTCGCTTATATTTTGTAGACAAAAAAGGGGCTCCTCAATCTGAAATTAGAGTAGGGTGCATGTCTTTACAATATGATGCAACCGGAGATTTTTTTAAATCAACTATTATGAATTATGCTTTTGCAGGTGCTTTTAATAGTCGTGTTAATTTTATATTACGTGAGGTAAAGGGTTATACCTATGGGGCAAGAGGCGCTTTTTATGGGAATAAATTTGTTGCTCCATATACAATAGGGGCAGGCGTTAGATCAAATGCAACAGATAGTTCTTTGGTTATTATGATAGATGAGCTAAAAAAATATAGCGAAGAAGGTATCCATCATGATGAATTGGAATTTACTAAAAATGCGATGGCTCAGTCTGATGCATTGAAATATGAATCCCCATTTCAAAAGTTATCATTCGTGAAACGTTTAATTGATTTTGGATTAGATAAATCTTTTGTTTCAAAACAAAGTGAAATTCTAAAAACGATTAAAAAATCAGAAATTGATGCGTTAGCAAAAAAGAATTTGCCTTACAACAAAATGGCCATTTTAGTTGTTGGAGATAAAGCATCTAATTTTGAAAAATTATCTAAACTTGGCTATGAAATCATAGAGTTAGATTTTAATGGAAACAAAGTAAATTAAAATTAGTCATGAAAGTATGAAGGTTTAGAAAGTTACATAGTGTTTTAACTTTCTAAACCTTAAAATTTTGTAACTTTTAAATTAAAGTAAATGAATATAGGAATTGTATGTTACCCAACGTTTGGAGGAAGTGGAGTAGTGGCTACAGAATTAGGTATTTCTTTGGCAGACAAAGGGCATAAAATTCATTTTATAACTTACTCCCAACCTTTTAGGTTAAATCAGTTTAATGAAAATATTTTTTACCATGAGGTAAGCGTTAATGATTACCCTCTGTTTGAGTATCAACCCTATGAAAGTGTTTTGGCAAGTAAAATTGTAGATGTGGCAATTTATGAGCGATTAGATATTCTTCATGTTCATTATGCCATACCGCATGCGTCTGTGGCTTATTTAGCTCAACAAATTTTAAAATCCAGAAAAATAAAATTACCATATATAACCACATTACATGGTACTGATATCACATTAGTAGGTCAGGATCCATCTTTTGAACCTGTTATTTTCTTTTCACTAAATAATAGTAATTCGATTACTTCTGTTTCTGAAAGTTTACGAAAAGATACCTTAAAAACATTTAAGATAGCAAATGATGTAAAAGTCATACCAAATTTTATTAAAATGGAGGAGTATGAACATTATCAAACCTCTTGTCATAGAGAAAATTTTGCCCAAACACATGAAAAAATTTTGATTCACGTTTCTAATTTTAGAAAAGTGAAACGAGTAGAAGATGTGCTACGTGTGTTTGATATTGTTCGAAAAGAAATTCCAAGTAGATTGATTTTGGTGGGTGATGGCCCTGAGAGACCCGCGATTGATAAATTATGCAGAGAACTTAATACCTGTAAAGATATTATCTCTGTTGGAAAAATTGCTAATCCTAAGGATATTTTAGCTATTGGTGACGTGTTTTTATTACCTTCAGAAACCGAAAGTTTTGGATTAGCAGCATTAGAGGCAATGGCCATGAAAATACCTGTTATTTCATCTAATACTGGAGGAATTCCTGAATTAAATATTCATGGAAAAACTGGATTTTTAAGCAAAGTGGGAGATTATCAGGAGATGGCTAAAAATACTATTTATATACTATCAGACAACGAACGACTCATGCAATTTAAAATACAAGCCTATGAGCAAGCCAAAAAATTTGATATTTCACACATTTTACCAATGTATGAACAATTATACAAAGAAGTTATAGCAGAAGGCATTACTTTATAAAATTTCTGCAATCTGAATTAAATAAAAAGGCTCTGCAATAAAATTGCAGAGCCTTAAAAATTTAAAAAAATAGCATTTATTTTTTAGCATCTGCTAAAAATTGTGCTAATCCTTTATCAGTTAACGGATGATTAAGTAAAGCCGAAATAGCACTTAAAGGAGCCGTAATAACATCTGCACCTATTTTAGCACATTGGATAATGTGCATAGGATGACGAACAGAAGCTGCTAAAATTTCAGTTTCATATCCATAGTTGTCAAATATGATTCTTATATCATCAATTAAATCCATGCCATCCTGGCTAATATCATCTAATCTTCCCACAAAAGGAGAAACATAAGTAGCACCCGCTTTAGCTGCTAATAAAGCCTGCCCGGCAGAAAAAACAAGTGTACAGTTAGTTTTAATACCTTTATCACTGAAATATTTTATGGCTTTAATACCATCTTTAATCATCGGAATTTTAACAACAATACGAGGATGAAGGTCTGCAAGCATTTCGCCTTCTCTAACCATTCCTTCAAAATCTGTTGAAATCACTTCAGCACTCACATCTCCTGTTGTAATATTGCAAATATCCACGTAATGTTTTAGGATATTATCCTGTCCTTTAATTCCTTCTTTTGCCATTAAAGATGGGTTAGTAGTTACTCCATCTAATACTCCAAGATCTTGAGCCTCTTTGATTTGTGCTAAATTTGCTGTATCAATAAAAAATTTCATAATAATTAGTTTTTTCTGTAAATTTAAAATAAGCTAAAGTATATTTTACCATTGTTTGTAGATTGTTTAAAGTTTATTTTAAAATGAAAAAAAAGATAGTTGTCTTTAGTGGTGCTGGAATAAGTGCAGAGAGCGGAATTCAAACATTCAGAGATAATGGGGGATTATGGGAAAATCATAACATTGAAGAAGTGGCTACTTTTGAAGCTTGGACAAAAAACAAAGAATTAGTTTTAAACTTTTACAACCAACGACGCAAACAAATTATGAATTCTTTTCCGAATGATGCTCATAAAATGATTGCTGAATTAGAAAAAACCTTTGAAGTTCAAGTAATTACGCAAAATATTGACGATTTACACGAAAGAGCCGGTAGTTCAAACGTATTGCATTTACATGGCGAAATTATGAAAGCCCGCAGTACTTTAAACCCTCAAAAAATTTATCCTTTATTTAATTGGGAACTTAGGGTTGGCGATAAGTGTGAATACGGATCACAACTGAGACCTCATATTGTATGGTTTGGAGAAGCAGTACCTGAAATGGATAGGGCATGTAAATTAACAGAAACGGCTGACTTTTTTATTACAATTGGCACTTCACTAAACGTATATCCGGCAGCTAACTTAATTCATGTCGCTAAGCGCGAAATAACCAAATTTTTAATTGATCCTGGAGATATAAAAGTGAGTCATATAAATAATTTAACGGTTATTAAATCTAAGGCCGTAGATGGAATGAAAATAATTTCCCAAAAATTAACTGAATTAAATTAACTATATTTTAGCGTTTTATCTTTTAAAATTATGAGTATTCAATCAACTGTAAAATGTCCAAGCTGTTCAACTGAATTCCAGCTGGGAGATGCTATCTCATCAGAAATAGAAGCCAAAATTAAAGCGCGTTATATGGAGCGTTTTAAAAAAGACCAAAGAGAATTAGCAGACAAAGAGAAACAATTTGAATTTCAGTTAGAACAATTAAAAAAACAAAAAGAAGAACAGGATAATATTATTGCCGAAAAAGTAAAACTTCAAAAAGCAGTTTTGGAGCAGGAAGCCATGAAAAAAGCTGCATCTGAAATCCAATTGCAAATGGATATGCTGTCTAAAGAATTAACAGAAAAAGAAAAAAAATTAAAAGATAGTCAAGCAAAAGAATTAGAACTTTTACTAAAAGAAAAAGCTTTAATAGAAAAGGAAGAAGAATTTGAAATTACTTTACAAAAAAAATTACAAGTACAACGCGAATCCTTAGCCGATCAAATTCGAAAACAAGAGTCAGAAAAAACACAGATTAAGGATAAGGAGCATCAATTACAATTATTCGAATTAAAAAAGCAGCTTGAAGATCAAAAAAAATTAACCGAAGAGATGGTTCGTAAACAAGAACAAGGATCTATGCAGATGCAAGGAGAAGTTCAGGAATTGGCCCTTGAAGAATTACTAAGAGCAAATTTCCCATTTGATAATATTGAAGAAGTAGGAAAAGGGGTTAAAGGAGCAGATGCTATTCAAACAGTTCAAAATAGCTTAGGTCAAGTATGCGGTAAAATTATCTATGAGAGTAAAAATACGAAAGCTTTTGGTGGCGAATGGATTGATAAATTAAAACATGACATGAGAGCTACACAAGCAGATATTGCTGTGATTGTTACCGAGGCGATGCCAAAAGATATGGATCGTTTTGGAATGAAAGACGGAGTTTGGATTTGTTCTTATACCGAAGTTAAATCTTTAGCATATGTATTGAGGGACAGTTTAATTAAAATTTTTGCAGCTCAAGCAAGTCAAGAAAATAAAGGTGACAAGATGAGCATGCTTTATAATTATTTGACAGGAACAGAATTTAGGCAACAAATAGAAGCCATTGTTGAAGGCTTTACTGAATTGCAACAAGGCATTCAAAAAGAGAAAAATGCCATGCAGAAAATTTGGAAAGAACGAGAAAAACAATTGGAAAAAGTCTTGTTAAATACTACCAATTTTTATGGTTCTGTAAAAGGTATTGCAGGAAACGCGATTGGAAATATCAAATTATTAGAGTTAGGAGAGGAATAATACTGTTGGTAATCATACCGTAAAATAATTTTTATCACTCTTTAATTTAACATAATATTAATTATAGTAAAATTGATAATGATAAATTGTTGATTAATAAATACTTAATTTTATTTAAAATATATCAATAACTGTCTTTGATGAATTACTTTTACACGACTTATTAATCCCGTAAGATTATGAAATGGCCTTCAATGCTATTTCATTCTGTCTTATACTAAAACTATAACAGATGAAATTATCCATGTTTAAATTTAATCTGCCAAAAGAATTATTGGCAGAACATCCTGCAAAAAACCGTGACGAAAGCCGTTTAATGGTTGTTGATAGAGCAACAGGTTCAATTACACATAAAAAATTTAAAGATATTATTGATTATTTTGATGATGGCGATGTCATGATTCTAAATGATACCAAAGTATTTCCTGCCCGAATGTACGGCAATAAAGAAAAAACTGGAGCGAAAATCGAAGTTTTTTTATTACGTGAATTAAATGCAGAAAGTCGTTTATGGGATGTTTTGGTAGATCCTGCTCGTAAAATTCGTATCGGAAATAAATTATACTTTGGTGACAATGATAACGTTGTGGCTGAAGTCATTGATAATACCACATCAAGAGGAAGAACTTTACGTTTTTTATATGATGGTCCTTACGAAGAATTCAGAAAAGCACTTTGTGATTTAGGAGAAACTCCTTTACCCAAATATATAAAACGTTCAGTTGAAGAAAGTGATATCGAAAGATATCAAACAGTTTTTGCTAAAAATGAAGGAGCTGTTGCAGCGCCAACTGCAGGTTTGCATTTTAGTAGAGAATTACTAAAACGTTTGGAAATTAAAGGGGTAAATTATGCTAACATTACTCTTCATATTGGTTTAGGTACATTTAGAATGGTTGAAGTAGAAGATTTAACCAAACATAAAATGGATAGCGAGGAAGCTATTATTAACGAAGAAGCTTGTAAAATTATTAATACAGGTATAGATAAAAAGAAAAAAGTTTGTGCGGTTGGAACTACTGTTATGAGAGCGATTGAATCATCTGTATCTACAACGGGACATGTTAATCCATATAGAGGCTGGACAAATAAATTTATTTTCCCTCCCTATGATTTTTCGGTTGCTAACTGTATGATTACTAATTTTCATATGCCTGAATCTACCTTATTAATGCAAATAGCGGCTTTTGGTGGATATGATTTAGTAATGAAAGCCTATAAAGAAGCAATTAAAGAGAAATACAAATTTTACTCATACGGAGATGCTATGTTAATTTTATAAAAAAGTATTTTTTTAATTAAAACGTTTACAAAACTTTTATATTTATCCCATCTGTACAAAAACAGGTGGGATTTTTTTATTAAAAATTATATTTACCGACATAGTGAAACTTTTTTTAATATTTATTATTATCGGAAACACTTGTTTTTCTCAAGTTAATAATGATTCATTATTTGAACAACTAAAACAAATACCTAACGATACTGAACAAGTTAATCAATTATATAAACACGGATTTAGTATAAGAAATACTGATCCTGAATTTGCTTTAAAATGTGCGTACGATATTGAACAAGTTGCTTTAAAATCAAAAAGTCCGAAACATATTGCTAAAAGTTATAATCTTTTAGGAATTTTATTTTATAAAAAAGCTAAATATGCTAAAGCACTTAAATATCAAAAACAAGCTTTAAGGCTAAATGAAATAGCTCAATACAAATATGGTATGGCGATTAATCTTACTAATGTTGGAAATATTTTCAGCGACATTAATTATTTAAATCTAGCAGAGACTTATTATTTAAGAGCATTACAAATTTATAACCATACCGGAAATAAACTTCAAATTGCTAAATGCTTATTAAACATTGGTGTTTTAAAATTTAATCAAAAACAATATCATGCCTCTATTAAACAATTTCAGGAAACCATGAAATATGCTGATGAAATTTCTGATAATGATTTACTTGCATCTTGTTATAATAATATTGGTAACATATTTTACATAGAACAAAAAACAGATAGCGCATTATTATATTTTGAAGAGAGTTTAAAAATAAGAGAATTTATTGGCAATGAATTTGAAATGGCTGATAGTTATATCAATCTGGCAAATGTTTATATCTCTAAACAGAAATTAAAAGAAGCATTTGAGTATATCAATCGTGCTGAATTAATTTGTCTTAAATACGAATATAATGATGCATTGATTCAATTATACAATACCAAATCTAACTATTTTGAAAAACAAAATAATTTTAAAGAGGCTAATGTGTTTTTGAAAAAACAGGTACATTTAAAAGATAGTTTACAAAAAATGGACGAACAGAATATTGATTTTTCTATTGTTGATGAAAATGATAATTTTGAACGATCAAACACAACTTGTAAAAAAAATAGCTTTAATAGTTATTTAATTAGTTTGATGGCATTATTGATTGTGATTCCAATATATTTGATTCGAAAAAAAAGATGAGTAAAAAAGATAAAAACAGAATTAATATTGTTTATTCGACAAATCCTGATTTTAATTACCAAAATCAAGAAGAGGATGCGTCCACAACTCTCCCTCCTCAACAACAAAATTTAAAAATTTTTTTGGATAGAATTGGCGGAGGAAAAATAGTAACACGTATCAGTGGTTTTATTGGAACCAGTGAAGATTTATTAGAATTGACAAAAATGTTAAAACAAAAATGTGGTGTTGGAGGAAATGCAAAAGATGGCAACATTCTGATTCAAGGAGATAACAGAGACAAATTAGTAGATATATTAATTAAACTAAACTATAAAGTTAAAAAAGCAGGAGGTTAATGTAATCTAATGGTATTTATATCTGTTCAATAAAAAAATTAATCTTAAATTGTGACAAATAAAATTTTATTAAACTATAACTTAAAATAATAATCAAATTTATATGAACGGTTTTATTGAAATATTAAAAATTATGATTCCTGCAGCTGCTGTATTTGCTGCAACCTTTTTTTTGGTGAAAAAATTTTTAGATAATGATCAAAAAAGACGTGAACATGAGTTGAAAAAATCTGTTCAATCAGCAATTACTCCTTTAAAAATTCAGGCATACGAACGTATTGTTATTTTTTTGGAAAGAATTAATCCTAATAGTTTAGTGATTCGAATTAATAAAAATGGTATGGTGGCTCGCCAATTACATCAAGAATTAATCGTTTCTATAAAATCAGAATATGAACATAATTTGTCTCAACAAATTTATTTATCGTCTGGAGCATGGGAATTAGTAAAAACCTCTAAAGAAGAATTAATTCAATTAATCAATATTTCATCTTCTAAAGTTTCACCTGAGGCTAATAGTTCAGAATTAGCCATGATGATTTTAAATATTTCATCCAATTTAGGCAAAAAACTTCCAAGTGATATTGCCATCGATTACATAAAGAAAGAAGTTGCTCAAACTTTTTAATTTAATTTTTAATGACTCTAGTCTTTATTTTTTGAGCAGGGTTTCCTTGATAAATACTCCATGGCTCTATACTTTTTGTAGCGACACTATTAACTGTTAAAACAGAATGGTTGCCGATTTTTACTCCTGGACAAACCACACATTTAGCTCCTACCCACGCTCCTTCTTCTATAATTATATTACCAACTATTAAATCAAATCCTACCTTTTTATAATGATGGTTGCCACACAATAATAAGGCTCCCTGAGATATACATGAATTATTGTGCAAGATAACTAAACCTAGATTGTCAATCCATACCTTCTCCCCTACCCATACGTAATTACCTATTTTTAACAACCAAGGATATTTGATGTTTACAAATGGTTTGATAACAACACCTTTCCCTATTTCAGCACCAAATAATCGTAATAAAAAACATTTTAAAGAATTAATTGGAAAAGCCGAGTTAAAAAAAATAGCATTTACTATATACCATAATATTCGTTTAATTGAACTACCACCGGCTGTATACCAATCATTATTGTATTTGGATAAATCTGTTTTTAATTGTGTTTCCATTTATTTTAAGGTATCACAACGACAATCGGTAACTTGATTGGTTAAAAGTTTAATATCATCAATGTAAGATATGGTATCTCTGTCCTCAATTACCATTTCATATCGAGCATCCTTATTTTCAATCGATTGAAGGTAATAAAATCCAAAAGGTTTCTTATGAACATCACTTAAATCATAATTTACTTTAAAATCAATCATTTTTATCGAAAATAACTTCTCGGTAATAGACAAACATTTTAATTTACAAGTTGCTTTTTTACCAAATTTTATTTGCTGGTGTCTTAATTCGAGCATTTTTAACTCGTTTGGACTTGTGCACCCTGTTTTATTAACTATAAAAATTAATATAATACAACCAGGAATAAAACCCATTAAAAATAAACGAAGCCGTTGTTTAAAATTCATAATCACACATAGGAGGGTTTCTCAAAAGGACAGTGTTTTATATTTCTATCACATCAATCGCAGTATAGAAGCTTAATTAGGAACGTTTAGTTCCCAATTGAGCTCAAAATAACAATCAAAAAAACTTTTGAGACAGCCTCTTTTATTTAAAATATTATTTAACTAAAAAAGATTTTTGCAAAAAATTGACTGAATTACATCGCAGCCATTAATAAATTAATGTCTTTATGAGGTAAGTTAAATGCTTCTCCTAAAAATTGATTAGTTAAAATTCCATTATAGATATACACTCCATTTCTAACTCCTGAATCTTTTCTTACAAGGCTATCAAATCCACCTTCATCTCCCATGTTCATTAATATTTGCTGAAAAATATTGCTAAATGCATACGATGCAGTTCTTGCAACTCGTGAAGGAATATTTGGAACACAATAATGAATAACTCCATGTTTTCTAAAAACAGGTTTTGTATGAGTAGTAACTTCAGATGTTTCAAAAACCCCACCTTGATCAATACTTACATCAATAATAACCGAACCAGTTTTCATTTCGGCAACCATTTCTTCAGTTACAATACAGGGACTTCTTCCTTTTGATGCTCTTAATGCTCCAATAGCTACGTCGGCTGTTTTTAAATGTTTCTCTAACACTTTTGGAACAATAACTGATGTAAATATCCGAGTACCTAATTGACTTTGCAAACGGCGTAATCGGGTTATCGAGTTATCAAAAACTTTTACGGTGGCTCCTAAACCCAAAGCGGCTCTTGCAGCAAATTCACCAACTGTACCGGCACCTAATATCACTACTTCTGTTGGCGAAATACCACTAATACCACCTAGAATAGAACCAACTCCATTGTTGGCATTACTTAATAACTCCGCTGCAACTAAAATAGAGGTTCCTCCTGCTATCTCACCCATCGCTCTGATAATTGGAAAAATTCCTGCATCATCTGTTATAAGATCAAATGCCACACAATTTAATTTTTTGGCTACCAATTTTTTTAAAAAATCTTCAGGTTGTACGGTTAGTTGAAGAGCGGAAAATAAAGTTTGTTTGGCTTTCATCTGACTGATTTCATCCAATGTTGGTGGAGCTATCTTTATAATGATATCCGCTTTATAAACTTCTTCAGAAGAATAAACGATTTCCGCACCTGCTTCACTATAATCAGAGTCAACAAAATGTGCAGCTTCACCAGCGCCAGATTCAATAACAATATGATGACCATTATTAACTAATAACGCCACTGCATCAGGAACTAAAGGAACACGATTTTCCTGAAAAGCCATTTCTTTAGGAATACCAATATATAACCTACCTTTTTTTCTTGCAACCTCAAGCATTTCTTCTTGTGGTGCATAACCTCCTTTTGTTAAGGAGAATAGAACGTCCTTACTCATTACCATAATAATAATTTTTATTTTGTTTTAATAATAACTTCCATTATACTTCGGAGTATTACATTTCTCCGATTTATCAATTCTTCGTATTAAACCAACCCTTAATTCCCACATTCGTTGTGAAAATGTAATATTGGCTGATTTTATTTTATTTAAATCGGGGTTATAATGCCCTTCTGAAAACAATCTCCAATTTCCATAATTAACAAATTCATATCCAATTCCAATATCTGGCGTTGCCATAATTTTCGGTACCAAATTAGAAATTTGATAATAAGCTGTAAGATATCTTTTTAAGTTATAATCTAACCTAATACCAAGCATCAGATAAGGAACGCCTCTATACCCCTCGTTACCTATTAATTTAATAAAGTTGTTCCATTCTATATTTGTATACTGATTCTTACCGGTAGTTTCTGTAGATGGCATATTGTTGACTATTTTTTCAACCGCCCCCTTTCTACAATATTCAAATTCGGTTTGCCATTTAAAGTGTTTGTATGACAAAAATTCCTTAAATGTCCCAATACTAAAATAGAATAACTCTTTAGATTTATGAGTGGGAGCAGGAATTATATGTGTTAAAAAAACAGCATCGTAAGAAGAATTATTAACGTAGCGATGACGCGACGATGTTCCACCCACAAACACACCAAATCCATCAAAGAATTGTGCATTCGATTGGAAAACAAAAAATAATAATATGATACTGTTAAACGTTTTTTTTAACATGTCTTAATTTAAGCACTAACTGTCTCAACAGATGAAATCACTTTTTTTACTAAACCCTGTAAAACTTTTCCCGGACCAACTTCTGTAAAATGAGTTGCTCCGTCTGCAAACATTTGCGTAACAGTTTGAGTCCATTTAACTGGAGCTGTTAATTGAAGAATCAAGTTTTTCTTGATATCGTCTGGATTAGAAACAGCAAGTGCATTGACATTTTGGTAAATAGGACAGATTGGTGTTTTAAATACAGTTTCATTAATCGCCGCTTCTAATTCTAATCGGGCAGGTTCCATTAAAGGAGAATGAAAAGCACCTCCAACAGGCAATACGAGAGCTCGCTTAGCGCCAGCTGCTTTCATTTTTTCACAGGCCAAGTTAATACCTTCAGTAGAACCAGATATCACTAATTGACCTGGGCAATTATAATTGGCTGCAACTACAATATGCCCACTCTCTGAAACTTCTGAACATATTTTTTCAACCACATCATCAGCCAAATTTAAAATAGCGGCCATTGTAGAAGGAGTTATTTCACAAGCTTTTTGCATGGCTAAAGCTCTCTTTGAAACTAATTTCAATGCGCTGTCAAAATCTAATGTTTTGTTAGCTACTAATGCTGAAAATTCACCTAAAGAATGCCCAGCAACCATATCAGGTTGAAAAGATTCGCCCATAGTGGCAGCCAAAATTACAGAATGAAGGAATATAGCCGGTTGAGTTACCTTAGTTTGTTTCAATTCTTCTTCAGTTCCATTAAACATAATATCAGTGATATTAAATCCTAAAATAGTATTGGCTTTATCAAATAATTGTTTTGCCAAATCAGAATTATCATACAGTTCTTTACCCATACCGGTAAATTGTGAACCTTGTCCCGGAAATACAAATGCTTTTTTCATACTTATAATGATTAATGATTTTTAAAAAATATTTATGTTAATCTTACATATTTCGAATTAAGATAATTTTCTATCGGCAAAACGGATTTAACATAAATTATCTACAAATTAGAGCTATTAAATATTTGATTTTTAATTTTTTAATGCATAAAATTACAATAAAATAACAAAAAAAAGTAGAAATTTATCATCACTTATTGACCTATTCCATTTAAAAAGTAGAAAAAAATGAATTCGTATTTTGTTTTTATTTAAGTTGCTTTAATAATTTTTTCGTTAAATAAATATGTTTTTTAAATCCTTCATTTATGTAATATGTTTGTTCATATTAATTGGATGTAGACAGAATAAATCAATACCAACTAAATCTATACCCGAAAACAAAAGTTATAATTGGATAAAAAAAACATATTCTGAAAAGTTAGGTATTTCAGAGACAAACATAAAAAACGAAAAACTTTATCGCTTTATAGACGAATGGTATGGCGTTAAATATGTATTTGGAGGAAAAGACAAAAATGGCATCGATTGTTCCGCATTAGTTTCTACCTTGTATGCAAATGTTTTTAACAAAACAATTTCTTCTACCACAAAATCACTAAGAGATGAAGCGCTAAAAATTAAAGAATCGGATTTAAAAGAGGGAGATTTAGTTTTTTTTATTACGGATGGAAGGAAGATTTCACACATTGGTGTATATCTACAAAATCATAAATTTTTGCATGCATCATCTAAAAAAGGCGTCATGATTAGTGATTTAAACGAACCTTATTTTAAAAATAATTTTCATAGTGCAGGTAGAATAAAATAATATTTATTGATGTTAGTTAGATTATTTGTTTTTAATTTTCCAAGAAATTTTCTGAATAAAAAATAACGCTATGAAGCTTTCACTTTTCTTAATTATACTTTCACTGTCAGTTGGATCGACACTTTTGTGTGTTAATAATTTATCATATCAACTTATATTACAAACTGAAGTAAAAGATCTCCCAACGGCCAATCAACAAATTATAGAATTTGTAAAATCTAAATTAAACACAAAAGTTGGAAGAGGAGAATGCTGGGATTTGGCATCAGAAGCACTAAATTATATTAATGCACAATGGGAGCCTCCATATAAATATGGAAAAGAAGTTAATTTTAAAAAAGAAGCCATTTTTCCGGGAGATATCATTCAATTTGAAAATATAGAAATTGAATATGAGAAAAATGGTGTGACTTATTCAGAAACTATGTCACACCATACCGCAATTATTTTTCAAACAATAAGTGAAACGAATTATGAGATAGCCCATCAAAATAATGGGTTTTCTGGTAAAAAAGTGGGAATAAGTCCCATTGATTTAAAAAATATTAAAAAAGGTAAATTTAAAATATATCGACCTGAAAAATAATAAGTTAAGAAAAATCATTAGCTTAAAATGATTGTTTCGACTATATGTTGAATGGCAGGATATGAGTTTAATAAAACATGTTGCTGAATTTGTTCTTTATCAAACCATTCAACTTTCTCTATATTTTCTTCTAATTGTGGCTTAAAACTACCTTCGAAAGTAGTTGACATTTTATACCAATAAGTTTTTTTGAGAGCGTATCCATTTTTATGTGCGTATATATGGTATGTAGAAGGTAAAGCATGTTTAATTTTCAATGCATTTATTCCACATTCTTCTTCACATTCTCTAATAGCAGCTTCTTCAGGAGACTCGCCCATTTCTAATTTTCCTTTTGGTAGATCCCAACGTTTATATCGATAGATAAATAAAAAATTGTTTTCTTTCATAATTAATCCACCGGCAGCATTAATAAACTTGAAAGCTTTTTTAAATTTATCAAGTCCTTTATCAATATTTTCGGTCAATAAAATCAAATTATCACTGTTAGTTTCTTCGATAAATTTCTCAAATTCATCAACTATTTCTCTTTTTTTTAGAGTATCTAAATTTTTAAATAGTTGATTTTCTGTATTTTGATTTTTTTCTTGAATGAATATTTTTTTTGATAAATAAAAGATAGTGATGTTCATAATTTGATGTATATATTACCTTTAATAAAGTTATTTTTGTAGACTATGAGAATGACAACATTTGATGATGCCGCGCATAAAATTGCCGAATTTTTATTACAAATCAAAGCAATTAAACTTCAACCTGAACAACCATTTACTTGGGCATCTGGTTGGAAGTCTCCAATTTATTGCGATAATCGTAAAACATTATCTTACCCTCAAATCAGGACTTATATCCGACAACAATACGTCAATGTTATTAACGAACAATTTGCAAAACCAGACGTGATAGCTGGGGTTGCAACTGGAGGTATTGCTCAGGGAGCACTAATTGCTCAAGATATGGGGTTACCGTTTATTTATGTGAGAAGCGAAGCTAAAAAACATGGATTAACAAATATGGTTGAGGGAGTTGTTGAAAAAGGACAAAATGTGGTTGTTATTGAAGATTTGATTTCTACGGGCGGAAGTAGTATTAAAGCTATACAAGCCTTGCGAGAACAAGGTTGCAATGTAAAAGGAATGGTAGCTATTTTTACTTATGGTTTTGATGAAGCAGTTGAAAATATGAAAAAAGAGAACTGCCCTACTACTACTTTATGTAACTATAATACGCTTATAGAGGTGGCTCTTAAGCACGAATACATTACAGTTAATGATGTTGAATCTTTGAAAGAGTGGCGTAAAAATCCTTCCACTTGGAAAAAATAATTCTTATCTAAATATTTTGGCTCATTTTTCCATCAACAGTGATACACTTTCTACTCAAACAAAAACTGAAAAATTGTTTGAATTTATGAGTGATTTTAATCACTTCAAACATTTATTACCGGAAAATAAAATAGAAAATTTTGAATGTACGCCTAATACATGCTCATTTGCCATTAAAGGATTATTTCCGTTACATGTTAAAATAAAAGAAAGTATACCAAAATCTCGAATTTCTTTTGAAACTACAGGTGTGGCAAAATTCATTTTCCAACTCCATATTCACTTCATTGAAGATCAAAAAACTAATATAAATTTAGAAGGTGATATAAACCCCATTGTAAAAAAAATGGTTGAAAAACCACTTCATGAGCTTGTAAATACAATGGTTTCAAAATTAGCATCCTTAGTTATTTAGATTTTATGAATAACCTAAAAATAAATATGGCAATACAATTATTGCCTACGCGTTGTACGATTGACAAAATTGAATTAATTGATAAAGCTATTAATTGTATTCAAAATTCCGGACTAAAATATATCGTTTGCCCCTTTGAAACGGTTGTTGAGGGAACATTTGATGAAATAATTAAATTACTTGATACCATTCGTATAACTACTTTAAAAAATGGTTGTGAAGAGCTTATCATTAATATGAAAATGCACGCTGGATCAAAAGATTTATTTTTTGAAGATAAATTAATGAAATATCATTGAAATAACTTTTATTAATTTTATTGATAATAATTTTCGTGGACAAACACTTAACGCATCCCATATTTAAAACTTTATCAAAGTCAGCTAATTCGTTAGGCGTTGACGCCTATGTTATTGGTGGCTTTGTTCGTGATATTTTTCTAAATAGACCTAGTAAAGATATCGATGTTGTAACTATTGGAAAAGGTATTGAATTGGCAGAGCTGGTTCATAAACAATTAGGTAGTGAAGCGTATTTATCTGTATTTAAAAATTTTGGGACCGCTCAAATAAAGTATAACGACTTAGAAATAGAATTTGTTGGCGCTAGGAAAGAATCTTATAATCGCAATTCACGAAAACCTATTGTCGAAAATGGTACATTGATGGATGATCAAAACAGAAGGGATTTTACAATTAATGCATTAGCCATTGGATTAAGTGAATCTAATTTTGGTCAACTACTAGATCCTTTTGGTGGTATCAAAGATATTGAACATAAAATTATTCGGACACCTTTAGATCCAGAAATAACTTATAGTGACGATCCTTTGAGAATGATGCGAGCCATTCGCTTTTCATCCCAATTACATTTTTCAATAGAAAAACAATCTTTAGAAGCAATTTCTAAAAATAAATCAAGGATTAATATTGTTTCAAAAGAACGAATTACAGATGAATTGAATAAAATTATTCTTTCTAAGGTTCCATCCGTAGGATTTAAATTATTGTTCGATACTGGATTACTGTCTCTTATTTTTCCTGAAATGGCTAAATTGTATGGGATTGAGACAATTAATGGAAAATCTCACAAAGACAATTTTTATCATACACTCGAAGTATTAGATAATGTCGCGAAAAAAACAGATAATCTATGGCTTCGTTGGGCTGCTATTTTACATGATATTGCTAAACCTGCTACCAAACGTTTTGAACCTGAACATGGGTGGACTTTTCACGGTCACGAAGATAAAGGTGCTCGAATGGTTCCTAAAATTTTTGAAAATTTAAGGTTACCATTGAATGAAAAAATGAAATACGTTCAAAAATTAGTATTACTTCATCTTCGACCTATCGTCCTAGCTAAAACAGAAATAACAGAGAGTGCTATAAGACGAGTATTATTTGAAGCCGGCGATGATATCGATGATTTAATGACTCTTTGCGAGGCCGATATAACAACAAAAAATTCGAATAAATTACAGAAATATTTACGAAATTTTGAACTAGTAAGAGAAAAATTAAAAGAATTAGAAGAGAAAGATAAAATACGTAATTGGCAACCCCCTGTTAGTGGTGAAGAAATTATGTCAATTTTTAACTTGCCCCCATGTAAAATTGTTGGAGATTTAAAAAATTCTTTGAAAGATGCGATTTTAGATGGTATTATCCCCAACAATAGAGAAAGTGCAATTGAATTTTTAAGTGAAAAAGCAAAAAGTCTTTCTATGTCATAACAACCAATAGATTATTTTCATAATTCCTTCATTAATACTTCATATAAATTTATCATCCCTTCAATATCCTTCTTATGCACTTTTTCATTGGGCGTATGAACAAAATCTTCTGGTGCACCAACGAAACACCAATCCCATGGATGTGAAGCCATTTGTAATTCTTTAGCATCACTCCCACCCGCTCCTTCAACTTCCAATTGATAAGATAAATTATATTTTTTAGCGATAGATATAATCTTATTTACATAACTTCTTCTTGGGATTAAACTGTCTCGCATACTAATTACAGGACCCTTTGCATGCACTACTCCATCAGAAATCCAAGAAATATCAGAAATTAAAGATTGATAAATTCCATAATTATCCACTAAATATTTTTGCAAATAAGAAACACTTCCTCCTCCATGTTCTTCCCAAGTACTAAAAACTATAGCGCCATCTTTTAATGTTTCTGCCACTTTAAGTGCATTAAAGCAACCTAAACGATTGTCCATGTAACAACATTGAACATAATTTTTATTTTCACGCCAATTTGGTTTAAATACTAATTCAGTTCCTGTTTCAAAATTTCTTTTAGCTTTATATGTCAACGCCCCTTTAACTATATTTAAAGTAGCCTCACAAATACCATGTTCATCTTTACCAATCAATTCATACCCTTTTTCTAATCTTGGGCCTCCAATTTTAACCAACTGTTTACCATAACGAACCGTAAAACCAATACTATCAATGTGAGAAAAAATAGCTGTTCTAGGTTTACCAAATATTAAAATGATATTGTCTTGAAATTCTTTACCATAAATAATTTTTGGTTTATGTTTCCAATTTTTTTGATTAGACTTAATATAATCCAACAAAAAATCTTTCATAGCAACCTCATTTCCACTTGGAGCATGAATTGCGCACATTGTTTTTAAAAGAGAAAAATCCATTAATTAATAGCTTAATTAGAAAATAAATGAGGAATTAATATACTATTTCTTTTAATTTGGCTTTCACCAATTGATTTGGTTCTACTAAAGGTAATCGAACGGTTGGTTTAATGATTTTTTTTAGCGACAATAACATTTTTACGCCACCAGGATTTCCATCCGCGAATAATTGCTCCGTAATTTCAAATAATTTATAATGAAGTTTTTGAGCATTTTTCAAGTCAGCATTTAAAGTGGCTCTTACCATATTACTGAACTCTTTAGGATAAGCATTTGCTACTACTGAAATAACGCCATCAGCACCACTTGAAATCAAAGGAAGTGTTAAATTATCATCACCGCTTAGTACAATAAATCCTTTAGGACGATGTTTAATGATTTTCATGCATTGTTCAATATTCCCACTAGCTTCTTTAATAGCGATTATATTTTTGAATTCATTTGCTAAACGTATAGTCGTTTCCCATAGTATATTAGACCCAGTTCTTCCTGGAACATTATATAAAATAATTGGCAAAGAACTAGCTTTGGAAATGGCTTTATAATGCTGATAAATACCTTCTTGAGAAGGTTTATTATAATATGGAGATACGGATAAAATTGCAGAGAAATCGGATAAATCATGATTATTTAAATAATCGACAATTTCTGTGGTATTATTTCCTCCAACTCCCAATACTAAAGGAAGGCGATTATTATTAATTTTAACAACATGATTAATAATTTGTTGTTTTTCTTCTTTGGATAAAGTAGCAGTTTCTCCAGTTGTACCTAACACTACTAAAAAATCTACCCCACCCTTTGAAATATGTTTGATTAAGTTTGTTAAACCTATGAAATCAATTTCACTATTTTCAAGAAATGGAGTAACAATAGCTACCCCTGTGCCAGTAATTTTTACGTTTTTTGCCATATTTTAATGTCTTTTTATCATCTTTAAATAGACTATTACTTGTTTTAAAAATTCCGAATTAGTAAGTGGTAATTCGCTTTGAATAGTTATATCAAATACATTGTTTTGAAAATGTCCAATTTTGCAATTTGCATCCATTAATTTACTTAATGCTAATGATTTGATTTGATTTTCTGCCCCTAAATTTATGAGTAAATCAATATTATGATTATTAAATTTCGACATAAAATCTGTTTTCGGAAATCCCCAAATATTAAATTGTTTATTATTTAAAATGGTATGTTCAAATGGATAATTTTGACTTTTTTGTTCTTTACCATTTAAAATAATCGTTACATTTACTGCAATTTTATCCGTTGAACAATTTTTCAAAAATTCAGATAAATCATTTAGTTGATTATCAAAAGCAATAATTACAATTTTAGATAAATGATACCAATTTATAAACTGGTTATGTTTACTTCTACCTTCAATTTTAGAAAGTAAATAATCTGCTATGGATTTAACAAGAATCATTTAGTCGATATATAGGCTTTTAAACAAAAAAACTTATATATTTTTTTTATTCGTTATTTCAATTATCAATATTTTGTTGTTTTGAAAGACAATTTAATAATGATGATAATTTAATAGATGTTTCTTCGTTGTATATAATTTTATAAGATAATAACCTATATTAAAAATAACTAAATTAGAATTAAAATAAGCCAACCAAAAATTTAAAATAGATAATAAGATAATGCTAATTGTAATTTAATTTTTGGGTTATTATTTATTATAGTTTTGACTTACAAAAAGTCGATTAGTTTTCCAAGGTTTTTGCTTCATTCCAGAAAAAATCCATTTCTTCTAATTCACAATCTGCTAAGGCTTTGCCTTGAGAAATTATTTTTTTTTCCATGTAATTAAAACGAGAAATAAATTTTTTATTCGTTTTTTCTAAAGCATCTTCAGGATTTACATTTAAAAAACGTGCGTAATTAATTAAAGCAAAAAAGACATCTCCGAATTCTTGTTCTAGTTTTTCTTGATGACCTTTTTTTACTTCGACTTGTAATTCCTGCAATTCTTCCTGTACTTTTTCCCACACCTGATTTTTATTTTCCCAATCAAAACCAATGGCTCTTGCTTTATCTTGTATCCTAAGCGCTTTTAATAAAGAAGGCATGCTATTCGGTACTCCTGATAAAGCGCCTTTATTTCCTTCTTTTTGTTTTAATTTTTCCCAATTTTCAGTCACCTGTTGCGCATTATCAACCTTTACATCACCATAAATATGAGGATGACGATAAATCATTTTATCACATAAAGAATTAATAACATTAGTGATATTAAAATCATTTGTTTCACTACCTATTTTTGAATAAAATACTAAATGAAGTAAAATATCTCCTATTTCTTTCTTTATTTCTTGTTTATCACCTTTCAAAATAGCATCACTTAATTCATAAGTTTCCTCAATAGTTAAGTGCCGTAAAGATTCCATCGTTTGTTTTTGATCCCAAGGACATTTGGCCCTCAAGTCATCCATAATATTCAATAAACGTTCAAATGCGACTAATCTTTCGTCCATGTTGTCGTTAAATTTAACTTATAATAAATTCAAAATTTCATTTTCAACTTCTGCACTATCCCATTTTGATTCAATATCGGGCATTGTCATGATCTTATCCATAATGGCTTGTTGCTTATTTCCATTACTTAAAGCTTCGCTGTATCTTATATGAGGGCTATATGTTACCATAGAATATAATGGAATCCATTTTTCAGGATATTTTTCACTGAATTTAGCCTCTATTTTCTTTTGCAGTAAAAATATTTTGTCCGCGGTTTTATCACGCATTTCTATGAAATTGGCAATTGCTAAATCAGCGATAGCATCACCGTCTGGTTTCCTCAAACTTTCATATTCTTTTAAGCAATCTCCATTTAAATCACCGTGCTTGTCTATTAATTCATTTAGTACAACGCAATCTTCAAAACCACAATTCATTCCTTGTCCATAAAAAGGTACAATGGCATGGGCAGCATCTCCAATTAAAGCTATTTTTTCGTCCCATACCCATGGTTTACATTTCACAGTTACCAAACTTGATGTAGGATTTGTAAACCAATCTTCTAATAAAGTTGGCATTAAAGGTACTGCATCGGGAAATTCTTGTTTGAAAAAATTCAATACATCATCTTTCGTTTTAAGTGCATCAAAAGATACCTTTCCTTCCATTTGAAAAAACAAAGTACAAGTAAAACTTCCATCCATATTTGGTAAAGCAATCATCATAAAACTGCCTCTAGGCCAAATATGTAAGCAATTTTTTTCAATTAAATACTCGCCGTTAGCTCCTCCAGGAATGACGAGTTCTTTATATCCACAATCAATATAAAATTGATGATAATCAAACCTGTCGGATTGCAATTGCATTTGAGTTCTGACTGCGCTAAAGGCACCATCTGAACCAAAAATGATATCACTTTTTATGTTTGTTGATTTACTAGTGGCTGTATTGAAAAATGAAAGTTCATTATTTTTTCTATCCAATTTATCACAACGTTCATCAAAATTAAGAGATATATTCGGCTGTTGTTCTGCCAAATCCATTAAACGCATATTAATTCCGCCTCTAGATACAGAATAAATAGCTTGATTATCTTTACCATAAGCCTGATAAGTGGAAGAGCCATCTTTTAAATGTATGGCACGACCATACATAGGAATTGCAATTTTTTTAATTTCATCAGCTATACCTACTCCTTCTAAACCTCTCCAACCACGATCACTTAATGCTAAATTAATAGACCTACCAGCAACCATATTTGCTTTTCGCATATCAGGACGACGTTCATAAATAGAAACATTGTGTCCTTTCTTGGCTAAATAGATAGAAACTAGGGAGCCTACCAAGCCTGCTCCAACAACTGTAATATTTTTTTGAGTACTCATATTTTTATTTTTATAATATAATCACAACGGCTAAATTATCCTTTTGTTTTGTAAATTGTGAAGAAATTAATTGACAATATTTAAGCAATCTGGTTAAACTTATGCACTTTATAAGTTAGAAGATACAAATCAAAATAAAATGGTAGCATTTTATAAATCGCTTTAACTAAAAAACTCATTAAATTTACACATGATTTTAAAAGAATTATTAGCTGAATTAGAATCTTTTGCTCCTCTTAGCTATCAAGAGACGTATGATAATTGCGGATTATTGACTGGACATAAAGAACTAGAGATTACCGGTGCCATTTTATCATTAGATTGTACAGAAGAGATTGTAAACGAAGCCATTACAAAAAATTGCAATTTAATTATAGCACACCATCCTATTATTTTTAGTGGTTTAAAAAAATTAAATGGCAATAATTATATAGAAAGAACTATAATAAAAGCTATTCAACATAATATTGCTATTTATGCCTGCCACACAAACTTAGATAATGTAAAATTAGGTGTGAATAAAAAAATTGCTGATAAAATAGGATTAATTAATCAACAAATACTTTCTCCTAAAAAATCTATTCTTAAAAAACTTGTCACTTTTGTACCTGCAACTCATATTGATTCTGTTAGAGAAGGCTTATTTAACGTCGGTGCAGGTCATATTGGAAATTATGATCAATGCAGTTTTATGTTAGAAGGTACAGGCACTTTTAGAGGAAATGAATTTACTAATCCATTTATTGGTAAAAAGGGAATTATTACTTACGAAAAAGAGTTAAGATTAGAGGTCATTTTTGAATCTATGAATGAATCTCAAATACTTTCGGCACTTAAACAACAACATCCTTATGAAGAAATAGCATTTGATATTTATCAATTAGAAAATACATATCAAAATATTGGTTCTGGAGTAACAGGCGAATTAGAAAAAGAAATAACTGAAATAGAATTTTTAGAACAGTTAAAAAAGACGTTTAAACTTAAAGTTATTAAACACACTTCGTTATTAAATAAATCTATAAAAAAAGTAGCCTTATGTGGAGGAAGTGGTAGTTTTTTATTGAAAAACGCAATAAATTCAAAATCAGATATTTATATTAGTTCTGATTTCAAATATCATGAGTTTTTTGATGCTGAAAATAAAATATTGATTGCCGATATAGGACACTATGAATCTGAACAATTTACTCCCGAAATTTTTTATGAAATTATATCAAAAAAATTTCCTAATTTCGTAAGCTATTTAACGGAAACAAACACTAACCCAGTTAATTATTTTTAAATTATGTGCGCTAAAATCAAAGAAAAAATTGATGCATCTATTGAAGGAAAACTTCGTGCTTTATATGAACTCCAAATTATTGATTCTAAAATAGACCGTATTCGCACCATTCGTGGGGAATTACCTCTTGAAGTTCAGGATTTGGAAGATAGCGTGGCTGGTTTGGAAACACGTGTAAATAATTTGTCTCAAGAGCTAAAAGAATTAGAAGAACAAGTTTTAGATAAAACTCAGGGAATTAAAGATTTTAAAGCAAATATAAAAAAATACGAAGCTCAGCAAGATAAAGTAAGAAACAATCGTGAATACGATGCTATCACAAAAGAAATTGAGTTTCAGAATTTGGAAATACAGTTAGCTGAGAAACGTTTAAAAGAATATAAACTAGCTATTGAGCAAAAATCAGAAATTGTTCAAAAATCAGAATATGATTTCTCTGAAAGAAAAAAAGATTTAAAATTAAAAAAATCTGAATTAGAAGAGATTATTGCAGAAACTGAAAAAGATGAAAAAGAATTGATGACAGCTTCTGAACATTCAAGTCAATCAATTGATGACCGTCTTTTAAGTGCTTATAAAAGAATTCGTTCGAATACTCGAAACGGTTTAGCTGTTGTTCCTGTAGAAAGAGATGCATGTGGCGGTTGCTTTAATAAAATCCCACCACAAAAACAGTTAGATATTAAAATGAACAAAAAAATATTAGTTTGTGAACATTGTGGAAGAATTATGGTTGATTCAGCAATCATTTCAACAGAAACAGAAGCTTAGTGCAAGACTTAATTAAAATAAAAAAGCCGATATTTTCATATCGGTTTTTTTATTTTATATACAAATATTTAATTCGATTTTTTTAAAAATTCATGCACTAACTCCTCATCAGATTTTCCAATATGTTTAATACATGCCTTCGCATCATTTGCGAATGTGCTGTTAGGATATTCTTTAATTATTTGCTCATATATAGTCTTTGCAGTTGATTCATTATTTAAAATATAAGAATCGTCATATAATTGAGCTAATAAAAACATCGCACCACCCCTATTTTTAAAATTAGGAAATTCATCGATTACTTTAGTGAAAATATCTTTGGCCTCCAAATACTTTCGAATAGATACAGATACTTGACCAGCTTTTAATAAAAAAATGGGAGAAAGAGAATCAGTCTTACAATTTAAATAAAACTCATAAAATGCTTTAATAGATTTTTCTGCAATCTGCTGATTAATTACCGTAGAGGTTAATAAGATTTTATCTAAGCGTTTTACTTCTTCAAATAAAATTTCACAAGTATCTTTTTCTGAAACAATACTATCATTTTTTACTTCAATCTGATTTTTTTCAGAAGATGTATTATGTGTGCATGAAAAAGATAAAATAGTAAATAATAAAAAACAAGTTTTTAAAATCATTTTCTAACGTTTCGGTTGAAAAACTTTTGTTCTGTATTCAGCTCTAAATTTTCCTTTTGAAATATCATTTAATTTCCCACTAATTAGCTTTCTTTTAAATGGATTTATTTTATCTGTAAATAAAACACCTTCTATATGATCGTATTCGTGTTGTATTACACGTGCAATAATTCCATTATAAGTTTCAATATGTTTATTGAAATTTTCGTCTACGTACTCAATAGTCAATGTTGGTTTTCTCAAAACATCTTCTCTTATTTTAGGAATACTCAAACAACCTTCATTAAATTTCCATTCATCACCAGTTTCTTCTAAAATTCTAGCGTTTATAAATGTTTTTTTAAATCCATTCATTTGTTTTATTTCTTCTTCTGTAAATTCAGGTTCTTCGCCTTCTTCTATTTCTGCAAATGGAGATGCATCTATTACAAATAAACGTATAGCCTTACCAATTTGCGGAGCCGCTAATCCAACACCACTAGCATGGTACATGGTTTCGTACATGTCTTTAATTAACTGTGATAAATTTTCATGTGTTTTTTCAATATCAACACATTTCTTTCTAAGTACAGGATCTCCGTATACAACTATTGGTAATATCATTAGGTTATAATTTTAGATTTATGATTTTATACTTAAAACATTTTTAAATATTTTAAATATAATTTCTTATACCTTTTTATTTATCTTGTGTAATTAGGAGCTTCTCTTGTAATAACAACATCGTGAGGATGACTTTCTTTAACACCGGCAGATGTAATGCGAGTAAATTTAGCTCCCTGTAAAGATTTAATATCTTTTGCTCCGCAATATCCCATACCAGCTCGTAAGCCTCCAATTAGTTGGTACATTACATCCGCTAAATGACCTTTATATGGAACACGACCACTAATTCCTTCTGGTACTAGTTTTTTAATATCATCTTCAGCATCCTGAAAATAACGATCTTTGGAACCTTTTTGCATAGCTTCTAAAGAACCCATACCACGATATGCTTTAAACTGACGACCTTCGTAAATAATAGTTTCACCTGGACTTTCTTCTACGCCTGCAAACATCCCACCCATCATAACAGTACTAGCACCTGCCGCTAAAGCTTTAACAATATCACCTGTAAAACGAATACCTCCATCAGCTATAATAGGAATTTTACCTTTTAAAGCAGAAGCTACATCGAGAATAGCAGATAACTGAGGAACGCCAACACCAGCAATAACACGAGTCGTGCAAATTGAACCGGGACCGATACCAACTTTTACAGCATCAGCGCCTGCTTTCATTAAATCTAAGGCAGCTGTACCTGTAGCTATATTACCAACAACAACCTGTAAATTTTTATATTTTTTCTTTACAGCTTTTAACATATTGATAACACCTTTAGAGTGTCCATGAGCTGTATCAATTATAACGGCATCAACACCAGCAGCTACCAAAGCATCAACACGCTCCATAGTATCTGCAGTTACACCAACAGCAGCAGCTACTCGTAAACGCCCCATTTCATCTTTC
This sequence comes from Chitinophaga pinensis, assembly GCA_945860225.1. Classification (GTDB taxonomy): domain Bacteria; phylum Bacteroidota; class Bacteroidia; order B-17B0; family Aurantibacillaceae; genus UBA4416. The sequence goes on along the minus strand of CAMAPT010000004.1, from coordinate 106,665 downwards.
GCAGCATTAGGACGAACTTTAATTTTAATAATGTCCTTATAAGTAATTAAGCCAATTAATTTTTTATTTTTATCTAAAATTGGGAGTTTTTCAATTTTATGGTCTTGTAATATTTCTTCAGCTTGTTTTAATGTAACACCCTGCGAGGCAGTAATGGTTTTACTTGAAGGAGTCATTACCTCTTTTATTAAACGTTTTAAATTTTTCTCGAAACGTAAATCACGATTAGTCACGATTCCAACAAACGTCTTTTTAGAATCAACAACAGGTACTCCACCTATTTTATTTTCAGCCATTAATTTTAATGTGCTTTCAATAGTAGCATCTTCATCAATTGTAAGAGGATCTACAATCATTCCGCTTTCACTGCGTTTTACCTTACGAACATGCATTGCTTGATCGGCAATTGTCATATTTTTGTGTAAAACCCCTATTCCCCCTTCTTGAGCAATTGTTATAGCTAACTGATACTCTGTAACAGTATCCATAGCAGCTGAAACAATTGGAGTATTGATTTTGATGTTTTTAGTAAATTGACTCGATATATTTACTTCGCGAGGTAAGACTTCTGAGTAAGCCGGAACTAACAAAACATCATCATACGTTAAACCTTCTGGAGCAAATTTATTTGCTAAAAATGTTGATGCCATAAAATGAATTTTCGGTTTTAAAATTCGCGTAAAGTTACAAAAAAGTTATGATAGATTCTATAAAAATAATTCAACAGTTCAATTTAGAATGACGATTAAACAATAACTAGTTATTTGAACCGTTTAAATGAGTGTCTTTTGTCTGTTTAAAATGATAAATAATTTCAATCTCATTTTGAGTATTAAAATCTATTGAATCAATTTGACTTTCTGCCTGAATTTCTTGTGTTTTTAATTGCTCTTCGTAAATACCCTCTAAATCAATTTCTTCGTCCAGCCATTCATAAACTTTGGCCTGCGTACCTTCCTTCCGATAGGTATATGCCACCAAAACTCCGGAAAGTGCTCCAAATAAATGTCCTTCCCAGGAAATTTTTGTATCAATTGGGAAAATACCATATACTATACTTCCATACATAAAAACAACAAATGCCGATATCAACATTAGAGGTTTGTGTCTACGAAAAATTCCACTAAAAAAAATAAAAGTCGAAAATCCATAAATCAATGTACTTGCCCCAAAATGATAATTAGGAATGATATCATTATTTCTGCCGCCCACCCATAACCAAAAACCACTTATTAAATAAATCCAAAAAATAATTGGCCATGCAATTGTTTTATAAAAATAGAATATAATAGCGCCTAAGATTAGAATAGGAAAAGTGTTATTTAATACATGTCCAAAATCTACGTGTATAAATGGTGAGAAAACAACTCCTTTTAATCCGGATAAAGTTCTTGGACTAATTCCTAATTCATATATACCAAGACTCCATTTTAAATTAATTGTGAAAATTCCCCAACATATGATTACAAATAATAATGGATATTTAGTAACCGAAAATAATTCAAATAAAAGATGTTTTTTCATGCGTTTATTTTAATATCATATGTAAATCATATTGACTTCAGTGAATTTTGGCCACACCGTATTATCGATTATGATTCTGAATATAGGCTGTTTTACTAAACTGACCTTGATTAAGTTTGATTATTTTTTGATGAATATACATCATAAAACAAATAAAATAAAGCAAAAAAGTTCCGCTTATAGCAGAACCTTTTTATAATCTATAAAATGATGATGATTTTACTCTTTTAATAACTCACGACTAATAACTAATTTTTGAATTTCGCTAGTTCCCTCACCTATTGTACATAACTTACTATCACGATAGAATTTTTCAGCTGGAAAGTCTTTTGTGAATCCATAACCTCCAAAAATTTGAACAGCTTCTGTACTATTTCTTACACAAACCTCAGATGCAAAATATTTAGCAATTGCGCCTTCTTTTGTCATTTTTTGGTGACGGTTTTTCAAGTCAGCTGCTTTAAAAGTCAATAATTCAGCCGCTTCACATTCTGTTGCCATATCTGCTAATTTAAAACTAATAGCCTGAAAAGCAGCAATCGGTCTGCCAAATTGCTCACGTTCTTTAGCATATTTTAAAGAACATTCATAGGCTCCTCTTGCAATACCACAACTTAACGCAGCAATAGATATACGTCCTCCATCCAATACTTTCATCGCTTGAACAAACCCATCTCCTTCTTTTCCTAGTAATTGATCTTTATGGACGCGGCAATTTTCAAAAATTAACTCGGCTGTTTCGCTCGCTCGCATACCTAATTTATTTTCTTTTTTACCGGACTTGAAACCAGGAGTTCCCTTTTCTATAATAAAAGCGCTCATCCCATGACTGTCACCTTTTTGTCCAGTTCTAACTATAACAACCGCAACATTTCCGGAAATAGCATGTGTAATAAAATTTTTAGAACCATTTAATACATAAAAATCGCCATCTTTAACAGCGGTTGTAGCCATTCCTCCTGCATCTGAACCTGTTCCGGTTTCGGTTAATCCCCATGCTCCAATCCATTCAGCCGTCGCTAATTTCGGTAAATATTTTTTCTTTTGTTCGTCGTTTCCAAAAGCCAAAATATGTCCTGTACATAACGAGTTGTGAGCGGCCATAGATAAAGCAATAGATCCGCAAATTTTACCCAATTCAATGATTGCCGTTACATATTCCGAATACGAAAGTCCAGATCCTCCGTATTCTTCGGGAACTAAAACTCCCATCAAACCTAAATCTCCTAATTTTTTAAAGACATCAACAGGGAAAATTTGATTTTCATCCCACTCCATCATATTAGGATAAATATGTTCTTTTCCAAATTTGCGAATCATATCCGCAATAGCTAATTGATTTTCATTTAATTGAAAATTCATTCCAAAATTATTTTCTAATACCGCGCTAGACATATTATATTATTTGAGTGTTTATTTAATTTTTGTTTTCCATTTAAAAAATCTAATCCGACAACAAAATTAAACCCCATAACGTTAGCTCCTTGTTGTTTAACTAAGTTAGCTACTGCCTCTGCGGTTCCTCCTGTTGCTAATAAATCATCATGTATAAGTACATTCCAATCTTTATTTAAGCTATCTGCATGCATTTCAATAGTTGATTTTCCGTACTCTAGCTCATATTCATAACTAATTGTTTTATATGGTAGTTTACCTGCTTTTCTCACTAAAATAAATGGCACATTTAGTTTATTGGCCAATAAAATTCCAAATAAAAAACCCCTACTTTCAATACCAACAATGGCATCAGGTTTAAGCAACATAGACTCTGTAAATCCTTCAATTATGTCATTACATAATGATTGATTTTTAAAAATAGGTGTTATATCCTTAAAAACAATTCCTTTTTTAGGAAAATCATCTATATCTCTGATAGCTGTTTTTATGTTGCTTTCTAATGACATACAGATTGATTAAGTATCGATTTGAATTGTTTATTTATTGTTTATCAATTACTTTTAATTAAAAGTATAAATATAGGTAACAAGATGAGATTAAGATAACAAAATTTCTTGAGACGTTTTTAATAATTTACGGGTATTTTCTAAAGTATCACTTTCTCCGTATAACCTTAAAACTGGCTCAGTTCCACTAGCTCTAATCATCAACCATTGATCGTTGTTAAAATGATACTTCCAGCCATCTATGGTTTCTGTTCGTTCTACTTTATAAGGACCAAAGTTTTTATAAATATCATCTTTACAACCTTTAATCACTTTTTGTTTTAACTCTTCGGTTAAATGTAAATCATTGCGTTCGAAAGCGAATGGACCAGTTAACTCATATAAATCTTCTATTAATTGCTCGAGCGTTTTACCTGATTTTGCCATATATTCCCAAATGGTCAATCCAATCCATATTCCATCTCTTTCTGGAATATGACCTTTAATTGCAATACCTCCACTTTCTTCACCTCCTAAAATCACATCTTCACTTACCATTAAACCTGCAATATATTTAAATCCAATTTGAGTAACTTGTAAGGGTAAATTATAGTGTTTTGCTAATTTTTGAATGCGTGGAGTTACGGAAAAAGCAACGACTATTTTTCCTTCATATTTTTTTTCCTCTACCAAATATTTTATTAATAGTAAAATAATATGATGGGAGTCCACAAAATTTCCTTTACTATCATACAAACCTATTCTATCGGCATCTCCATCTGTACATAATCCGCAATTAATTTTTCCATCCTTTTTTATAAGCTCGCTAAATTCTAATAAATTTTTATGGATTGGTTCAGGTGCTTGCCCATGAAAGCCAGGATTATCATCATCATGAAGATGTATAATTTCCGGAAATAAACGTTTCATTACTCTTTTTCCGGCACCAAACATACTGTCGTATGCTAGTTTCAAATTTGATGTTTTAATTGCGTTAATATCAAAAGAAGCCATTACATGATTAATATACATGTCTTCAAGATTCGTGTATTCCAACAAGCCCTTATCTTCAGACTCATTTAAATCAATCGAAGTATAATTTTGATTAGCGTTTTCAGGAATAATATCTTCTATTTCCTGAATTTTTTCAGGTACTAAAGGACCTCCGTAATTTCCTTTTAGTTTAAATCCATTATAAGACGGAGGATTATGACTTGCTGTTATAATAATTCCTAAGGACGTATTTAATCTTACAGCTCCTAATGAAATCATTGGAGTTGAAACAAAATCTTTTGCTAAAAAAACTTTTATACCATTAGCTATCAATACTTTGGAAGTAGTTTCGGCAAACAACTGTCCTCCAAAACGGCAGTCGTGTCCAACAACTACTGTAGGATTACTAAAATTTTTATTTAACCAAATTGCTGTAGCTTCTGTAACACGAGCTAAATTATCAACTGTAAAATCTTGCGCAATAATAGCTCTCCAACCGTCTGTACCAAATTTAATTTTTGTCATAATTTTTCAAATAGCTTTTAAATATATTTAATTATCCTGAAACAGCCAATTTTTAAGTTTATCTATTCCATTAACGTTTTTAAATGATTTAAATTTGATTCATCATCCCAATGTATGTAGCCTACTTTATTATAAACGATATCCCCCTTTGAATTAATCAAATATGTTGTAGGAATAGATGCAATTCCAAGGCTAGAAAACGAAGATGTTAGTTTTAAAAATGTAAAAGGATACTGTTTTTTATTTTTAAATACAATTAATTTATCCAAACTTTCGTCTGTAACCGCAACCACTTCAATGTCTGATAATTTTTGTTTCTTGATTTTATGTAAAACAGATAATTCTTCAATACAGTTCGGACACCAAGAGGCATAAAAACTTAGTATAATTTTTTTTCCTTTTAATGAATTAATATCAAATTTTTGAGCATTCTGATCTATTAAATCTAATTGAGAAATGTTAATTGTTGGGGCTACTCTATATTTATTAAATATTATTAACCCTATAATAAAAGTGATAGCAAAGAAAATAATATAAAACATTTTTTTATTCATGTTATTAAAATTGAAATGTTGCAAAAATAGATTTAGCCAACAAACTTAATTGAAATAATATAATAGTTTTACAGCTTTATGAAAAAAATAGTAGCTATCATCTGGAAAACATTATTAATTTTTATAATTTCATCAATTATTCCGGTCATTGCTTATAAATGGTTGCCTGTTCCCCTTACTCCATTAATGGTTATTAGAAATATTGAACAAATGGGTAACCATAAAGGGCTAGAAATGAAACATGATTGGGTTTCTTTAGATAAAATTTCTCCTAAACTACAACTGGCAGTGGTATGCAGCGAAGACCAAAATTATTTAAATCATTTTGGTTTTGACATCAATGCTATCAAAAAAGCCATGATAGAAAATAAAGAAGGGAAACGTTTTAGAGGAGGTAGTACTATTTCTCAACAAACCGCCAAAAACGTGTTTTTATGGCCAGGCAGAAGTTATATTAGAAAGGCTTTTGAAGCTTGGTTTACATTACTGATTGAATTTTTTTGGAGCAAAGAGCACATTATGGAAGTTTATTTAAATAGTATTGAAATGGGAAATGGGATTTATGGTGCTGAAGCCGCTGCTAATTACTGGTTTAAAAAATCAGCAATCAAACTTTCTAAAGATGAAGCTGCTTCTATTGCTGCTATTTTACCAAATCCTTTAAAATTTAAAGCAAATCCTCCATCTACCTATATAGCTAAACGTAAAACATGGATTAAACAACAAATGAATTTTTGGGGAAATACTTTAGACTACAATAAATATAAAGATGAGGACGAACCGAAAAAATAGGTCAAACTCATTCAGAATGCCAAATATCCCATGCTTTATCAGCTTGGAGTTTTAACATATTTAATCCATTTATAATTACAGCGCCATTAGCTTTACCATTTTGTAAGAAAACAGTTTCTTCTGGATTATATATTAAATCAAACAACAAATGTTCGCTATCTAAAAACTGAAAAGGAATTTCAGGACAACTATTAACTTCTGGATACATACCCAATGGAGTACAGTTAACTATCAACTTAAAAGACTGCATAATATAGGTATTAAGTTCTTGGTAGTTTAATACGTTTGCTTGCTTTTTATCTCTCTTTGATACAAAATAAACATCTATTCCTACATTTTTTAACGCATAAGCCACTGCTTTAGAAGCACCACCAGTGCCTAAAATCAAAGCTCTTTGATGAATAGGTTCTAAAAAGGGCTTAATACTTTGAGAAAATCCGTAAAAATCTGTATTATAACCAATCAAAAAAGGACAATCATTTTCCCATTTCACTTTTATGCAATTAACAGCTCCTATTTTCAAAGCCATAGTATCTATTTCATCTAAAAAAGGAATGATTGATTCTTTATATGGCTTGGTCACGTTTAAACCCATCAAATGATGAGTTTTAATAATATCAGTTAAATCATCTAGATTAGTTAAATCAAAATTTGTATAAGAATAACCTGATTTATTTTCTTTAATAAATTTTGTTTCCAAATAAGATTTAGAAAATGAATGCGATAACGATTTTCCTATGAGACCTAAATGCATACCGTTTTATAAATCTCTTTCGTCTGTTATTTGATCTGATTTAAATGGTTTTAAATCAAATACAAAAAAATTATCAGCTATATCTGCATTCGGTTTAAACGTTTTTATTTCATAACCTTGGGTAGTTCCATCTTTCATTACCATTACCAATTTCACCAATTGTTTCTTTGTTTTATCCACATACAGTTTTACAGTATGAAATTTCTTTTTTTCTGGTTTAACAGAGGGATATAATATTATGACGTGGCAGGCAATTGTTCCAATTTTTTCCTCTTTATCATATTTATATTTATATCCTGTTTCATACATGGTAAATATTTTTGATGGATTCAATTGGTCTTCATTATTGGAATCAAAATTTTTGATTGTTACCTCATTAGCATCTTTATTATGAGCCCAAATAGTTTTACCATCGCAAACAATTGTATTTCCAGGAATTTCAAGTTTAAATTTTCCTCCTTTTACTAATACCTTTCCAGTTTGTTTTTCGGTCTGTTTTTTATCTTTATTAATGATTGTAAATATATAATCAGATGTAATGGTCTTATAAGATTTAGTTGTTTTACTTAAATCATCTAATATTACTTTTGCCTTTGGATCTTGCTCTTGTGCAAATGCACTTATGAAAGACATTATTGATACTAGTATTGTTAAAATTATTTTTTTCATAAAAAGTATTTATTTGTTCGTCATTGTTTTTAATTGTAATGAGTCTATTTATATATTTTAAACTCAGACAAAGATTATACAAAAATGGACGACAAAAATATATAAAAAGTTTAATTCTGTTAATTTTTGAAAAAATCGATTTAAGTAAGTGTGAAAAAGGAGAAATAGATTAAGATTCCAACTTAACTAATTTTTTTAGACACTTGATTGAACTCATCTTTAGTTAACAATAAATCATCAATCAATTTAATAACAAATTCTAATTGATCTTCTTTTGTTAAATCAGTATTATCAAGTACAATAGCATCTTTTGCTTGAATTAAGGGGTTTTCTTTTCGAGTTGTATCATCATTATCACGTTTTTCTAAATTATGCCTTACATCTTCAAAGGTATAATATTCGCCTTTACTACTTAACTCATCTAATCTTCGTTGAGTTCTAACTGCATTGTCAGCAGTCATAAATAATTTTAGTTCAGCATTTGGAAAAACGAACGAACCAATATCTCTCCCATCCATAATAACGCCTTTGTATTTACCCATCTCACGTTGCAAGGTTACCATTTTTTCTCTAACCTCTTTTATGGAGGCTATAATACTGACGTGGTTAGCGACTTCCATGGAGCGTATTTCCTTATCAACGTGCTCTCCATTCAAAAACACTTCTGAAGACTTGCTAACGTGATTATACTTAAATGAAACCTCTATATCATTGAGAGAATTTTTCAATTTGAGTAAATCAACTCCATTAGGTGTTATAATTTTATTTCTAAGACAATAAATTGTAACAGCCCTATACATGGCTCCAGTGTCAATGTAATTGTAATTTAATTTTTGGGCTAGTGCTTTAGCTAATGTACTTTTTCCACAAGAAGAATAGCCGTCTATGGCAACTGTGATTTTTGACATATATAAAGTTATATAGTTTTTTTAAAAAAGCCCAAAAACGCCTTGTAATAGTGTTAAATGTACAAAAACAAACAACTGAGCAACCTAAAAGAAATTGTAAAGAAAGAATTAGAAAATAAATTAGAAATAGTTTGTGATAATAAATCACCTATAAGTACAAATTTTATTAATCTACCCCAATAACTCTTTTACAATTTGAGAAACTAGTTTACCATCTGCCCTACCTGCTATTATTTTATTAGCCGCTCCAATCACTTTACCTAAATCAGCTTGAGATGAAGCTCCTAAATCGGTGATTGTGTTTTTCACAATCCCTTTTATCTCTTCTTCGGATAATGCTTTTGGTAAATACTCTTCCATAATTAAAGCCTGAGACAATTCTTGTTCTGCTAAATCAGGTCGATTTTGTTGTTGATATATTTCTGCCGTTTCCTTACGTTTTTTATATTCTTTTTGAATTGCTTTTAAAGCATTGTCTTCTGTTAAACCTTCCGGTGAGGTTTTTAATAATAAAATTACTGATTTAATAGCCCTAACAGCTTCAAGTCTTTTTGAATCCTTCGCCAACATAGAGGCTTTCACATCTGCATTTATTTTTTCTTCAATTCCCATACTAAATTAGATTATTTGGAGTAAAATTATATTTCAAAACTTAAAATTCAAATTTATGGAAGATTTTTAATGACAGACCATTTTAAATTAAAAATTATTAAACATCTTTTCATCTGAATATATCAAATAAAAACCTATCAAAATAAGATTTTTAAACGATTAAATGATTTTTTGGAGATAAAATAACAATAAATTGTAGGCAGTTTCAAATTCTCTTTCATAACTATTAGTATGGTAATCTTTAGGATTAGCATACGTTAATTTCTCAAAAGCATTTAATAAAAAAGTAAAATCACTGACATTTAAACTACGCAATAACAAGCTTTTATTATTATTGAGCAGATTATAAATATCAAAAGCAGCCTTATGTATGAAGTCTCTTTTTATATCTTTAATTTCAGTAATAATATCTTGTAAAAGCATAGGCAAAAGTAAAAAACAAACTTACATATTTCTTTAATCTATATATTTACCGTCTTTAATAAAATAAACTTAAAAATATGAAAACAGTTATTACCTCAGAAAATGCACCAAAACCAATCGGTCCTTATAGTCATGCCAATCTTATTCCAGCTTCTGGTAATTTATTATTCGTTTCAGGTCAAGTAGCTAAAGATTCAAAAACGGGAGAACTAACATTAAGTGACATTAAAAGTGAAACAAAAAAAGTGATGGAAAATGTTTCTGCTATACTAAATGAAGTAGGTATGGATTTATCTCATGTTGTTAAAACAACTATTTTCATGAAAGATATGAATCAATTTTCGGAAATGAATGAAGTATATGGCTCTTTCTTCACAGGAAATTTTCCTGCAAGAGAAACAGTGCAAGTATCGAGATTACCTTTGGATGTTAATGTCGAAATTTCTGTTATAGCCGCAAAATAATTTTATAAAGAATTTTATATTTTTTTAGCCCAATGATTAAACGTTTCTTAAAAATAAGACTAAACAGTAATTTTTTATGTTTATGCTTGTTTTTCGCACTTATAATTCTGAATTCTTGTAAAAAGAAAACCGAAATAGATACAGAGGTGCAATCTGCAATAGATAATGCATTGTGTGAAGATCGATTCATGGGAATAATTTCTGATATTAATGCCAATGCTTCTCATTTCATGGGACTTAAAAAATCAACTTCAGTATGCGAAAATTGGTCGATTTTAGGTGCGTTAGGGAATCCTACTATTACTCCTAGCATGAACGATACAATTGATAAAAACCATGATGGTTTTTATGATAATGGAGCAGTAACTTTTGAGTTTGATTATGGAGCAGGATGTTTAAGTTCAGATGGTCAATCTATTAAAAAAGGCATCATTTCCATTACATCTTCCAAAAGATGGGTGGTATTGAATCATCCAATAATTATTAAACTAAAAAACTATAAAATTGATGATCTAAATTATTCTGGAAAAATTGTATTAACAAGAACTGATTCTTTAAAATACAGCGTACAAGTTACTGATGGACATTGCACTAACGGTTCTTGGATTATTGATTTTGAATGTTCAAATTCTTTAGAACAAACCGAAGGTTATACAACCAAAAACAATCAAACTGACGATGTGATTTTAATATCCGGAAATTCTAATGGAAAAAACAGAGAAAATAAATTATTTACGGCTACCATTAAAAATTCTTTGGTGAAAAAATCTAATTGCAGATGGATTAGTTCTGGAGTTTTAGAATTAACACCTCAGGGATTAGAAACCAGAATCATTGATTTTGGCAACAATTCTTGCGACGATAAAGCAAAATATACGTTAAATGGAAATACTATTGGTTTTAAACTGAATTAATTTTATTTTTACCAATAGATATGATTGATGCATTCAATATATACCAAAACATGGACAAGAATAACATTCTTTTGTCCTTTAAAGGTGATATAACGTCCGAATTACTAACATCGATTCTTCATATTATGGAAAATAAATTGGATAGTATGCAGGAAGAGCCAAAAATTAAAAAGAAAGTGTATAATGTTTTGGTAGAATGCTTGCAAAATCTTTATCATCACATGGATGATACAACCGACGAAAAAGGCGACAAAAACCGAAGTGCAATTTTTATGATTGCCAAAAATGATAAAGTATACAATATTATTACTGGTAATTATATTTTAAGTGAAAATATTCATGGATTAAAATCCCGTTTAGATGAAGTAAATTCGTTAACTAAAGAAGAATTAAAAGAGTATTATAAATCCGTTTTAAACAATGGAGAAATGTCGTTAAAAGGTGGTGGAGGTTTAGGTGTGATTGATATAGCGCGAAAAACTGGTGAAAAATTGGAATATAATTTTTTGGAAATTGACAATAAAGTTTCTTTCTTTACACTAATAATTAGAATTACCCAAAAACAATTAAATTAATATAAAATGGAAAAATACGCTATCGAAGGTACTCCAAAAACACCAACTATATCATTTGATATTCAAGCTGGTATATTAGAAATTAAAGGACGTTCTATTCCTGAAAATTCTATTGAATTTTATAAGCCCCTTATTGATGCATTAGATAAATACTCTACAGTTACTAAACCTGAAACAACTGTAAATATTCAATTAGAATACTTTAATACTAGTTCATCTAAATGTATTTTGGATGTTTTTAAGAAATTAGAAGGTATTCACAAAGGAGGAAGTGCAGTTACCATTAATTGGCATTATGAAGAAGATGATGAAGATATGTTAGAAGCTGGAGAAGATTATCAAGCAATTATCAATGTGCCATTCAAAATGGTACAAGTAGCTGAGTAATTTTCATTCAAAATTTGTTTAAAAAACCCTGAAAACTCAGGGTTTTTTTTATGAACTTTGATTGCATTTTAATTATTTTTGTCAACTTAAAAAAAATAATATGTCTAAAATCACCGATTTATTAGGAGCGCAAGCAGATAGTTTATTAAATCATACTTGTAAAACCATTTCAAAAGACAATATCGTAATACCAACTCCCGGGTTTATCGATCAAACATTTGTATATAGCAACAGAAATCCTCAGGTATTAAGAAGCCTTTCTCAACTATACGGAACAGGCAGATTAGCGAATACCGGATATATGAGTATTCTTCCAGTTGACCAAGGCATAGAGCATAGTGCAGGTGCATCTTTTGCTCCAAATCCAATATATTTTGATAGCGAAAATATTGTAAAATTAGCTATTGAAGGTGGTTGCAATGCCGTTGCTTCTACTTTTGGGGTTTTAGCTTCAGTTGCCAGAAAATATGCGCATAAAATTCCGTTCGTTGTAAAAATTAATCATAATGAATTTATTTCTTATCCTAATAAATTTGACCAAATTATGTTCGGAACTGTTGAAGACGCTTATAATATGGGTGCGGTAGCTGTTGGTGCTACAATTTATTTTGGGTCACCTGAATCCGGACGTCAAATTGTTGAAGTAGCTCAAGCTTTTGAAAGAGCTCATCAGTTAGGTATGGCAACTATTTTATGGTGCTACACTAGAAATAGTGCTTTCAAAAAAGATGGCATTGATTATCATACAGCTGCAGATTTATCATCTCAAGCAAACCATTTAGGAGTAACAATACAAGCAGACATTATCAAACAAAAAATGTCTGATAAAAATGGTGGATATACTGCTCTGAATTATGGTAAAACAAATCCTAAAGTTTATTCTGAATTAACAACTGACCATCCTATCGATTTATGTCGCTATCAAGTGGCTAACTGTTATATGGGTAAAATTGGATTGATTAATAGTGGTGGCGAAAGTAAAGGAGCTTCTGATTTAGCAGAAGCTGTTACAACGGCAGTAATCAACAAACGTGGTGGTGGACAAGGTTTAATATCTGGTCGTAAGGCATTTCAAAAACCAATGAAGGAAGGTGTTGAGTTATTAAATACAATTCAAGATGTGTATTTGGATAAAACCATTACAATAGCTTAATCAATTTTAGATTTAAGAATTTAGAACTCAGAGTTTTTAAAATTTCAAATCTTATTCCTTAAAAATTAATTTTATAAAAATGGGTTGGTTTAAACGATTAAAAGAGGGTATCACAACTACCACAACTGAAAAAAAAGAAACACCTGAGGGATTGTGGTATAAATGTCCGTCTTGCAAAAAAATACATACTGCACAAGAGCACAAGGTTAATCAGTATGTTTGTTCAGATTGTGGATATCACGAAAAAATAGGCAGTGAAGAATATTTTGAAATTATTTTTGATAACAATCAATTTACTGAACTTCACGAAAATTTAGTAAGTGGTGATCCCCTTGATTTTAAGGATACTAAAAAGTATTCGGATAGATTAACTGATACAATCAAAAAGTCTGGTCTGAAAGATGCTTTGAGAAGTGGCTATGGTAAAGTCAATGGTCATGATTTAGTTATTTGCTGCATGGATTTTAGTTTTATTGGTGGCTCGATGGGAAGTGTAGTGGGAGAAAAAATTTCTAGGTCTATTGACTTTTGTATAAAAACAAAAACACCTTTATTGATTATTTCTAAATCAGGAGGTGCTCGTATGATGGAAGCTGCGTTTTCATTAATGCAAATGGCTAAAACATCCGCAAAACTATCTTTATTAGATAAAGCAGGAATACCCTACATATCTTTATGCACAGACCCAACCACAGGAGGTGTTACAGCAAGTTATGCAATGCTGGGTGATTTAAATTTATCTGAACCAGGTGCATTAATTGGTTTTGCAGGTCCGCGTGTTGTAAAAGAAACCATTGGAAAAGATTTACCAAAAGGTTTTCAAACAGCTGAATTTGTATTAGAACATGGTTTTCTGGATAAAATTATACCAAGAACTGAATTAAAAAATAAATTAGGTACCTTATTGCACATGTTCAAACATTGATGATGTTAATGACTAAAAAAAAAGCCCTTGTATTATTAATGCAAGGGCTTTTTTATCAATTCGAAATCTATATTTAAATTCTTATATCACCAAAAAATCATTGAATGCCTTAAATTCAATGTATATATTTCTTTATATTTAAGTTATTAAATACACTTCATTCAATGGTTTAAAACTCAATTTGTATTTATGAACTATACGTTTTAGCTTTACAATTTAGAAGAAAATAAATCTACTTTAAATCCAAATAAACATGAAAAACATTACAGTTATAGGAAGCGGAACAATGGGAAACGGTATAGCCCATGTGTTTGCTCAGTATGGTTATTCCGTTAGCCTTGTAGATATTAGCGAAACTGCTCTGCAAAAAGCGTTGGCTACCATCGCTAAAAATATTGATAGGCAAATTACAAAAGGAACTGTAACAGAATCTGACAAATTAACCACCTTGGGGAATATAAAAACTTTCACAAAATTAGAGGATTGTGTTAAAAATGCTGATTTAGTTGTAGAAGCTGCCAGTGAAAATATTAATATTAAATTATCCATTTTTAAGCAATTAGATGAAATTTGTCCTCCAAATACAATTTTAGCAAGTAATACTTCCTCTATTTCTATTACACAGATTGCGGCTGCCACCAAACGCGCCGATAAAGTGATTGGTATGCATTTTATGAATCCGGTTCCTGTTATGAAATTGATAGAGGTTATAAGAGGATATTCTACTAGTAATGAGGTTTGTAATCTGATTATGGAAACCTCGAAAAAGCTTAACAAAATACCTGTAGAAGTAAATGATTATCCTGGTTTTGTTGCTAATAAAATTTTAATGCCAATGATTAATGAAGCAATAATCACTTTATATGAAGGAGTTGCTGGTGTTGAAGAAATTGATACGGTAATGAAATTAGGTATGGCTCATCCAATGGGACCTTTACAATTAGCAGACTTTATAGGTTTAGATGTTTGTTTAAATATACTTAGAGTATTACAAGATGGATTTGGGAATCCAAAATATGCGCCTTGTCCTTTATTAGTTAATATGGTAACTGCAGGGCATCTTGGTGTTAAGAGTGGAAAAGGATTTTATGACTATTCGAACGGTACTAAAGACTTAGTTTTAGCTGAAAGATTTAAAAAACATACCAGTCAGGTTTTAGCTTAAATTAGTGGCAAATGTAATTATATTTCCTATTGAATACCCTCCTATAAAAAGTTCGGGGCAGTATTTTTTTAATACAACAGCCAACTTAAGATATGAGGTAAGATTTGGACGAAGAAAAGATAATATTTTACATGTCTTAATTGTATTTGGGGTTATAAACGATGAATTTGATGGAGAAGAATACATTGCAACCAACAAAGGAGAAGTTTATAGAGTCATGAACACAATTGTAGTTATAGTAAAAGACTTTATGTTACAGCATTCAAAAGTAAATATTTATGAATTTTATGCCATTGACAAGGAGAAGGATGATGAAAAAATAACCGAAAGCTTACTACAAAAAAATAAATCAAATGGAAATGGAAGATTAAAATTATATAAACGATATTTGCCAAAAATTTTTGAGCAAGGATGGAGTTTTAATTTTAATGGAAATAATGCAATTGTAACAAAAATTAATTAACAAGTTAATTCAACTATGGCAGTATATAAATTCAAAATTTTTATTGAAGATAACGAAGATATTTACAGGGAAATTGAAATATTATCTGGACAAACTTTTGATGATTTTCATAATATTATTCAAGATGCTTATAAATTCGATAAAAAACACGCTGCATCTTTTTTTGTAAGCGATGATTATTGGAGAAAGCATCAAGAAATCACTTTAAGAGAAGAGGATTTACCATTAGATAAAGAGGAGATTAGACTCAAGGTGTCGCCAAAAAATTTAATGTCTAAAACAAAAATTGCCAAATACATTGATAATCCTCGTCAACGATTTATGTATGTTTTTGATCCGTCTGTTAAATGGGCCTTTTGTATTGAATTAATGAAAATTTTACCCGACAATCCAAAAGGTAACTATCCTATTTGTGTGAGATCGATTGGAAATGCTCCAAAACAATATAAACAAACTCAAATGGCAAAAGGAGAATTAACTCCTGATCAACTAATGGCAGGCATGTTACATGATCCTGAAGTAGTTGATGAGAGTGAAATTTATCAGGCTATAAAAAATGACACAACCGGTATTGACGAGGGCGATTTAAATCATTTAGAGGGTGAAGAAGGAGAAGATTTAGCAGATGAAGAAGAGGAATTTTCGAGTGAAGAAGATGAAATGGAATTAGATGATGATTATGCGATGCAAACTAATGACGAAGACTAAATATTGATCATTAAGACACAAAATGATTTAAAAATTAAAAGCTTAATTTAAAACAAACATCACAGTAAAAAATAGAGAAAATGCAAACCACAGAAACAGCAAATCTAGCTTACGAAACTCAATTAAACGATTGGATCGTTCAAGAAAAAGCAGCAATTGAATTAATTGGAACCATTGGAAAATTAGGGTTTGAAAAATCAATCGAATTGATTTTATTCAGAAATCAATTAGTTGACCGGAGCGTAAGTGAAATTATGAACTTGCACCTTTATGCAAAAAACATTGTTAAAAAAACAATTTCTGTAAATGATACCTTAACTATAGCGCAGGAAATTTATCATTCAAATGCATGCCCATCTCGTATTGATATTGGTAAACTTGCTTATGAATATCAACAAGAAAAAGCTAATTATAAAACAGTTGCTGAATTTGTTGGAGCAAAATTAAATACATTAATCGGTGTAAAATCTTCTATCACTCCAAAAGATGTGGTATTATTTGGTTTTGGACGTATTGGACGTTTAGCTGCTAGAGAATTAATTTCTCAAGCCGGTAAAGGCGAACAATTACGTTTACGCGCTATTGTAACCCGCGGAAGTAGTAACGAAGATATTATTAAACGAGCTGATTTATTACGTACAGACTCTGTACATGGTAATTTCCCTGGAACCGTGATTGAGGACTTAGAAAATAAAGCCTTAATTATTAACGGCCATACTGTTCATATGATTGATGCTAAAAATCCTGAAGACGTTGATTACACAGCATACGGTATTCATGATGCTTTATTAATCGATAATACTGGTGTTTTTAGAGATGATGTTGAATTGAGCCGTCACTTAAAAGCAAAAGGAATTTCTAAAGTATTGTTAACAGCACCTGCAAAAGGAAACGTACCAAATGTTGTTCATGGTGTTAATCATGAAACCGTTGATTTAAAAAACCAACAAATTTTCTCGGCCGCATCTTGTACAACAAATGCTATTATGCCTATTCTTTTTGTGATTGACAAAGAATTTGGAATAGACAAAGGTCATATTGAGACCGTTCATTCTTACACTAACGACCAAAATTTATTAGATAATTACCATAAAAAATACCGTCGTGGACGTTCAGCTGCATTAAATATGGTTATTACAGAAACAGGTGCTGAAAGCGCATTGAAAAAAGTATTACCTCATTTAGCCGGAAAATTCACTGCGAATTCAGTTCGTGTACCAACTCCAAATGTATCATTAGCTATTTTAAATTTAAATATCAAAAAAGAAGTAAGTCGTGATGAGGTAAACGAAATCATCCGAAAATATGCCTTAAATGGAGCTTTAGTTGAGCAAATTCAATACGCTTTCAGTAATGAATTAGTTTCTTCTGATGTTATTGGTAATCCATGCCCTTCTGTTTATGATAGTAATGCTACTATTATATCTCCTGATAAAAAAAGCATCGTATTATATGTTTGGTATGATAACGAATATGGTTATACCCGTCAGGTTATTCGTTTCTCTAAGCATATTGCAGAAGTTAGAAGAGCTACTTATTACTAATGTGATTTTTTATAACTCATTTAAAAGCTGTCTCTTTTTGGGACAGCTTTTTTATTTGTAGCCAATAACAAAATAAGTTAACTTCCATCCAAATAGGGATTCAACTGATTATTATCATGTTGTGTTTGTCATTTAAGTGTTTTAAATTGTTTCTATAAATTTTTTGGTGTTGAAAAAAAACATCAACACATGATTAAGGAATTTATTTCAAACAGTTTTTAA
Organism: Chitinophaga pinensis; assembly: GCA_945860225.1. Classification (GTDB taxonomy): domain Bacteria; phylum Bacteroidota; class Bacteroidia; order B-17B0; family Aurantibacillaceae; genus UBA4416. Next base: position 88,508 of record CAMAPT010000004.1, on the reverse strand, counting down.
AACATTTGCGTTTATGAAAAATACAGAAGACCGAAAAAAAATAGACGAGCTATATATTATTGCAGAAAAAGTGTATTCGGCAACTGGCGATAAAGAAAAAGTAACATCAACCATTCTGACACATACCCATGATGAAGCATTAACAGAGGTTGTTTTGCGTTACTTTTTTAAGAGATATTTTCAGGAAAGAAGAAATCAAGGATTATTATACTTAGGAATAGGTATAGTTCTTATTCTTTTAGGATTCTTTGTTACATTTTTTAATTTTAACGCCAATCAATCTTTTGAAATAAGCATGTATGGTTTTACAACCCTTGGTATTTTAATAAGTTTTTTTGGCTTGTATAAAATGATTGGTTAATGTTTAATCATTGACAAAATATGTTACTATCTTTGAAATTAGCCTATAAAAGTTATAAAATATAAATTATAAACTTTAAATTAGACAACATATTAAGAGACTTAATAATCATTAACCGAAAAAATTATGATACACGTTCTAACTGAACAAAATTCAATTTTCAATCAATTTATTGCTGAATTACGAGATGTTACTATTCAAAAAGATAGTATGCGTTTTAGAAGAAATTTGGAACGTATAGGAGAAATTATGGGTTATGAAATTTCAAAAACCATGGAGTATGTCAAAAAAGAAACCACTACCCCACTTGGTGTTTCTGAAACCAACCATTTAGTGAGTCAGCCAGTTATAGGAACCATTTTAAGAGCCGGATTACCAATGCATAATGGTATTCTTAATTACTTTGACCAAGCGCAAAATGCATTTATTTCAGCATACAGACGCCATCATAAAAATAATACATTCGATATTAATATTGAGTACGTTGCTAGTCCTATTTTAGACGATAAAATACTGATTTTGTGTGACCCTATGATTGCTACAGGAAATTCTGTTGTATTAGCCTATAAGTCAATTTTAGCTAAAGGAACTCCGAAACATGTTCATATCGTTTCTGCTATTAGTAGTAAAGAAGGAATTGATTTTGTGAGAACCAATATGCCAACTAAAAATTTCACAATTTGGTGTGGGGCAATCGATGAAGAATTAACCGCTCATTCTTATATCGTTCCAGGCCTAGGGGATGCGGGAGATTTGGCTTTTGGTGAAAAAATTTAACAACTAACTTTCATTTACTTATTTTATAAAATGGATAGTTCCGAATTTTGGAAATTTATTTCTGCAGCCTTTGCTTGTACAATTTCTCTTTCAAAAATTGGAATACCTACCGTTATTGCGCTTTATAAATATAATTACTCTATGGCGCTATTAACAAGCTGCACAGGTTCTGTTTTGGGTACTGTGGTTTTTACCTATTTAAGCGCAGGTTTATTAAATTGGTGGGACAAACTAAAAGATAAATGGTTTTTAAGTAAATCTCCTAAAAAAACTTTTACTAAACAAAACAGAAGAATTATTTCAATTAAATTACGTTTTGGATTAATGGGAATAGCTATTCTGACTCCCATTTTTTTATCAATTCCTATTGGTGCCTTTTTAGCAGAACGATTTTATAAGGATAAAAAAAAAGTAATTATATACTTAGGTATTTCAGCCATAGTATGGAGTACATTTTTATACTTTATTTACTTATTTTTTTATGATAGATTTCAAACATTATTCACCTAAATCGCTCTTTACTCTAGCCTCAATATTCGATTAAATATCAATTTGAGTCAATAAATGAATTAATTTTTGTTTTTCTACATTCCAGTTATATTCAACCGAAGCAATCAATGTATTGGTTTTATATTCCAAATAATCTGGATTACTTAAAAAATTGTTTATTTGATGGGCAATATGTTTTGGATCATGATGGTCTATAAAAATACCTATCTGATTTTTTAAAATAATACGTTCTATTTCTGGTAAACGGGTTGCTAATATTGGAATACCCGCGTGTATATAATCGAATATTTTATTCGGTAAGGAAAAATGATAATTCAAATTAGAATCCTTATCAATCGAAACTCCCAAATTGGCGTTCGCTGTATAATGTCTTAATTCGGAAGCTGGAATTTTATCTATAAATTTTACTTTATGATTTATATCAAATCGGGTAGCATTATCTTTTAATTGAGTAATGACATCTCCACTTCCGATAATTAAAAGTAAATAACTGTTATCCAAATAATTAAAAGATTCTAATAATTCTTCAGCTCCTCGTTCAATATTAATACCGGCCCCTTGCAAAATAACTATTTTTTTATTTGTAGAAAGGTTTAAATCAGGTCTAGACTTTATAGCTGACCCTTTAGCATAATCTGCAATGTTTCTAATATAAATAAATGGCTTGTTATATTTATTAAAAAAATAATTGGCAATACTTTGATTGACTGTAATACAAAAATTTAAATTTGGTACGATCCAACTTTCTAATAGTTCCCAAATGCGTTTTTTAAAAGGTTGAGATTGCAATTCGGGCACTTCACAAAATATTTCATGACTATCATATATTAACGGGATACCTTTAAGTTTAGATATTAAATAATTAGGTAAAAGCGTATCTAAATCATTAGAAAATAAAATATCTGCTTTTGTAAATAGTAAAACAAAAAACAACCGAATATTAAAAAACAAATAAAATTGTGGGCCCTGTTCAAATAACAATCGCATACGACGACACTCATATTCCATTTTTCCCAATGGCTTAGATGTCTTCAATTTCCTACCTATCAATAAAACATTGAAATTTAACTCTTGCAAAACATGACAAGTTCGAGCTACACGTTGATCTGTAACTAAATCATTAATTACAGAAACAATGACTTTCTTTTTTTGCATGATTTACTTACTGATACTTGTTTAATAAATCTATTGCTGCCTGATGCGGACTAATCTGATTATTAACCAATAAAGATTCCATTTTTAAAATGTCTTCCTTTATTGCCGGATTACCATAAAACCGTTCAGTCAAATTATTATAAATCATTTGATGAAACCATTGTTTATTTTGGTTGGCCCGTTTTATTTCAAAAAAATGATTAGACTGAGTATGCCTTCTATATCGCTCAATCATATCATACACTTCATCAATACCTATATTTTCGGTACCAGAACAAGTTAATACCTGTGGTATCCAATTACTTTCTGTTGGCGGAAATAAATGTAAAGCTCTAGCATATTCAGCTCTTGCTAATTTTGCTTTTTCTGTATTATTTCCATCAGCCTTAGTAATCACTATACTATCTGCCATTTCCATAATACCTCTTTTTATTCCTTGTAATTCATCACCGGCACCCGCTAACATTAATAAAAGAAAAAAATCAGTTAATTGATGAACAGCTGTTTCACTTTGACCTACACCAACAGTCTCTATAAATAAATAATCATAACGAGCAGCTTCACAAATAATCATACTTTCTTTAGTTTTATTCGTAACACCCCCCAAACTTCCAGAGCTAGGAGATGGGCGAATAAAGGCTTGTGGATGAACAGATAGTTTTTCCATCCTCGTTTTATCTCCCAATATACTGCCTTTACTTAACTGGCTGCTTGGATCAATAGCTAAAACAGCCAAGCGATGCCCTCTGTTAATAACCTCCAAACCAAAACTTTCTATAAACGTGCTCTTACCTACTCCTGGCACCCCCGTTATACCCAACCTAAAAGAATGACCACTATATTTCATAATAGAATCAATAATTAACCCCGCTTGTTCCTGATGCTCAGGTCGAGTTGATTCTACCAAAGTGATGGCCTTGCTCACAAATGCAATATTGGATGACAAAATGCCATCTATATATTCGTTTATGTTAAAGTGTTTTTTCAATTTTTATACAGTAATATTTAAAAATAAGGATTAAAGTATCCTAACTTTAAAATAAAAATATTCTACGTTTTTTAATCGCTGGAGATTTTTTAATAAAAATTTAAGCTTGATTTAAAGCAAAATAACCTATTAACCATATTACAAACCTACAACTTAATTCCGATTTCAAACGCTCTTTAATTTGGTTTCAGATTTTTTGAATGATTATAAACATTGACATTGATTAATTTAAATTCTCTTATTATCGTTATATTCTTTATTAGTAAATCAACTAATACAACAAATAATTCGTTTTTATTTCTTCCATAATAAACTTCCGTCACCATAACTTAAAAAACGAAAATCATTGGAAAGTGCATAGTCGTAAACTTTTTTCCAATCATCTCCTATTAATGCCGAAACTAATAATAATAAGGTGCTTTCCGGTTGGTGGAAATTAGTAATTAATCCATCAATCATTTTATATTCATAGCCAGGAGCAATAATGATTTGTGTTTTAGATAATATATTTGAAAGTCTCTTGTTTTTTAGCCATTCCACTAAGGTTGTTAAGGCTTGTTTAGGAGAGCAAAGATTTGATGTTTCATAGGGTTCCCATTGTTCTACAATTAATTCTGATTGTGAAATTTCGGGATGATAGAATATTTTTCTACCTAACCAATAGAGGCTTTCAAGCGTTCGTGTAGATGTAGTTCCAACAGTCACAATTTTTTTTTGTTCCAAAGACCTAATTAAATGCTCCAAAGTTTCAATTGATACATCTAAATACTCGCCATGCATTTCATGCTCTCCAATATGATTACTTTTTACAGGTTTAAATGTTCCAGCCCCTACATGTAGCGTAACTTCTGTTGTTTCTATTCCTTTAATAGATAGTTCGTCAATAATATTATCCGTAAAATGTAATCCGGCAGTAGGTGCAGCAACTGAACCTAATTCTTTTGCAAAAACTGTTTGATAACGTTCCAAATCATTTTCTTCGACTTCTCGTTTCAAATAAGGTGGTAAAGGAATGCTTCCAAAAACATGCAATATTTCCGCAAATACCATTTCTGCAGGAGTCCAAGACAATGTAACATGATAATAATCGGAAATTCTTTGCTTATTAGAAACTGTAATATCTATTAACTGTCCATTCCAATTTACTTCTCTTTTCAATGAACCGTTTTTCCAACGTTTGGCATTACCTATATAACACTTGATATCGATTTTACCTTTACTACTCATTGCCATAGCTGAATCAATTGAGTCTGAAACAGCTTCTAAATAAAATAATTCAATTGCAGCACCGGTCAACGTTTGAAAAAACATTCTCGATTCAACTACTTTCGTATTATTAAAAATTAGTAAAGTGTCTTTCGGTAAAAACTGGGGAAGATTTCGATAAATATTTTCTTGAATTTCACCCGAATTATAAATAAGTAACTTTGATAAATCACGCTGTGATAGAGGATATTTTGCAATACGCTGATCAGGTAGATTATACTTGTAATCGGCTATTTGAATATGTTTTGGCGAATTTAAAACCATAAAAGGAACATTATAAGTTATGAGCAAAAATAACAAGGAAAAACAACCGAGTTATGGCTACTTAAAAAATTATTTCAATTATTTAAAATTAAATCATTTTCATTTTTATGAAATAACTATGTTGCCCTGGTTGGCTTAATGCTACTTCTCAAATAGTGTTACTGACCAATGCAATATTGAATAGTTAAACACCATTTATACTATTGAATAGCAATAAAATGTTTTTCAATTTGAAAAATGATGATTTTGAAGGCTAACGACTTAAGTAATTAAATTTATATATAACTCTTCTACTTTTTTTCTTGCCCAAGGAGTTTTTCTAAGAAAAGTCAAACTCGATTTAAGGCTTGGATTAGTCTTAAAACAATTGACATCGATATGATAAGCTAACCCCTCCCATCGGTAATGATTGAGTAAATGTTCTAAAATCATTTGCAATGTTTTACCGTGAAGAGGATTATTTTTTTGTTCACTCATTACTGATTAAAATTTTCGGTTGCCTTACGCACACTTCCATGTTTGAGCAACAACTCTTTGGCTATATCGTAATTATCTAAACCGGTATTTTTCATTACCATTCGGGTGCCTCTATCCACTAATTTAAGATTACTTAATTGCATATCTACCATTTTATTACCCTTTACCCGTCCTAATTTTATCATCGCCGATGTGGATATCATATTCAATACCAATTTTTGAGCAGTACCGGATTTCATTCTGGTTGAACCAGTTACAAACTCTGGACCAACAATTACTTCAATTGGAAATTGAGATACCGCAGCTACCGGAGAACCTTGATTGCATACAATACAACCAGTTTGAACATGATTTTGATTGCAGGTTTCTAATACTCCTATAACATAAGGTGTTGTGCCCGATGCGGCAATACCTACCACAACATCTTTATTTGAAATACCATACGCTTGTAAATCTAGCCAGCCTTGTTGAATGTCATCTTCGGCAAACTCAACGGCTTTTCTGATAGCTGTATCTCCTCCTGCTATTAATCCTAAAACCCTTCCATGTTCTATCCCATAGGTGGGGGGGCACTCACTAGCGTCCAATATACCCAAGCGACCGCTAGTTCCAGCACCTAAATAAAATAAACGACCACCTTCTCTCATTTTATCAACAATAACTTCCACTAATTTTTCTATTTGTGGAATGGCTTTTTCAACAGCCAAAGGAACTGATTTATCTTCTTGATTCATATTCTTTAATAATTCTTGAACGCTCATGCTTTCGAGATTATTATAATAAGAATCGGCTTCTGTTGTTTTGTTCATCATTGTTTTTTATGCAAATTGTTTAACCTCTTTATCTGTAATTTCTTTTCCACACAAAATAATCAAGCGTTCGATTACATTTCTAAACTCACGAATATTACCTGTCCAATTTTTATTTTGCAACTCCTTTAATGCCTCTTTAGTCAATAATTTTAACGGTATTCCATAATCTGAGCATATCATATTTAAAAAATGTTCGCTCAATAAAGGGATATCTTCTTTTCGGTCGTTAAGAGACGGCACATGAATAGGTATAACACTTAAACGATGGAATAAATCTTCTCTAAAATCTCCTTTTTCTATTTCTTTTTTTAAATCTTTATTGGTAGCTGCTATGATTCTGACATCTACTTTAATTTCTTTGTCACCTCCTACCCTCGTAATTTTATTTTCTTGTAAGGCTCTCAATACTTTTGCCTGAGCAGATAAACTCATGTCTCCTATTTCGTCTAAAAAAATGGTACCACCTTCTGCTAACTCAAACTTGCCTTTACGGGTAGCCACAGCGCTTGTAAAAGCACCTTTTTCGTGTCCAAATAATTCGCTTTCAATCAAATCGGCGGGTATAGCTGCACAGTTCACTTCTATTAACGGAGCATTGGCTCTTTGGCTTTTATGATGAATAGCTCTAGCTACTAATTCTTTTCCACTTCCATTACTCCCTGTTATTAATACTCGTGCATCGGTTGGAGCTACTTTTTCAATCATGTCTCTAATGATGTTGAGTGCTTTTGAATCGCCAATCATTTCATGATTTTTGCCTATTTTTTTTCTTAATTTTTTTGTTTCAGCTACCAATAAGGTTTTATCCATCGCATTTCGGATTGTAACTAATAACCGATTTAAATCTATTGGTTTAGCCAAGTAATCAAAAGCCCCTTTTTTAACGGCCTCTACAGCAGTTTCAATATTACCATGACCACTCATCATAATTAAAGACGATTCGGTACCTTGTTCCATTAATTTTGCCAACAAATCCATACCATCTAATTTGGGCATTTTAATATCGCTTAAAATAACATCATATTGTCCCTTCACTGCCATATCCAATCCTTGCTGTCCATCTTCTGCTTCATCAACCTGATATTTTTCAAATTCTAAAATTTCTTTTATCACTCGACGAATGGCTTTTTCATCATCTATAATTAATATTTTGGGCATAATTTTATGGGATTAGAAGACAACTTAGACACTATTTATAAATTACAATCTTTGCTTGACGGCTTCAAATAAAATAATGCCGGTAGCCACAGACACATTTAATGAGGCTATATGACCAACCATGGGTATCTTTACTTGTAAATCGCTACGCTTAAGGTATTCGTTAGAAATTCCGTTTTCTTCCGACCCCATAATAATAGCTGTTGGTTGTTTTAAGTCTGCGTTGTAATGATAACTACTTGTTTTTTCGTGACAAGCAATAATTTGCAAACCTGATTCTTTTAAATAGTCAATACTTGTTTTTAAATTATCTACTCTACAAACCTTCATTCGATTTAATGCTCCTGCACTTGTTTTTACAGCATCGGCATTAATTTGAGCCGCTCCTCTGCTTGGGATGATGATAAAATCTACTCCTGCACAATCAGCACTACGTGCAATGGCTCCAAAGTTGCGCACATCAGTAATTCTGTCTAAAATTAATACTAAAGGAGTTTTACCTTGCTCAAATATATCTGCCAATACATCTTCTACTTCGTAATACGTAATTTGAGATACAAAAGCCAAAACACCTTGATGATTTTTGGATGTAAGACGGTTGATTTTTTCGGGTGGCACAATTTGAATAGGAATTTCCAAATCTTTAATGGCTTTGCGTAACTCGCTATATAATTGATTAGATAATCCTTTTTGAATAATGATTTTATCAATTTCTTTTCCGGCATGAATAGCCTCTATAACGGCACGTGTTCCAAAAATCAAGTTGTCTAGATTTTCTTCGCTGTGTCGGTTATGTTTTCCTTTATAATGTTGCATATAAGGCTAAATTAAAAAAAAATAATCAGGCCGGTACTGTTTTTTTTGTTGGTTATGCACAACGCATTGCTATTAAAACCAGTTAATTGATTTTTTAATAAACTTTTTATTTTAAAACAAAATACGAGTATATTTGAATACAAAACTGTACAATAAATGAAATAAAAAATACGGTATTTAAAATAATCTATTAGCGTTTGCTATCCATCCTGTCATTGAAAAGTCGAAAAAGTAGAGCACAGGGAAGTTTAAGCACAACGCTCACGCCAAGGCGTGGGCGTTGCCTTACTTTGTGCTCAGGGCTTCGACTCCCTCAATGACGAGTAATGCAACTGTCCCACGCTATTTTTTTTATATAAACCGCACCTTAGGGATAGAGTGGCACAAAACCAAAAACAATGAATTACAAATTAATCGCGGATTCGTTAAAAAAATCATTAATCAACCGCAAAAAACTATTGTTAACAGCCGTAACTGCAATAGGTTTAGCTACAACAACTACTGCGCAAACAGTGCCATCGTATGTCCCTTCTAATGGCTTAGTAGGTTGGTGGCCATTTAATGGCAACGCTAATGATGAAAGTGGAAATGGGAATAATGGCGCTGTAAATGGCGCCACACTGACAACTGATAGATTTGGCAATACATCAAAGGCTTATAGTTTTGATGGGATAAATAATTGGATTCAAGTTGAAGACGCTTCAACCTTAAGACCAGGATATTTGACTTTAGCATCATGGGTATATGCAAATAATAATGCAGAAAACCCAATTATAACTAAAACAAGAATAGGAAATCCTAATGGGCCAGATGGAGGAGAACAATATTTATTGTTTTATTCTAAATTTAATAACCAAAATACAGCTGGAAGTTTTCAAATTAAAAGAAATGGTGGTTGTGTAAATGGAGGTGTTGGATGGAATAGAATTACACAAAATAATCTAAGTTTTGGAACAGGTGGTTGGCATCATATTACTGCTACCTATGATGGGTTAATTATGAAGTTATATATTGACGGTCAATTGTCTGGAATTTTTAATCCTCCTTCTGGATTAATTGATAATTGTGTCAACGGTTCTTTTAATATTGGTCGTTCGTGGCCTAATAATTCATCGTTTAATGGTAAAATTGACGATATCGGCATCTGGAATCGTGCCCTTACTCAACAAGAAATTACCGATTTATATAAAGGTAATATTTGCTATCAAAATGTTACTGTAACCGATACATTACGAATTAATACTACCATTACCGGGTTTAATCCTGTTACTTACCAAAATAGCATTAAAATATGGCCAAACCCCACCAAAGACCATATCACCATCGATAATGGCAACATTGCCAATTTAACCGGTCATCAAATAAAAATTAGTAATGCTCTTGGCCAACAAGTATTTCAGTCTGCCATTAACCAAAAGCAATTTTATGTAGATATGAGTAGTTGGGGCGGTCATGGCATTTACTTTGTAAACATTATAAATGCCCAAGGCGTGACAATAGAAACCAAAAAAATTGTCTTAGAATAATTCTATTTTACCCTGCCATCATTCAAAAGTAATGGCAGGGTTATTAACCCATATTTAAAATTTTCATTTTTTAACGAACAAGGACTATATACTCTCACAATAAAAACTAAATTTGTTTGTTAAAATCAATTAAAAAATGAAAAAAACTTTTCTGTTTGCGTTTTCAGCCTTAGCGCTTCATTCATTTTCGCAATCAAGCTTCAATTATACCATCAATGGTTCTTTAAAAAATGCTTCTGACAATTCTTACATCTATGTTCATCATAGATGGGATAATAAGGACTATACCGATAGCGTGAAAACAAAAAATGGAACTTTTACTTTTAATGGTAAAAGCCAAGAACCTAATATGCACTGGATAACTCAATCTAGAAATATTAACGAACAACCTAATTTGATTTTTTTCGTTGATGCCGGTAAAATATCTGTCACTGGTCATCTTGATAGTTTACCACTTGCTAAAGTAGTTGGCGGACAAACACAAAAAGACTACACAGAGTACAATGCTTTGATGGGAAATTTTGGTGTTAAACAACAATACCTTATTAATATTTACAACGAATCTAAGGCTAAAGGAGATGACGCAACCATGAATTCTGCGGTTACAGAATATCAAGCCTTAGAAAAAGAAGTGAAAAATTCGATTGAAGGTTTCATAAAAACACACTCTAAATCAGCCGTAAGTTGTTATGCTATTTATTTCAATAGCCAAAATGCCAATGCCAACATGGAAGACTTGGAAAGAGTGGTTGGTTTATTAGACAAAAGTATTTTGAACACAAAATATGGAAAATTAGCCCAAGAAAAATTAACTCAAATGCGTGGCACTACCATAGGCTACACAGCTGTTAACTTTACTCAAGCCGATCCAAATGGTAAAATGGTTAATTTATCTGACTTGAGAGGAAAATACGTATTAGTTGATTTTTGGGCTAGCTGGTGTGGGCCTTGTAGAGCAGAAAATCCTAATGTAGTTATGGCATATAATAAATATAAGGACAAAGGATTTACTGTTTTAGGAGTATCTTTTGATCAGGTAAAAGAAAAATGGGTACAAGCTATCGAAAAAGATAAACTTACTTGGACACAAATTAGTGATTTAAAAGGTTGGGGTAATGAAGCAGGAAAATTATATGGCATAACAAGCATCCCTCAAAATCTCTTATTAGATAAAGAAGGCAAAATTATTGCTAAAAATTTGAGAGGTCCGGATTTGGATGCGAAATTAGAAGAAGTAATTAAGTAATCTCAATTAATCAACTGACTATAAATATTTTAAATAATCGAATTAAAATCTTTTATTTAAGCCAATTCCTTTGTAATAACAAAAAAAACCATTATTAAACTAATTATAAATTTGCCTGTCTTTAATTTAAACAACTTATGAAAAATCGTAGTTTAGGATTATTTGCATTAACCGGATTGACACTTGCCTCTTTCGCACAAACGAACGAATCTGTTATTATGACCATTAACGGAAAACCAGTTTATAAAAGCGAATTTGAAAATGTGTACAAAAAAAACAGTGGAAAAGAAGTCAGCAAAGAACAAAAATCAGTAAAGGAATATGTTGAACTGTTTTCTACATTTAAAATGAAGGTGTTTGAAGCCGAAGCAATCGGTTTAGATACAACAGCTTCTTTTAAAGGAGAATTTGCAGGGTATAGAAAACAATTAGCGCAACCCTATTTAACCGATAAAAATGTAAATGAAGCTTTGCTACAAGAAGCTTACGAGCGTATGAAAACCGAAGTGAAGGCTTCTCATATATTAATTCGTGTGGCTGAAGACGCCTTACCAAAAGACACAATAGAAGCTTATACGCGTTTATCAATTATTCGTGAAGCGTTGTTGGGTAAAAATCCATCTGCAGCAAAAATTACTGAATACGAGACGATTTTGAAAAAAAGTTCTTTTGGTTTAACAAAAAATGCGTCGCATCAAGATAGTTTAAATTACAATACTAAATTAGCGACTATAAAAGGTCTAACTACTAATTTAGCTTCAGGTACCGACAAATTTACACTTGCAGCAAAAAAAACTTCCGAAGATCCATCAGCAACAGAAAATGGCGGAGATTTAGGATACTTTACCTCTCTTCAAATGGTGTATCCGTTTGAATGTGCGGCTTATAAAACCAATATTGGCGATATTAGTATGCCAGTTCGTACCCGTTTCGGTTATCATATTGTAAAAGTTGCTGATAAACGTCCTAGTCAGGGTGAAATATTAACGGCTCATATTATGGTAAAGTTTAACAAGGATATGGGAGATGTCGAAAAAGACAATTTAAAATTAAAAATTAATGAAATTTATACCAAACTAAAGGCTGGGGAAAAATTTGAAGACCTAGCGCGTCAATATTCTGATGACAAACAAAGCTCTGAAAAAGGAGGTCAATTACAATGGTTTGGAAGCAGTAGAATGCCCGTTGAATTTGAGAAAGCTGCATTTGCTTTAGGTAATAATGGAGATTACAGCGAACCTTTTAAAACAAATTACGGATGGCACATAGTTAAGCGCATCGACAAAAAAAACATTCCGGCGTTTAATGAAATGAAAAACGATTTAAAACAACGAATCGGAAAAGATAGCCGCACACAAGCCGGAAGAACTTCTTTAATTGAAAAAATTAAGAAAGAAAATAATTTCAAAGAAAATTCCCTTGCTAAAACTGAATTTTTTAAAATAATGGACACAACCATTTTTCAAGGTAAATGGGAGGCTAAAAAAGCAGAAAAGTTAGGAAATAAAGAACTGTTTAAATTGGGTAATACCATTTATAAGCAAAATGATTTTGCAAAATACATGGAAACTCATCAAACATTAAGACCTCAAATGGACTATAATATGTTTTTACAACAATCCTTTAAATCATTTGTGGATGAAAAAATAATCAATTTCGAAGATTCTAATTTAGAATCTAAATACCCTGATTTTAAAAATTTGATGAAGGAGTATAGAGATGGTATATTGTTATTTGATTTAACCGATCAAAAAGTTTGGAGTAAAGCTGTAAGAGACACTTCAGGATTGAAATCATTTTATGAAAACCACAAAAACAACTATTTATGGGAAGAACGTGCAGAAGTAACTAATTATAAATGTGCCAATGAAAAAGTGGCTAAAGAGGTACGTTCTATGCTTATGAAAAATAAAACGGAGAAAGAGATTCTTGAAAAAATAAACAAAACCTCTCAATTAAATTTAAATACAGAAAATATTACTTACTTAAAAGGAGAGAACAAACAACTTGACTCAAATTGGAAACAAGGAGTAGTGCCGACAGAAACAAACGCTAAAAACACTGAAACTACTATTTCGGTAATCAATAAATTATTGCCAAAAACGCCTAAAACCATTGCCGAAGCAAAAGGTATTATTACAGCCGATTATCAAAATTATCTTGAAAAAGAATGGTTAGCTTACCTTAAAAATAAATATTCAGTAACCATTAACGAAGAAGTTTTAAATAGCATAAAATAACCATCATTTAAATTATAAAAGGCTGTAGCAGTGAATGATACAGCCTTTTTTTATATACAAAGTTTGAAATCATTTTTAACCATACAAGCTATTTTACGGATTACTTTGGTAATTTTTTTAATGCCTTCTTGTAATCAATTGCCAGAAATAAATGAAAGCAAAGGCAAACCTATTGCCAAATTAAATGGAAGTATCCTTTACCAAACCGACATTAATAAATTGATTCCAAAAGGATTAAACAAAACAGATAGTTTAGCCTATTTGCAAATTCTGATTGATAGATGGGCCGATAACGAAGTATTTTATCAACAAGCTAATGAATACTTAACGGATGAAGATCTGAATGTAGAAAAAGAACTGGAAGCTTACAAACGAGAATTAATATCTTATAAATTTCAAGCCAAACTAATAGATGAAAAACTAGATACAAATGTTACTATTTCTCAAATTGAAGATTACTATACATCCCACCCTCAAAACTTTATATTAAAAAATAATATTGTTAAAGTATTGTATATTAAAACACCCCTCAAAATTCCAAATCTTGAGAAGCTAAAAAAATTATGTTATTCTACAAAACCAAAAGACGCAGAGTTACTCAAAACCATGTGTGTACAATATGCCAATAATTTTTTCATGAACGATAACACTTGGTTAATGTTTGATGACCTCAGAAAAGAGATTCCTCAATTAAAAGAAGTGCCCGAGTATGCGATTCAAAAAGGAAAAACATTCGAATTTACAGATGCTACGAGTTTTTATTTTCTTAAAATTTTTGAGATAAAATCAAAAAACACCTTATCTCCTCTAAACCTAGAAAAAAACAACATCAAGAATATGTTAATCAATCAACGCAAACAACTCTTAATAAAAAGTATTAAGAAAGACTTTTTTGATAAAGCCAAAACAAACAAAGAATTGAAAATTTATAATTAATTTAGTCAGATGAACATAAAATTTGTTTTTGCCTTATTGTTACTGGTAACCATTGCTAACGCTCAACCTCAATTATTAGATAAAGTTGTAGCCGTTGTAGGAAAAAACCCACTTCTTCTTTCGGAAGTTGAAACAAACTTACTGCAACAAAAAGAAAAAAAGGAACTAGCTAGCACTAGCAGATGTAAAATTTTTGAGGACTTATTATTTCAAAAATTACTTTTGGCTCAAGCCGACAGGGATAGTATTGTAGTAGCTGATAATGAGGTTGATAATGAATTAAACCGACGTATACAGTATTATGTAGGTATGTTGGGAAGTGAGGAAAAATTTGAAGCTTTTTATGGAAAACGCATCAATGTATTTAAAGATGAATTAAGAGATGATGTTAAAGACCAATTATTAGCTCAAAAAATGCAACAAAAAATTACCGGTGACACGAAACTAACGCCCGGTGAAGTGAGAGCATTTTATAATAACTTAACAATTGACAGTTTGCCATTAGTTAATTCAGAACTCGAAATCGGTCAAATTGTGAGAAAACCGCCTGTATCCGACGAAGCCAAAAAAGCGGTTAGAAATCAGCTTGAAATTTATAGACAACGCGTAATAAAAGGTGAAAGTATGAGCGTAATGGCAGCTTTATACAGTGAAGACCCAGGATCAGCAAAAAATGGTGGGAGATACGAATCTGTGATGCGTGGACAAATGGTTCCTGAATTTGAAGCGGTGGCTTTTCGTTTAAAACCGGGAGAAGTATCCGAAATTTTTGAAACAAGCTACGGTTATCATTTCATGCAATTATTAGCACGAAAAGGTGAATCGGTTGATGTTAGACACCTATTAATGTCACCAAAAATTTCTCCACTCGAAATATTGAAAGCAAAAGAAGACTTAGATAGTATTAGGGAATTAATCTCATCCGGTAAAATAAAATTTGCAGAAGCTGCCTTAAAATTTAGTTCAGATAACGATACGAAACAAAATGAAGGTTTATTAATTAATCCGGCCAGTAACAGTACAAAATGGGAATTGGATGAAATTGGACAAATGGATCAAAATTTGGTTTTTATGATTGAAAATCAAATGAAAGTGGGTGATGTAAGTCCGGTTATACAATATGCTGGCCCAGATGGCAAACAAGCTTGGAGAATTATTCACTTAAAATCGAGAACTGAGCCACATAAAGCAAACATAACAGATGATTACATCAAATTATTTAATATGGCTACTTTTGACAGACAAAAGAAAGCCATTGAAGATTGGATTTCAAAAAAATCTAAATCTACCTACATCAAAATTGATACAGAGTTTAATAGTTGTAAACTCGAATATAATTGGACGATTAATCAATAAACAAATTGATTCAACTATTAGCCTTTATTTAGAAAATTCAAAAATTAAATTGTAATGAATTATAAAAATGATGTAGAAGCCATTGATGCTTTTGTTGTAAAATATAAAGAATTAAATGATGAAATAAGCAAAGTTATTGTTGGGCAAAACGATACAATAAAAAATGTATTAATTTCTATTTTTTGTAAAGGTCATTGCTTATTAGTTGGTGTTCCGGGTTTAGCCAAAACATTATTGGTAAATACCATTGCTGATGTGTTAGGACTTTCGTTTAACCGAATTCAATTTACACCAGATTTAATGCCCAGCGATATTGTTGGCTCCGAAATTTTAGATGAGCAACGTAATTTTAAATTCATAAAAGGTCCTTTATTTGCTAACATAGTACTTGCCGACGAAATAAACCGTACGCCTCCAAAAACTCAGGCAGCTTTATTAGAAGCGATGCAGGAACGTTGTGTAACTACCGGTGGTAAAAAATATGACTTGGGAAATCCTTTCTTTGTGTTAGCCACTCAAAACCCTATTGAACAAGAAGGAACTTACCCCCTACCCGAAGCGCAGCTCGACCGATTTATGTTTAACGTATGGCTCGATTACCCAAGCTTTAAAGAGGAATTACAAGTTGTAAAATTAACCACTACGGATACTAAAGTAGAATTAAAAAAAATTATCACAGCCGAAGAGATTATCTATTTTCAAAATGTGATTCGTAAAATACCGGTAGCAGATAATGTGCTTGAGTATGCGGTGAAATTGGTAAATAAAACCCGATTAAATTCAGAATTCAGCTCAGATATTACTAAAAAATACTTAGCCTGGGGTGCAGGTCCACGTGCTTCTCAATTTTTAGTACTTGGAGCAAAATGTCATGCTGCAATTAACGGTAAATATAGCCCTGATATAGAGGACGTTAAATCTGTAGCGAATGCTATTTTAAGACACCGAATCATCAGAAACTATAAAGCCGAAGCAGATGGCATGAGCATTGAAGATATTATTGAACAACTCAAATAATTCCAAAATGAGTCGATTTTATAATTTTTAATTCACAAAAACAATCATCAATATTCTAAACTTTTAAACTTCAAAAACTTAAGTAATGAATAAATTAATTTTAGCCAATGATGGCATAGATACAACTGGAAAATGCTTATTAGAAAAGGCAGGTTTTACGGTTATTACAGAAAAAGTAAGCCAAGAAAATTTGGCGTCTGAAATTAACGAAAAAAATTATGTTGCCTTAACCGTAAGAAGCGCTACTAAGGTTAGAAAAGATGTGATTGATGCTTGCCCTAACTTAAAAGTTATAGGTCGCGGAGGTGTAGGAATGGATAATATTGATGTTGACTATGCGCGTTCAAAAGGGTTACAAGTTATCAATACGCCTGCGGCATCAAGTAATTCGGTAGCCGAATTAGTATTTGCGCATTTATTTAATGCTGTTCGTTTTGTTTACGACAGTAATCGTCAAATGCCGAGCGTTGGAAATACAAAATTTGAAGAATTAAAGAAAAACTACTCTAAAGGTGTTGAATTAAGAAACAAAACCATTGGAATTATTGGATTTGGACGTATTGGACAATCAACCGCCAAAATAGCTTTGGGTTGTGGCATGAATGTTTTGGCTTACGATCCGTTTGTAAAAGAAGTCGTTTTAAATTTAGAAATTCACGGTACCCCTGGGATTGATGTTAATATCAAAACAGTATCCTTGGATGAATTAATTGCTAATTCTGATATTATTTCATTACACGTTCCGGGCGGAAAAATGATCACAGAAAAAGAAATCAATAACATGAAACAAGGCGTTATTTTAGTGAATGCATCTCGCGGAGGTGTGATTGATGAGGCAGACCTTATTAATGGACTAAATTCAGGAAAAATTGCTCACGCTTGTTTAGATGTTTTTGAAAATGAGCCAACTCCAAATGAAACCTTACTAAAACATACAAAAATTTCTATGACGCCACATATTGGAGCGGCAACTAATGAAGCACAAGAGCGCATTGGAATAGAGTTAGCTGAAAAATTAATTGACGCTTTGAAATAAGCAATCATTTATCATTCTATAAATTAATTTATTATATGTCAACATCATCAAAGCACCCAAAGGGTCTTTTATTTTTAGCATTCACCGAATTTTGGGAACGTTTTGGATACTATCTTATGATTGGTATTTTCTTTTTGTACATGACCACCGATATGAAAGATGGTGGTTTTGGATGGGAAAATGCCAACGCCTCAGATATATTCGGGACATTTATAGCCTGTGTATATTTAACCCCTTTTATAGGAGGTTTATTAGCCGATATGAAATTAGGTTATAGATTTTCTGTAACTATGGGCGGTATATTGATGGGTATTGGTTATTGTTTATTATCAATTAGAGAGGAATGGGCCTTTTTTACTTCTCTCGGAATTATGATTGTTGGAAATGGTTTCTTTAAACCCAATATATCTACATTATTGGGTAATTTGTATAACGACCCTCAATACAAGCCTAACAAAGATACTGGCTATAACATTTTTTATATGAGTATCAATATTGGCGCTTTCTTTTGCAATTTTATAGCGGCCTTTATGAGAATTAAATATGGTTGGAATTGGGCTTTTATTGCAGCGGGGTTAGGAATGTTTTTAGGAGTTATTACCTTTTGGATTGGTATGAAACACTATAAGCATGTAGATGTTAGAAAAGAACCAAAACCTGAAGATAAAGCTGTAATTATGCGCTTTTTAGCCGTACTTGGTGTTGCAGTAGGTTTTGGCCTATTGGGCTGGATGATACCCGATACTATTTTTGGCAGTGATAGTACAGATGCTTTTTTATGCGCCTGCCTACCTGTGGTTTATTTTTACTACACTATATATAAAAGTTGTACCGAAGAGGAAAAAAAACCAATGGGTACTATGTTTACCATTTTTGGGATTGTAATCATTTTTTGGGCCGTATTTAAATTAAACGGAACAGCCTTAACCACTTATGCTAATTCATATACAGACAGAGAGATGCCATCTGCATTGGTTACACCTGCCAAATTTTTGTACCAATGTGATAATTCAGTTGTAGCAAGTAAAGACTCTGTTTATCAATTAGATGCGCATTTTAGAAAAATAAAAGATGCAAACGGAATTCCAGTTAAGCATGTTGATTACCCTTCTTATTTTAAAAATTTACCAAAAGAAAAATACCCTACAGATGGACAGTCTTTAAATTTAATTCCTACGGAGTTATTTCAATCTATCAATCCTTTCTTTGTGATTTGCTTAACGCCATTAGTCGTTTCATTTTTTAGTCTTTTAAGAAAAAGAAAAAAAGAACCAACTACTGCTACTAAAATTGCCTTTGGTTTATTAATCAGTGCCTTATCTACTCTTGTTATGGTATGTGCGGTTAATTATTCGGATAACGGGATTAACAAAGCTAGTGCTCTATGGTTGGTGGGATGCTATGGCGTAATTACCATTGGCGAATTATTTTTAAGTCCAATGGGGTTATCTATGGTGTCTAAATTATCCCCTACTCGCCTTACTGCTTTAATGATGGGTGGATGGAGTTTAGCAACCGCTATTGGCAACAAGTTGAGTGGCGTATTAGCTAAAAACTGGGATAAATTTGATAACAAAGCCAACTTTTTTTACGTTAACTGTTTGCTTTTGCTTATTGCTACTGGCATTATGTTTCTGCTATTGAAACGGTTAAACAAAGTATTTAATTCATGAATTGAAACAAAAAATCCTCGAAACCGGTTGGTTTCGAGGATTTTTTAATTTAAACCATTTTCACAACTATACTTTTGCATTCACTATTTGGTTTTCCAAAATATTAGTGGTTCATTTCGTGAAATAATTATAATTAATTACGATTGGAAAATAAAAAAGGACGTTATATAATTTTAATAACGTCCTTTTTTAATACCAAAAATTAGTTTATTCTTTAATAATTTTTTGATTATAGTTTACATTTTTCCCTGTTACATTTATAAAATACATTCCTGAATCAATAAAATTAATATCACATTGAATATTATTTTTATTTGCAGTTTTGTATTCAGAAAAAATAACTCTACCATTTAAATCAAAAATCTCGATTTTAATTTTTTCATCAATCTCTGCATATGGTAAGGAGATATTTATTTTATCTTGAATTGGGTTTGGATAAATCGAAGCATTCACATTATCATTTTTTAGCTTTGTATTATCTGTTGTTATTGTTTCTGTTTCATTAGAATTATTGTCAACAGGAATATCTATAGGTTGCTCCATCATTATTCGATTTGCTCCTCCACAACCTTCAGGAATAATTAAAACAGAACCTGATCCAGTTACAACCGTTCTAAAACCGGGAGTTAATAAAACTGATTTTCCAGCATCAAAAACTGATTTTCCAGTGCTAGGATTTACAGGACAAGAAACTGTTAAAGTATTAACTACTTCATATTTTCCAGATGGCAAAGGATTAGGGAAATATGGATTAGAGGAGGTATAATTAGTTGGTATATTATCACTTTCCATACACGTCGTGGATATATAATAGAAGAAAGTAGTTTGCCAATCCCAAAAAATTAATAATCTTCTTTTAAAAATTTGGCATTTAATTAACTGCGTTTGAGATTTAGCAGTACTTAATGGTAACCAATAAGATATATTAAAGTTATTATTACCATTGTGAGAAAATTCATAGCCAGTTCCTACTACTACATTACCAGCTGCAATGGTTAAATTTTTAGCTAAATCAGGGCCTTCTTTTACAACATCTATTTTGTATTTATCATTCTTAATAAAATTAGACATTGTATATGTTTTAGACCTATTCCCTGAATAGCCAGTAAAACCATTTCCTCCTACTTGTTCATAAACTATTACATTATTATTATTATTAATTTTAGCTTGAGAAAATAGTAAATTAGAAAATATAAAAAGATTAATAAATGATAAAAAAATTCTTTTCATGATTATTTTTTATTTTTTAATTCGTTAAAATCTTTCTCTAACTTGATGATATACAGAGTTAACTCCTCTATCTTTTGTAACAATCTAGCGTCCATTTCACCTAAATCATTACCTTTATTAACCATTTCACTTGCACTTGGTATACCAGGAAGGTGTTTATTAGTATTAATGAATTGTTCAACCTCTGATAATTTAGGTAAATTATAGTTTTTGTCAAAAACAAAATCTGCCCAATTTGAAGTGCCTTTTACAGCAACTTTAACTTTTTCAGTCAAAATTCCTGTTTCTACATATAATTTGTATCCTGTAGGCATAGTAACAGCAGATGGGTTTCCAATTAAAACGTTACCATTAACGGTTAATGGCGCTGTTGGATTAGTTGTATTTATCCCAACATTTCCAGTACGGTATGTTGAATTAATTGAACTTGTACTACCTGACCATGTTTGAGCATGAACGGAAAATGTTGCCACAACAGCAGCAATTGATAAAATAGTTTTTTTCATTTTTGTTTATAATTTTAATTTTAAGCTAAAATATGAACATTTTAAAAACCTTTATAAAAAAAAACACCAATAATTAGTAAGTCTGATTTTATTACTTAACCCATTTTCATGCCTATCTTAGCATTCGCTCTTTGGTTTTTCATTCTCATCGGCGAAATTTGTACATTGACCAGTATATCAACAACCTTTTTTATTAAAAAATTACAATAAGTCCTATAAATTTGCGTTCTTTAAACCAATTATGCGGGGAAAATTTCTGTATTTATTTTTTGTATTCAGTTTATCTATTTTCTTTTCTTGCAAAAAAGATAATCTCAAGGCTCCGCTAGCTTCCTTTTTAGTTGTAAAAAATCCTACACTAAAAACAACCAGTTCTCAAGGCAGCAACCATCATAAAATAACAGATATTTGGTATTACGTTGATGGTGAATTTAAAGGTGTTTTTCCTGTAGGCTCTGTAATGCCTATAGTTAAAAATAATCAGGCAGAAATAACACTTTTTGCAGGTATTAAAAACAATGGCATTTCGGCAACAAGAGTACCATACGTGTTTTATAACAGTATAAAGTTCACACAAAATTTAGAATCCAGCAAAACCTATACCATTTCACCTGAATTTGAATACACGACTAGTGCTATTTTTGCTTATGTACAAAATTTTGATTCACCCGGAAGTCAGTTTATGTCGGCTGGAGATTCGGCTTATGTTATGATTACAGATCCAAAAAAAACCTTCGGAGGAAGCGGTGGCTCTATTTTTATGTCGATGAATGATGCCAAACCTACCTCCAAAATGCTGCAAACAGTTCCTTATTATTTGCCCTCTGGAGGAGTTCCAATTTACCTTGAATTAAATTATAAGTGTAATCAATCTATACAAATAGGTGTAATTGGAGGTGGTGCTGATGAAAGACCAGCCATAACACTTAACCCAACAAACGATTGGAATAAAATATACATACAATTGACTAGCGTTGTTAGTGCGCAACCAACCTATTCTGGATATCAGATCTATATTAAGGCAAACAAAGAAGTAGAAAAACCTGAAATATACATTGATAACGTTAAACTAATTATTCAATAAATGAACAAAACGCTACAAACCATTAAATATATTTTAGCAGATTATTTGTCTGCTAGTATTGCGTGGAGTTTATTTTATTTATATCGTAAATTTTACATTGAACCCGATAAATTTGGCATTTTGCCGGAACACATTTTTGACAAACAATATATATTGGGTATTGTTACACTGCCACTCGGATGGGTTCTTGTTTATTATCTCACAGGTTTTTATAAAAACATTTATCGAAAATCTCGCATAAATGAATTCATTCAAACATTTGCTACCTCTATCATCGGTGTCACATTTATTTTCTTTTTTATTTTACTAGATGATTTTGTGCCAAACTATAAATCTTATTATAAAGTTTATGGCGTACTATTTATACTTCATCTTTTATTAACGGCTATTCTAAGATTTATTCTATCAACCATTACTAATTATGATATTCATAAAGGCAAAATAGGATTTAACACCATTATTATTGGAAGTAACCAAAAAGCACTAAAAATATATGAAGAAATAATTTCCAGTAAAAACGCAACAGGAAATAAATTTGTTGGTTTCGTGCACTTAGATGAAAAAAATGGTTTTTCTGATGAGTTAAAGAAAAAAATACCTCATTTAGGAGAATACAAAGATTTAAAGGAAATTGTTGAGACAAACCAAGTAGAAGAAATTATTATTGCTATTGAATCTTGGGAACACGGTTATCTCGAAAAAATACTTAACGAACTCAATGATTTCGAAACTATCATTAAAATCATACCCGATGTGTATGATATTTTATCTGGTCAAGTAAAAATTAATTCCATTTCAGATACTACACTAATTGTTATCAACAGAGATGTTATGCCGAATTGGCAACAAGCAGTCAAACGTTTTTTAGATGTGAGTATCTCTATTTTTGTTTTAATCACATTTAGTTGGTTATATGTTATTTTAATGATATTAGTTAAAATAGGTTCCAAGGGCCCCATTTTCTTTAAACAAATTCGGATAGGAAAAAATGGAAAACAATTCCACATCATTAAATTCAGAACAATGTATATTGACGCTGAAAAATTTGGACCTCGCTTATCAAAAACAAACGATCCAAGAATTACCAAAATTGGTAATTTTTTGAGAAAAGTGCGGTTGGATGAAATCCCTCAATTTTATAATGTGATTATTGGAGATATGAGTTTGGTTGGTCCCAGACCTGAACGGCAATTTTTTATTGATCAAATTGTAGTTCATGCCCCCCATTTTGTGCATTTACATCGAGTAAGACCTGGTATAACCGGTTATGGACAAGTAAAATATGGCTATGCAGAAAATATAGAACAAATGGTTGCGCGTGTAAAATATGATTTATTATATATTGAAAACATGAATTTATTGTTCGATTTCAAAATCTTAATACACACAATACTTATTGTTATTCAAGGTAGAGGAAAATAAACCTCTTGACTATTACATTATATTTGTTGAATATTGCAAAAATTTTAAAATGAAGATATTAATTACAGGAGGTGCAGGATTTATAGGTTCACATTTGGTGAGATTATTTGTGAATAAATATCCAAATTATTCTATTGTTAATTTAGATAAGTTGACCTACGCGGGTAACTTGGCAAATCTAAAAGATATTGAGAATAAACCCAATTACTCGTTCGTAAAAGGCGATATCGTAGATGCCGATTTCATTAATCAGTTATTTAAACAGCATCAATTTAATGCCGTTATTCATTTGGCAGCAGAAAGTCATGTTGATAGAAGTATTACTAATCCATTAGAATTTGTGTATACTAATGTAATAGGTACTGTAAATTTATTGAACGCTGCTAAAGAGTTACATAAGTCTGACAATCAGAATTTTAGAAAATTTTATCATGTATCTACCGATGAAGTGTATGGTTCTTTAGGCGATACAGGTTTATTTACTGAAACAACAGCTTACGATCCTCATAGCCCCTACTCTGCCTCTAAAGCTAGTTCCGATCATTTTGTGAGAGCTTATCACGACACCTATAAACTACCTTGTGTTATTTCAAACTGCTCTAATAATTATGGACCTTACCATTTTCCTGAAAAATTGATCCCACTTTGTATCAATAACATAAAAAACAATAAACCATTACCTATTTACGGTAAAGGAGAAAATGTGCGAGATTGGTTGTTTGTAGAAGATCATGCACGTGCCATTGATGTTATTTTTCATCATGCTGATTTAGGAAGCACTTATAATATTGGAGGTCATAATGAATGGACGAATATAGATGTCATCCGTTTATTGTGTGACATGATGGATGAAAAATTAGGTCGCGAGAAAGGTACAAATCAAAAACTCATAACTTTTGTTACCGATAGAGCTGGTCATGATTTACGTTATGCAATAGATTCAAGTAAATTACAAAATGAATTAGGATGGAAACCATCCCTTCAGTTTGAAGAAGGGCTTTCTAAAACAGTTGATTGGTATTTACAAAATGAAGAATGGCTTGGTAATGTTACTTCAGGAACCTATGCCAATTATTACGAAAAACAATATTCAATCAACAAGAATTAAGATTGTATAATTAAGAAATACAAATCTTAAATTATACATCTAAAATCTTAAATCATTTATGGTTTTTAGTAGCATTACATTTTTAGTTTATTTCCTGCCGATTTTTTTATTAGCGTATCATTTAACTCCTAATAAATTAAAAAACGCTTGTATACTTATTTTTAGTATCGTTTTTTATGCTTGGGGAGGCCCAAAATTCATTTTCGTTATTTTAGGAACTACTTTTTTGGATTTCTTTTTAGTCAATAAAATGGCGGAATCAAAAAAAGAAGCAACTAAAAAACAATTATTAGTTGTTTCATTATTAATGAATTTGGGCTTATTATTTTATTTTAAATATTGTAATTTTTTCATTGATAACATCAATTCCTTGTTTTCATTAGCTGGTGTTAAAGAAATTTCATGGCTAAAAATTATTTTACCTATTGGTATATCTTTTTATACTTTCGAAAGCGTAACCTATGTGGTTGATGTTTACAGAGGCATACATAAACCCCTTAAAAATTTCTGGCATTACCAAACCTACATATTACTATTTCCAAAACTAATTGCAGGCCCCATCGTTCGTTACCATGACATTGCCGATCAAATAACTAATCGTGAAAAGAATTATACAGCTGAAATTAAACTAAGTGGTTTTTATACGTTTTGTATTGGGCTTGCTAAAAAAGTTATTATAGCTAATACTATTGGGGCTCAAGCTGATGATGTATTCAAATTGGAGATTCAACATATCGATTCAGCTGCGGCTTGGACAGGTGCAATTGCGTACACGTTCCAAATATATTTCGATTTTAGCGGTTACAGCGACATGGCAATTGGTTTATGTAAAATAATGGGAATTAGACTACCAGAAAATTTTAACAATCCTTATTTATCATCAAGTATTACCGAATTTTGGAGAAGATGGCATATTACTTTAGGAACTTGGATGAAAAACTACTTATACATTCCTTTAGGAGGAAATAAGGTAGATACCAATTTCAAATTATATCGAAACTTAATGATTGTGTTTTTATTATCAGGTTTATGGCACGGTGCCAGCTGGAATTTCATCATATGGGGTGCCTTTCATGGCTTGTTTTTAGTATTAGAACGCTTGTTTTTATTAAAATTCTACGAAAAAACAGGAAAAATAATATCCACTCTCTTAACTTTTTTAATTGTAGTTGTTGGATGGGTTTATTTTAGATTAGAGGATTTAACTCAAGCCAATCATATTATTAAATCTATGTTTAGCTTTCACTTTGAGGATGGTAAATTCGCCTTACGTAATGATTATTTGTTTTCTTTAAGCTTGGCGGTATTTTTCTCATTCTTTGCTTTTATTCCGTTTACAAAAAACTTACAAATGAAAGTTTATGGTGAAAATCATACAATTATTTCAAATAGTTTAATGATAATGGCATCCATTTTGTTATTCTATATCTCATTAAGTTATATTGCCGCCTCAGATTTCAATCCTTTTATTTATTTCAGATTTTAAATTAAAATGAGTAAAAAATCTTATAATAGTTTTGTCATTATTGCTTTTGTGGCAATTTGTATTCCTATGATCTGGGGATTTATAAAAAAGGATAATAAACCCAACTTAACTGGTATTGTTATTAATGATGTGAACCCAGATTCCCTTCTGAAAAAAGATAAAACTATGTGGTTTAGTGGAGAGTATCAGAGTTTGAAAGATGATTATAATAACGACCATTGGGCATTTAAAGAAACATTTGTTAGACTAAATAATCAATTTTACTATCAAGCTTTTAATCAAATACGTGTGAATCAATTTGTTGCAGGTAAAGACAATTATATTTTTGCTGAAGTAGCAGTCAATTCATACTATGGTAATGATTTTATAGGATTAAATAAAACCAATGAATTTTTGAGAAAATGCAAAGTTATACAAGATACACTCAGTAAAAAAGGTATAAGTTTTGTGTTAGTATATGCTCCCGGCAAAGGTATAGGTGCTCCGGAGTTTATTGATGACAAATACAAAAAAACGATTAAAGAAACGAACAGTAATACCTTTTCTAATCAAAGTAAAGTATGGGGGGTAAATCATATAGATTTAGTGGACTACTTTCATAAAATTAAAGATACTTGTAAATATCCACTGTATGCAAGATTTGCTCATCATTGGACCTTTTATTTTGATTGCTTAGCATCAAAAAAAATAATTTCGGAACTTGAAAAAATTAGAAATACTGACTTACCCGATGTTTCATGGACAAAAATTGAAATATCTGATACCGCAAGAAGTAGAGATAACGATGTTTTAAAATCAATGAATCTTTTTTCTAATCCTCCTCAAAATCAACCTTTAGCATACCCACAATTAGAAATAGAACAAGATAGCCTTAAAAATAAGACTAAAGTTTTAACTATTGGAGATAGTTATTGGTATGGTATAGTATATATGCAAATACCGCATCAATGTTTTGCGGGTGGGAAATTTTGGTATTACAATAAAAGAGTGGTTCCTAATCCTAATCCTGCAGAAAAAACAGAGGCTTGGCAATTAGATTTAAAAGAAAGCATAGAAAGTAATCAAGTTGTTATGGTAATGGGTTCCGATCCTGCCCTTCCTTCTTTTGGATGGGGATTTGTAGACGACGCATATGAATTATATACTAATCCCAAAGCCTATTACGCTCGAATACAAAGAACAAAAGCCATCAAACAATATGAAAAACAAATTAGAGAGAAACCTATATTATTAAAAAAATCAACTAAAAAATCTCAGGATTTACAGATTCCACTCGATTCTGCTATTAAATTAGACGCCATGAAATTAGCTGGTTTACATTAAAATGAATAGAATAGTAATTTTCATCACATTATTTTTTTTAGGATTTAATGGATTTACTCAAGAGGATCCAAAAATTCAAGCCACTAAGCTTTTTCAGGAAGCCGCTAACCTAAAAATAATACCCTCTGATTCTCTAAATCCATGGAAAATAGGAGGTATAATTTCCGTTAACGGACAGCAAGTATCCCTAAGTAATTGGGCAGCTGGTGGAAATAACTCCATCTCAGTTGCCGGATTAATTAATGTTTTTACCAAATACAAAAACAACAAAATTACGTGGGAGAATAATTTAGAACTCGGATATGGTGTTATTAAACAGGGGAACAGTAAATCTTGGTGGAAAAATGATGATAAAATACAATTTTCTTCAAAATTCGGACATGAACTCAAACAAAATTGGTTCGCCACAGGTTTAATTGATTTTAGAACTCAATTTACAAACGGATACAATTATCCTAACGATTCTGTTTATATCTCAAAGTTTATGGC
Organism: Chitinophaga pinensis; assembly: GCA_945860225.1. Classification (GTDB taxonomy): domain Bacteria; phylum Bacteroidota; class Bacteroidia; order B-17B0; family Aurantibacillaceae; genus UBA4416. The sequence goes on along the minus strand of CAMAPT010000004.1, from coordinate 60,246 downwards.
TCCAGGATATATTTTATCGGCTATAGGTTTTGATTATAAGCCCAATGAAAGATTCTCAGCTTTTATCGCTCCTTTTACAGGAAAAATAACAATTGTAAATGATGATAGCTTAGCTAAAAATGGAGCCTTTGGCGTTCAAAAAGAATTAAGAGATTTAAATGACAATAAAATAACTCAAAATTATTTAAAACATAGAGAAGAATTTGGTGCCTATTTAAAGTTTCAATACCAAACTAAAATGATGGAAAATATCACGTTTCAATCGGTTATAGAATTATTCTCAAATTACTTGAATAACCCAGAAAACATAGATGTTAATTGGTCAACACTCACAACTTTTAAGGTTAATAAATATATTTCAGCCAATCTAACAACTCAGCTGATTTACGATGATGATATCAAAATACAACGAAATTTTGGAGAAAAAAAAGGAACTTCCGGACCAGATTTACAATTTAAACAAGCATTAGCTATAGGATTTACGTATAAATTTTAATTTGAAAATAAACTCAAAATAGCAAGATGTAATCCTCTAATAAACAACTACTTGAAAATTTTATTAATCGTATTTAAAATAATTTTTAAATCAACGAAAAAACCCTGCTGTTCAATGTATTTTGCATTTAACTTCAACTTTGCAGGCATAATTTCATCAATATAGGTTTGTTCCGGATTTATTGCATTTGCCAATAATTCGTTTTCATTGATATACTCTAAAGAAGCATAATCCGTAATACCTGGCTTTACAGACAGCACAAGTTGTTGCTCTTTGGAGTATAAATCAACATACTTTCTCACTTCTGGTCTTGGTCCAACCAGGCTCATCGTTCCAAATAATACATTAAACAATTGAGGTAATTCATCTAATTTGTATTTGCGTAAATAATAACCAATAGAAGTAACTCTAGGGTCTCTACCTCCAACCGTTAACAAACCTTTCTTATCAGCATTAAGATGCATGGTTCTAAATTTATACAGTTTAAAGTCTTTATTATTCTTACCTACTCTAGTCTGAAAATACAATATAGGAAAACCACAGGACACTATCATTAATATAGTTATGATAATGAAAAATGGTATCAAAATGATGATACCAATTAATGCTGATACTATATCAAATAATCGTTTTAACACAATACCTTGTTAACCGAATTAATAACTGCTTCAATAACCTTTTGAATCATTTCAGGGGTTAAATCATAATAAACTGGTAATGAAATTTCTCTACTAAAATTATTATAAGTAACCGGATAATGCCTCATATCATAACCTAAATTTTTGTAATAAGTCATTGAAGGCACTGGAATAAAATGAACATTTACAGCAACATCATAATCAAAAATTTCTTTAATGATATCATCACGCTGAATTTCATTTATTCCATTAATTCTTAAAGGATATAAATGATAACATCCTAATTTAGATTCGTTTTGATAAATAGGTAATTGAAACCGTTCATCTTTTGCAAAAGCAGCCTGATATGCATCAAAGATTTGTTTACGTTTCAATAAAGTATCATTATCATACCGTTCCAATTCTACTAAACCTATTGCCGCCGATAAATCCGTCATATTACATTTATATCCGGCCTCTATAATATCGTATTTCCAATTTCCTTTTTGAGTTTTTGCCAATGCATCTTTATTTTGACCATGCAACGAATACATGCACAAATAATTATACAAATCCTGATTATTAAAAGGCGCTGGAAAATTCAAAGCGACAGCTCCCCCTTCAGCGGTTGTTAAATTTTTAACTGCATGAAAAGAAAACACAGAAACATCCGTTAAAGAACCTGATTTTTTTCCCTTATAATTTGCCCCAAACGAATGTGCAGAATCTGAAAGAACCATAATACGGCCCAATAATTGTTGATTCTTAGTTTTAGGATGGAATTGCTCTTTATATTTAACAACTAATTGATTAATCTCATCATAATCACAAGGCAATCCTGCAAAATCAACAGGCATAATGACTTTAGTTCTTCCATTTATAGCTTTTTCTATTTGAGCGAGTCCTATATTGAAATCATCAGGGTTAACGTCAACAAATACTGGTCTGGCACCACAATGGATAACCACATTAGCTGTTGCTGAATAAGTATAAGCCGGAAGGATAACTTCATCACCTATTCCTACGCCAAACCAACGTAACATTAATTCTAATCCTGCTGTTGCAGAATTTAAGCACAAAGTTGCTTGATTTCCACAATAAGAGGTTATCTTTTTTTCAAACTCTTTAGTACGAGGTCCAGTTGTAATCCAACCTGATTTTAAAACTGCGGTTACTTCAGCTATAATTTTATCATCAATGCGAGGTGGCGAAAAAGGAATCATGTTTTTTATATTGATCTATTATGAACGATTAATTGAAATATTGGATAAATTATAGCGTACTAAAATACAAAAGAAAAATACAAAAAAGATAAAACCAGCTTGCGCTTGCAACATGGATTCGACCAAAAAATTAAAAATAAATAAAATGCTAAATAAGCTTAACATATAATTTTTTTTCAAAATTCCATCAATAAATGCTCCTACGGTCATTAATAGTAATATTACTAAACCTATAATTCCTGTACCGATAAATGTTTGTAAAAATTGATTGTGAGCGTTTAATTTTTTCCTTAATGCTCCTGTCAAGCCCTCTTTTTGATAAGATTTGACCAATTCTGCATTAGCATCTCCTGGGGAAGTACCAAAAATTGGATTTTCTTTAATTAATTTGATTGATTCCTTCCATATAAGTATTCTCACGGCCGTACTTTCAGCATCTGTTTTATCAATCTTATTAGAAGATTGAGTAACTTGCAAAGCGACTTTTAGTCGATTGAATGGCGTTGGAAATAACTTGTAAGCCAGTAGTGTAGAAAAAAACAATCCAAAAACTAAAGCCAAAATAACTTTTTTATAGCCTTTATAATACAATATACATCCAAATGTGGTAGGAAATAATAAGAATGCCGTTATTAATCCCATTTTTGAAGAACATAAAAAAATACATATCAAAAAAAGAATAGAAATAAATCCCATTTTAAACTTCAAATCGGTTAGATTAACCAACCATTTTGGATAAAATAATAAGGTAATTAGTTGCGCAAAAATTAAATACATCGCAAAATAGCTAGGATGCATAAAATAGCTAAATTCAGAATAAAAAAAAGAATTAACACCTTGAAAATAAAACAAATAAGCTGCCCTAAATAAATCAAATATACAAGCTAAAATACAACCAGAAACAAATGCTATGACAATTTTTTTAATATTAAACGCATGGTAAGAAGAAGAAAAAATGAGAATAGGAAAAGCTAAAAAACTTAATTTTATCTCAATGGCGTTTAAAGCATCAGATTTATTGTTCGAGAAAAAATATCCGATAACATGAATTAAAAAAAATCCCCATAAAACATAAGTCATTTTGTTTTTTAAAACACGTTTTATGCTGTTAGACAAATCGTCAAAAACAAAAAAACAAATAGTCCATGCTAAAATAAAAATGGCATAATTAATACCAAAAGGCAAAAAAAATGCAATTAAAACAGGAAAGTTATAACCAAATTGAGTGTATATTTGCTTAATTTTATCTAACATACTTATTCAATACTTGATAAAAATTTTCAGCAATTCTATTCCTATTAAAATTTTGTTCTACATATATTCTGCCATTTTTACCCAGTTGCTCACGCAAAGAAGAATCATTAGCCAACAACAAAACATTTTCAACCAAATTAGCTGTATGTTCAGGTTCAGAATAAACTGCACATTTACCTTGATTAACGAACAGCTCTCTTGCTTCGCCATCTACCCCTAAAATAACGGCTTTTTCCATAGCTAAATTTTCAAATATTTTAGAAGGTATTGCTCCTAAAAACAATTCAAGTTTTTTCAAAGGTATAATAGATACATCAATAGCTTTTACAATCGGAGGCATTTCTGTTTTAGAAACTGCATCAAAAAAGAAAACATTAGTTAATTGTTTTTCTTTTTGAATGTTTTGCAATTTATCTTTCTCAGGTCCATTACCTAAAATAATAAATTTAATGGTTGAGTGTTGACGGACTTTATCAGCGGCATATAATATTATTTCCAGACCTTGAGCTAATCCAATAATTCCAGCATATAAAAACAGTACATCGTTTTCAGAAAAACCATTGTCATTGCGCCAATGACTTTGAACTTGACATGGATTATAGTAAGACACATCTACTCCATTTGGCAGCCAATAGGTTTTTACATCAGAAAAACGCTCATTTATACTTTTGCAAATTCCTTGGGTTTGACCTGTTACTAGAACTGATTTTTTATATAATTTTTCTTCTAAATTGTAAGCTAGTTTAAGCATATATTTATTTGTAACAACACCCAATTTTTCGGCACTTTCTGGCCACAAATCTGATACATTAAAAATAAGCTTTGCCTTTTTTTTACGTTTTAGATACAAAGCTGAGTATCCTAAAAACAAAGGCGGCGATTCACATAAAACTACATCAATATGACCAATTTTTTGCACTCCTACTCTAGCAGAAGAGAAAACAAAAGAAAAATAATTTAATAAACGTTGAATAATTGATTTACTATTAGGCAGATAAATAGAAGACCTATGTATAGGTAATCCTTCTATTTCTTCGTACACATAATTTTTGTCAACATAACTATCATAAATTTTCATTTGAGGGTAATTGGGCATTGCAGTTAAAACAGTAACATCTATCCCTAATTGTTTTAAACGAACAGATAACTCAAATAATCTATTTTGAGGTGCTCCAACTTCAGGTGGAAAATACTGGGTTAAAATTAAAAGCTTCAAACTTGTACTTTTTGACTGTGGTTAACTTTTGATTCTAGCTCTTCAACGGCTTGTTTAAAATTAACAAATTCCATTTTTTGCGAAGATAAAAATTCTATCAACCAAACATACCAGTTTTTCCATGTTTTATGGCTATTCGAAAAGTATCTATCATGAAAATCAATACCTAGATAAGGTAAGTTTTCATGATGAGCTTTATCAATTAGTTTTTTAGTTTCGTCTATGCACTGATTTAAATTTTTACACTGCCACTGTTTTGGTTTTTCAATAAGGTAACCATCCATAATTTGAAATGGAAATTCCCACATATCACCGATTTTATAAGGAGCTTTAAAACTCATTTCGCTACTATCAAATACGTAACCAACCTTGGCCATATTACTGAATGTATGCTCGTTCTTACGAATATAATGCATACGAGTTCCAATGATATTTTGCTCAGAAATTCTCCTAAACAATTGAAACTCTAAATTAATTTTCTCGAATGATTCAAATTCTATCCCATGAAGATGAACTTCACAATTTAAAGCGCTCAATCGCTTAATCCAATATTCTGCTTGATTTATGGAATAAGAAAGTCCCAAACCTTGATTAACTCCAATAAAAAAAGTTGGCGGTACATTATACTGTTTATTAAATTGAGACAATTCTTCGATATGTTGACTTTTATTTTTAAATAAATCTCCATAACGATTAAATAATTCTATTACTGAAATTTTACCACTTAAGAGTTCAATATAAGTTCTCACAAAATATTTAGGCACAATTAAATCTTTCAAGAAATGTTCCGAAAAAGTTAAATGGTCAATATCATGCGAAACTATTACTTTCATTTAAGTTATAAAGTTAAATTTTATTTTGACACTTGTTTCTTCAGAAATTTCACAATTCTAGGTAAACTATTTATTTTAAGATAACCATAATCAAACTGTTCGCTACCAAAACCTTTATAAAAACCAGCTAAACCTGATGCGTTTGATCCGCCTCCAAAATCAAAAATTCTAGCCTTATCTTTGTAATAATTAATTGCATAATCCAACAAAAAATGCATGCTGCCTGAATTTTCATTTCTATCAAAATTAGTCCCTTTTAAAAACAAAGCATGTTTACCATTACATAAAAAATGTGCTAAAGCTCTTATGTCGCCATTACTATCAATTACAGAAAAGGTTTTTATGTACCTATTTTGTATGGAATTTTGAATCACAATATCGAATAATTTAATAGAATTAACCGATAATTTAAACTCACTTTGTAAAAATGAATTCAAATAAACTTGTGAACGTTTCAAAATATGCTCAGTATTAACTTCTTTAATATTTAATCCGGCATTTAATGCTTTTGCAATGTTTCGTTTAGTATTTTGATTGTATGTAAATCCTTTATTATAATTGATAACAAAGGTATTTTTAGTTTGGCGATAAGAAGATTGTATATGATTAGTTTGATTTAATTCAATTTCAATTAAGTTATAATGCTTAACGATGTAGTCATAAAACAATCTTTCTCGCTCTTCAGTTATAATACCAAAAGACCCAAGCTGTGATGTAAATGGCGGTTGTGGTAAATAGGTAAATCCATATTTTCGTTTTTCAGTTAGCGGAAAAACAGTTTCGTAATCATTTATAACTAAGGCTTCCCAGTTAGGCGCTGTAGCATTGAGATAAAATGATTGAGCAAATACAAGTGGTAATTCGCTATTAAGGATAACGTTATCCCATTTCTCGAAATCAAGCTCGCTATGTTTTAATCGCTTTAAAATCATTTAAAAAATAGTACGTTTCTTAAATTTCAATAATAACTCCAACCATAGTTTACCTTTATTGATAGTATAATAAGGATATATTGTTGGACCAAAACTCCTGAAAAATTTCTCAACCCCTTTCAACATGGAGCCTTCAAAATCAAAAATTACACAACCTAAGTCTTTAGCTTTTTCAATACTTTTAAGAATTAACAAATTATTTATTCCCTGAATGCGAGCACTTTTATCAACTCCACCTAACAAGTAATAACAAGTATTTTTATCATAAATACAAAACACATTACCTAAAACAACATTATCTTTTTTAGCAGTAAGACTAAATGAATTGTTGTTATTAGAAAATTTAGAGAAGATATTTTTCAATTCTGAATAATACAAATTTGCACCAGCAGATCTAAGGTGATTTGAAAAAAACGCAAAAAGGGCAATTGAATCTAAGCTATTTAATTCAATTTCAACGCCCTCTTTTATAGCTTTATTTATAGCGTTTCTGTTCTTTGAATCAAACTGGGATTTAATTTGTTCGATAGTTTGGGTTAAGTCTAAACGATAAGTATAATTAGGTACTACTTTATAATTATCCCATATAAATGGTTGCGTATCCAAGTTTACCGAAGGTAATGCCAAAACAGTTAATGTAGAATTTTGGCTTTTTATATAATTTACAACATCTTCAAGTATTTCTTTTTGAAAACTCAAAGCGGATGACACGTTAGATGCTTCGTTTTTAAAAAACAAAGCGCAATGTGGTGAATATGGAGGTAGTTTTAAAAAAGTAAAACCATATTTTTTAGTTTTAAGAAAATAGAATCCACCAATTAATTGATATTCGTCTTTATAAATACCTACAAGATTAAGTTTTCCTTCATATACAGACAACCACTCTTTAGATGCAAATACACCATGCTGAATCTCCGCTAAATTACAGAATTCATCCAAATTATGTATTTGCTTTAAGATCATCTTATCTCAAATTTGAATTATAAACGTTAATCATTTGCTGAATGCTATCTTTCCAATTGAAATGAGCCAAAGCTCTCAACCTAGCTTTCTTTGATTTTTCTAAAGATTTAACAGGATTTTCTATTAATTGAATTAAAGCATTCGACGCTGCTTCAACTGAGTTTTTAGGCACAATAACTCCACAACTATTATCCGTTCCTAATACCTCTTTAAAGCCCTCAACATCCGATGCAACTATACATGTTTGTGATGACATGGCCTCAACTAAAGATACACCAAAACTTTCACTGTTTAAAACAGATAAGCTAACAAATACATCCAATTTACGATGCCACTCAGGTATATCTGCATGAGGAATTCGTCCTGTAAAAATTACTTTATTTTTTAATCCTAATTTTTCAACAAGTTGTTTAGAGTTATCCTTTTCTGATCCATCTCCAATTAAAAACAGTTGTATGTTTTTATTGGAAAAATATTTTACAACTTTTGCAAAAGCTTCAATTAAAATGGTAACGCCATATTTTGTTTCAATGGCTTTTATATTACCAATATTAATTTCGCTCGAATTAGCAAAAGGTAACTGGTTATCTAATCTATTAAAACGCTCAACATCAATACCAAAGGGAGTTACTGTAATTGATTTGGAGGTGTATAATGAGGTTTCTTTAGCCATACAGTGACTTGTAGAACAAATAAAATCTGCTTTAGCTAAAACGTATTTCAATATGTTTTTAAAAACAAAATTTTGTTTTGGAAAATCATAAACATCTGATCCCCAGACAGAAACCCCTACTCTATTAAACCTAGACAATACTGCTAACAATCCGTAGCTACTAGCGTAATGAGCATGTAAAATATCAGGATTAAACTCTTTTATTTTTTGCTTTAGAGGCTTTAAATATTTGAGGTAATTAATTTTCTCGGATAGCGCAGAACCACTAATGCGTTCATCAGGTTCAAATAACAAAGTTATATTTGAAAAATTTTTATACCAGGAATAACGTGCTTTATTAAAACTAAACAATCCGATTTGAATTCCGTTGGAAGCCAAACCTAAAGCCCATTTTTCAGTATGCTCAGATGCACTATCTGATAACAACAACACCTTCATGATACAACAGTTTGTTTATTTATAATTAAATACGCCATTAATCTTTTAAAAGTATATAGGTAGGCGACTGCTTTTTTTAGGTAAATTGGCTTAATAATGCCTATTAAAAAAAACAAAGGCATGCGTGTTAGAATTTGAAAAATAAATATAGGTAGAGATACGATAAAAAAACTAAACTGTTTGTGTTTTTTGTAATATTTTAGTTTGCTAATAATTTGATTTGAGATAACTACACGCTGGTTTTTTTTTGATGATTGCCCTAAGTAATGACTAATAGTTGACAATGGAAAGAAATAATTTGTTCCGCCAAGCTCACTATTGCGCTTACACACATCAGCATCATCCATCCAAAATAAATTTACATCTAAACCTACAAGTTTGATAAGTGTTTGTTTATTGAATGCCATGCAAGCACCCGATAAAAAATCTACCTGCATAACTTCTTTTTTATCCTGAAAATAATATGAAGTTGTATCAATCATTGTATTTAGAAAAAACAACTCTAACACGTGCTGTAAAGGTGACGGGAATTTCCAACAAGAGGTTTGAAATGATAAATCGGGATTTACAATACGAGGACCAATCAGAATATCCTTTCCGTCATGCTTTATTAACTCTTCAATCATTAAATTAACAGACTCATCAATAAAGGCTGCATCCGGATTTAGCATCATTATTATGTCGCCTGTACATAAATGAAATGCCTGATTATTAGCTGCCGAAAAACCTTTATTATCAGTATTTACAATAACTTCAACATCAGGAAATTTTTTCTTCACTTCCTCAACTGTTGCATCTACTGATTTATTATCTACCAATATAATTTGAACGGGATATTTCAGGTAGGTGTAAACTGAATCAATTCCTTTTAACACAAACTCGCAAACATTGTAACTAACTATTACTATACTAATTTTAACAGATTGCGACTTAATCATATAACGCAAATATAATTAATTGAGGTATTTGAGCCTACATATTGTAGTATATTTGCTATTAATTCATGGTAAAAAAATTAAAAATTGCATACCTATCTGCCAGCGACCCTAGGGATAAAAAAGTATGGTCTGGAACGCATTTTAGTATATACAATACTTTAAATAAATACAGTGGTGAAGTTATATCTCTTGGGCCCTATGAGCCTAAATTAGCAAGTCTAATTGGAAAAATTTTAACTGGTATTTCGCAATTAATTTTAAAAAAACGCTACAACTATCGCCATAGCCACTTATTAGCTAAAGCCTATGCTAAATACTTTAATAAAAAACTAAAAGAACAAAACTTTGACGTTATTATTGCTCCGGCTGCCGTTTGCGAATTGGCATACATTAAAACGTCACTACCGATTGTCTATATTTCAGATGCTACCATTAATTTATCACTAAACTATCATAAATCACTATCAGGATTATTGAGTTTATCAGAAAAAGAAACTCGTAAAATTGAACGCTTAGCTTTTGATAATTGCTCTAAAATTATTGTTTCATCCGACTGGGCACTAAAATCATTAATTAACGATTATCAATTACCTACCAATAAAATTAAAAAACTTCCTTTTGGTGCAAACATGGCACTTTTACCAAGCCCTCAAGAAGTTAAAAATAAATCTACAACTGATGTTTTAAGGCTATTATTTATTGGGGTGTACTGGGAAAGTAAAGGCGGATATATCGCCTATAATTGTTTATTAGAACTAATTAAACTTGGGATTAACGCTGAGCTAACAGTTTGCGGATGCATCCCTCCAGTCGAATTTAAGCACGAAAAACTAAAAATTATTCCTTTTATTAATAAAAACTCTACCGAAGGCATGAAACAACTTTATGATGTTTTTATGCATCATGATGTATTAATTTTACCTACTCGTTTTGATTGTACTCCTATAGTTATTTGTGAAGCAAGTGCATTTGCCATGCCTTGCTTTATTGCCAATACAGGTGGAGTTGGGGGCCATTTGCATGAAAGTAAAAATGGTTATTTAATTGACTATAATGACACAGGAAGAGGATATGCCAACAAAATTGCTAAAGTGTTTTCCGATAAAGAAACATTTAATTGTTTGAAAATAACAACCCGAGAAGAGTTTGACAAATCATTAAATTGGGATAAATACGGAGAAGAACTTAACAACATCATTCACACTATTTTACCCAACGGATAAGACATTTAGCGAATAATTTAAGTTCTAAAAACGATGAACTTAATTGGTATTTTTTCAAACTAGAAAACAAGTATTTAAAATAGGAATGTAACCCTAAGTTTGTATTTCCACAACAATCAATCCAAACTTTAGCTATTGCAGAATTAAACCCATCTGACTCAAACTTTCTCATAGTTTGATTTTGATCTATCAATTTAATTAACCAGTTTTCAATAGCGTTTAAATCTTGCTTAGAGGTTATCTTTTTATTAGAAGAAATTAAATTATGGATATTTAGTTCAATAGAAGTATAAACAAAGTTTAAAGCACTCAGATAATTCTGTCTTACTATATCTGAATTAATCTTCTGTAAATCTGAATAAACATGACTGACCTGTGAAGCATGATCTCTATAATTTAAAAGCGCCTCTTTAATAGTAGCAAATTTTGTATATAATGCTAAACGTGTCCACAAATCAAAATCTTCAACATGCTTAGCTGAAACAGAATAATTCAATCCGTTAATTTCTAAAACCGACTTACGAATCATTAATACCGGATGACAAACTGTAGCCGTGAATAATAAAAATGTTCTAATTCTCGAATCCCCATCTATTGAACGCATATAGCGTTTTGACGTTTCATTAAAGCTATAATAATCCGAACTCAAAACACCAATATCTACATGCGCGTTCATATAATGTACTTGTTTTTCAAATCTTGTACTAACACATACATCATCCGCATCCATTCTTGCTATGAACTCTCCGCTAGCCTCCGCAATTCCCTTGTTTAAAGAATAAATTAAACCTTTATTACCATCATTCTCCAATAACTTTATTCGTTTATCAGAATAAGTCTTAATAATACTTAAACTATCATCCGTACTGCCGTCGTTTATAATAATAAACTCAAAATTGGAATAGGTCTGATTCAAAATACTATCAATAGCTTGTTTTAAATACAAACTACTGTTGTAAACAGACATTACAACAGAGATTTTTGGTTTAGTATTATTTATAATTGTATCCAAGTATCTGGAATTAAATCTTTTGATGACATGACATTATTAGCATACCATTCCTTAGGTGCAATAATTGATTTATCCCTATTTTGATTAAGCCAAGCAGCCCACCAACTAAAACTACTATTTGCAATAACATTGCTTTTACAATAACTCATTAAATATAAATCTAAATGAAAATTTTGCTGCTGATTAACATCAACATAATACGTTGAAATATCGAATTTCAAATTATTCTCACACCATTCTAAATCGTCAGAAAAAACAAATAATTCAATGTCTCTGTTTTTTTCTTTCAAAGACTTAATTGCCGATTGATAATATTGTTTGGTCACATTTCCGTGATGTTCCTTTGCATTTTTAAGAGAAACATAATCTCCTCTTCTTACATGAACAGAAACAGAATTGACTGACTTAATTTTTTCTAGCCAATTCTCATTTTCAGCATTTAAACTTTCTTTAGGTTTAAACTCTTGAATAATAATCGATTCAATGGATTTAAAATACTTTTCACTTTGCCAAAATCCATCCAAATAAGTATTCTCAGGAAAATTAAAAAACTGTTTTTGAAATAGGTTTCCGGATTCTGCAGCATACATATTTTTAAACAACTTAGGGAAACGCCTTTGAAGGGTTCGGCTATACTTATTTGATTGGTCGATATTAAACAATAGTTTTTGTTCTGGTGAAACTTTTTTCAAATCAATATCAAAAATCGATAATTCGAGATTGCGTTTTGTATAAGCTCCATTTGGATTTTTATCCAAAAAAGTTGTATCAAGGTACAATTCAGTTTGATGCATATGAGCGAGGCTTCGCCCAGCAGCATATTGAAACATTTGGTTCCCTAAACCACCTATTAACTTAACAACAATCATATAAACTGTTCTAACTTAAATATATAATTATTGTATCTACTTTCAAAAAAACGCTTTTTAAACCATTTCCATGAACGAAATTTAGCTAAGTTATTTATCACGTCAACAAAAAACTGTTTGTTTTCGTCAGCCTCAGGAACAATTGTTATCAAATCTGAGTATGTGTTTAGTTGATGCTTGTAAAATAAGTAATCAAAAAAATCTGCAAACCCTTTTTGTGTAACAGCATGTTTTTTTATTTTATTAAATAATAAGACATGCTCTTTAATCTGTATATTTTTATCATCAATCACTGTTGTTGTAACCTGGCCAGCAGTATCGTGAGCTGTTGAAACCAATTGTTTAGGTAAAAAAGCAACTTTTTGTTTATTAAACAAAAACTGCATATAAAAATCAATATCAACCAACCACTTAAATTGTTGATCATAAAAAAAACATTGATTATTTAAATGTATAGTTACTGAGGGAGCACCGATCATGTTTTTAAAAAACAAAAACTCTGGTTTTTTAATCATTAAATTAAATTGTTTCTCCGAAATACTATGTAAAAGATGAGTATCGGTTTTAACGTGCCAAACATCTGTTTGACAAAACAAAAAAGCAGCTTGTTCTTTTTCTATTTCATTGACCAACAACGATAAACTCTTTACCTCAGTAAAAAAATCATCGTGATGCATAATCTTAATATATTTCCCCGAAGCCATTTTAAAAGCCTCATTCCAGTTTCGTGGCATTCCCAAAGGCGGAGTGTTTCTTACATATATATATGAAAAACTACCTAAAACTGATTTACAAAAATTTTCAATAGAATCATCCGGTGTATCATCAGAAATAATCAATTCATAATCTTTAAAATCCTGAATTAAAATAGAATCCAAGCACCTTTTCAAGTATTCGGTTTGTTTATATGTAGGAATGCATATAGAAACAGCTTTTTTCATTTAACACTATAAACAGATGTATTTGCTTTAATCGATTGTTTGTAAAACAACTCTTCTTGTGATAAATTAGATGAATCTAAATACCATGTAAGATGTTGTGCCGCTAGATTACCACCTACTCTAATAGCTTCGCACTCTTCTGCATTTCCAAAGGCCAATGGTTTGTATAAAGCCAATGTTGTATCTACCATTGCATTATAAACATCTTTTTCCAATTCGTCCTCCCAAAAAACAGCTTCATTATTTATAGCGTCTTGTTTATTCACATAATAGTCTGGCAAATCGTTAATTTTAAGAGCAACTCCAGCTTTTTCTTTTCCTGAATATTTAATTAAAAATTTATATAGTACGTATACAAAATCTTTTGGGCAGTTTTTTTGCAATAAAATATCAGGGTCTGAATACACATAGTACTTATTTTTAAATTGCTCAAAAACATCTGTCTCCCATAAAGCTTTATAGCCCACATTTTTTTTCAAAAAAATCACTTTAGCAGGAATTATTTTATAATAATCTAATAATGGTGGATAACTGCTATCATTATCTAATACATAAATATTAGAATAACCAAATGAATCCAACTGTTCAATCATTTGCTTTAGAAACGTATAACGATTTCGATTATTGATAATGATAGGGACCTGAAAACAATTCTCGGAAGTAATTACCTGTTTGGGCAATAAAAAACGTTTTACTGTTCTAAATAATTTAGCTGATTTTGCCTTAATTTTTTTTTTAAGGAAAAACAAATATTCTTTTATCGCGTTAATTTTAGCCATTAAAAACGTTGTTTTCCTCTCAATTTTTGAATTGTATTAATAATAGAAACGTACTTACTTCTCGAAAAAGAATTTTGTTTTTTTAATGAATCAAAAACTAAACTTGACAAGTTTTCATTCCAAGCTTTTTCACGCTCTAGTTCTTGTAATTTTATTTTAGACGAATCGTTACTAATACCATTGCCATCAAACAATGTGATAAATTCATTAATATACTCAGTAGTAATTTTAGGTTTAATTAAACATCTAACAAAAAACTCATAGTCACCACAAATTTTAAAAGCAGTATTGTATAAGCCGAAGGATTTAAATAAATCTGATTTAATAAATACGCAGGGATGCCAAAAAGTACTGTTAAGTAAAAAATCGATATTGATAGTTGATGGTGCTAAATGTTTTTCTGTAACCCCATTTTTTTCGAGTAACAAATTACCATAATAAAAAGACTTATCTCCCAATAAAAATGGTATTACAGTTTTTAAAACTTCTCTATTAGCTAAAACATCGCCGCTGTTTAAAAACAACAAATACTTTCCTTTAGCCTTAACTATTCCTTTATTTTGAGCATCATAAATCCCAGAATCTATCTCACTCACCCAAAAATTAATTCGGGGAAATTGTTTTAGTACATTGACACTATCATCTGACGATTTACCGTCTATTACTATAAACTCATAGTCATTAAAGGATTGATTAACAACACTATCTATTGTTTTTTTTAATCCTACTGAATTATTGTAGTTTATTGTTATAATAGATATTAATGACATTTATTTTGTAAAATAGTAATGATAATGTTTAACTCTATTTTTTGTCTTTGCTCCATTTATATTTATCCAGTTCTTCCTTATATCATAAAAATACCATCTCAATAAAGATAAAAAATTAATAGGTTTTTGAGGAGAATTGCCAGAAATAGCATGAAAATTGACATTTGGCAGCTCTTTTTTTAGTTTTTCTCCTAATTCAATTAATTCTTTTGTATATGGCTCAAATAAAATTTGTTTCACATCCAAATCCATCTCATACTTATCACCTGTGTATGAAACAATATTATTTGAAAATAATTTTAATCCATGAAAATGAAAAAATACTAATTGATATTCTTGTCCGGTACTTTTTTGTTTTACTGTAACTTTATCATTTTGTTTTTTAAATTCAAACTGCTGCATATTCCACGGCGCCATTCCTCCTCCCAAATGCTGCATTTCATGAACTCCATCAAATTCAGTCATCCAAGTATCTAAATATTTTTGATCACCAAATTTACCATCTTCAATTCGGGCATAACACCAATCAATGCAATTATTTCTCCAACTCTCTAATACCTTCATTCCTTTTTCATCGTTATTAAAAGTCATGAACTGAACACAATACCTACCGCTATCTATCGACTGATCGTATACTTCAGTGTAACGATGCTCGGTTATCATAACCGAATTATTTCCCAATTCATTTAACAACACTTTGGGATTAGAGTAAAAATACATATCAGCATCAATGTATGTACATTGATGCAAATTAAAAGTTTGTATAGCATATTTAATGGTTGAGGCTGTGCATGTCCAGCAATACTCACCTGCCGTTCGGGAAGACTTTACTGACAATAGTTTTTCGTCTTCAAATTCTTTTAAAGAAATAACCGTTAAGTTCTTGTAATTTAAACGTTTCAAATAATCATAACACACATCATCAAACGCAAAAACATATAAGTGAAAATTATTGCATGTGTTTTGTAAAGATTGATAAAGCACCAAACCTCTCGATAAATATCCTGAATTGAATAATGTACAAAAATTTATCATCAGCACAGTCTTTTAAAGTAAAAACCTTTTCTATAAACTTCAACTCCATCTTCTAATACGCTATCAGAATCAAAAGGACTTTTAAATTCATCAATAAGTTCATACTTTTTAAAAAAAGCTTCTATAAATTTTGCCTCACTTAAAAACCAAGCAGGATAACTTGCCTTATAAATAAAACTTGGTACAATTTGCTTGGTAATTCTTTCTTTTTCTGAAGTTATGAATGCTGTTCTATCAATAATTATATAATCAAATTTATAATTAAGAAGTGATTCGATTAACTGATATGGTTTTTCAAAATATGGAATAACGCTTGACAATAATAACACATGTGGCCTTTGAGTTAACAAAGCTTCATCAATGGTATAATAAAATTTAAGCGCTTCTATTTCAATATCTCGTTTTCCACAATCAACAAAATGCTTTTGCTCAACAACCGACCATTTAAGATCTTGTATATTGTTAAATAATTCCTTGTGCTGAAAATAAGTGCTTCCTAATGAGCCGCCAAAATCAACTACGTGAAGCTGATTGTCACTTATAGATTTTTTAAATGCATTAATAAGAGACTGAGAGTACTGTATATTATCAAATAAAACTGAATCTCTCTCGTAAACAGCTTCTCCATTTCTAACTTTTAAAACGGAATCTTTTACTTTATTTAAAATATTTCCTGCGTCATAGCCACCACACTCCCTCATTGCTGTCTGCCAACTGCTATAATTACCAAACCAGCCATGAGTTTGAGTATCATCGGTTTTTAAAATATTTTTTTTTACAAAAAATTTTAATCTGTAAGGAATTACTTTTTTTAGAGTTTTTTTTATTGAAAGCTTAATACTCTTGACATCTTCTATTTTTGAAGCCGGTGAATTTTTAATTATTTTTTCAAATTCAATAAATTTTTCGATTGATCTTCTATCCTCTTTAATTTCAATATCAAACTGTGCTAAACATTCATCTGCTAAAATTAAATTAGCATTAAAATCATCATCCTCACAATTTGTAGAATCCTTTCCAAATCCAATATGTTTAGATAATGAAATTTTAGGATAAAGTGTTAATGTATCTTGTAAAACAGCTAAAGCTGTCCATCTTATTGCCCATGAGCTTACTTTTCCTTCATATTGTTGTTTAAGCATATTTTTAAAATCAAAATTTCCATTCAAATTAAATTTTTGCATTAAACTTTGACTTTCTAATAAGTCATGCAATTTTTTACCATCTTGTTCAAATTGACACCATCTATCTTTCCATGTTGCCCAGGCAATAGTATCTGGCATGTGGTTGAAAAAATTTTCATTTGTTGAATAGTAATAATTCCATGATCCAATACTTAAAACTTTTAATTTTTTTTCATAAAAATTCAAGGCTTTATTCATAAAATCTAAAAAGTAAGGAGATGTAACTACATCATCTTCAATAATAATTGCTGTATCGTACCCTTTAAATACTTTATTTAATCCATTAATAATAGAATGTTGCAGTCCATTATTAACTTCTGATTTTATAATTGTTTTATTCTTAAAGCCAGATATAGATTCACAATATTCTCGTACTAGACTTATTTCAAGCAAATTTTCTTGACTAGCATCTTGTTTGGGTCCATCACAAAAAATAATTAAATCTGAATCAGATGCTAATAGATTATTTTGCAATGCACCAATAGTTTGTTTTAATAACAATGGCCTATTATAACAAAATATAACTATTGGAGATAAATTCATTTCATTACTATTTTTTCACCCATATAGTAGTGTGTGTGAAATCTTTAGAATATGGACTGGGTGCATAATTTGTTAAAACTAAATCAAAATTATCTTCAATCATTTGTTTAATTCTAGCAGTATAATAACTTCTATCTGAATTATCTAAAACCAACAATCCATTTTTTTTTATCTTTAAAATAGATTGATGAATACAAGATGCTCTAGATCTTCCGTCAACTAAAACAATATCAAAAAAACCATTTTCAAATTCATTTATTTTTGAAGCGTATGACTTAAAATTACAATTTAAATAATTAGAATCTTCCGTAAAAAAATGTAGCGGCTCTGACTTATCTGGTTTTTCAAATAAAACACCTTTTTCTGCCTCAATAAAATAACCTGTCCAATTACTATATTTTTTTTCTGTTACA
The DNA here is from genome assembly GCA_945860225.1 of Chitinophaga pinensis. GTDB lineage: Bacteria > Bacteroidota > Bacteroidia > B-17B0 > Aurantibacillaceae > UBA4416. The sequence goes on along the minus strand of CAMAPT010000004.1, from coordinate 41,894 downwards.
ACATTTTTTAACACGTCAAACCATTTTTCATCATGTTCAACAGTGTAAACAGTTACTTTATTTTTCAAAAAAAACAAAGTTGATCCACCTCCACCAAATTCAAATACTTTTGAATTTGAATTTAAATGCTTTGATATATAATCTATGGCATTAAAAGTAATCCATGGCAATTCATCTTTGACAGAATTGGCTCCGTTTATTAATGATTTTCGCCATCTAAAAAAATATTTGTACGGCCGATTAATCATTCCTAATGACTCATATTTTTTAACTTGTTGTTTGAAAATTTTTAAAGCTGTAATCATTTATAGTATGCTAACTGAATAATCTAAATAAATTTTACCCTGTCCCTCAGGGGCAATTTTTCCTGTATGATAAAAATCACCACTTTCTACATCTATTTTACCTGCGTCTTGAAGCCAATCTAATATTTCATTATTTGAGGAAGAAAACAATGTAAATGTATAAATACCACTACTTAAAGGCAATCTTTTAATTTTAAATAAAACCTTTGACGTTCCTTTTGACAAAACTGACGGTAACTGATTGCTTGTATCATTACTTAAATGAGTAATTCTAGTTCCAAAATCATCATCAATTCCAATGGAGGCAACATAGTTTGTAATCTCCTCAGTTGCATTTATAGTTATTTCTATAAAAAAATCCGAACCACTTTGCGCATTATCTATTTCTTGATAATTTTCGTTTAATAGTTTAAAAGATTCAAATTTAACTTTACCGCTTCCGGTCCTGTCAGTCCTATGATAAAAAGATTGTGAATCAGGCTGAGCACCTGATTTTAAATAGGTTGGTATAACGTTCTCTATTAATCCTTGTTCAACTAATTGTCCATTTTTTAAGTATATACCTTTATTACAAAGATTTTGAACCGCTGCCATCTGATGACTTACAAATAAAATAGTACGTCCATAATTTTGACTAACATCTTCCATTTTACCCATACATTTTTTTTGAAACGCAGCATCGCCAACAGCTAATACTTCATCCACAATTAAAATTTCGGGTTCTAAATGAGCTGCAACCGCAAAAGCCAAACGCACGTACATTCCTGAGGAATAGCGTTTAACCGGAGTATCAATAAATTTTTCTATTTCACTAAAGGCAACAATTTCATCAAATTTTCTATCGATTTCGTGCTTACTCATTCCTAAAATTGAGCCATTTAAATAGATATTTTCTCTACCTGATAAATCTCCATGGAAACCTGTACCAACTTCTAATAATGAGGCCATGCGGCCACCATACTCAATCCTACCTTTTGTTGGTGGTGTAATTCGAGATAATATTTTTAATAAGGTAGATTTACCTGCTCCATTTCTTCCTATAATACCTACTCTATCCCCTTGGTTAATTTCAAACGATACATCTTTTAATGCCCAAAACTCTTCTGTTTCTTTTTTACGAGTAATAGTTTTTAAGTTACGTAAACCATTTAGAAAATTACCATAAAGAGTATCGCTTTTGGATGCGCCACTTTTGTTAAGTATGTATTTTTTACCTAAGCCCTCAACTTTTATGACGGTATTATTACCCATTAAATATAATCAACAAAATTACGCTCAAACTTATAAAAGTATTTTACACCAATTAATAAAAACAGAAATGAAATAACAGTAGATAGAATAAAATAATTAAAATTATAAATAGCATCTCCACCAAATAACGAATATTTAAATCCTTCAATTGCACCAACCATTGGATTTAAATAAAATATCCACAACAACCAATTAGGTATAAAATTAGATAATTTATCCATATAAAAAGTAGACGAAAAAATGACCGGAGTTATATACATGCCAAGTTGTAAAATTACAGGAACAATAAATTTCACATCACGGAATTTAACATTTATAGTGGCGAAATACAATCCAATACCAAAGCCATTTATTAAAGTTAAAACAATAAAAAATGGAGCAAAAATCATTTGCCAATGAATAGCTTGACCTGATATTATAAATAAAATAAATAAAATAATTAAAGAAATCATAAAATCTACCAAACATACTAAAATAGAGCTAAGAGGAATAATGATTTTAGGAAAATAAACTTTTGCAAATAAATTAGAGTTACCAATAATTGAATTGCTAACATCGTTAAAAACATTAGCAAACAATTGCCACAACAACATAGCGGAAGCTACGAAAACAAAGTTCGATGTTACATCGGCTGCGCTATTTATTTTAGAGGCTATATAACCAAAAACTAAAATATTAATTAAAGGTTTAACTAAAGCCCACATAATACCAGCAAAAGCTTGTTTGTACCTAACCAAAAAATCTCTTTTTGCCAAATTACCCAATAAACTCTTGTATTTAAGTATTTCACTTAAAGAAAAGAAAGAATTTAATTTAGAGTCGATTATTATTTTATTGTTTGCCAAATCAAAAACAAAATTAATATTTTATGTTTATAAAATTCCCCTTTATATTACTAATCAGAAACTCTTATAGATTTAAAGAAAAAAGCTCATCTAAATATAGACGAGCTTCTTTCTATAAAAAATGTAATATTTAGTTAACTAAACCTTTAAAATCTGCATTTTCACGTAATTTGATGAATTCAGCGTCATCTTTCGCAGATGCTTTCAATGAACCATCTTTTTCAATAGCTACTTTTAAATTTTTAACCACCTCTGCGGTGTTACCACCTCTAGCGGCAGCTACAGCTTTTAAATAAGATGATAAAGCCATGTCTTTTTCGTTGCTTGCATCAATTGTTCCTGATACTGCACCTGCATTCCCATTTAATAACTCTGATAATGCTTTATTAAATCCTTTATAATCACCGAAATTTGATACAGCATCAGTATACTTACCTTCTCTAATATTCAAAATTCCTTTATTATAATTTACTTCTTTACCTGCACCATTAGCTTTGTCATAGTATTCCATCGCTTTTTTACTGTCACCAGTTTTGGCAGCAATAATTCCTAAATGATTCATAACCATCGGATTACCATTTGCTGTTTTTTCGGCACGTTTAAATGCTTCACCAGCTTCCGCGATTTTATTATTCATCAATAAAGCCACACCTAGATTATTGGATGCTCTCCAATCTGTAGGATATTGTTTTTCTGCTGATGTATAAACCTGAATTTTAGTATTAACATCATTAGTTAAATTACCTCCATATAATAATTCTTCAATAGATAAAGAATCTGGGGTAGATGTCATTAATTTAGTAATTTGTTCATCATTTCGAGACTTTTTATCAACGTTTAAAGTCAAAACCGCACGACGTAATTTTGGTAAAATTTTCTCGGATACTTCAGTGTAAGTTTTAGACAAATTTTTGATTTCTTTTTCGCGTTGATCTAAATCGGTGTACATGGTTAAAACTCTCAAAATCAAATCTTTATCAGCAATAGCTGATGATTCCATTAATGATTTAAAACCATCCCAATCTTCTGCGGTAGTTTTAATTTTAAATTGAGATTCCTCTTTTCCAAACGTTTGTTCCTTATTTTTATCCTTTTTAAATTCAGTCATCAAAGCTTTAGATGCTGATTTTGCACGATCTTCAGCCAAATGAGCATTTAAAGATTGTTCACCGTCTGGAGAAGCATAAGCAGATACTGTGATATCTTTAAATTCGTAAGATGAGTTACTAAAATTAGCTTTAATGAAATCTTGGATTTGTTTCATTTCTGCATTTTTCAATTCGCTCGAACGAACATCTGATTTATTAACAGTATAATATAAACTTCCTGACTGATTAGCTGGTACAACTTTTACAAAAGCATCTTTTGCATAAGTTGCTTTTTCATCATGACGAACTAATAATGGTGTAATAATAGTACCATCAGCTAATTTAACTGTTGTGAAATCTTTTGATTTTTTCTTAATTCCAGCTTGAGCGCGCAACTCAACTTCAGATACTTTCATACCTGGTTCATAAGCAAACTTTTCAGAAGTGTAACTAAAAGAACCCCCTTTATCAAAACTAATTTTTTGGCCACTACCCACAGCCTTATCTCCTATTAAAACAACAGGCTTTAACGTTTTTTCGGTACCATTATATTTCAATACTGGTGTTAATGTTACTGTCGCTTTTTTGTTAAAATATTTTATTGGAAATTTCCCAGAAACACTAAAGCCAACGCTATCAGCATGCATTTCCAAAGGATTTGGCTTTGCTTCGTATGTGATAGTCGATTGTTTTTTAACCATTTTCCCCAAACCATTGCAACCAACCAAAAAAGCAGTTGTCCCAACAGCAAGACTTAATTTTCGTAAAGATTTAGTATTCATCATGTATGTATTATAGATTTTTTTAAAAATTTGGACAAAAATATAAAATAATTAGTGAATGCCTAATTATTTTATTGTAAATAAAAAATCCCACTTTCTGTGGGATTTAATTTAAATATATAATATAAATCTATTTCTGAATAGCATTTACCCTTTTAGTCAATTTAGACTTTAAGTTTGATGCTTTGTTTTTATGAATAACATTTTTCTTTGCTAATTTATCTAACATAGCAACAACTTTTGGTAATAAAGCTACTGCTTCAGTTTTTGTTGTTGTTCCACGTAATTTTTTTACTGCATTACGAGTTGTTTTTGCATAATAACGATTAACTAAACGTTTTGAGTTATTTGCTCTAATTCTTTTTATTGCTGACTTATGGTTTGCCATTCTATTAAGTTATTAATCTGTTTTCTAAATTGGACTGCAAATATATGTGTTTTTTCATAATCAACAAATGTTAAAAATAAAAATTTATAAAATATATTACAAAACTTACATTTGTCCCCTCATAATGCACATTAAAAACATATACATATATATTTCATTATTTTTTTCATCCATATTATTAGGACAACAAACCGTGCAGATTATTAAAAATATTGTTCCTAATGGCAGTTTTGAAAATTACAGAAAAAAATCAGGAAATATTCGACAGGCCATTCCTTGGCAACCAATAGCTAGTGTTGACTATTATCAGGAGCCAATTAGTAATGACACGAGTATATACAAGGGAGCCTTATCCGGAAAATGTTACGCTGGCTTACGTTTTCAAAAAAAATACAAGGAATTTATTCAGGTTAAACTAGCTGAATCCTTGCACAGAGGAACTACATACGATTTTGAAATGTCAGTCAGATTTGCATTTTGGAGCAATGCGAGTTTAAAATCATTCGGTGTCCTATTTAGTAAAGTTGGTTATAAAAATAAAAAAGATGCCATAAAAACATCCATCATTGACTCTGTATGCAAAAAAGGAAGTCTAATTAATAGTTATAAATGGTTCAAGATTTACGGAAAATACACGGCAGAAGGTGGAGAAAAATATATAACTATAGGGAATTTTTCGGAAAAAATAAAAAAAGACATGGTTAGGATGGATAAATTCAAACTAGGTTTTAAAGAGGCTTATTATTTTGTTGATGACATATCTCTAATCAAACAAAAAGAAATAGTTGAAAAAGTTAAAGTTGAAATTTTAGGTTCTTTTTCTGTAGAAGAGCAACAAGATTCAGTTTTAGAGGTAAGTACAAGTGTTAAAGTAGGTGACAAAATCCAACTTAAAAATATATTTTTCGATAATGGGAAATACTACCTTTTACCTGCGTCTTATTCAGAATTAAATAAGTTAGTTCAATACCTTCTAAGAAATCCACAAATGGAAGTCCAAATTAATGGTCATTCTGACAATGGTGGATCTAAATTTAAAAATCAGAAATTATCTGAGTTAAGAGCGAGAGAAGTTTTTGATTACTTAATCAAAAAAGGCGTTCAAAATAAATTATATTTCAAAGGGTTTGGAAGTACAATCCCTATTGCCAGCAACGATACAGAAGATGGCATGGCCAAAAACAGAAGAGTAGAATTTGAAATTATAAAGAATTAGTGTTGAATTTAATATAAAAAAGCATGAAGTTAATTACAAAAAATGATCCCAAAATAATTAAAGCATGGGCTTTTTATGATTGGGCGAACTCCGTTTTTCCTTTAGTAATTACATCTGCGATTTTCCCAAATTTTTATGATTATGTTACCACGCATGATGCTAATAAAAATTTTATTGGACACACCGTTTCCTTTTTAGGATTGAATTTCGAAAATCAAAACATCTATTCATTTATTTATGCTTTTGCATTACTAATTGTGGTCATCATTTCCCCCATCTTAAGCGGGATAGCTGATTATTTAGGAAATAAAAAACGTTTTTTGCAATTTTTTTGTTATTTGGGTTCTGTTTCATGCATGGGCCTTTTCTTTTTTAACGCATCTCATTTAGAGTTAAGTTTTATTCCTTTTATAACTGCTACAATCGGATTTTGGGGAAGTCTAGTATATTATAATTCGTATTTACCTCAAATAGCTTCGAAAGAAAACCACGATAAAGTAAGTGCCAAAGGGTTTGCTCTTGGCTATTTTGGTAGCTCGTTATTACTGATTATTTGTTTAATTGGAATTATGGTTTTTAAAATGCCTGCTAAATATAGCTTCATATTAGTTGGAATTTGGTGGATGGTATTTGCTCAATATACATTTAAATATATGCCTTCCCAACCTAACCATGAAATTGATTCTAACAATGAATCTTTATTATCTAAGGGTTTTAATGAATTAAGAGGTGTATGGAAAGAGATAAAACATCTTAAAGCTCTTAAACAATTTTTGTCAAGTTATTTTTTTTACAATATGGGAGTGCAAACTATTATGGTAGTAGCTGTATTGTTTGCGCGCAATGAAATTGATTGGGGATTGGGCGAACAAGCTGAAAAAACAAAAACAAGCTCCTTAATCATTAGTATTTTAATCATTCAATTTGTCGGGATCGCTGGTTCATTCTTATTTTCATGGTTGTCAACTAAGTTAGGAAATATAAAATCACTTATTTTATTGATTGCAATCTGGATTTTTATCTGTGGATTTACTTATCTCATAGTTAGAACTCCATTGCAATTTTACATTATTGCTTTTTGGGTAGGTTTAGTAATGGGCGGTATACAGTCTTTGTCTCGAAGTACCTATAGTAAATATTTACCTGTAACAGACGATTTAACTAGTTTTTTTAGTTTTTATGATGTTGTAGAAAAAATGGGGATGATTTTAGGAACCGTACTATTTGGGTCTATTAGTCAAATAATGGGAGGTATGCGTCCGTCTATTCTATCTTTAATTTTCTTCTTTATCATAGGCATGTTATTATTAATTCCATTAACTAAAAAAAACGAAATTACTCCTTAATGTTACTCATTATCTTGTTTGTTAGTTTTTATAGCACTAAACAATAATGACTCCAAAAAGATGATGATTACGTCTTCATTTTTACTTTCATTAAAATCGGTCAACGAAGGTAAATTCTGCATAAAAAAACGCTGAGCATGAGCCATTTCTAGCATAGTGCTAGCTAAAGAGTGAGGAAAAGGATATTTAGGATTATATTCTTGAATTACGTTGGCTATGCGGCCGCACAAATCTTTGTAAGGCTTAAAAAGGCTATCCTTGTTATCTTTACTTACATTTCTAGTCAAATAAGCTTTAGAGCCTTCCCACATGGCTAACTTATAGGCTTCATTTTCAGAAATAAATTCAGAATGTATATCGTTATTTTTAGGCTCCTCTACTAATATTTTAACAATAGATTTTAATTTTATTTCAGGATTTGATATGTTATTGGTACTAAAATAAACTTTGTACTCCAAATAACTCCAATACCAAGTAATCAAATAAATCAAAAAACGGTGTTTGTTTTCAAAATATCGATAAATACTAGCTTCAGTAGATAGAACCTCAATAGCTAATTTTTTAAAAGTAAATTCTTCAAATCCAATTTTATTGATTAGTAATAAACCTTGCTGCACAATTTTCTTTCCTAAAACTGATTCTTCCGGATTACGAAGAAATAGCTTTTCATTCATTTTTATTCTAATATCTAATTTCATAAAAACACTACTATTGATAGTAAAATTATATCAAATTATTAAAAAATGCAAATTAATAATAGCATTACTATTATTTTAGTTTTTATTACTACATTTACATGAACTAATTTAAAAGTAAATTACCCATTTTAATATTATAACCATCATATATAATAACGGTATGAATCTAAAAAAATCAAAACTCTTATTTCAATGGCTTTATAAAGAAAAATCAGTCATTAGTAAAATCTACATATTAGCCATATTACAAGGTGGGTTGTATTTGGGAATACCTTTAGGAATACAAGGCGTAGTTACCTATATTATGGCCGGTTCTTTTTCTGCATCATTAATTTTATTAAGCTGTGTTACTATAATAATTACCATTTTTATTGGTTTTTTTCAAATATGGCAAATGCGAATTAATGAAACACTTAATCAAAAAATTTTTGGAAATCTTGCCTCTAAAATTAGTCTGTACTTAAACCAAACTTCTTCAGGTAGTATAGACGTATTTTCAAAATTAAATAAGTATTTCGAAGTTGTTACACTTCAAAAAGGTGTCAGTAAAATATTACTTGATGTTTCATTTTCTGTTATCAGCATCATATTTGGGTTATTAATACTTCCGGTTTATAGTTCTTGGTTTCTATACTTTACTTTAGGATTAGGATTTTCTTTTTACTATATCATTAATCACTATGGAAAAAAAGGAATTGAAACCAACATTTCTACCTCCAATGAAAAATACAAACTTGTACAATGGTTTCAGGAAAATGTAAAAAATGACCGAGCAAATTCTACAGATTTTATTGATAAAACAGATGTTATTTTAGGTCATTACATTGATGAACGTAAAAAACATTACGAAGTATTGGAATCTCAATTTAAAGGTATTATTATATTTAAAATAGTGTTTGTGAGTATCTTATTGTTTTTAGGTGCTTATCTAGTGCAAATTGGCAGTTTAAATATTGGACAATTTATTGCATCAGAAATCATTATTTTTTTAGTAATCAATTCGGTTGAGAAGTTGGTAAGTAGTTTAGGAACTTGTTACGATATGATAACTGCCATCTATAAATTAGAGAGTGTTTTTGATAACAGCGAAAATATGTCGATTGTAAATAATCACACCTATTCGTTGAGCAGTATGAAAAATATTTACTATCACCCCTACTCCAAAGTGATTAAATATTCTATTTATTTAATTGGATTGGTGGCATTCATCATTTTATTTATGCCGTGGACTCAAAATGTAGAATCATATGGTAAAGTAACAACCCTAAACCCTGAAAATAGGCCTCAAACAATTACCTCCAGAATAGGTGGAAGAATTGAAAAATGGTTTATTCATGAAGGCGATTATGTTAATAAAAACGACACCATTGCTTTTATTTCTGAAATAAAAGATGAATACATCGATCCATTACTAATTAATCGTTCAGAAAATCAGATTAAGGCTAAAGAAACTACATTAGAATCGTATGAACAAAAGATAAATGCCGTAAATTCTCAAATTGACGCCATTAATAAAACGTTACGTTTGAAAATTGAACAGAGCCAAAACAAAATTCTTCAAACGAAAATGAAAATTAAAACAGATAGTATGGAGGCCCAAACATCAAACAGTAATTATAAAGTGGCTGAAGAACAATTTAAACGCTATGAGGAGTTGCTAATAAAAGGCATTATTTCAAAAACAGATGTAGAAAATAGAAAAGTAAAATTACAAGATGCTTTAGCAAAAAAAACGTCAGCCGAAAATAAATACCTCGCATCAAAAAACGAATTTTTAAATGCTGAAATCGAATTAAATTCCATTCAACAAGAATATCAGGAAAAATTGATGAAAGCCGAATCTGATAAGTTTTCAGCACTTTCGGCACTTTATGAAGGTGAAGGTTCGCTCAATAAACTACAAAATCAATTAGCTAATTACACCATGCGAAAAGGATTTTATTATGTTTTAGCTCCACAAGATGGTTATATAACTAAAACCTATGTTCAAGGAATTGGTGAAATTATTAAAGAAGGCGCATCAATGTGTGCCATTGTTCCTGACCAAACTGAACAAGCTATTGAAATGTTTGTAAATCCAATAGACTTCCCTCTCATACAAAAAGGGCAAACTATTCAACTAATTTTTGATGGTTGGCCAGCCTTTGTTTTTTCTGGTTGGCCAGGTGTAAGCTATGGAACATTTAACGCTGAAGTTGTTGCTTTTGATAAGGTTATTTCAGACAATGGTAAATTTAGACTATTAGCAAAAAATAAAGGAAAAAAATGGCCAACTGGTATTCAAATTGGTTGTGGAGTCAAAGGATTTGCCCTTTTAAATAATGTTCCATTAATTTATGAATTATGGAGAAAAATTAATGGATTCCCTCCTGAATTCTACATTCAAAAATCCACTAAGAAACAAGATGAAAAAAAATAAATTCATAATACGAATCATTCTACTACTTTTAGTAAGTAATTCATCAACGTATTTCAGTCAATTACCATCTACTATTTTGAGTTATGAGAGTTATCTGAAATATGTACGAGAAAATAACCCTATAGCCAGCAGAGCAGATAACATCAAACAATATGGCGAATTACAATACCGTGCTGCAAAAGGTAATTTTGATCCTTTTGTTTCAGGTAATTATGAAAATAAATTATTAAATGGCACACATTACTATAGTCTTGTGAATAGCAGTGTTAAAATTCCACTTTTTACATCTCAAAATTTAAAATTAGGATATGAATATGGAACAGGTGTGAATATCAATCCAGAACAATTTACCTCATCTTTCGGGCTACCATACATTGGGCTTGAGGCTGGATTGCTTCAAGGATTAGTTATAGACTACCGTCGTGCAGATCTAATGAAATCAAAAGAATATGTCAAATATTACAATGCAGAAACTAATAATCAAATTAACGGAGTTTTATACGAAGCCTCTGTTAAATATTTTGATTGGTTATTTAGCTTAAGACAAGTTTCTCTAAATAAATATTTCCTTGAACTAGCCAAACAACGATTAAAAGGAATAGAAGCCTTAGCAGAAATCGGCGAAAAACCAGAGATGGATACTGTAGAAGCTGCTATATTATATCAAACTCGTTTGTTAGATTATCAAAATGCTCAAATTGAAAAACAAAAACAAAATAACGATTTAGCTATATTTCATAGCCCTAAGAATACAAGCAATGAAAATATTGAATTCAAAACACTTGATAGTTTAGCAACAATTTTTATAAAAATTAAACAAAGTTTAATTCAAAATTTATATTTAGATACTATCAATAACCCTATCATTTCAAAATACCAATCACTTCAAAAAGTTTTAGAAATAGATAATAGACTCAAAAAAGAAATGATTAAACCTCGTTTAAATGTCAATTATAATCTACTATCCTATAACCCTTATGCTTTTTCTCCTATATACTCTTCTAATAACTACAAATGGGGAATTGATTTATCTTTCCCATTGTTTTTAAGGAAAGCTCGCAATGAATATAAAATGTCAACTATTAATTTGACGAATAATTCACTTGAATTACAGAATAAAAACAATGAACTAATTTTTAAATTAAATACCTTAAAACAATCATTGCTACTATTAACTGAACAACTCGAAAATTCGGAAAGATTGGTAAATTTCAGCAAAAAATTAGTCGAAGGTGAGAAATTAAAATTTTATAATGGAGAAAGTTCTTTATTTCTTTTGAATGCACGAGAGAACAAATGGCTTGATACTGAATTAAAATTTTCAGAATATCAACTCAAATTTATTAAAATAGTTACTACCATTATCTATTTAAAAGGAACCTTAAACTATCAATTATGATTATTTTTAATATTATTCAAAATAATGAAAAAAAAGCAGAAGAAATATCTGCGTTTTTAATCGAAAAAAATTACGCCACACATACTCATATTGATGTGAATGTGATTTCAAATATAAATTCTAAAAAACAAACTATACGGCTATTTTTTATAACAAAAGCTTTATTATATAATGAAATTGAAAGGCAAATAATGAATTTATTTCATTCGAATGAAATGATGATTTACGCTACCCCTATCAGCCATATTAATGAAGAGTTTGGAGATTTACTGAGAAACAAAATAAAAGCAGTATAATCAATATATTTTACAAACTTATGGCTATATAGATCAAATAGCCTTAATAAAAAAATCCCGAATATAATTCGGGATTTTTTTTGATACATATAAAGTTAAATATTATGCTTTATTTTCTTGAGGAGCTGTTTCTGGTTTTGCAATTGTAGCTTTACGAGACAATTTAGCCTTCCCATTTTTAGGGTCGGTTCCAATATATTTAACACTAACCAAATCACCTTCTTTAACTAAACCCTCTAAAGAATCTATACGTTTCCAATCATATTCACTAATATGTAATAAGCCTTCTTTTCCTGGCATAAATTCTACAAAAGCACCATAAGGCATTATAGATTTCACCTTTGCTTCGTAAATCTCTCCTACTTCTGGAATAGCCACAATAGCTTTTATACGACCAACAGCGGCTTTTAGATCTGCTAATACTTCAGCAAAAATTTCAACACGGCCAGTATTATCTACTTCAGTAATAGAAATAGTTGAATTTGTTTTCTTTTGAATGTCTTGAATTACTTTTCCTCCAGGACCTATAATAGCCCCTATAAATTCTTGTGGAATAGTTAATACTTCGAAACGAGGAACGTTATCATTATAATCGGCTCTAGGCGTATCAATTGTTTTCAAAATTTCACCCATAATATGCAAACGTCCATCTTTAGCTTGTAATAAAGCTTTTTCCATAACCTCATAAGGCAAGCCGTTTACTTTTAAATCCATTTGCACGGCAGTTATACCATCTTTAGTACCACAAACTTTGAAATCCATATCTCCTAAATGATCTTCATCACCTAAAATATCTGATAATACAGCATACTCTCCTTTATCATTTGTGATTAAACCCATAGCAATACCGGTAACAGGCTTAGCAATTTTCACACCCGCGTCCATTAATGCTAATGTACCTGCACAAACAGTTGCCATAGAAGAAGAACCATTTGATTCTAAAATATCTGAAACAACACGAACTGTGTAAGGTGTATCAGTAGGAACTACTTTTGATAAAGCACGTAACGCTAAGTTACCATGTCCTACCTCTCTTCTACCTGGTCCTCTGTTTGGTTTTGCCTCACCAGTTGAAAATCCAGGAAAGTTATAATGCAAAATAAATTTAGTTTCTCCACGGTAAAAAGCGCCATCTATTAGCTGAGCATCTTTTCCTGTTCCTAAAGTAACTGTGGTTAATGATTGCGTTTCTCCACGTTGAAAAATTGCTGAACCGTGAGCTCCTGGTAAATATCCTACTTCACTCCAAATAGGTCTAATTTGGGTAGTTTTACGACCATCTAAACGAATTTGAGTATCTAGAGTAGCTTGACGAACAGCATCATACTCAACTCCATGATAATACGTATTAATTAATGCCTCTTTATCTTTTAGTTCGTCTGCTGTAAATGTGGCTTTATATTCTGTTAAAATTGCTTTGAAAGCTTCTTTACGTTCGTTTTTATTCGGATTACCAGCTTTTGCTACAGTATATACTTTATCGTAAGTTGCTTTTGCCACTGCATCTTTTAAATCTAAATCATGTTTTTCGTGACTGTATACACGTTTAGGTTTTGAACCAGCTTTAATTACAAATTCATTAATTGCATTAATTTGAACCTTAATAGCTTCGTGTGCAAATTTGATTGCTTCTAACATTTCTACTTCGCTAATTTCGCTCATTTCACCTTCTACCATAGTAATATCATGAGCAGAAGCCGCAACAATCATGTCAATAGTCGATAATGCTAATTGATCAATATCAGGATTGATAACCAATTTCCCATCAATTTTACCAACTCGTACTTCCGAAATAGGTCCGTTGAACGGAATGTCTGAGACAGCAACCGCAGCAGAAGCTGCTAAACCTACCAAAGCATCAGGCATTGTTTTTTTATCAGAAGATATAAGTGATAACATAATTTGTGTATCAGCATGATAATCATCAGGAAACAAAGGGCGCATTGCTCTATCTACAATACGAGAAATCAACACTTCATAATCTGATAACTTAGCCTCTCTACGAAAAAATCCACCTGGGAAACGACCTGTAGCAGCATATTTTTCTTGATAATCTACGGTTAATGGTAAAAAATCTACCCCTTCTTTTGCTTCTTTATTACTAACAACAGTAGCTAAAATCATGGTTGAACCTAATTTAACCACTACTGCTCCATCAGCTTGTTTTGCTAACTTGCCTGTTTCGAGAGTTACAATTCTACCATCTCCCAAGTCAAACGAATGTTGAATTCCAATTTGTGACATCTTGTTTTTTGTTTTGTGTACCAACGTTTTTGGTACGGTTTATATTTTTTCTGTTTGTTATTTTATTAGTTCAAAAATGGACAAGAACTCTTTTAATTGTGGCAGCTTAATTCGAAAAGAAAATCTAAATTTCCGAATAGAACTACTTTATTAATAACAAAGGCATTTCGATTGCTCGAAATGCCCCCAATATTAACAAAAATCCATTATTACTTACGAATATCTAATACCTTGATAACGGCACGGTAACGCATAATATCTGTACCTTTCAAGTAATCTAATAAAGCACGACGTTTACCTACTAAGTTTAATAGGGCACGTTGAGTTCCAAAGTCTTTTTTATTATTTTTTAAATGGCTAGTTAAATGATCAATACGATGAGTAAACAATGCCACTTGAGATTCTGCTGAACCAGTGTTTTTTTCACTTCCACCGTGTTTTTTAAAAATGTCTTTCTTTACTTCTGATGTTAAATACATGTTATACTACTTTTATTGTTATCTTTAAATCGAGCTACAAATATAGTATATTTTACAATACAAACAATAATTCTTAACAATTTATTAGACCCTTTTCTATTTTATATAGGTCAAATAGGCGTAAATAAATGGAGAAACAAACAAAAGACTGTCGAATCGATCTAAAATACCTCCGTGCCCAGGCATAATTCTTCCTGAATCTTTAACTCCAGCTTGGCGTTTTATCATTGATTCAACCAAATCACCAATCGTTCCAAATATAGAAACAAGTAATGATATGACTACCCAATGTTTCATTTCTAATTCGGGAAAGAAACGAGCAATAACGAATGAAGCTCCTAATGTCAAAAAGGCAGCGCCAATTGAGCCTTCCCATGTTTTTCCCGGAGAAATACGTTCGTATAATTTATGTTTTCCAAAAAAACTTCCTACCAAATAAGCAGACACATCACTTATCCAAATCAACACAATTACACCTAATACGTAATGATAATTGTAAGGAGCGTAACTCTGTATTCCTTGATTATTAACTTTATCAATAAAAAAGTTGTCTATACATGATATATGAACAAGTAACGAAAAAGGTAATACAACATAAATAACACCTAAAATAGTGTATGCGATATTTTGAATGGGGTTAGGGTACTTGTCAAAAAGAGCCATAACAAATACCAAAAATATAAGAACAAAAGAAAAGGGCAAGATATTTTTTAAGAAATCAAATCCCTGAAGCAATGTAAATTGAGATAATGAACTAAATAAAAACAAACTAATACCTGCTAGGTAACCAATAATTTTATAGGGCTTAACATTTAACTTTTCTGCTAATAAATAAAACTCATTGAGTCCCCAAATAGACACGACGAAGAATAAAGAAACAAAAGATATATAATTGTAACATATACCAAACAATAAAATAGCCACAAATACTATAGCTGTTAAGGTTCGTTTAATAAAAGTTTGAATGTTTAATGCCATAAATAAAGCGACTGTCTAAAAATATTTTTTGATTGTCAACTATAGCCAAGTCTAGACATAAAAGTATTTATTATGAAGTATCTCGACTTAGTTCGATGTAACAGAAATATAAAAGACTGTCCTTTTGAGACAGCCTCCATTTTTTTAAAATTAAACTAAGATTATTCTGTAATTTTTAAAGCTTCATAACATCTCACATCTCCTGCAGTTCCTAAATACTCAGCATCTATTGTTACTAAACCAATTTTTTTTATTTGTTCTTTAGTTAAAGGTTTTGAGGGAGTCCATGTATCATCTACAAGTTTCAAGTCAACATCCTTATTCAATAAAATTTGGTTTAACTGTTTTTGTGTCAAAAACACACAGCCATTGTCCTCTTCCTCTTCAGCTGCTATTAGTATAGTGCCAATTACTTTTAATTTTGGAACTTCGGGCTTATACGTAAACTCCAATCCGTCTTGTGTATTTTGTTCTATAAATTTTATCCCCAATAAATGAATATCTGCCATAGTATATTTTTTGTTAAATAAGAGTGCAATTTTAGCTATAATATCCCTCTAAATCAAATAAATTGAGCGAATTTATTTCAACTATGATTGGATAATATGTTAATAAAACTTAAGTTAAATAACTAAAACTTAAATAAGAACAATAGCGTCTAATGCAAATGTAATGTTATATAAAATTAAATAAACCCTGCGATTTCTATGCTAAACATTTTTTTTCAACCTTAAACTCAAAAATAACATGGTTTTTTTTTTAATTCCAACCAAAAAATTATATTTGTGAGATAAGGCGGTACTTATATTTATTAAGAATTAGGTATTTCTGGCAATTACAAAACCGATAGGGCGATTAAATCGAATGATATGCAAAAAGAAGTAATACCTCCAATCCAAGGATTGAATTTTGATGATTTCAAAAAAATTGTCTTGAATGATTATCGTGTTATTAACGAAAGTCGTCAAACAAGTTTATTGGGAAGAAAAGAAGTTTTGACAGGGAAAGCCAAATTTGGCATTTTTGGAGACGGGAAAGAACTAGCTCAAGTAGCAATGGCTAAGGTTTTTCAAAATGGTGATTTCAGAAGTGGATATTACAGAGATCAAACATTTATGTTTGCAATCAATGAATTAACTATCCAAGAATATTTTGCTGGACTTTATGCACATACCGATTTAGAAATGGAACCAATGAGTGCAGGAAGGCAAATGGGTGGACATTTTGTAACTCATAGCCTAAACGAAGATGGAACATTCAAAAATTTAGTTAACCAAAAAAATTCATCTTCTGATATTTCACCAACTGCTGGTCAAATGCCTAGATTATTGGGCTTAGCATACGCATCACATTTTTTCAAAATCAATCCTGAACTACAAGAAGGTAAATTCTTGAACTATAGTAACAAGGGTAATGAAGTAGCTTTTGGTACAATAGGAGATGCATCAACATCTGAAGGTGTATTTTGGGAAACAATAAATGCAGCAGGGGTACTTCAAGTTCCTATGTTAATTAGCGTATGGGACGATGGACACGGAATATCTGTTCCAAAGAAATACCAAACTACAAAAGAAAGTATTTCTGAAATTTTGAAAGGGTTTCAGAAAGAAAATGGAAGCAATGGATTTGAAATTTTCAAGACCAAAGGTTGGGATTACACTCATCTTTGTGAAACTTATGAAAAAGCCGTTAAAGTTTGTAGGGAACAACATGTCCCTGTTTTAGTTCACGTAGAGGAAGTAACTCAACCTCAAGGACATAGCACTTCTGGTTCACATGAACGGTATAAATCTAAAGAGCGACTACAATGGGAGTTAGATTTTGATTGCATTAAAAAAATGCGTGAATGGATTTTAAAAAATGGCTTGGCTGACGAAAACACATTAGATAATATTGAAGAAACGTCTAAAAATTTCGTCAAAGAAGCTAAAAATAATGCTTGGTCAAATTATTTAAAGCCTATAAAGGAAGAAATTAGCGAGATATCTCCCCTACTTTTAGATTTAGCATCTACATCTAGCCAAGGTGAAACCATTCATAAGATAAATAATGAATTGGTTTCAAATAAAGAACCATTCAGAAGAGATGTTATGGGTGCTACTAAAAAAGTATTACGATTAACAAAAAAGGAAAATACTTTAAGCCGAACAAAATTACTAGAGTGGCTAAAAGCCTCAAATCAAAAAAATGACCATAGATACGCGTCGCATTTGTATTCTGAAACAAATTTTAAAATTTCTAATATAACCCCAATTTCTCCTGAATACTTAAATGAGAAATTGGTGGATGGTAGAGAATTACTTAAAAACAACTTTGACTACATTCTTTCAAAATATCCTGAAACACTTATATTCGGTGAAGATTCTGGTAAAATTGGCGGGGTTAATCAAGGATTAGAAGGATTGCAAGCCAAATATGGAGAACATCGTGTTTTTGATACTGGTATAAGAGAAGCTACAATTATAGGTCAAGCCATCGGATTATCTTTAAGAGGATTGCGACCGATAGCCGAAATCCAATATTTAGACTATTTACTTTATGCTCTTCAAGTTATGAGCGATGATTTAGCAACTGTTCAGTGGCGAACGATGGGAACCCAAAAAGCGCCTGTTATCATACGTACCCGAGGACATCGCTTAGAAGGTATCTGGCATAGTGGTTCACCAATGGCCATGATTATTCATGCTTGCCGAGGGATAAATATTTGCGTTCCAAGAAATATGACCCAAGCGGCCGGTTTTTATAATTTGTTACTCGAAGCAGATGAACCAGCCTTAGTGATTGAACCTTTAAATGGTTACCGTTTAAAAGAGAAATTACCAACAAATATTGGACAATATAAAATTTCACTAGGAATCCCGGAAATAATGGTTTTAGGATCTGATGTGACAGTTGTAACATATGGTTCCTGTGTGAGAGTTGTTCAAGAAGCGATCAATCAACTCGAACAACATGATATTTCTGTAGAAGTAATTGATGTTCAAACCTTAATTCCTTTTGATATCAATTGTGTTATTTTAGAATCGTTGAAGAAAACAAATAAAATAGTGTTTATAGATGAAGATGTTCCCGGTGGAGCTACCGCTTATATGATGCAAAAAGTTTTAGAAACTCATGGAGGTTATCAATACCTTGATGCTAAACCTGTTACCCTTGCAGCAAAAGAACATCGACCTGCCTATGGATCTGATGGAGATTATTTTTCCAAACCAAGTGCAGATGATGTTTTTGAAGCTGTTTATGGTGTAATGAATGAATTTAATCCTTCTAACTATCCAAAAATCTATTAATTTTTTCTTGATTATTTTATCACTATCCATTTAAAATAACATTTTTTTAGTTCAAAAAATTAATCATCGTAATTAAAATGACATTAAAAAAAATACTATTTAGTTTATCTTTATTATGCTTATTATCTCAAATTTCTGCACAAGAAGAAAAAAAAGATGATAAAAAAATACAGGAAGTTGTAACAATGGAGGCTCCTGTAGTTCCTCCTCAACCCGACTCAGATGGAAATATACCTATTGATACTGCTCCCCCTAAACCAATGGCTGCGGATGAAATATTAAAACGCGCCATTAATTTTATGAAAACAGATACTAAACTCTATATAAAGGATAACAAAATCACCACAGGAACTAAAGCAGAATGTTTAGCAACATTCAAGTATAAACCTAAAGAGCTTAATCCTGGTGCAGATGTTGAAGGAACCATTACCATGCACCTGAGTATAGAAGCTAAAGAAGGAAAATACCGCTATACAATTACAAAAATAACTCATAATGCGAATAAAACTGAATGTACAGGAGGAAATGTTTACAATGACGCGCCAGCTTGCGGTAGTTTAAAAGTTCCGCCAGACTTATGGAAACGGATAAAAGGCGAAGCATTTAGACAAAGCGGAGTGTTAATAAGTGATATTAAGGCAATGATGAAAATACCTAGTTCAAAGCCAGTCAATGCTGACGAATGGTAATTTTATAATCGTCATTTGAAAATCCCGTTTCAGCGGGATTTTTTCTTTTAATATTTTTAATTAAAAAATCATATTCATGAATTCATTGCAATTATATTCAAAAAAAGAAATTGAACAATTAACTAGAAAAAGAACCAATGAAACCAAAATTGGTGAAGATGTTATCGTATTAAAATCAGAAAAAAAGTGGGAAGAAGAGCTTTTAAATTCTACTTGTAAATATGTATTGCTTGGTATACCCGAAGATATTGGAGTAAAAGCAAATTATGGTCGTGGGGGAGCTCACTCCGCCTGGAAACCAGCTTTAGATAGTTTTTTAAGTCAACAAAGCAATTTATTTTTAACAGGCAAAGATATTTGCGTACTCGGTAATATTTTTGTAGATGATGTTATGGCTGCATCATCCCAACTTGATTCTAAAAATAAAAAAGACATGGCTGAATTGAGAAAACTGGTTTCCATAATTGATGAGCGCGTCTTCGAAATTGTTCAAAAAATCGTTCGTTGCAACAAAATTCCAATTGTTATTGGTGGTGGGCATAACAATTCGTATCCCATCATCAAAGCTTGTTCCGTGACAACCAACAACAAAATAAATGTTATCAATTGTGATCCTCACACGGATTTTAGACCATTAGAAGGTAGACATAGCGGCAATGGATTCAGTTATGCTTATTACGAAAATTTAATTAATCATTACTCCGTTTTTTGTATACATGAACAGTATAATACATCTAGTGTATTAACAGATTTTTTAAACAAAAACAATAATTTATACTACAGTACATACGAAGATGTTTTCATAAAAGAAAAGAACACTTTTTATAACGCGTTACTTCAAAATATCAATTTTGTAAAAAAAGATAGATGTGGCATCGAGATAGATTTAGATGCGATTACGAATGTGCCTTCAAGCGCAAAAACAAGTAGTGGTATATCTCCGGTACAAGCTCGCCAATACGCTTATCAATGTGGTAAACAACTTGATGTTTTGTATTTTCATATTGCGGAAGGTGCCCCTATCCTTTCTCATATAAAAGCTGATAATAAAACCGGAAAATTAATTGCCTATCTGATTAGTGATTTTATAAAAGGTTTAAATGATAGAAATAATCATTAAAACATTTTTTTTAATCTCTATATAGAAATTATGACAGTTTAGTCAGGGCATTTCTTAAACTAATTACTACAGCATCAACATCTGATATTTTACAGGTTCCCACAGACATTCTGTACCATGGAGAATTTGCAGATGCTCCAAAAGCAGAAAATGGTACAACGGCTAATTTAGCTTCATCAAGCAGAAATTTAGTAATATCTTCCGTAGTTTTTAACATTTTTCCGTCTTGAGTCTTCATACCATGCAAATCAAATTTAATGGTCAGATAAATTGCTGCTTGGGGGGCAATGGCATCTACCAAAAAACCTTCTCTCTTTAAACTTTGAAACCCTTCATAAAATCCATTTAAACGAATCGAAATTTTCTTTTTTTGTTCTTCGATAAACAAATCATAATGATCTAAATCACTTAAATACTTTGCTAAGGCTATTTGCTCTGCTTTAGGAGCCCAAGCTCCAACATGTGTTAAAATCGCTTTCATTTTATCAATAATCATTTTTGGCCCCATGCTCCAACCAACCCGGATACCAGTTGCAGACAATGATTTTGAAACCCCATCT
This sequence comes from Chitinophaga pinensis, assembly GCA_945860225.1. Lineage (GTDB taxonomy): Bacteria > Bacteroidota > Bacteroidia > B-17B0 > Aurantibacillaceae > UBA4416. The sequence continues at coordinate 20,501 of CAMAPT010000004.1, read as the reverse complement.
ACAAAAACAGTATATGCTTTCATTTCAGGACGAAGTGTAACGGGATTATAATGATTATTATTTCCAAAAGTTAAAGCCCAATAAATTTGATCGTATAACAAATAAACAGGTTTAGCATCTTGTCCTCTACGTTTATTTTCATTCAAAATCAAATCACATATCTCTTCCAATCCTTCTTTACTAAAAATTGTACCGGTTGGATTTTGCGGAGAACATAATGCAACTAATGCCGCTTTTTCGATAAATGGCTTTATATCTGATGCATTCGGCATAAAATTTTGTTCAGGAGTTGCTTCAATAACCACCGGATTTGCAAAATTTAAATATGTATAATGATTATTGTTCCATGAAGGAACTGCAAATATCACGGTGTCAGACATGTCAACTAATGCTTTAAAAATACAATAGATAATAGGACGAGCCCCTCCTGCAATCAAAATTTCATCGTTTTTATACTCTAAATCACCTCTATATTTTAACAAATTAGACACCGCATTTCTTAATTCCAACATACCTTCGGCAGCAGGGTAATTCGTTTGATCATCAAAATAAGCATCTACGATATATTGTTTTAATTCAGCAGGAATAGGAAATTCTTTTGGATTAAAATCCCCAATGGTCATATTATGTATGGTTTCTCCTTGCTTTATCTTTTCATTCACTTCGCCTGCCAACTTGATAATTTCAGATCCTATGATATTTTCTGCTAGTTTAGACACTTTAGATGTATGTTTTTGAACTGGGATACTCATATTTGTATTATAAATTTGATAAAATAAATCGATTTCGAAAATGGGTTACATGTAATTTTATAAATCAGCCAAACTAAAGTGATTTTCCATTCGAATTCCTTTTTCAGTTTGCTTTAATCTACAACATTCAATCATCGGATCGTGCTCAAAAAATAAAACCCACTGATTCTTTAATGCCTTATTCAGAATATATTCTTTTTCTACAAGTGTGTTCAAAGGTCTAACATCATAGCCCATCACATACGGTAAAGGTATATGACCAACAGACGGAATTAAATCGGCCATAAATGCGATAACGGTGTTCTTATATTTAATAATCGGTAACATCATGGCTTCTGTATGACCGTTTGTTTCGTACAAAGCAAAATTTGGGATAAAATCAATTGAAGGATTAACAAATTGTAATTGACCACTTTCTTTGATTGGCAAGATGTTATCTTTTAGAAAACTAGCTTTTTCTCTCGGATTAGGATTTAATGCCCACTCCCAATGTTTTTCATGACACCAAAATGTAGCATTTTTAAAGGCTGGAATTAAATTAGATTTATCATCATTATACATAATACATCCGCCACAGTGGTCAAAATGCAAATGTGTTAAAAATACATCAGTGATATCATCACGATGAAAACCATATTTAGCCAAAGAAAAATCTAAGGTATCGTTTCCATGTAAAAAATAATGCCCAAAGAATTTTTCGTCTTGTTTATTACCCATTCCTGTATCAATCAGTATAAGACGTTTACCATCTTGAATCAATAAACTACGCATAGCCCAGCTACACATATTATTTGAATCGGCAGGATTTGTTTTTTGCCAAATAGACTTTGGAACCACACCAAACATAGCTCCTCCATCTAGTTTAAAATGACCCGTATTGATAGAATATAACTGCATACTTAAAGTTTATGACGAATAATTTTTAAAATTACATAAAAATAACAGGGCTTCAACATGATTATGATTCAATTGAGACACAATCACTTTAACACAAAATAATGTATTTAATAGTAATTGAACTTTATTTTTCTATTGCTTAACTCTAAATTAGGAAAAGGTACTTTTACTGCATTTAAACAAATAAAGATACTGTGTAACAGTTTTGATTTGGTTTTGATTTTAGTTAAATCGATATCTAAAGATAAATATCCTTGGCGATAACGATGAAAATCTCTTGAATTTAAAGCCTCTTGACTTTTAACAATATCGTTATTTCTTGCTCCTATCATACCATTAGCCCCATATCCAAAAGCAACGCATAACCATGGTGGTATAAAACATTTGTTTTTCATGAATGATGATGGATTGATACTCAACCAATAAATTTGTCCGTTATAATCTTTTAAAATTTGATTTAAAAAAGTTTGTCCTAACAATTTTGGGTTATAAGATGCGTATTGAGAAGATTGAAAAGAAAATTTTAACTGTATGCGTTGTTGATTCCAAACCATTTTTTGACTCAGTAATAAACCTGCACCAAACGAGTTAGCAGTCATATCTCCCCAGCTAAATCCCCATCCAGAGCTAAAACCATCCATCATTTCAATAGTTGTCATGTAACCTATTCCTGTTAAACTCGCAACTAATAATTGTTGTTTTGTTTTATATCCGGCCCATTCCATACTTTCCAAAAGCAATCTGCTAGATTGATAAGTACTATAAACGTGGCCAAACTTATCAACCTGCAGCCACTCTGCATTATCGTTAAATAAATGAAACTTAGATGTCTGGTATGGTTTGTACCATATTTGATTTAAATAGACAAGAGAAGTTGAAGATATAGCAAAATGTGAGGAAACCAATACTGTTTTCCGTTTTTTAAAAACCGAAAGAGAATCGGAACTCAATAGCGTTTGTTGGACAAACAACAACAGAATTATGAAAAATATAAAACGAGACAAAATGCTTTTTTAAGTTTACCAATTTAATGATAATACTCAACTTATTTGCTCAAAATCACAATATAAAAAAACGATAAACATGTCAAAAAAGTTATTTATCGGCAATATTCACTCATTTCATCGGCTAACTTTTTAGCCTCAATAGCTGCTGCATTGGCAAAATCTTCTTTATTCGAAGCATAAATAATGGCACGGGAAGAGTTTATTAATAACCCTATGTCATTTTTAATTAGGCCATATTTACATACTTCGTCTAAATCACCTCCTTGAGCACCAACACCGGGTACTAATAAAAAATGTTCTGGAACAATAGCTCTAATTTCCTCAAACATACCAGCTTTTGTTGCGCCAACAACATACATCATATTATCAGGTGTGCCCCATTGACTAGATGTTTTTAAAACATGCTTATACAATGGTTCATTTTTACCTTCATCTAATTGAAAGTCCTTAGCTCCTTCGTTAGAAGTTAAAGCTAAAACGATGGCCCATTTCCCATCAAATTCCAAAAATGGCTTAACAGAATCGCTACCCATATAAGGAGCAATGGTAATTGCATCGGCATGTAAGCGATTAAAAAAAGCCTTTGCATACATGGTTGAAGTATTACCTATATCTCCTCTCTTGGCATCTGCAATCAAAAAATGATTAGGATACTCATGTTTAATATATTTTACCGTCTTTTCCAAACTTGCCATACCACTTAAACCATAAGCTTCATAAAAAGCTGTATTTGGCTTGAAAGCAACGCAATATGGTGCCGTAGCATCAATAATCTGACGATTGAATTCAAAAATAGGATCATCCTCATCTAATAGGAATGAAGGTATTTTACTAATATCAGGATCTAAACCAACACATAAAAATGTTTTTTTAGTCTTTATTTCATTAATTAATTCAGCTCGTGTCATAATTTTTATGTTGTTCAAATTTCTGCTTTAAAAGTCAGAAACAAAAAACGTTTTAATCTACAATCCCCCTTCTTTTAATCGTTCTGCATTTTCAGCAAATTGCAAAGCATCAATCATTTGTTGAATATATCCGTTGGTGAAATCAGTTAAATTATATAATGTTAATCCTATGCGATGGTCTGTAATTCTATTTTGAGGATAATTATACGTTCTAATCTTTTCCGAACGATCACCTGTACTTACCATACTTTTTCTTCGTCCGGTAGTTTCAGCCATTCGTTTTTGAAACTCTAAATCATATAATTTAGAACGAAGCATTTCCATTGCCTTTTCTCGGTTTCCTAATTGATTTCTTTGAGTTTGACAAGTCACAACAATACCAGATGGTTTGTGAGTTAATATTACTTTAGACTCAACTTTATTAACATTCTGTCCTCCTGCTCCACCGCTTCGTGCCGTAGCCATTTCAATGTCTGAAGCTTTTATTTCAATATCCCACTCTTCAGCTTCTGGCAATACAACAACGGTAGCAGCAGAAGTATGAACACGACCTGCAGCCTCTGTAGCAGGCACACGTTGAACACGATGCACGCCACTTTCAAATTTCATGGTACCGAAAGCGCTATCTCCCTTCACATTAAAAACAATTTCTTTATATCCTCCCATTGAACCCGGACTTTCGTCAACAACTTCTAACTGATAACCTTTAATTTCGCAATACCGACGATACATTTCAAATAAATCTCCGGCAAAAATAGCAGCCTCATCCCCTCCAGTTCCACCTCTAATTTCCATGGTACAATTTTTAGCATCCTCCGGATCTTTTGGAATTAATAATAATCGTACTTCTTCCTGCAATTTTTCTTCTGCTAAACGATTTTCATCGAGCTCAGCCTTTGCCATGTCCAAAAAATCTTTATCTTTTTCTGTGGCTAAAACTTCTTTCGCTCCGTTGATATTATCTATAACTTGTTTGTACTTGTAATAAGCCTCAACAACAGGTTGCAAACTGCGGTATTCAATATTTAATTTTTTAAATAATTTCATATCGGCTATAATACTAGGATCACCCAATTTAGCTTCTACTTCAGTATATCTTCTTTTTATTTCTTCTAATTTCTCTAACATATTCTTTGATAACAACCGACGAATATAGTTAAATGTAATGAGATTGAGTAAGCCAAATGAATACTTTTATTAAATACCAAATGTAAATTAAATGAGCCATTTGCTCCTAAAATTAAGTAATTGTGTATTTTTGATTTTATAACATTACAAAAATGAAAAAAATCATTTTAATTTTTATTTATAGTATCTCCATCATTTCTAAAGCTCAAGACTTTATTGGATATAATCAAAGCAACTATGCCGGCATCAATGGAATTTATTTGCAACCTGCAAGTATTGCGGATGGAAGATTAAAATTTGATCTAAATTTAACCGCCCTAAACCTATCGCTATACAATAATTATATTGGTATAAACAGACGCGATTTAAATAATCAAGCATTTATGGAAGCCATGAAAGATGGCTTAGTAGCAAACAAGTTTATTACATTGAAAGATAACGATAAAGATAAACGGCTTCACTTATCTAATAGAATAATGGGGCCTTCCTTTATGTTTAATTTTAAAAGAAAATATGCCATAGGTTTTACATCATCTGTAAGAAATTATGTCAATATAGACGGTGTATCGCAGGCTTTGGCAAAACTTGCTTTTGAAAACTTTGATTATCCCCTTCTTTGGAAAACAAATTTAAAAGATACTAAACTCAGTTTTCAGGAAATGTCTTGGGCCGAATATGGTTTAACTTATGCTCAAGTTATTAAAGAAAATGATTCACACTATCTAAAAGCTGGTGTGACATTAAAATTATTGCAAGGAATACAATCAGCTTACTTATTTGTAAATGATTTAGATTATAATTTTTCGGCTCAAGATACTTTAAGTATTTTCCATTCCGATATTCATTACGGACATTCTGATAATTTAAGCTTTGATAATTTCATGATTGGAGAGCGTAATACAGGAACTAAAATTCTTGATTTTAGCCAATCTTATCCTGGATTTTCTTTTGACATCGGAGCTGTTTATGAATGGCGACCTTCATACTTAAAATATCAATACAGCATGGATGGAGAAAAAGATTTATGGAGAAAAGATCAAAATAAATATAAACTCAAACTTGGTTTTTCTATTACAGATATAGGCTCTATTAAATTTAAAAAATCGGCAGCAAGTGGAGATTTTAATGCCAACATTCGTTTTTGGGATTTAAATTCAGCCAATTTCACCTCTATACAGGGTTTTAACCAAACGATTAAAAACAATTTTGTTCCGATAAATTCTAAAACCACTTACCGAATGAATTTGCCAACGGCTATATCCTTGCAAGCCGATTATCTTATTTGGAAAGATTTTTATGTCAATCTAACACCTTTTATAGCGTTTACATTTAAAAATAATGATACAAAAGTTCATGATTTTACTTCTATTACTCTCACTCCCCGATACGATCATAAATGGTTTGGAGCTTTTTTACCTATTCAATACCATGCATTAAACGGATTAAAAGCCGGTACAGCTTTACGAATAGGGCCTGTAATTATTGGGACTAGCAATTTAGGGGCATTTGTGAGCAAAAAAGAACTTTATGGAGCTGATTTTTTCACCATCATAAAAATCCCAATTCTTAATCATAAAGTAAAAGATAAAGACGAAGATGGGATTTCAAATAAAAAAGATTTGTGTAAAGATTTACCAGGAACTTGGGAGTTTATGGGTTGTCCTGACAAAGATGGAGATCATATTAAAGATAGTGAAGATAAATGTCCTGATATTGCAGGGACTAAAGACATGCAAGGTTGTCCTGACAAAGATGAGGATGGCATCACTGATGCCGAAGATGATTGCCCGGATGAAAAAGGATTAGCTGAATTTAAAGGATGTGCAGATAAAGATGGGGATAAAATAATTGACAAAAATGATTTATGTCCTGAAATTGCCGGATTAGCAGATTTTTCAGGCTGTCCGGATAAAGATCAAGATAAAGTACCTGATAAAGAAGATGAATGTCCTGATGTTGCAGGTTCTTCAGAAATGAAAGGATGCCCAGACAAAGACGGTGATAAAATAATTGACAAAAATGATTTATGTCCTGAAATTGCGGGTTTAATAGAAAACAAAGGTTGTCCATCAGAAGACACTGACAAAGATGGAGTAGCTGATAAAGTGGATAATTGTCCAGCTATAGCCGGTTTAAAAGAATTAAATGGTTGCCCTCCTAATCCAGTATTAAAAGAGGAAGAGCAGAAAATTTTAGAGCGTGCGTTTGAAAGTTTAGAATTTGCCACCGGAAAAGATTTAATTAAAACAGAATCTCTTCCTGCTCTAAATGATTTAGCAGAACTGATGAAATTACACTCAAATGATTGGGAATTAAAATTGTCTGGACACACGGATAACGAAGGAGATCAAACAAAAAATTTGATACTTTCTGAAAAACGGGTAAAGGCCGTAAAAAAATATTTATCTTCAAAAGGTGCATCTCCTGATAAAGTGATTACAGAATGGTTTGGTTCCACGGTACCAATCGCGGATAATAACACAGAAGAAGGGCGCAAAAAAAATCGTCGAGTGGAAATGAAAGTTGAATTTAAAAAATAATCTCTAGAATTGATTTAATCGTATATATTTGCAAATTATATAACTTTTAATCTTTGATTTTTAAAATCTTAACATTACTAAACATAAAAATCGTATGAATTTTCCTGCAGAATTAAAGTACACTAAAGATCACGAATGGATTCGTGTTGAAGGTAACACAGCTACAATTGGAATTACTGATTTCGCTCAAAAAGAATTAGGAGACATCGTTTACGTTGATATTACAACTATTGGCGAAACAGTAGCAAAAGAAGAAATTTTTGGTACTGTAGAGGCAGTTAAAACGGTTTCTGATTTATTTATGCCTATTACCGGAAAAGTACTAGAGATGAATCAAGATATAGACAGTGCTCCTGAATCAGTCAATAACGATCCTTATGGAACAGGTTGGATGATTAAAGTAAGCATTGATAATGAATCTGAATTAGCAGAATTATTATCGGCAGATGCTTATAAAGCATTAATCGGAGCTTAATTTTAGATACAAATAAGTTAAAAAAAAGAGACTGTCTCAAAAGGGCAGTCTTTTATATTTATGTCAAATCGAACAGAATCCAGATACTTGATAAGTCAAAACCACAATGATTAAACAACTTTTAAAGTTTAGCTATTATTTAGCTATCCTATGGACTTCCATTATTTTTATATTGTGTTGTACACCGGGTCAGTATATACCTTCCACTCACTGGCTCGAATTATTGAGTTTTGATAAATTCGTTCATTTAGGTATTTTTTTTGTTTTAATTATTTTATGGTTCCTTGCACTTTATCAAGCTAATAAACTTACCACATCTATTACTTTCATAACCGTTATGTTAGGAATTACCTACGGTGGGGTCTTAGAAATCATGCAAGCAACTGTTTTCAGTAATCGGAGTGGCGATTGGTTTGATTTTATTGCCAATGCAACAGGTTGTATACTTGGATGGTGGTTATTTAGCAAAAATAAAAAAAGGCTAGATGGTTATCTTTAGTCTCGTAAAAATACTACCCCGTTTAAAACTTTCACTGATACAAGATTACCTCCTCTTAGATTAATGATAAAGTTTCAATTTTTTTAAAACCAAAACTTTTTTAAACCTTTTATAATAGTAATTTCGTAAGCTTAAAAATTAAAATCGTTATGTCATCAACTATCGAACACATCAAATGTCTTATTATAGGTTCTGGGCCTGCCGGATATACGGCAGCAATATATGCTTCACGCGCTGATTTAAAACCTGTTGTTTATACAGGATTAACTCCCGGAGGTCAATTAACTGAAACCACCGAAGTTGACAATTTTCCTGGTTATCCTAAAGGTATTACAGGTCCTCAATTAATGGAAGATTTAAAAGAACAAGCCGAACGTTTTGGAACACAAGTTAGATTTGGATTAGTTACAAAAGCAAATTTAACGTCATCTCCAAAGAGACTTTGGATAGATGATTCTACGGAAATTACTGCTGATGCAGTTATTATCTCTACAGGAGCTTCGGCAAAATGGTTGGGACTAGAAAATGAAACCCGATTACGCTTAAATGCCGGCGGGGTTTCGGCATGCGCCGTTTGCGATGGTTTTTTCTATAAAGGTCAAGAGGTAGCTATCGTTGGTGCAGGAGATACAGCAGCTGAAGAGGCAACTTACTTATCAAAGTTATGTAAAAAAGTGTACATGATTGTTCGCAAAGGCGAGATGCGAGCTAGCAAAGCCATGCAACACCGCGTGCTAAATACCGAAAACATTGAGGTACTATACAATAGCGAAACAGATGACATTCTGGGTAAAGATATGGTAGAAGGTGTGGTTATTAAAAATAATTTAACGAACGAATTACGTACGTTAATAGTTACAGGTTTTTTTGTAGCCATTGGTCACAAACCAAATACTGATATTTTTAAAGGTCAACTTAACATGGATGATTCTGGTTATCTCGACATTATTGCAGGCTCTACTAAAACAAATATAGAAGGTGTGTTTGCTGTAGGAGATTGTGCCGATAAAACTTACAGACAAGCTGTTACGGCAGCCGGAAGTGGTTGTATGGGCGCCTTGGATGCTGAACGTTATTTAGCATCTACAGGGAAACACTAAAACTATTTTGCATATCACTTTTTAAGTATTCCTATTCGATTAAATCGAAAGTATTTGACTTTACATAAAATTTATTTTTAATTAATCTTAATAAACGATTTGATTCATTACTTTTGCCCAACTTTTATTTACAATTATGACTATTAACAAATTAAACTTTTCATTATTGCTTTTAGGTTTCGCAAGTTCATCATTTGCTCAAGCCTCTTATTCATCATCCCTATCTAATAAATTTACCAAACAACAGATAGTTGATCCCTATTACGGTATTGTTAGATACAATAAATTGATTGCATCTATTGGAGGAGATTCTATCAGAAAAGCAAAAGACGGTAGACCAGTTCAAGATTGGGTAGAAGATTATTATGTAGGTGGTAAATTACTACACAAAGGATTTTATGTGGACGGTACAATTAAGGTTTTTACAAACTATCACGAAAATGGTCAGATAGAGAGAAATTTCACAAGTACAGATTTAAAACATAGTAAATTAGAAGTGTTTTATGATGACGGTAAGCCTCGCTCTACTATTAATTATTTTTTAGGAAATGCTCAAAAACAATATGATTTCTACCAAAATGGAAGCCCAGAGTATATTGAAGAAAATGACAAAAATATAGAGTTTTTATTTAAACGAAATTCATATCAAGAAAATGGTTCACCTATTTCTATTTTTGAGTTAACTGATAAAAAGAAAAAAACTTATCTCAAGAAAGAATACCATGAAAATGGAAAATTAAAAGAGGAAGGTACTATGATTTATAGAAAAGATTTAGCTGATTATCAAAAAGATGGAGTTTGGACTTATTTTGACGAAAAAGGTAATAACATAAAAACAGAAACTTACCACAAAGGTAATTTAGAGTAAATTGTTATCACTCTTCAAATTTTTTTAAGTTTAGAATCGTTCCATCAAACTCTGCATAGGTACAATAATTTATCCATTCGCCAAGATTGATATAGCGAGATGATTCCGAAGCTTTTAAATCTAAAGGCAAATGCCTGTGACCAAAGATGAAATAATCAGTATGTTCTTTTTTTAATTCTGATTTACAAAAGGACATCAACCATTCATTATCAGCTCCCAAAAATTCCTTATCCGAATCCCCGGTAATTTTTTTGCTTCTCTTACTTGAGCGTTTGGCAATCCAAAAGCTCAGGTTTGGGTGCAAACGATTAAAACACCAAATCAAAATTGGGTTTTTAAAACATTTTTTCAAGAATTTATACCATTCGTCTCCAGGCCCCAATCCGTCGCCATGCCCAATAAAAAAAGAAATATGGTTATACGTTTTTTTAATAGGTTGATGATGAACAACGACACCTAATTCCTCAACAAAATAATCTTTCATCCATAAATCGTGATTACCTGTAAGAAAATGGACTGGAATTCCGTTATCCGTAAATTCTGCAATCTTTCCTAATAAACGCGTTTGTCCCTTTGGAATAGTGTATTTATATTCCCACCAAAAATCAAAAATATCTCCTACCAAATAAAGCTCCTGAGCATTATGTTTGATAGAATCTAACCAACGAATAATTTTTTTTTCACGAGCCAAACTAGATTCAAGAGATGGCACTCCCAGATGAAAATCAGAAGCAAAATATATTTTCTTTCCGGGTTGCATATTATAAACTATTGGTTATAAATTTTCGAGGATTAATATTGTGCAAATTTAATGTAAATCGGATAGTATCAAAAAAGGTTTTATTATTAGCTTCTAGCGCCTTTCTAATATCGTCACTGTAAGCAAAAGGAACAAAAATTTCAAAAATATTTTTCCAAATACATATGTCAATTCCTGCATTATATAACACTCTATTTTTATATAAACTTTCATTAAATTCACTAGTGCCAAAATCTAAATAGAGTTTCATTGGCAATTTTCCAACAGTTGGGGATTTCATATTTAAAGCAATTAACCATTTTGAAGTTTGCCCTAATGGTGTCCATATTTTAAAGGCTCCATCTTGCTCCACCATTTGTGCCGAACCAATACCATTATTTTCGTTTCGTCCTACATAATTGTAGTTAAATAAATAATCTTGGATTCCTGAAAATCCACTCATTCTGAACCTATAATCAGCATTTAGTTGATTGGATTTATAAATAAATGTACCGACAAAGAAACGTATATCTATGCTTTTTTTGGCAGAAACAGATAATTCATAGTTTAATTCAGAACTTAGTTTAGCAAATCGATTATTATGTTGAACCTTAATATCAAACGAATACGGATTAATACTTCTTTCATTATGTAATAGGTAATACAAATTATTAATACTTACATACTTATTTGTTTTCTTAATGAAGTATTTCTCAGGATTCGACTTATTGTATTGAAATACAACATCATCTATTAATATTTGATTATTTGTAAAGCCAATATGCTGAGACGTGGTGTTTCTAGGATTCTTTTTTTTGAATTCAATATCAATGGTAGCCGACATTTTATAATAATTCAAGTAAAACGATTTTTCATTTGAGATTTGATTTTGATCAACCCCGTTTGGATCAAAATAATCGTAAGAAAAAGATTTAGCCTTGACATTACATGTTACTTGCTGAACGAATGAATTATTGGGCAAGAAATAAACATTGTAATCGGCAAAACCGGTTGGTTTTTTGCTACCGAAACCATATAATGGTGCTATGGTAAATTCTTGTTTTTTTTGAAGAAAACTCCAATTATAAAAAGCACACCCTAACATTACCCTGTCATAATGATTGTATGCAATTAATGGCAAAAAATTCAGTTGAGTATATTTCGGATTATCAATTTTGGCTATCAAACTTAATTGTAACGGATCTGATTTTTTAAACAATCCGCTTGTTCGTATACCATTATTTTTTCTATTAAGATCAATAATAACGTCTTCTGCATCTATTTTAAATTCATCAACTTTTATAGATGGAAAAATGATTTGCTGTTTTCCTTTAAAGCCATCGTACCATATTGTCTTAATCGTTTTTCCTTCCTTTATAGCTGAAATAGAAAAGGGACTAATCATTTCTTGCTTATTTTTAAGTAAAATGGAATGTGTTTGGTCTTTATTTAAATGATACCTTACCATTTTATAATCCAATTTTCGTGAACTTTTAATTAAATCATTTTCAAACCAACTTAAGTCAGCTTTGAAATGAGTTTGAAGAATTTGAATCAAATCTGTCGGAGACGGATGCTTAAATTTCCATTCTTGATAATATTGCTTCATCGCCTTATCAAACATATCTTGTCCAACATAGCGCATCAAATAATTAAAAGCCAAAGCCGATTTGCTATAAACCATGGCACCGTAATTATAATTCGTAAAATGATTAGCTGAAAGAAAAATTGGTTGATCTAAGTTTTTTCTGGCTGAAAGTAAATATGAAAATTCATATTGATATTGGTATTTAAGCTTATTTAATCCTAAAAAACGGAATGAACTGTCTCTACCCAATACACTAGCCAATGTATTTTTAGGATATTTCTCTTGTAAATAACGCATCTCATAAAACGAATTAAGTCCTTCGTCCATAAAGGGATACTGCCGTTCATTACTGCCTAAAATACCATAAAACCAATTGTGTCCTACTTCATGCATAATGGTTGTTTCTAATGAAAAATCATCGCTACATGTTCCTATAATTGTAATGTTTGGGTATTCCATACCGCCACCGGCACTAATTGTGCCATCCACTGCTGTTATGTGCTCGTGAGGGTAATCTCCATTATATTTAGAATAAAAAAGAGTAGCATCATTTAAATACTCAATTGCCCTACTCCATAATTGAGGTTTTTGATTAGTAAAAAAAGCCCAAGTATATACTGATTTGCCACTTTCGGTCAAATTAACAGAACCCTTTAAAACATGAAAACGTTTGTCGGCAAACCAAGCAAAATCATGCACTCGTGTTTGTTTAAATCGGATGGTTTTACATCCTTTGTCTGATTGGGGAAAAGATAAATCGAATGAATATCTTTTTTCAGCAATCATTCTTTGTGTTTCTTCCGCTTTTTGCATTAACCATTCTTCCTCTTCATTAGCATCTATTCTATTGCCTGTAGCAGCCAATACATAATTTTTAGGTACTGTTATTTTAACGTCAAAGGCACCAAATTCACTATAAAACTCACCTTGATTTAAATATGGCATCACATGCCAGCCATCTTTATCAAATACTGCAGGTTTAGGGTACCACTGAGTAATGGCATAGGCCTGACCAAGATGTCCTAACCTCGATAGTTTTGCCGATGGTAATTTGACATGAAATGGTGTTGTTATTACAATTGTATCATTATAATGAAGTGAAGTATTTAAAACTAATTTACAAATATCGATATGATGTTTATCAAATTCCCATTTTACTTGCTTCCCATTTACCAAAAAATTTAAGCTATCAATGTATCCTAAATCCTCTTTTGGAGCAAAATAAAACTTGGTGTCACCATTTTCTAACAATTGTTTTGCTAGGGCTGTTTCATTATTCTTGTAGGCATTAGGCCATAAATGAAAATAAATCGTATCGAGCGAAGTATTAGAACGATTGATATATTGAATGGATTCAAATGCATTTAATTCATGTGATACGTCGTTTAGGCTTACATCTATTGTATAATTAACTTCCTGCTGGAAATAAGCGGTTTGTGCTTTTAAAAAAGTAAATACCCCAACAAAACAAACAATAAAAAATGATTTAACCATTTTGTAGTATATTGAATAGATAAAAAATTAACTTGTAATAACACAAATAAAAACCAATACTAAAAAACTAAATGCAACTTTTTTACATGGTAACTGTTCCATTTTTTTTATTTTCGTATTTTATTCAGTGCTAATTTTTTAATTTAAATTTCATAATTGTATGCCTTCTTTCGACATAACCAGTAAAGCTGATCCCCAAAACATTGATAATGCTGTAAATGTAGCTAAAAAAGAAATTCTTAATCGTTTTGATTTCAGAGATTCTAAAAGTGAAATAGAGCTAAATAAGAAAGATTTAATTATATCTATTACAACAGAACATGATATGCGCTTACAGGCTATTATTGATTCCATTCATAGCCGCATGATTAAACAAGGATTAGACCCTCGTTGTTTAGATGAAAGCAAAGCACACTGCCCTTCTGGTATGGTTATCAAAAAAGAAATTAAAATTCGTCAGGGCATCGAAAAAGAGACTTCAAAAAAAATATTGAAGGATATAAAAGATAGTAAAATAAAGGTTACTGCTCAATTAATGGATGATATTATTCGTGTGTCGAGCAAAAGTATTAATGATTTACAAGCAGTAATAGCACTTTGCAGAAAGGGTGATTATGAAGTACCTCTTCAGTTTGTGAATATGAAATAACCTTGTTGCATTCAATGCATACACAAATGACTAAACACGCTTATACCATATGGTAATTAAAATCCTAATAATTTAGACATATAAATAAAATTAGCTGTAAAAATGATAATTCTATTTTTTAAAGCTTTTATATCTTGATGCCTTAAGAAGTGTAATTAAAATCAGAAATGCTAATGCCCAAAATCGTATTTAAGCATTGGGTTATGATTGTATGTTTGTTTAAAAAAAACGCCTTATGGATTTAAATAAAACGAACATAATAAAACCACAAGAAGTAATCACACTTTTTAGAGATATCAACGTAAAAACCCACGCTCAACAAGCCATTAACTATCCAGAATTAGAAGATCTTTTTCAGAAGGGATTTTATGTAGAAAGTTCTAATCAAACATTTGTGGGAGCCGACCGTTTTATCATCACATTTATATTAAGGAAATTCAATCCATCAACATATTGATAATTAAAAAATAAAAACTGTCAGATAACTTAAAAAGTAGTAGAAACTATTTACTACTTTTTTCAATTTTTTTCAATAATTCTGCCTTATCAATAACCACGTAAATGGTATCAATTACTTTTCCTTTAACCGAATTAGATTCTTCTGAATGATTATTTCCCAGCGTTGTTTTATCCAATATTTCTATATTATCAATAAAATAATCCGTTTCTCCGCGATTACTCAACCAATTTTTAAAACTGGTTTCATGGTATCTTAATTTTACTTTCCAACCATTATTAACTGCTGAATCAATCATAGAAATGATATATGACGATTCTGTGTCGTTATCTATCGAAAAATCAAACAACGAACTAGTGTTCATGCCTGTTTGAGTCAAATTTAACTCTCCTTCCCATGATTTCCAGAATCTGCCTTTATTTGAAAATTTGGTAATAAAACCAATTCTCTCCCCGTTAGAATAATTTTCGGTAGCAGATGAAACGGCAAATACAATAAATGCTACAATACCCAAAAACCATAGTATTCCATCTCGTTTTATTTTTTGATTAGACATGTTGTGTTCTTTATTCTTAGCTGTCATTTTGAAATTTTATTTAAACATTTAGATACATTTCTATCAATCCCTCTGGAGCATCAAATTCAATCGTTTTTAAATCGTCATCTATTTCAATAATAAAATCATCATTAAAAGGTAAAATAATTTCTGTTCCGGATGGGTGAATAACCCGAATAAGCACATTATTGGTTTTTTGATCTATTTCATTAATAAATCCTATGTTTCCCATTTTTGAATCAATGATGGTATATCCAATAAATTCGTTTAACGAATCTTCATCTTCCAAAATAAATTCAGGTAATGTAAATGCTTTTTTTGCAATTAAATTCTTTGCATTCTCTACTTTATCAATGTTCTCCAATTTAATAATATACCCCACATTAATCAATTTACACTCTGTAATAAAATAAGGAACTTGAGAACCATTTAATTCTAAAAAAATAGATTTTATATTATCATGATCTATATCTACAAATTCATTTAAGCGCAGAACAACATGACCCTTTAATCCGTGAGTCTTACTGATATATCCTATTTCTTGAGTATTCATAAGCAATTACATGAAAGTAGTTTAATGTTAATTTCAAACGATTTTATTAAACCGTTAAATGTTGTTTTTTGGAATTAATTTTTCACCTTCCCATTTAGCAACCACAGCACTTGCTACGGCATTGCCTATCACATTAGTAGCTGAACGCCCCATATCTAAAATCTGATCTACAGCCAATAACAACAACAAGCCTTCTCCAGGTATATGAAACATACTAAGCATTCCTGCAATAACAACTAAAGATGCCCTAGGAACACCTGCAACTCCTTTACTCGTTACTAATAAAATCAGCATCATTTTTATTTGATCATCCATGGGCATATTAATACCATACGATTGGGCAATAAAAACTGTAGCAAATGTCATGTACATAATAGATCCATCTAAATTAAATGAATAACCGAGAGGCAAAACAAAAGAAACGATGCGATTACTTATACCAAATTTTTCAAGTTGCTCAATAGTTTTAGGCATAGCACTTTCCGAACTTGCAGTGCTAAACGCCAACAAAATAGGTTCTTTCACATATGATATTAATTTAAAAAAATTGATACGCAGTAGTGAACAAATTAAAAACAAAACCACAAAAACGAAAAACAATAATCCTCCAAAGAAACAAGCCATTAAATAGGCATAACCACTCAATACATCCAATCCTTGCTGAATAACCACAGCTGTAATAGCTCCAAAAACTCCAAGAGGTGCGAAATTCATCACAAAGTTTGTAACCTTAAACATCACATGAGAAAGACTATCCATAGCTTTTATCATGGGTTTACCTTGTTCTCCTATACCAGCGGCTGCAATTCCAAAAAACAGAGCAAAAACAACGATAGGTAAAATTTCATTTTCCGCCATAACTCCAACAATACTATCTGGTACCACATGTGAAATAAAATTTTTCGCAGTTTGAGAATTACTTTTAACGCCAACATCAGAGGAAGCAGCAGGTAAATCAAGAGCCATAACCTTTCCTGGCTCAAAAAGGTTTACTATAATTAATCCTAAACTGAGAGATAATAACGTAGCAAACGTAAAATAAAGTATAGTTTTACCTCCTATTCGTCCAACTGATTTAAAGTCACCTACTTTAGCAACCCCCATAACTAATACAGCTAGTACAAGTGGGGCAATAATCATTTTAATTAATCGTAAAAAAATATCGCTCAAAATAGAAAAATTAGCAGCCACTTTTTTCTTTTCCTGTTTTAAAATCTCTTTCTCAATTTTAGAACATTCTATCGAAAGTTGTTTTATTATTTCAGGATTACCTTTGGATATTTTTTGAATATAGGATTGTTCAATCTTAATCGAATTGTTTGTAATGGATTTATTAATACCATAACCTAAAGCAATTCCTATAATCATTGAAATAACTATAATGGTAATGAGTCTGTTTTTTTTTCTGAACATAATTTGCACTTATAAACGCCTATGACGTTGTTAATTAAATTTTTGAAGTTTTTGATTTTAATAAAAAGTCTGCCATAACTAATGCCGCCATACTTTCAACAATAGGAACTGCCCTCGGAAGAACACATGGATCATGACGCCCTTTACCCTTAATTACAATGGTATTTCCAAATCTGTCCACACTTTTTTGTTCTTTCATAATCGTAGCTACAGGCTTAAATGCAACATTAAAGTAAATATCTTCGCCGTTACTAATGCCACCTTGTATTCCCCCACTATGATTTGATTGAGTCATAATTCTTTTCTCCATATCGGTTGTTGCTATAAAAATATCATTTAACTCCGATCCTTTTTTATAAATAGAATTAAATCCATCTCCATATTCAAATCCCTTAGCCGCATTGATACTCAACATGGCTTTTGCTAATTCGGATTGTAACTTATCAAAAACAGGTTCTCCTAAACCTATGGGAGTGCCTTTAATAACACAACTTACTATTCCTCCAACTGTATCTCCTTCTTTTTTTATTGTTTCAATGAGCTCTATCATTTGAGAAGAAATTTCATCATCAGGACATCTAACCATAGATGTTTCTATTTTTGATAAATCTAATTCCTTATAGGTTTTATTTGTTTTAATATTTGCAACCTGACTTACATAAGCATTTATTGAAATATCAAAGGTCTGTAAATACAATTTTGCGATAGCTCCACCAACAATTCGACACACTGTTTCTCTGGCAGATGAGCGCCCTCCGCCTCTATAATCTCGTACACCATATTTTTCTTGGTAAGTAAAATCAGCATGAGAAGGACGAAACGAATCTTTAATATGCTCATAATCAGTGGGCTTATGATTATTATTTTCAACTATAAATCCTATCGGATGTCCAGTTGATCGGCCTTCAAAAATACCAGATAAAAATTTTACGTTATCTTGTTCTTGTCGTTGTGTCGTTATTTTTGATTGACCTGGTTTACGGCGATTTAATTCCCTCTGAATAAATTCTAAATCAATTATTAAACCTGCTGGACAGCCATCAACCATACCTCCAAGGGCATCTCCATGACTTTCTCCAAAAGTACTTAATCGAAAAACAGTTCCAAAAGTATTACCCGCCATTTTGTAAAAATAACAATTATGCGCAAAAATAATCCATAAAATAAATATCTTGCACCTTTAAATATCAATACCATGTCTAAATTACTAATCAAAAATATAAAAACACTTGTACAAGTTCGAGAACCTAATGTTTTAAAAGTAAGCGGTGAAGAAATGAAACATTTACCATGTATAGATAATGCTTGGTTAGCAATCGACAATGGCATAATTGCAGATTTCGGAACAATGGATGATTTTCCGGGTATAGAAGATTGGAAAGGGTTAGAAATTGTAGATGCTGAAGGGAAAATAGTCTTTCCTTGTTATGCAGATAGCCACACACACATAGTTTATGCAGGAAACCGTGAAACGGAGTTTGTTGATCGAATTAACGGACTAAGCTACGAAGCTATTTTTGAACGTGGCGGAGGTATTTTGAATTCAGCTAAAAAATTAAGTGAAACTTCTGAAGATGAATTATTCGAACAAGCAATGATTCGTTTGAAAGAAATTATTGCTCAAGGAACTGGTAGTATAGAAATTAAAAGTGGTTATGGTCTTAGTTTAGAGAGTGAATTAAAAATGTTAAGAGTTATTAAAAGAATTAAAGAATTAAATTTAATTCCAGTAAGAGCAACATTTTTAGGAGCACATGCATTACCAGCAGAATTTAAAAATAATAAACAAGGTTACATTGATTTAATTATAAATGAAATGCTACCCAAAATTGCAGAAAATAATTTAGCAGATTATATTGATGTATTTTGCGAACAAAATTATTTCACCTACGACGAAACAAAACAAATTTTAGAGGCAGGTAAAAAATATAGGTTAATCGCCAAAGTTCATGCCGAACAAATGAGTCATTTTGGAGGAATCAAAGCCGGGGTTGAATGTGGTGCTATCAGTGTTGATCATTTAGAATTTTGTAATGATGAAGATATAGATTTATTAAAAAAATCGAACACAATGCCAACAATATTACCTGGTGCAGCCTTCTTCTTGAATTTACCTTTACCTCCAGCTCGTCAGATGATTGATGCTGGATTACCCATTGCATTCGCAAGTGATTATAATCCAGGAAGCTGTCCTAGTGGTAATATGAATTTTATGATGAGTTTAGGTTGTATTCAATATAAATTAACACCAGAAGAAGTCATTAATGCGTGTACAATTAATTCCGCTTATGCAATGAATATGTCTGACGGAATAGGAAGTATTAGTAGAGGAAAAAAAGCTAATATTTTTATTACTAAACCAATAAGTACATACGGATTTATACCATATTCATTTGCCAGCAATTTAATAGAAAGTGTTTATTTAAATGGAAATAAACAAATCATATAATTATATTTTTTAATGATATTTTATTTATTATTTCGAAGAATCGTATTTAACAAATAAATTGATATAAATAAGTCTTGATATCCTCATTACCCAAGGAAATAAAATTACCTCTATTATCAAAAAAGAAAAGAGATAGATAAGTAAATCTATTTTAAAAATTAACACCATTAATAAAAACAAAGCTACGCCAATACCTATATTGAGGCCATAACTGACGTACATAGCCCCATAATAAAAGCCAACCTCCTTATTAAATAAATCATGACAATGGGAGCATTTTTCATGCATTTTAATAAAATCTTTATGATAAGGACTTTTAGTAATAAAAAAATCTCCCTGATGACATTTAGGGCATTTATTATTATAAATTGAGTATAGTTTTGTATTTCTGATCATAAATTAAATATATTGGGATATTATTTAAAAGCA